>NZ_NPIH01000123.1 GCF_012275575.1 Paraburkholderia sp. SG-MS1 | reverse complement strand
CCCGCCGGTTCACCGCGAGGCGCCGCGCGACCAGCGACGAATCCTTCAGCACGCCAACGCGGATCGCCACGTCGATCCCCGCATCGACGAGATCGACCAGTTGATCGGTGAGCCGCAAATCGACGCTGACGCCGGGATAGCGGCGTAGAAACTCGCTGATCACCGGCGACACATGCTGCCGCCCGAACGACGACGGCATCGACACCCGCAAGCGGCCCTGCGGCTCGGCTTGCGCACGGCCCACCGACGCGCGCGCGGCGGCCGCCGCGTCGAGCAGCGCTTCGGCGCGTGTCATGAACACTTCGCCGTCCTGCGTGAGACTGATGCGGCGAGTCGTCCGGTGCAGCAGGCGCGCGCCGAGCAGCCGCTCGAGTTGCGCGATCCGCGCACTCGCGACTGCCGCCGACACACCGAACTCGCGGCCGGCGGCCGACACGTTGGCGAGTAGCGCGGCGCGCACGAACAAGGCGACGTCGAGCAGATCGAGCCGCTCCCGTTCGCTGGGCGAGGATCGCGCGATGGGGTCGGGAAAAGTCATTATTCGGAAATGCAAAAAAATGTTTTAGTCATTATGCCGGTTTTGGAAGAGTAAGAATCGCCGTAGGATGACGCCCATGGATCGACGGCAAGGTTCGCCGATCGTTCTCATTGAAACGGACAGAACAGGAGCCTCCATGAAAGCCGTCGGTCTCTACCGCTACTTGCCGATCGATCAAACCGAAGCGCTGGTCGACGTCGACATTCCGCAACCCGAAGCCGCCGGGTGCGACCTGCTGGTCAAGGTCGAGGCGATCTCCGTCAATCCGGTCGACACCAAGGTGCGCGCGCCGAAAGACACTGTCGAAAAGACGCCGCGCGTGCTGGGCTGGGATGCCGCCGGCACGGTCGCCGCGGTCGGCCCGGACGTCACGCTGTTCAAGGTCGGCGATCCGGTGTTCTATGCGGGCAGCATCACGCGGCCGGGCGCGAACAGTGAGTTCCATCTGGTCGACGAACGGATCGTCGGGCGCAAGCCGGCGTCGCTCGATTTCACGCACGCGGCCGCGCTGCCGCTGACCGCGATCACCGCGTGGGAGGCATTGTTCGACCGCCTCGGCGTGTCGCCGCAAGGCGCGGACGAAGGCCGCACGGTGCTGATTTTCGGCGGCGCGGGCGGGGTCGGCTCGATCGGCATTCAACTGGCGAAGCAGCTGGCGAAGCTGAAAGTGATCGCGACCGCGTCGCGTCCCGAATCGGCGAAATGGGCGACCGAACTGGGCGCGGACCATGTCGTCGATCACTTTGGCGACATGCCCGCGCAGTTGAAAAAGCTCGGTATCGAGCAGGTCGATTACGTGCTGATGTTCAACGACACCGACCGGAATTTCCCGGTGGCCGCCGAAATCATCAAGCCGCAAGGCGGCATTTGCACGATCGTCGAAAACAGCAGCCCTGTGCCGGTCGAACTGCTCAAGGCGAAAAGCGCCGCGTTCCATTGGGAGTTCATGTTCACCCGTTCGATGTTCGGCACGCCCGACATGATCGAACAGCACAAGCTGCTGACCGAAGTCGCGCGTCTCATCGACGCGGGTACGCTGCGCACGACCGTCGGAGAAGAACTCGGGACGATCAACGCGGCGAATCTGCGCCGTGCGCATCGGTTGCTGGAACAAGGACGCGCGATCGGCAAGCTGGTGCTCACGGGCTTCTAAGGCGCGCAGCGCGCGAATAGCGTGGTTCGATATGGCCGGCGCCGCAGTCATGCGCGCCGGCCATGTTCATTTGCCGCGCATCATGCGAGACAACCAATGCGATGTGCAACGCCATGGTGCGATCGAAGCGGCGGCGCGAACCTCCCGCAATCCCAGCATCTTGCCGATTGCACACGCAGAAAGCGCATCCCTGCAAGCGGGTTAACACCCGAGCCTATGCGGCACGCGCGGCGCCGCGCTTGGCGTTAGACTGGCGGTGCATCATGCGAAAACAGTTGCGTGTCTCGCGTACCGGTTCGCCGGGGCACCGCCCAATCGGGCGGTGCAGCACAGACAGTAGCGTTGAAGCGGGGCACGCAGCGGCACAACAACGAGGTGACAGTATGAGCTCCAGCTTCAAACTCTCCGCCGTTTCAGTTGTCGCTTCTCTCGCTTGCGCGCTCGCGCCCGTCATGCTCGTGCCGGCGGCTCGTGCGGCCACGCCGATCACGGTGACGTCCCAGTCCGCGCTCGACGGTCCGATCCGCTACACGGTTCGCGTTACGTCGAAGCAGTTCGGCAACTCACAGGAAACCCGCACGATCCGCTCCGGCGAGACCGACGACTTCACGTGGAAGACCGTGCCACCGGGCGGCCCGGTGGCCGGCACGGATGCGTGTCCCAACTATGCGTCGCTGCCGGTGGACACCAACGGCGCGATGATCCGCCAGACGCAGATCCGCTTTGCGCCGGTCGTCGCCAGCGACGGCACGGCGAGCGTGCAGATGAACTTCCAGGCGCAGACGCCGCGCGGTGTGAAGACCGTGACGAGCGGCGGAAAAACGCTCAAGTGTCCGAACGATGTGCGCGTGAGTCAGATTCTGCACTTCACGATGCCGGTCAACGGCAGCACGAAAACGCTCACGCTTAGCGACGGCACCGAAGTGGCGGTCAGCGCGAAGCGCTGACGGCGGTCAAAGAAGAAGGTGGCGGCGTCGGCGGGCGCGCTGCATATGTGCCGCCGGACGGGTGAGCGGGCCTTTACCGCGATGCCCTCCGGCCCCCGTGAGCCTCGCGCGCCGCCTGCGGCGTCAAGCGAGGTTTGCCGCGCGTAGTGAGCGAATCTGAGCATGTCTGCTGCTGCGCGTTCGCGCGAAGTTTTTCACGGGGTCTTTAGCACTAACCGGGCATGCCGTGGCGCCGTGCTGTGTTCTTGAGCGACATCTTGCCCGGCCGTCAGG
>NZ_NPIH01000122.1 GCF_012275575.1 Paraburkholderia sp. SG-MS1 | reverse complement strand
GGCGAGCACCGCCGATAAACCGAGCGACGCCAGCAGCGCCCACGAGAACGAACCCGACACCACGCCGAGCGCGAAGGTCAGCGCGGAGCGTCGGCCCGAGCTCATCGCCAGCGACATGATCGCGAGATTGCTGGGCCCCGGGCTCGCGGTGCCGACGAAATAGGCGCTGTAGGCGATCAGGACATCGGCGCTGGGAAAGGGGCTGGCGATCATGGGCGGGCACTCGGTGACAGTCGGTTTCGGCGACGCGCGGGGCGCGGGGCGCGGCGCGAAGGCGGATCGGGCTCGCGATTCAATGTGTGATCTGATGTGCGAACGACGATTCTGCGCGCGGTGGCGCAGGTCTCACAGATACAGTTGACGGTCTGCGCGACAGCACAATCGGCCACGCCAGGCCCTGCATCAAGCCCTATGCGCCCCAGCCGCCGCACCGACACACTCTGCCAACACGTCTGTCACCGCCTGTCTGCTATGCCGCGGCCGCTGCACGAGTCCGATCTCGCGCTCGAACGTCGCGTCGCCCAGTTCGAGCGCGGCGACGCTCGCCGGCCACTTGCCGAGCCCCGCCGTATTCGGAAGCAGCGTCACGCCGATCCCACGCGCGACGAGTTGCACGATCGCCTGCAACTCGTCCAGTTCGATCGCGTCATGCACGTTCAGCCGCGAGCGCCGCAAAAAACGATCGACCAGCCGGCCGCCGAACGACGTGCGGTCATAGCGGATGAACGGCTCGCTCCTGAGCAGCTCGCGCCAGGAACGCGTCCCGCGCGCGAGCTTTTTCGGCACGAGCAGCACGAACGGCTCGCTGACGAGCGTGCGCCATTCGAGTTCGGACGGCAGCGCGAATGGCGGCCTGATGATGATGGCCAGATCGAGTTCCCCGGAATCCACCTGTCCCAGCAGACCCAGCGACACGCCCGGCACCACACGAATCCGCCAGCCGGGCCGGTCGTTGCGAAAACGGGCGAGCGCGTCGGCGAGAAACGACACTTGCGCGGACGCGATCGCGCCCACCCGCAGCATGCCGCTTTCCGCCGCGACCGCGCCGCGTTCGGAGAGCCGCGCGTAGAGCGTCATCATTTCCTCGGCGAGCGCGAGCGTTTCGCGGCCGGCGTCGTTGAGCGTCGCCGAGCGGCCGGTGCGGTCGAACAGCGCGAAGCCGAGTTCCGCTTCGAGTCGTTGCATCTGCGCGCTGACCGCCGATTGCGTGAGGCCAATGCGCGCGCCCGCGCCGGAAAACGTGCCGTACTGGCTGACGGCGAGGAAAGTCTTGAGCTCGCTAAGCATGATAGATTGATCGAAACAGGTGATGGTCAGATCAAATATATATCGTTTTTCACCACTTTTGGTCATGGTTAAAATCGACGCTGAGCTTGGCCTCGCGCGCATAGGCTGCGCGGCACCAGGCCGATTCCACCCACCCCACTTCCAGTTCAGCGAGTTGTTCATCATGAGCGTTGCCGAAAACGTTGTGCCGCCGTTCCATCTGGCGTTTCCTGTTCACAGCCTCGCCGCCGCCCGCGAGTTTTATGGCGAACTGCTGGGCTGCCCGGAAGGCCGCAGCTCGGACGCGTGGGTCGATTTCAACTTCTACGGCCATCAGATCGTCGCGCACCTCGCGCCGGAAGAGATCGGCCACCGTCAGACCAGCAAGGTCGACGGCGATGCGGTGCCGGTGCGCCACTTCGGCGCGGTGTTGTCGATGGAACAATGGCAGGCCGCCGCCGACAAGCTGAAGCAGGCGGGCATCGACTTCATCATCGAGCCGCATGTGCGCTTCAAGGGCGAAGTCGGCGAGCAGGCGACGATGTTCTTTCTCGATCCGTCGGGCAATGCACTGGAGTTCAAGGCGTTTGCCGATATGTCTTCGCTGTTCGCCAAGTAGGCATCCCATACCAGCGCAGCACGCGTCACAAAAAACCGGCCGACCTCTAAAGGGGCGGCCGGTTTTTTAATCCGACACGTCGTGTAAGGCGCGTTGCGCGGCGCAACGTCTTTGCTTTGCACAAATCAATCTGAAAGCATATTTCGTAATATTTCCGGATGCCGCCACATATCGCGCGACGCAACGTACCCGCAACAGGGCGTATCTTTTCTCAACAAACGTTTGCTTGTCGTCAAATGCTGGGACGTCTGAAACGCGGCATCGGCTTACGTTTTCCTTCCTGACATTTACGCCATTTTCGCGCCATGCAGGCGTTGGCGCTACCGATCTAGCATACGCGCTGACTTACCCATCCCTTACCTGCATTCTCTTGGGCGCGTTTCAATGTGGATCGTCAACGTAGCGCTTAAACGGCCATACACGTTCATCGTGATGGCCATTCTGATCTTGCTGGCGACGCCATTCGTGCTGTTCACCACGCCGGTCGACGTGTTGCCGGAAATCAATATTCCGGTGGTCAGCATCATCTGGACGTATACGGGTTTGTCGGCCGAAGACATGGCCAACCGCATCACGTCGGTCAACGAGCGCAGTCTGACCACCACGGTCAACGACATCGAGCACATTGAATCGCAGTCGCTCGCGGGCATCTCGATCCTGAAGGTGTTCCTGCAGCCCAACGCGAACATCCAGACCGCGATCGCGCAGACCGTGGCCGTCGAACAGGCGCAGCTCAAGCAGATGCCGCCGGGCGCGACCGCGCCTCTGGTGATCAGCTATTCGGCCTCCAGCATTCCGGTGATCCAGCTCGGCCTGTCGAGCCCGAAACTCTCGGAGCAGGACCTCAACGACACCGCGCTGAACTTCCTGCGCCCGCAACTCGTGACGATTCCGGGCGCAGCGGTGCCGTATCCGTACGGCGGCAAGTCGCGTCTGATTTCGGTCGACCTGGACACGCGCGCATTGCTTGCCAAGGGGCTGACGCCGACCGACGTGGTCAACGCGTTCAACGCGCAAAACCTGATTCTGCCGACCGGCACAGCCAAGATCGGACCGAAGGAATACACGGTCAATATGAACGGCTCGCCGGACACGCTCGACGGGCTCAACAATATTCCGGTGCGCACGCTCAACGGCGCGACGACCTATTTGCGTGAAGTCGCGCATGTGCGCGATGGTTACTCGCCGCAAACCAATATCGTCAGGCAGAACGGACGGCGCGGCGTGCTGATGTCGGTGATGAAGAACGGCAACGCCTCGACGCTGTCGATCGTCGATACGTTGAAAGGGCTGTTGCCGAACGCGCGCGCCGCGTTGCCACCGGATCTGAACATCACCGCGCTGTTCGATCAGTCGGTGTTCGTGAAAGCGGCCGTGCAGGGCGTGGTGCGCGAAGCGTTGATCGCCGCCGCGCTGACCGCCGCGATGATCCTGCTGTTTCTCGGTAACTGGCGCAGCACCTGCATCATCGCGATCTCGATTCCGCTGTCGATCCTGACGTCGCTGATCGTGTTGCATGCGCTCGGGCAGACCATCAACATCATGACGCTCGGTGGGCTCGCGCTGGCGGTCGGGATTCTCGTCGACGATGCGACCGTGACGATCGAGAACATCGAACGGCATCTGCATATGGGCACGAATCTGCACGATGCGATTCTCGACGGTGCGGGCGAAATCGCGATTCCGGCGCTCGTCTCGACGCTGTGTATCTGCATCGTGTTCGTGCCGATGTTCTTCCTGACCGGCGTCGCACGCTATCTGTTCGTGCCGCTCGCCGAAGCGGTGGTGTTCGCGATGCTCGCGTCGTACATCCTGTCGCGCACGCTGGTGCCGACGCTCGCGATGCTGCTCATGGGGCACGCGCACAAACCCAGGCCCGATGCGAAGCCGAATCTGTTCACGCGCGTTTACCGGCGTTTCGATAGCGGCTTCGAGCGCATGCGATCCGCGTACATCGTGATTCTCAGCAGCCTGCTGGTGCGTCGCGGCAGGTTCGGCGGCGTGTTTCTCGGCTTCTGCATCGTCTCGATGGGTCTGGTCTTCGTGCTTGGTGAGGACTTCTTCCCGAATGTCGACGCGGGCGATATTCGCCTGCATTTTCGTGCGCCGACCGGCACACGTATCGAGGAAACCGCGCGTCTGGCCGACGAAGTCGAGAAGGTGATCCGCGAGGTCGTGCCGCCGAAAGAACTCGGCACGATTCTCGACAACCTCGGTTTGCCGTATAGCGGTATCAACCTGTCGTACAGCAACGCCGCCACGATCGGCACGTTCGACGGCGAGGTTCAGATCGCGCTGAACGAAGACCACAAGCCGACGCAGATGTACATGGACAAGCTGCGCACCATCTTGCCGCAGCGCTTTCCGGGCGTGGAGTTCTTCTTCCAGCCGGCCGACATCGTCACGCAGATTCTCAACTTCGGTTTGCCTGCCGCCGTGGACGTGCAGATTTCCGGCGCGAACCAGCAAGGCAACCTGGAGGTCGCGCGCAAATTGTTGAAGCAGGTGCGGGTGATTCCCGGCACGGTCGACACGCACATCCAGCAAAAACTGGACGAACCGGTGATCAACCTCCAGATGGACCGCACGCGCTTGCAGCAGCTCAACCTGAGTGCGAACGACGTCGCGCAGAACGTGCTCATTTCGTTGTCGGGCAGTTCGCAAACGTCGCCGGGATTCTGGATCAACAACAAGAACGGCGTGGAGTACAAGGTGGCGGTGCAGACGCCGCAGTATCAGGTGTCGTCGATCGACGAAATGCTGCGCACGCCGGTGTCGGGTGCGGCCACCGGGCCCACGCAGCTGCTCGGCAATCTGGTGCGCGTCTCGCCGCAAAACCAGTTCGCGGAGGTCTCGCACTACAACATCAGGCCGGTCATCGACCTGTACGTGAGCGTCGAGAAGCGCGATCTGGGCAGCGTGGCCAATCAGGTCGACAAGCTCGTGAACAACGTGCGGGCGTCGCTGCCGCGCGGCAGTCAGATCGTCGTGCGCGGCCAGGTGCAGACCATGCGCAGCTCGTTCTTCGGCCTCGGCCTGGGCGTGGCGGTGGCAATCGTGCTGGTGTATCTGCTGATCGTGGTGAATTTCCAGTCGTGGGTCGATCCGCTGATCATCGTCAGCGCGTTGCCGGCGGCGCTCGCGGGCATCGTGTGGATGCTGTTTCTGACGGGCACGCATCTGAGTGTGCCGGCGCTGACCGGCGCGATCATGACGATGGGCGTCGCCACCGCCAACAGTATTCTGATGGTCGCCTTCGCTCGCCAGCGCCTCACCGCCGGTGCGCCGCCGCTCACCGCCGCGCTCGAAGCCGGCGCGAGCCGGATCCGCCCGGTGCTGATGACCGCGTTCGCGATGATCATCGGCATGATCCCGATGGCGCTCGGCCTCGGCGAAGGCGCCGAGCAGAATGCGCCGCTCGGCCGCGCGGTGATCGGCGGGCTGCTGTTCGCCACGGTGTCCACGCTGTTCTTTGTGCCGGTCGTGTTCGCGGGCATCCATAGCCGCCTCGCGCGCCGTCATCGCACTGACGACGCGGATCAGGCGGGCCAGGGCGGCGGCAACGGCGACGAAGGTGAGCAGCGCGACCAGGGTAAGAGCGGCAATAGCGGCGACGGCAACGACCACCCCGACGGCTCCGCGCCGGACCACGGCGGCGCTCCCCGGCCCGCATCAAGTTAAATGACGGCTGACTGAGATGGCTGACTGAGATGACCGAAAAAACACATGCATCGCTGGCGATCCCCTCGCGAGAAACCGAAGGAGGGCACGCGCTGCCGCCGCGTCACCGTGAATGGAAGCGCGCGAAGATCGCGCTCTGGATCGTGCTGGCGCTGCTCGCGCTCGGCGCTTTGCGCACCGTGATCGCGAACGTGCTGCAAAGCCGCTCCGTCGAGACGACCACGCAGCAGAACGCCATTCAGTACGTGAACGTGGTGAGCCCGAAGCAGACCGAAGGCGGCGGCAACACGCTTTTGCCGGGCACCTTGCGCGGCTATGTCGAGTCGCCGATCTACGCGCGCTCGACCGGCTATCTGCTGCACTGGTACGCCGACATCGGCGCACGCGTGAAGCAGGGCCAACTGCTCGCCGAACTCGACACGCCCGAGATCGATCAGGAACTCGCGCAGGCTCTCGCGCAGCGTCAGCAGATCAGTTCGAGCCTCGGCCTCGCGAAAAGCTCGCTGGAGCGCTGGCAGCAATTGCGTCAACGCGATGCGGTATCGCAGCAGGAACTCGACGAGCGGCAAAGCACCTATACGCAGGACGTCGCCAACCTCGCCGCCGCCGATGCCAACGTCAAGCGCCTGCAGCAGCTCGAATCGTTCAAGCGGATCGTCGCGCCGTTCGCCGGCGTGGTCACGCAGCGCAACGTCGACGTCGGCGATCTGATCGACGCGGGCAGCGGCACGAGCCGCGCGCTGTTCGCACTCGCGCAGGTGGACCCGTTGCGCGTCTATGTGCAATTGCCGCAGGCATACGCGCAGAACGTGTCGGTGGGGCAGAAGGTGGTGGTCACGCAGGCGGAACTGCCGGGCCAGCAGTTTCACGGCACTGTCACGCATATTTCCGGCGCGATCGATGTGCCGACCCGCTCGCTGCAGATCGAAGTGACGCTGCCCAATCCCGACGACAAGCTGCGTCCCGGCGCATACGTGCAAGTCGCTGTGCCGGCGGCGGCGCATGCGGAATTGTCGGTGCCAGGCAACGCGCTGCTGTTTCGCGCGGAAGGGCCGCGCATTGCGGTGGTCGATGCCAAGGGCCACGTCGAACTGCGCAAGGTTGTGATCGCGCGCGACCTCGGGCAGACGCTCGAAATCGAAAGCGGCATCGGGGCGGGTGACAAAATCATCATCAACCCGAGCGATTCGATCGCGGACGGCGATCACGTGCAGGTCACGCAGCCGCAGAAGAACGGCAAGGAGGCGTCGTGATGTTCGTGGGTCCATGCCGGACGCTCACCGCCATTGCAAGCGCAGTGGGTGTCACGTTGCTGGCCGCGTGCACGGTCGGCCCGGACTATCAACGCCCGCAAGCCGAGGTGCCGCCGACCTGGCACACCGATTCGTACTGGCGCGTCGCCACGCCGTCGCATGCGCCGATTTCACCGGACTGGTGGAGCGCATTTGGTGATCCGATGCTGGCCACGCTCGAAACCGAGGCGCTCGCGCAGAACCAGACCCTGGTCGCGGCGAGCGCGCACTACGAGCAGGCGCGCGCGACGCTCGCGAACACCAGCGCGCAACGCGTGCCCGAAGTGGATGTCGGCGCAACGGCCTCGCGCTTCAGGATCTCGCAGAACCGGCCGCTGACCAACTACGCGACGCCGACTCAATCGACCGTGCAGAACAGTGTGCAACTCGGACCGACGATCAACTACGACACCGATCTATTCGGCCGGATACGTCGCGAGGTGGAAGGCGCCGAGGCTTCGGCGGCGCAATCCGCGGACGATCTGGCGAATGCGCGGCTCGTGCTCACCACCGACCTCGCCACCGACTATTTCTCGCTGCGAGAGCTCGATGCCGAGATCGACGTGCTGAACCAGTCGGTGAAGCTGCAGCAGAAGGCGCTGGACTACGTCACGTCCGAGCACGACCTCGGTTCGGTGTCGGGCCTCGAAGTACTGCAGCAGAAGTCGCTGCTCGACTCGACGCGCGTGCAGGCGCAGCTGCTGCTGAATCAGCGCGCGCAGTTCGAACACGCGATCGCCGCGCTGGTCGGCGTGCCGGCCCCGCAGTTCGCGATCGAACCCAAGGTACTCGACGCGAAGGCGCCCGCGATCCCGCTCGGCGTACCGAGCGACGTGCTGCAACGCCGCCCGGACATCGCTTCGGCGGAACGCGCGATGGCGGCGGCCAACGCGCAGATCGGCGTGGCCAAGGCGGCGTTCTTTCCGAGCCTGACGCTGACGCCGGGCATCGGCTGGGAGAGCACGCAGTTCGCCAGCTTGCTGAGCGCGCCCACGCTGATGTGGACGCTCGGCGCGACGGTCGGTCAGGTGCTGTTCGACGGCGGGCGCCGCGCGGCCAACGTCAAGTTCGCGAGCGAAGGCTATCAGGCCACCGAGGCGACCTACCGGCAGACCGTGCTCAACGCGTTCCAGCAGGTGCAGGACGGCGTTACCGGGCTGTCGGTGCTGGACGGCGCGGCGAAGCAGTCGCAGGAAGCGGTGAGCGATGCGCAGCGTCTGCTGTCGCTTGCCACCGACCGCTATTCGGGCGGCCTCGTGGCGTACCTCGACGTGATCACCGCGCAGCAGTCGCTACTGAACAGCGAGCGCCAGGACGTGCAGATTCACGGCCAGCAGATGACCTTGTCGGTGGCGCTGGTGAAAGCGCTCGGCGGTGGCTGGGAGGCCGGCGCCGATCTCGCGGTCGCGCCTCACGACGCTCGGCCCGCCGCTCAGGAGGCGATGGCTCCCGCGAGATGAGCCGCCGGTTCACGACGCATCCGCGCGCGCAGGAGGAATTCGAAGGCGTTTCGTATAATGGACACTCAAGGGGACGCGCATGAAATTGCTGATTGTTGAAGACGAGCACAAGGTGGTGGACTACCTGCGCTCCGGTTTGACAGAGCAGGGTTGGGTCGTCGACGTGGCGCTGGACGGCGAGGAAGGCATGCATCTGGCCACCGAATTCGACTACGACGTGATCGTCCTCGACGTGATGCTGCCCAAGCGCGACGGTTTCAGCGTGCTCAAGGCGCTGCGCATGCGCAAATCGACGCCGGTCATCATGCTGACCGCCCGCGACCACGTGAACGACCGCGTGCGCGGCCTGCGCGAAGGTGCCGACGATTACCTGACCAAACCCTTCTCATTTCTCGAACTGGTGGAACGGCTGCATGCACTGGCGCGCCGCACGCGTTCGCAGGAATCCACGCTGATTTCGGTCGGCGATCTGTTCGTCGATCTGATCGGCCGGCGCGCGACGCGCGACGGCGTGCGCCTCGACCTGACCGCGAAGGAGTTCCAGCTGCTCAGCGTGCTCGCGCGGCGGCAAGGCGACATTCTGTCGAAGACGGCGATCACCGAACTCGTCTGGGACGTCAATTTCGACAGCCACACCAACGTGGTCGAGACCGCGATCAAACGATTGCGTGCGAAGCTCGACGGCCCGTTCCCCTCGAAGCTGTTGCACACCGTGCGCGGCATGGGCTATGTGCTGGAAGTGCGCGAAGAGGCTGAATCGTCATGAACCGTTCGATTGCTCGCCGCCTCGCATCGATGTTCGCGCTCGTCGCGCTGTTCGTGTTTACGCTGATCGGCACCGGGCTGTTTCTGGTGCTGCGTACGCAGTTGGAACATCACTTGCGCGAGTCGCTCGACGATCGCACCCAAATCGCCCGCATCATCGTCTATCACGCGGTGACGCCGGAAAAATGGCGCATGGCCCGCGAAAAACTCACCGACATGACGCCGCACGACGGCAGCACCGTGTACTCGGTGTCGAGCATGGACCCGTCCTATAACTACGGCAAGCCGGTCGACGGTCCCGTCGTGAAGAACTGGCCCGGCGGTTATACGCGCGTGACCCCGGCCGGGGGCGGCCAGGACATGCTCACGTTCACGCAGACCATTCCCGCTTACGGCCCGCGTCCGCCCGTGCAATTGCAGGTGGCGTCGAGTTACTCGCCGAATGTGCGCACGATGCGCGTGTTCGGCTCGGCGCTCGCCGCGCTGTCCGCGCTGGGCAGTCTCGCTGTGCTGCTGCTCAGCTATTCGGTGACGCGCCTCGGGCTCGCGCCGCTCACGCGGCTCACGCGCGATGCGTCCGCCGTGAGCCCGAACAACCGTTCGCAACGTCTGAACACCGCGTCGCTGCCGCTCGAACTGAATGATCTCGCGAACTCCTTCAACGGCGCGCTCGAACGTCTGGACGGAGCGTATGGCCGCCTCGAATCGTTCAACGCGGACGTCGCCCACGAACTGCGCACGCCGGTGACGATCCTGATCGGCCAGACCGAAGTGGCGTTGACGCGCAACCGCTCGGTCGACGATCTGCGTCTTACGCTGCAATCGAATCTCGAAGAGTTTGAGCGCATGCGCGCGATCATCAACGACATGCTGTTCCTCGCGCGCGCCGATCAGGGCGAGCGCGCGACCGGGCTGATCGAGGTATCGCTGGCCGCGGAAGTCGCGCACACGCTGGAGTTTCTGGAGATTCCGCTCGAAGAAGCGCGCGTGTACGCGAGTTTGCAGGGTGACGCACAGGCGCGCGTGAATCGCTCGCTGTTCGGCCGCGCCTGCGCGAATCTGTTGATGAACGCGATCCAGCATTGCGAGCCGGGTGCAACGATCAAGGTGACGATCGTGCGCGACGGCGATCAGGTGCGCGTTGTGGTGGCGAACCCCGGCGAGCCGATTGCGCCGGACGTGCTCGAACATCTGTTCGACCGCTTCTATCGCGCGGAAGTCTCACGCACGAACAGCCGCGAAAACCATGGGCTGGGTCTCGCGATCGTGAAGGCAATCGCGGAGATGCATCGCGGCACCGTGTCGGCGCACAGCGAGCAGGGGATCAACACGTTTGCGTTTTCGGTGGCGGTATCGCACATCGGCGCAGACGCGCAGATCGCGCGCCCGAATGGCCCGAATGCCGGCGTCACGGTCGCGGACGGTTACTCGTCGCTCGCGAAAGGCAAGTCGGCCTGAACCGGCACACGCGGCTTCAGCGCCTGTGCGTTGGCGGGCGTCAAGGCGCTTACGCGCACGCCGAGCAGGCGCAGCCTGCGACTCAATTCCACCCGCCGCAGGCACTCGGTCGCCGCGCGGCGGATTTCGACGGCGTCCGCGGTCGGCTCGTCGAGCGTCAGATCGCGCGTGACCGTGCGGAAATCGTCGTAACGCAGTTTGATGCCCACGGTCCGGCCCACATACCCCTTGCGCACGAGATCTTCCGCGACCCGCACGCATAGGCCGGTGAACGAACTGGACAGCGCGGGCCGGTCGTGACGCGGATGCAGATCGCGCTCGAACGTGGTCTCGCGGCTCATCGACTTGGGTTCCGATTCGACCACCACTGGCCGCTCGTCATAACCTTGGGCGACCTGCATCAGCCAGGCCGAATAGCTGCGCCCGAAATTGTCCTGCAACAGCCCCGCGTCCGCCGCCGCCAGATCGCCGACGGTGGCGAGCCCGAGCGCGGTCAGCTTTTCCGCGGCCTTTGGGCCGATGCCGTTGACCTTGCGCACCGGCAGCGGCCACACGCGCAACGGTATGTCGGCGGGCGTGAGAATCGTGAGGCCGTCGGGTTTGTCGAGTTCTGAGCCGATCTTCGCGAGCAGCTTGTTCGGCGCGACACAGATCGAGCAGGTGAGCCCGGTCGCCTGATTGACCGCCTGCTTGATGCGCGCGCCGATCTCGCTCGACTCGCCCGGCAAGCCCGTCAGATCGATGTAGATTTCGTCGATACCGCGATCTTCGATGCGGTCGGTGAACGCGGCGACCGCCGCTTTGAACAGGCGCGAATAGTGACGGTACGAATCGAAGTCGGTGGGCAGCAGGACGGCGTCGGGTGCGAGTGCGGCCGCCTTCATCATGCCCATTGCCGAAAACACGCCGAGCGCGCGCGCTTCATAAGTGGAGGTGGTCACGACGCCGCGGCCCGCATAGTCGCGCAGCTTGGCGAAGCTGCGGCTGCCGTCTTCGAGTGTTTGCGGCGCGGCGTTGCGCCCGCCGCCGATTACCACCGCCTCGCCACGCAGTTCCGGATAGCGCAACAGCTCGACGGATGCGTAGAACGCATCCATGTCGAGGTGCGCGATGCGGCGGACGGGAGAACTCACGGGTGGTAACGACGGACGAGGGCCACGGCAGCGGACAGTTCATTCGATGCGCGTGCCGTGCTGCCGTGCGGGATGGCCTGCTGCGTCGGGCAGCGGCCAGCGCGGAAGACGATTCGCCGCGCGCCCGCTGCCAAACCGTCATATTACCTTGAGTGCCATGCCACGTCCGCGCAGGCCATTACTGCCTGATGCCTTCAGCCTGGATGTGCAGCGTGGTCTGCATCTTGAAGCCGTAAGCCTTGCCGAAGTCGATGCCGAAATCATCCCGGTTGAACGTCGCGGTCGATTCCGTGCCGCACACTTCGCGCTTGAGCATCGGGTTGACGAAGCACTTGAACGATTCGATCTTCAGATTGACCGGCTTCGTGATGCCGTGCATCGTCAGCGTGCCGATCACTTCCACCGGCTTGTCGCCGTCGAAGCGGATCTGCGTGCCCTTGTAGGTGGCGGTCGGGAATTTCGCGGTGTCGAAGAACTTGTCGGTGACGAGTTCCGCGTCGAGCTTGTCATTGCCGATGTCGACCGACGTCATGTCGATCGTCACGTCGACCGTGCCGGTCTTCGCGGCGCGATCGAGCACGACGGTGCCGCTGCTCTTCCTGAACTTGCCGCGCCAGGTCGAGATGCCGCCGAAGTGGTCGGTCTCGAAGCTCGGGTACGTGTGGGTCGGATCGAGCTGATACGTATCGGCTGCCATCGCGTTGAACGACAATGCAGCGGCCAGCGCGCCCGTGGCGAGCAAAAATTGTTTCTTCAAGGTGTACTCCAGGTTTTAGAAATGTGCTGCGGTGCTTCGGTGTTGTGCGTTACTTCTTTGCCGCGACGAGGTGAAACCGGATGACGACTTCGTCGGCGACGACCGACGTGTCTTTCCATTCGCCGGTGCCGACGTCGAACTGCGAGCGCTTGATCGGCAATGCGCCGTCGAAGGTTTGGGTGGCGCCCTGGCTCGCGATGGCGACCGGCACCACGACGGTTTGCGACTTGCCCTTGATGGTCAGCTTGCCGGTAATCCGGTACTGGTTGCCGCCGGCCGGCGCGATCGCGCTCGACACGAAAGTCGCGGCGGGAAAGGCCGCGCTGTCGAACCATTGCTTGCCTTGCGCCTGCTTGTTGTAGTCGGCGGCGCCGAGGTCGTAGCTGCCGGGGTCGATCGACACGTTCGCGCTGCCGGCGGTGGACTTCGCCGGATCGAAATTCAGTTGCGCGGAGAACTTCCTGAACTTGCCGTCGACCGGCACGT
>NZ_NPIH01000121.1 GCF_012275575.1 Paraburkholderia sp. SG-MS1 | reverse complement strand
CAACCGCCGAGGGCGGTGGCCGCGCACGCCGCCATGCAAGCAAGACGCTGCTGGAGGACACGCAAGCCGGCCCGGAGGCGAGTTTGCCGATGCGGACGAAGAGGCCGCCGCGCGGCATGAAGAGATGACAGGGACATGGATCACGCTTCGCTAAAAGGCGCGGTCCTTTTGCGAGGCAATGCATCGCAATGCCTCGGGGTGTTGCCGGTCGGCGTGAAGCCTCCTCGCGGCCTGTGCGCAGCCAGCACGAGGCAGACTGATCGCTCATACAAGGCCGCCCCGACGGAATTCACGAGCGGCCGCGCATGGAGATACGCTCAAGCACATCAAAGCGAAGGCACCCTGCAAAAGGAACGCAACAACGGAAGCGGCGACTCTACATGGCCCCTCGGGCGCAATTGCCAAGATGTGTAAAGGTTTGCTCGCGGTGAGCGAGGCGGCGGTACGCCCTGCATCGGCCTGCTTCAATCCGGGTGCGAAGCTCGAATCATGGTCGCATGCGCGGGGCCCAGCGTCGCGCGGTCGAGGGCGGCGGTCAGCACGCCGATCACGTCCTCGAGACTGCGCGAGGTCACTTCGATGCGAAAGACGATGTGCTCGCGCAGCTGGTCAATGGTCACGACGTAGAGACGCAGATCGCAGCCAAGCGCGGCATGCAGCGCTCGCCGCGCAAGCGCCGACGACGTGCCGGGCACGGTCACATCGATAACGACGAGCGGAACCATCGGATGGGTGGCGCGGCAGCCGGTGCGCGAAACGCGCAGCACGGAGATTTCGGACGGGACGACTGAAGTGAGCATGATGGTTGCGCCGACCCGCAGAGGCGGCGCGCGTGGTCCATACCCGCTCCACTGTAATCAGGCGCGCCTCAATGGCACGCAAAAGCGGGTGCTGCGCGAATCAAATTTGTGTGAACGAGCTTGTGCTAATGAGCGGGCCTCGCACAAACGCGAACAGCGTCACGCCTTTTGCACCGCCGCCGCTTTCGCTTCGTCCACCGCGGCGCCCACCCGCTCGACGAATTCGCGATCGGTGCTCATCAACGCTTCGCGTTGGCCGTCGGCCGTCTGCACCATCAACCGATGCGTGACGTCCTGCGTGGCCCACGTGAGCCAGCCGACCACGACCAGCATCACACCGCACACGAGGCCCGCCGGCGAACCGAAGATCGCGCCGGCCATCGCGCCGATCAGGCCGAGCACCGAGATCGTCACCGGCAAAACCTTGTTCTTCGGCACGGTGACGACCTGCACGCCGACGACATCGCGCAGCGGAAAAACCTGACCGGCGGACGAGAGGGCATTGCGCGTGACCGACACGCCGCGATCGTTGAAAGGGGTTTCCATCGGGTTCAATGCAAGGTAGTGAAGGAGAAGGGCGCAGCGTAGCAGACTTCAACGCAGGCAGTGACGCGACATGATGCCCGGATTGTGGCGGGTCAAGGAAATTTCTACCGCGATCGGGCGGATTGGCTAAGATGAAGCATGGTTGCCGATGTACCCGTACGTGAATAGAAAATAATCCGCTCGCTGCTTAGGCCGGCGGTCGTCTCTTGCTCGCGCAATGCCCGGTCGGCCCGATACTGTCGCGGCATGCCGCCCAAGGGATAACGTGATTGCGCGTCCGGTCGGAGGTCATTCATGGATGTCGGCATATACGGCACTCTGGTCGCCACCTCGCTCGTCCTGCTTCTCGGCGAGAAGCTGGTTCAGTGGATCACCGTGCTGCGCACCTACTCGATTCCCGCACCGGTGGCCGGCGGACTCATCGTTGCCGTCAGCGTATTGTTGATACGCCTCACGACGCGTATCGAAGTGCGCTTCGAGCCCGTGCTGCAGGTGCCGCTCATGCTCGCGTTCTTCTCGACCATCGGTCTCAATGCGCATATTTCCAGCCTGAAGGCGGGCGGCCCCGTGCTGATCCGATTTCTCGTGCTGGTCAGCGGACTGCTCATCCTGCAGAACGTGGTCGGTGTGCTGCTGGCCTTCGCGCTCGGCGTCGATCCCCTCTTCGGACTGCTCGGCGGATCGATTACGCTGTCGGGCGGCCACGGCACGGGCGCCGCGTGGAGTCAGGTCTTCACCGAGCATCACGGGCTGAACTCGGCCACGGAAATCGCCATCGGCTGCGCGACGTTCGGGCTCGTGATCGGCGGGGTGCTCGGCGGCCCGATTTCACGCCTGCTCATGCGTCGAATCGGTGACGACGAAAGGCGGCGCATATCCGATCGCGAGAATGAGACACTGGTCTTCGAGGAGCCTAAAGCCCGGCAACCGACCACGCCCGCTGCGATCATCACGACGCTCGCGTTGATCTCCGTGTGTCTGACCATGGGCGAGATGGTGGCCGAGCGGCTGGCGGGGACCGTCTTCGAATTGCCCACGTTCGTCTGCGTGCTGTTCGTCGGCGTGCTCCTGAACAATGGGCTGTCGCTCGTGCGGGTGCAACTCGATCAGCATGCGGTCGCGCTCGTGGGCAATGTCAGTCTCGCGTTGTTTCTGGCGATGGCGCTGATGAGACTCGACCTGTGGGAACTCGCGGCGCTCGCGGTGCCGGTCATCGTGATCCTTGCCGCGCAGGCCCTGCTGATGGCGCTGTATGCCGTGTTCGTGACGTTCCCGGTCATGGGGCGCAACTACGACGCGGTGGTGCTGAGCGCCGCGCATTGCGGCCTGGGCATGGGCGCGACGCCGACCGCCATTGCCAACATGCAGGCGATTACGAACCGCTTTGGCCATTCCCATATCGCGTTCCTGGTCGTGCCGATGACCGGGGCATTTTTCATGGACATCGTCAACGCGATCGTGATCAAGCTGTTTCTCGCGCTGCCGTTTTTTCACTGATACGCTAGAGGCGTCCCGGTTGGCTTCGCCAGAGGCGGACCCATTGTGGCGACCGCGAATTCAGCGTCTTTGTGCGCAGCACCTTCGCGGGACGCCCATCCCACGCCCGTCCGCGCCGTGCGATACCAATACTGATATCGATACCGCCAAAAATTTAATTGGATAGATATCGACCCGCTCCGTACACTTCAGCAGTCCCATAAATTGAGCGACAGCCTTCCGTGATCCGCATTCCAGAGCTTTGCGAGGCCCGTGACGGCGCGGAACGCGCGGTCGCCAGCCGCTTAATCGTCATCTCGCCGGTTGCGCCGCGCCGGCTCGGTCAAACTGGCCGGTGCTATGCCCCGGCACGTGCATCAAGGAATAGGCATGTCGGAAAATAAGCGGAAATTGCGTTCGGCTGAATGGTTCGGCACAGCCGACAAGAACGGCTTCATGTATCGAAGCTGGATGAAGAACCAGGGCATCCCCGATCACGAATTCGACGGCCGTCCGGTCATCGGCATCTGCAACACCTGGTCTGAACTCACCCCGTGCAACGCGCACTTTCGCAAGATCGCCGAGCACGTGAAGCGTGGCGTCTACGAAGCCGGCGGTTTCCCGGTCGAGTTCCCCGTGTTTTCGAACGGCGAATCGAACCTGCGTCCCACCGCGATGCTCACGCGCAATCTCGCGGCGATGGACGTCGAGGAAGCGATCCGCGGCAACCCGATCGACGCGGTCGTGCTCCTCACCGGTTGCGACAAGACCACGCCCGCGCTGCTGATGGGGGCGGCGAGCTGCGACGTGCCGGCGATCGTCGTCACCGGCGGTCCCATGCTGAACGGCAAGCTCGACGGCAAGGACATCGGCTCGGGCACCGCGGTATGGCAATTGCACGAATCGCTGAAGGCGGGCGAGATCGACCTGCATCAGTTCCTCTCGGCCGAAGCCGGCATGTCGCGCTCGGCGGGCACCTGCAACACGATGGGCACGGCCTCGACGATGGCGTGCATGGCCGAAGCGCTGGGCACGTCGCTGCCGCACAACGCGGCGATTCCGGCAGTCGATTCGCGTCGCTATGTGCTCGCCCATATGTCAGGAATCCGTATCGTTCAGATGGCGCACGAAGACCTCAAACTGTCGAAGATCCTGACGCGTGAGGCCTTCATGAACGCGATTCGCACCAATGCCGCGATCGGCGGCTCGACCAATGCGGTGATTCATCTGAAGGCGATTGCCGGCCGCATCGGCGTCGATCTCGAGCTCGAGGACTGGGTGCGCATCGGCCGCGATACGCCGACCATCGTCGACCTGATGCCGTCGGGCCGTTTCCTGATGGAAGAGTTTTATTACGCGGGCGGTCTGCCGGCAGTGCTGCGCCGGCTCGGTGAAGCGGACCTGCTGCCGCATCCGGGCGCGCTGACCGTGAACGGCAAATCGCTGTGGGACAACGTCAAGGATGCGCCCAACACGAACGACGAAGTCATCCGCCAGCTCGACAACCCACTCGTCGCCGACGGCGGCATTCGTGTACTGCGTGGCAATCTCGCGCCGCGCGGCGCGGTGCTCAAGCCGTCGGCGGCCACGCCTGGTCTGCTCAAGCATCGCGGACGCGCGGTGGTGTTCGAAAACCTTGAGCACTACAAGACGCGCATCGTCGATGAAAATCTCGACGTCGACGCCAATTCCATCATGGTGATGAAGAACTGCGGCCCGAAGGGATATCCGGGCATGGCCGAAGTGGGCAACATGGGACTGCCGCCCAAGCTGCTACGCCAGGGCGTGAAGGACATGGTGCGGATTTCAGACGCGCGCATGAGCGGTACCGCCTATGGCACGGTGGTGTTGCACGTGACGCCGGAAGCGGCTGCGGGCGGCCCGCTCGCCGCCGTGCAGGACGGCGACTGGATCGAGCTCGATTGCGATGCCGGCACACTGCATCTGGATATCAGCGACACGGAACTGGAGCGCCGCATGGCGCAACATGTGCCGCCGCAGGCGCCGGATGGCGGTGGTTACCAGCGCCTGTATGTGGATCACGTGCTGCAGGCCGACGAAGGCTGCGACCTCGATTTCCTCGTCGGTTGCCGCGGTGCCGCCGTGCCGCGGCATTCTCACTGACGTTGGCGACGTCACTGCCGTCATAGGCCCGGCGACGCATGTCGACCTGAGTCGAGTTTCCGTGTAACCGCCATGCGGCGGTTACACGCGGCCCGATCAAAATTCTTCGAGTTCCATGCGCACCCCGCGCAGCAATTCGCGTCGATCTGACAATCGAAACGCCGTGTTTCCGCATTGACTCGTTCGAGCTCGATGTGGCCGGAACATGGCCAGCTCATCAAGCCGAAATCAAAGCATCGCAGCGCGACCCAATACGCATGCGTATACCAAAACCTGAATGCCTCGATATCGAAACAGGGATTGGACGTTCCAATCAGGCCACCTTATTATATTTTCATAATATCAAAGCAGCCAGAGACAGCAGTTCCTGAAATAAGGAGGCGCGGTGACGGGCATTCAGCTCAACGGCGTGACAAAGCGATATGGCGAGACGGAAGTGATCACGGGTCTCGACCTCAATATCCTCGAAGGCGAATTCCTCGTCTTTCTAGGCCCCTCCGGCTGCGGTAAGTCGACGCTGCTGCGCATGATCGCCGGACTCGAGAACGTCAGCGAAGGGCAGATCAGTATCGGTGGCCGCGAGGTCACCAACCTGCCGCCGGCGAGGCGCGACGTCGCGATGGTGTTCCAGCACTACGCGCTCTATCCGCACATGACGGTCTACGACAACATGGCGTTCGGATTGCGCAATACGGGTGTCGCCGCGAGCGAGATCGAACGGCGCATTACCGAAGCGGCCCGCATGCTCGAACTCGATGCGCTGCTCAAGCGTCGTCCCGCGCAATTGTCGGGTGGTCAGCGCCAGCGGGTGGCAATCGGTCGCGCGGTGGTCAAGGAGCCCGAAGCATTCCTGTTCGACGAGCCGTTGTCGAACCTCGATGCGTCGCTGCGCACCCGCACGAGAGTCGAGCTTGCGCGCATCCATCGGCGTCTCGGTTCGACGATGATCTTCGTCACGCACGACCAGATCGAAGCGATGACGCTCGCCACACGCATCGTCGTGATGAATCGCGGGCGCATCGAGCAGATCGGTGCGCCACTCGACATATACCGGCGTCCGGCCACGCGCTTCGTCGCGGGATTCATCGGCGCGCCGGCCATGAACTTTATCGAGGTCGAACCCGCGGGCGATAACGGCGGCCGTCTGCTCGTGCGCCTGCCGGTCGACAATGTCGTCATTCCCACCCCCATCGCGGCCGGCAGTTTGCCGTCGGGCCAGCTCACGCTCGGCATTCGCGCCGAGCACGTGGTGATCGACGCGAATGGTCCACTCGGCGGCCGCGCCGAATTCATCGAACGGCTCGGCGACCGCTCGCTCGCACATGTGAGTCTCGCGAGCAATCAGCTGATCGTGATCGAGATCCCACGCGAGTACGAACTGCAGGCCGGCGACCCGCTCCGTATGAGCATAGACGCCGCCCATCTGCATCTGTTCGACGCAAGCGGGACGGCGCATCATGGCGGCTGAGCGCTCGCTGACGGCCGGTTTGCCGAAGACGCGGCAACGCCGTTTCAGCAATCCCCTCGCGTCCTGGTCGAACGGTCTGTTCGTGCTGCCGTTCGTGGTCGTCTACGTGTTGCTGCTGGTCGTGCCGCTCGGCTACGGCTGGTGGCTGAGCCTGCAGAACGTGGACCTGCTCGCCGGCACGAGCGAATTCATCGGCATCAAGAATTACGTCGACCTCGCGGCCGATCCGATCTTTCGCGGCGCCGTGCGCAACACGTTCTACTTCGTGTTCATGACGGTGCCGATGTTCGTCGCGCTAGGTCTCGCACTCGCGCTCGTGCTCAACCGGCCGGGCCGGTTTTGCGCGGCATTGCGGGCGATTTTCTTCGGCTCGTCGGTGCTGTCGGTCACGATCGTCACGCTGGTCTGGAAGCTCGTGTTGATGCCCGGCCACGGCCTGCTCGCCGACGTGAGTCACGCGCTGAACCTTTCCGAGTACGTGCCGCTCGTGCACGAAGCCACCGCATTGCCGATGATCGCAATCGTCACCGTATGGTGGATCGTCGGCCTGCCGATGATGTTGTTCCTCGCCGCGCTTCAACAGATTCCGCAGGAGCTGTACGAAGCGGCCGCGCTCGATAGCGCAACGCGCTGGCGCACCTTCGCGTCGATCACGCTGCCGTCGATCCGGCGCACCGTCGCGCTGGTCGCGGTGATCGAAGCGGTGTTCCAGTTCCAGTTATTCGGTCAGGCGCAACTGCTGACCGACGGCGGTCCTAACAACGCATCGCGTCCACTGGTGCAGTTCATCTACGAATCCGGTTTCCGTCAATGGCTGTTCGGCTACTCGGCTGCCGCGGCGCAGGTGCTGTTCGCCTTGATGCTGCTGGGCATCGCCGCGCAGGCATGGATCGTTCGCAGAAAGGATTCCGCATGAGCACCACCGCACTCAAGTCCGCCCCGAGTCCTTCTCCTGCGCAACGCTCGCGCGGTTCGCTGGCGGGCCGTTTCGGCGAGCGCGTGATGCTCGGCGCCGTCGTGCTGCTCGCGCTCGTCTGGATCGCGCCGCTCGTGTGGGTGTTCGCGCTGTCGTTCAAGCCGAACGCGTTCCTTCAGCAACATACCGATGTGCTGTTCTCGCCGCCGTTCACGCTGCAGAACTATACGAGCATCGTCGGCACGTCGGCGGTGGGCGGCTGGTTGATCAATAGCGTGATCGTCGCGCTGGGCCAGACGTTCCTCACGCTCGTCATCGCGTCGCTCGCCGGTTACGGGTTCGCGCGCACGAACTTTCCGGGCAAGCGCTGGCTGTATGTGATCTGCCTCGCGGGGCTCGCGGTTCCCGAGCAGGCGCTCGTGATTCCGCTGCACAGCATCTTCGCGTCGCTCGACTGGCACAACACCTATGGCGCGCTGATTCTGCCGCGCCTCGCGTCGCCGTTCGGTGTGTATCTGATGACGCAGTACTTCAAGGCGGTGCCCGTCGATATCGAGGAAGCGGCGTTGCTCGATAACGCGTCGCGCTTCAAGGTGTTCTGGCGCATCGTACTGCCGCTGTCGATCCCGGCGCAGGCGACGCTCGCGATCTTCACGTTTCTCAGCGCGTGGAACGACTACCTGTGGCCGCTCGTGTCGGCATCGAAGCCGGAGATGTACACGCTGACCATTGGCCTCGCATCGACACAGGGCAATTTCGCGCAGTCCGAGGGGATTGGTTATCTGATGGCGCAAGCGGTGTTCGCCGGTCTGCCGATCTTCGTGCTGTATCTGTTCTTCCAGAAGTACATCGTGGCGGCGGTGGCGGGCACCACGGTGCGTTAGTCGAGCTTGGCGAAACACAACCGGTCACGCCATTGACCACCCGGCAGCCGTGCGCAGTCGTTCGGAAAGACACGGCTCAATCCGACATAGGAGACAACGATGAAAAGATCGCTCGTGCGCGGTGCGCTTTCGCTCGCCCTGCTGAGTCTGACGGCCTGCCTGACGGCGCCGGCACAGGCCAAAACCGAAATTACGCTGTCGCGTTTCTTTGGCGCCTGCGACGCTGAATACGGCAATGTGAACGACGTGAGCAAAGCGGCGGGCGAGTGCGGCATCATCACGACGCTCGTCAACCAGTTCAATGCGACGAACAAGGAGGACATCGTCGTCAAGCCGCAGATCATCGAATGGAATCCTTACTATACGCAGATCGACGCGCGCATTCTGAGCCGTGACGTACCGACGATTTCGGTGATGCACGAAGCCGTGCTCGGCGATTACGTGAAGCGCAAGCTCGTCGAGCCGCTCGACGACGGTTTCAAATCGGTCGGTGTCGATACGAAGGACTTCACCGGGCACGCGCACCGTGGCGTCACGTTCGGCGATAAGACCTATGCATTGCCGTTCGACACGCATTCATGGCTCTGGCACATCAACGTCAATCTGTTCAGGAAGGCGGGTCTCGTCGACGCGAGCGGCAAGCCGATCCTGCCGACCACGCCTGAAGAACTGCTCAAACAGGCGAAGCAGTTCAAGGACAAGACCGGCCTGCCGTACATCACGATGCCGATTGCGAACGAGAGCGCCGCGCAGACGCGTTCGCTGTACACGATGGTTTATCAGCAGAACGGCACGCTGTTTCCGTCCGGACCGACGAAGATCGATCTGCAGGGCAAGCCCGTCACGAACGCACTGCAACTGCTCGACGGTCTGATGAAGGCGGGTGATATCACGCCGAATCTCGACTACGGCGCATCGAACCAGGCGTTCATGAACGGCAAGGCCGGCGTGCTGATCTGCGGGACCTGGGTGATAGAAGATCTGACCAACCTCTCGAAGAAGTCGGATTCGCCGCTCGCCAACAATGGCTACGACGTCGTGCCGTTCCCGAACCTGTTCCAGAAGAAGGCGGTGTGGGCCGACGGCCATTCGTGGGTCATGCTCAAGGGCGGCGCGAAGGACGACAAGACCCGCCACGCCGCGTTCGTGTTCCTCAAGTTCCTGTACGACCACGACGCCGACTGGGCGCGCACCGGGCATCTGCCGGCGCGCCAGTCCGTCATCGATAGCGCGGCATTCAATGCGCTGCCGCATCGGTCGTCGATCAAGGAAATCTCGTCGACGGGCTATTCGCTGCCGAACACGGTGCCGCGCCAGTTTGCGATTCAGGAGATTGTCGGCAGCGAGGTCAGCAACATGCTGACCTCCGGCAAGCCGATTCCCGCGGTTCAGAAGGACGCAGAGGACGGCGTCAACAAGCTGTTGTCCAGGTAGTTGCCGCACGGCGCGCGAACTTGTCAGCCAGCGCGCCGCATCGGGCGGCGCGTCTCGTCGAACTCACAACAGGACCTCTCACCATGATCTCTTCCCGCCTCGTCGTCGACCGCGATTTCGTCGTCGCGGACCTTGACCGGCGCGTGTTCGGCACCTTCGTCGAACATATGGGCCGCTGCGTGTACACCGGCATCTACGAACCGGGCCACCCCGAAGCCGATGAGCGTGGCTATCGCAAGGACGTGATGGCGCTGACGCGCGAACTCGGACCGACGATCGTCCGCTATCCCGGCGGCAACTTCCTGTCGGGCTACAACTGGGAAGACGGTGTCGGTCCGAAAGAGAAGCGGCCAAAGCGCCTCGACCTCGCCTGGTATTCGGTCGAAACCAACCAGTTCGGCACCAATGAATTCATCGACTGGTGCCGCGAGCTCGACATCGAACCGATGTACGGGGTCAACCTCGGCACACGCGGACCGGACGAAGCGCGGCATTTCGTCGAGTACTGCAATCATCCCGGCGGCACCGCGCTGTCGGATCTGCGTCACGAGCATGGTTACGAAAAGCCGCACGACATCAAGTTCTGGTGCCTCGGCAACGAGATGGACGGGCCGTGGCAAATCGGCCGCAAGACCGCCGACGAATACGGCCGCGTCGCACTCGAAACAGCCAAGCTGATGCGCGCGGTCGATCCCACCATCCAGCTTGCCGCGTGCGGATCCTCGACCCATGAAATGGCGACCTATGGCGCGTGGGAAGACCGCGTGCTCGAACACTGCTTCGACCAGGTCGACTTCATTTCGTTGCATACGTACTTCGAAAACCGTCACGATTGCACCGCGGAGTTCTTCGGCAACATCGACGTGATGGACCTGTTCATCAAGGAGATTGTCGCCGTGGCGGACAGCGTGGCCGCGCGCAAGCATTCGACCAAACGCATCATGCTGTCGTTCGACGAATGGAACGTCTGGTACAAGGCGCGCTCGATCAACGATCTGCGCAAGCCGGGCTGGCCGAGCGCGCCGCGCCTGATCGAGGAGGTCTACAACGCCGAGGACGCGCTGCTGGTCGGCGGTGCGCTGATCACGATGATGAACAACGCCGACCGCGTGAAGACCGCCTGTCTGGCGCAACTCGTTAATGTGATCGGCCCGATCATGACCGAGCCGGGCGGCGCGGCCTGGCGGCAGACGATTTTCTATCCGTTCGCGCAGGCGTCGAAGTTCGGTCACGGCCGCGTGCTCAAGCCGGTGATCGAGTCGCCGTCATACGAAGCCGAGACTTTCCCTGAGATCGCCTACCTGTGCGCGGCCGTGGTCGATGACCGGGCGAGCGGCACCACGACGATCTTCGCATTGAACCGGCACCTGACCGACGAGATGGACCTGAACATCGAGTTGCGCGGCCTCGGCGCCGAGCGCACGCTCGATCACGCGCTCGAACTTCATCACGCGAACATGAAGGCGGTGAACACACGCGAAGCGCCGTTGACGGTCGTGCCCGAGACCAACACCCGCGTGGTGGTCGACGGCGAGAAGATCACCGCGCGTCTGAAGCCGGGCTCGTGGAACGTAATCGTCACGACCGCGGCAAAGCGCGGCTAGGCGGTCGAAGCGGGCATCTGCGAAGGAGGGGTGATGTTCGAGCGTGAGCCCGTCGTCGGTACGATGACGGCACAGGTCGCGAGGATCGTCGGCATGCGGATCGTCTCGGGCGAATTCAGTCCGGGCGATCTGCTCCCCGTCGAAAGCGAGTTGTGCAGCGAATACCGCGTGAGTCGCACCACTATCCGTGAGGCGATCAAACAGCTCACCGGCAAGCGCCTGATCGACGTGACGCCGAAAATCGGCACTCGCGTGCTGCCGTTCTCAGACTGGAATCTGCTCGACCGCGACGTGCTCGCGTGGCGATTGAATGCGCAGTTCGATTCGAAGATCGTCGAGGACATCTTCGAGATGCGGCTGTGCTTCGAGCCGCGCGCGAGCTTTCTGGCGGCACGCCATGGCAGCGACGAAGATCTGCAGTTGATCGAACGCCGCTATCGCGAGCTGGCGAATGCGTATGCGTCGCCGGCGGCGCAATCGGACGTGCGCGCGGTGGGCGAAGCGGTGCTGGAGTTTCACATGGCGATCATCGCGATGTCGCAGAACGGCATGTTCATTACGATCGGCAGCGCGATCAAGGCGGCGTTGCGCGTGTCGTCGGAGATGCTGTTGCGGCAGGCGGCGCGGCCCAGCGAAGATATCGAACTGCACGATGCGGTGCGCCGCGGGATCGTCGCACGCGAGCCGGAGGCCGCGTCTGCTGCGATGACGCGTTTGCTCGCGGCGTCGCGCGAAAGAATGCTGAGGTACACCATCAGGCCGAAGGACCCGGGGTGAAGCGGGGTGGGGCAGACTTATTTATCTGAGCGCGGTGTGCCGGCCTTGATGACCGCGTGTTCGTCGAGCGCAATGGATGCCTTGGAGCGCCTTCTGCTGAAACTCGGCAGATCGGTTAAGCTGGATCGCTTCATTGCTCGACTCACGCGTTCGGCTTACGATCACGCTCACGAGCAATCCATCTTCAACAAGGAGGCTCCATGGCAGAAGCGCTATTCGATGTTCCGCTGAAAACAATCGACGGCAATTCAGCAAGCCTTGCCGATTATCAGGGCAAGGTGCTGCTGGTCGTCAACGTCGCGTCGAAATGCGGACTCACGCCGCAATATAGCGGCCTCGAAAAACTGTATCAGGACAAACGCGCGTCGGGTCTGGAAGTGCTTGGCTTTCCCGCCAACAATTTCAAAGGCCAGGAGCCGGGCAGCGACAGCGAGATAGCCGCGTTTTGCAGCACGAGTTACGACGTGCATTTCCCGCTCTTTTCGAAAATCTCCGTGCTCGGAGAAGATAAACATCCGCTGTACGCGCATCTGACCGAAGCGCAGCCCGCCGCGACCGGCGAAGGGCCTTTCCGTGAAAGATTGAAGGGTTATGGCGTCGATCCGGAAAATCGCGTGGACGTGCTGTGGAATTTCGAAAAATTCCTGATCGGCCGCCATGGCGAAGTGGTGGGCCGTTTTTCGCCCGACGTCACGGCGGATGATCCGCGCCTCGTCGCGGCGATCGACGCCGAACTGGCGAAGGCTTGAAAACGCGTGGGTGGTGTCAGCGGCGCGAGCGGGCCGAATTGGCCGGGCTCGCGGTCGCTGTGGCGCTCACGGTTTAATGCGTGGCTGCGATTTTTCACGGCCGGTGCGAAATCGCAGACACGCCACCTCATTCGATACAGATCGCATCCACCGCATCGAGCACGAGCCCGAAGAACTCGTTAGCGGCGGCCGGATTCAACCAGCGCACGATCACCGTCATCCGGCGCTCTGGCTCGATCCACGTAAACGAACTGCCCGCTCCCACGCCAAAGTAACTCGACGCCGGCACGCTGGGGAAAACCTTGCGATCGGTATTGAGCCAAACCAGATAGCCGTAAAACGGCGCGATCGCGCAGGGCGTACGCATCCGCGCGATCCACTCGCTGGACAGAACCCGCCGGCCGTTCACCATGCCGTCGTTGAGCAGGATCTGCGCGACCTTCAGCTGATCGTTCGCGCTGACCGACATGCCGCCGCCCCAGTGCGTGCCGCCCGGAACGGACTGCATGCGCCGTCCGTCGATCTCGACCCACGCATGGTCGTAGCCGACCCATTGCCAGTTTTCGCTCGCGCCGGCCGGGCGCATGATCGCTTCCCGGAATACCTCGGGCAACGGTTGCCGGAACAGATGCAGCAACGCCAGCGAAAGCTGATTGATGCGCACGTCGTTGTATTCCCAGTACGTGCCGGGGCGTTGCAGCGGACGCAGCTCGCCCTTTTTGCCATCCGGCGGCGCGGCGAAATTGACGGCGCGATAGTGGTCCGCCTGATCCGACAGGCCGAAATACGTGCCTTGCCATTCGCTCGTCTGCTGCAGGAGGTGCGCCCAGGTCACGGCCGCGTTGTGTTCGTCGTCGAAGCCGATGCCGGGCACCCGCACGTGCACCGGTTCGTTCACATCCGGCAGCAAACCGCGATCGTGCGCGACCCCGGCGAGCAGCGCGAGGTACATCTTCGCGACGCTGAAGGTCAGATCGGCGCGATCGGGCTCACCCCATGAAGTCAACACGCGGCCGTCCACCGCGATCGTGCCCGACACGGAGCCGCGATCATGCACCGGACCGAGCAGCCGGTTCCACGGCGGCGGATCGTTCACGTGCACGCCCCACGCGCCGCTGACGTGACGGTCCCAAAGCGATTCATGATCCACTGCGAATTGCACTGCCTGTTGCAAATCTTCTTGCATGAATAGAGTCCTGTCGGTTCAACGCGCATTCAGACGAACGCGAGCCCATACGATAGTGAAAAGACTGATCACGGCCGCGAGCATCAGATAAAGCCCGGGCGCGAGATTGTTGCCGGTCGCCGCGATCAGTGCCGCGACGGCGAGCGGCGTGAAGCCGCCGAACACGGTCGTGCCGATGTTATAGCCGAGTGCCATGCCGGTGGTGCGCGTGCGGGTCGGAAAAAGCTCGGACATCAACGCGGGAATCGGCGCGAAGTAGGTGGCCTTCAGGATCGCGACCCACACGACCGCGGCGAGCAGCGTCGCGAGCGACGGGTGCGCGTTCATGAACATGAACGCCGGATAGACCGTCAGAAAGAACAGCACGCCGGCGCCCAGCATGATCCGAATGCGGCCGACCTTGTCCGACCAGTGGCCGACGATCGGCGTCAACACCATCATGATGCAGCCGGCCAGCAGCGTGGCGATGAAGCCGGCCGACGGCGCGAGACCGAGTTGCCGGGCCGCATACGTCGGCATGTAGAGCAGCATGTAGTTGGCCGTGGTCGTGAGCACGAGCGAGCCGATCGAGACCAGTACACGTTCCTTTTGCGTCGCGAGCAATTCGCGCACCGGTGAGGCGGATTTCTCAGCGCGTTCGAACTCCGGCGTTTCGTCGATCCGGCGGCGAATGTAGAACCCGACCGGCCCGATCAGCATGCCGAACAGGAACGGAATACGCCAGCCCCAGTCGTCGAGTTGCGATTGCGTGAGCGCGCCGGTCAGCACCGCGCCGAACGCGGACGCGATCAGTGTGCTTGCGCCCTGGCTGGAGAACTGCCAGCTCGCCATGAAGCCTTTGCGAGCCGGCGCATGCTCGATCAGAAACGCCGTCGAGCTGCCGAACTCGCCGCCGGCCGAAAAGCCTTGCAATAGCCGTGAAGCGAAAATGCCGATCGGCGCGAGCAGGCCGATTGCGGCATACGAGGGCATCAGCGCGACCATGCCGGTGCCGAGCGTCATTAACCCGATCGACAGCGTGAGTGACGCCTTGCGGCCTTTGCGGTCGCTGAACGAGCCGAGCGCGAGCGCGCCGATTGGCCGCGCCAGATAAGAGAGCGCGAAGGTGCCCAGCGTGAGCAGCAGCGACACGGTTTTGTCGTGGACCGGGAAGAAGGTCCGCGACAACGTGGTGGCGAAGTAGCCGTACACGATCAGGTCGTAGAACTCGAGCGCATTGCCGATCGACGTCGCGAGGATCAGGCGCGATACGCCCGCGCGCGCTTTGGGTTCGGCGATCGTGCCGTCGACGGTGGCGGAATCGATGCTCATGACGGAACTCCCTGGCGGCGTTGCGTGGGAAGCGCGGCTGCGCTATTGGGGGCATCGGCATCGCGCACGCCGAGGTCCCAGAAGAGACCCGACATGATGCGCAGTCCTTCGCGCACCACCGGGCCGAGCAGGTGCTCGTCCGGCGCATGCTGCGAGCAACCGGGGTACGAGTGCGGCACCCATAGGGTCGGCATGCCGAGTACGTCGGCGAACACGTCGTTGGGTAGCGTGCCGCCGAGGTTGGGTAAAAGCACGGGTTGCTTGCCCGTGGTTTGCTGCAGCGAGCGCAATGCCCACTGCACCCATGGGTTGTCGGGATCGACACGGGTCGCGGGCACGCCGCGCTCGACGTCGATCTCGACCATGCCGAAGCCGTGCTCGTCGAGATGGCGGCGCACGATCTGTGCGAGATCCAGCCAGTTAGTGCCGACCACGAATCGGATTTGCAGATGCGCGAACGCGTGCGGCGGAATCGCGTTGACCGGCTTCTCGGGATTGCCGGTGCGAAACGCGAGCACTTCGAGACTGTTCCAGCCGAACACGCGCTCGGCCGGCGTGAGGCCCGGTTCGCCGTAGTCCGCATCCACCGCCGGCTCGCCCGGATTGCCGCCGACCGTGAGGCCGGCGAGCGCACGGCGCACCGCATCGGGCATCGGCGGCGGGCGCAGTCCTTCGATCATCACGCGGCCGTTGGCGTCCACCATCGACGCGATCGCATTGGCGAGCACCACGCCGGGGTTGCGCAACAGGCCGCCCCAGTTGCCTGAATGATGGCCGCCATCGCGCAGCTTCACATCGAGCCGGAAGTTCACGAGACCGCGCGAGCCGAGAAAGACGGTGGGGCGGCGCGCCGACAGGCGCGGGCCGTCCGACGCGATCAGCACGTCGGCGGCGAGTTCGTCGCGCAACCGCGCGCACAGTTCGTGAAGACCCGGCGAGCCCACTTCCTCACCGGTTTCAAACAGCAGCTTCAGGTTGAAACCAAGCTTGCCGTCGCGGGTATCGAGCACCGCTTTCAGGGCGGCCAGATTGATGCTGTGCTGGCCTTTGTTGTCCGCCGTGCCGCGCCCGTACCAGCGCTCGCCGTCGACGGTGACACGCCATGGCGCAAGGCCTTCGCGCCATTGCGCGTCGTAGCCGCGCACCACGTCGCCGTGGCCGTACGACAGCACGGTGGGCAGCGCGTCGTCTTCGTGGCGGTGAGCGATCAGAAACGGCCCTGCGCCCGCCACCGGATTTTCGGCGATGCGGCATGTGAAGCCCCATTGCGTCAGCGTAGGCGCGATTTCATCGCTCAGATAGGCGCGCAGGCGTTCGCCGCTGTCCGCTTCCTGGCTCTCCGTGCGGAAGGCGACGCGGCGCTGGAGGTCATCGAGAAAGCGGCCGGAATCGTACTGCTCCGTCGCATGTTGAATAGCCGAGTCACGGGTCAACGTTGTTCTCCGGTGAGGCGCGCCGCGAGCAAGCGCGCTGGATTCGAAGCGATGTCGCGATCTTGGGGTGGACGATATTTGTGGACAATTGCAATATTTGGCAGATATCGTTGCCGAAACGGCAAAGCGGAAAACCCATGAGCCAGTTGGACAACACCGCGCTGCGCTACTTTCTGGAGGTGGCGCGCAGCGGTTCGCTGAGCAAAGCGTCGGGGCGTCTGTACGTCGCCGTGTCGGCGCTTAGCAGACAGATCGCAAAGCTGGAGGAGGACGTCGGCACGGCGCTATTCGAGCGGCGCCCGCGCGGCATGGTGTTGAGCGACGCCGGGCGTCTGCTCGCCGAGCACGCGCGGCGCAGCCTGCTCGACGCCGAGCGCGTCACCGAGGAAATTCGCGGGCTGAGCAACGGGGGCCGCGCGACGATTCGTGTCGCGAGTTCGGAGGGCGTCGCGCCGCATTTTCTGCCGCAGATTTTCGCGCGTTTTCTGAAGACGCACCCGGCCACGCATTTTCAGCTCGAGGTGTCCGCGCCGTCGGTGGCGACGCAGCGCGTGCGCGACGGCACTACCGATATCGCGGTGTGTTTCAGCATTGCGCCGGAGCCGGACATCAACGTGGTGTACTCGCAGCGCGCGCCGATTTTCGCGCTGGTGCGGCGTGATCATCCGCTCGCGGCGCGCGAGTCCGTTTCGCTCGCGGACCTGCTGCCGTGGCCGCTCGCGATCGACAACCAGGGTGTGACGATCCGTCAGCTATTCGACATTTCGTGCAGCCTCGAAGGCCTCGTGTTCGATCCGGTGTTCGTCAGCAACTATCATGCGGCGCTGCAAAGCTTCGTGCTGCAGACCGATGCCGTCACGGTGACGGGTTTTCTGACCGTGCGTAGCCGGCTGGAAGTGGATGGACTCGCCGCGATACCGATCAGTAATCCTGAACTGCACCAGCGCTCTCTGCAGATTCAGACGATGGCCGGGCGCGTGCTGCCGCGTGTGGTGCAGGCGTTTGTCGAGCTGTTGACCGGGGCGATCGATAACCCCGCGCTTCTGGATTGAGCGGGTGAGCGCTGCGCGAGCCCGCATCGTGGGCGACGGCAAACGCCGCAAAAAGAAAAACGCCCCGCAGGGCGTTTTTCAGAAGCTCCGGATCCGTACGGCGAGGAACGCATGCGCTCCCCGCCGTCAAAGACCTGCTTAGAACTTGTGACGGATACCGACGCGGAATGCCAACTGGTTGTCCGCGCCCGTGCCCGACGTGTTGAAGTAGCTCGTGCTCGAACCGATCTGCGCTTGCAGATCCTGCGTGCCGTTGTGGCCCGACGCGATCTGATAAATGCCCAGTGCGTACACGTCCGTGCGCTTGGAAAGCGCGTAGTCGGCGCTCAGGTTCACCTGGTTCCAGTGACCCGTGTTCGCGCCGCTCAGGTGCATGTACGTGTAGCCAGCGCCTGCCGTGATAGCCGGCGTGAACGCGTACTTCGCGCCCGCTTCGTACGCGGCGAACGTGGTCGATTCACCGGAGATCGGTGCGAGACGCGTGTTCGTGTACAGCGCCCACAGCGTCGCTGCGCCGATCGCGTAACGGCCGCCAGCGCCGAACGTGCGCAGATCCTGGATCTGACCGTTGCCGAGCGTCGGGAACGTCACGTTAGCCAGCGAAGTCGAGAAGGCCGGCGATGCCTGACCCGGGTAGCGGATGTCCGTGTATGCGACGCCCAACCCGAACGGGCCGTTGGCGTAGTTGGCGCCGAAGCTGTAAGCGCGCGACGAACCTACAACCGTTGCAGCTGTCGTGCCCGTAGCCGGCGAGCCGGCAAAACCGCCAGCCTGGTTCGAGAAGCCGTACATCGCGCCGAACGTCAGGCCCGAGAAGTTCGCGCTGCTGAACTTGACCGAGTTGTTGATACGGCTCGACGTCAACTGGTCGACGTCGTTGATGTGATAAGCGTAGTTACCTGCGACGGTCTGGCCGCCGGTCGAGTAGTTGCCGCCGAGGTAGTCGGTGGAAAACGAGTACTGGCGACCGAACGTCAGCGAGCCGACGTTGTTCTGCGACAGACCGACATAAGCCTGACGGCCAAACATCGCGCCGCCCTGGCCGAGCGCGCCGGTGCCGCTGTTAAAGCCGTTTTCCAACACGAACAGCGCCTTCAGGCCGCCACCGAGATCTTCCGTGCCGCGCAGGCCCCAACGGCTGCCTTGCGCCACGCCGTCGTCGTACTTGAAGAGCTTGTCGCTGCCGGTGGCCGACTTCGAGTTGTTCACATAGCTGATACCTGCGTCGATCACCCCGTACAGTGTGACGCTGCTTTGCGCGTGAGCGGCGGTAGCGAAGACGGCGAGCGTAGCGGCGGTCAATACTTTCTTGTTCAAGACTTTCTCCGGTTAAAAATTAGGCGATCGCGATGCCCGGCTCTTCGGTCAGATCATGCGATGGCCCGAAATTTAAGGGAACGCTGAGTAAGGTATGTGACAGTGCGTTTATTTTTTAAATCTGTCGTGTTGGCGCGACACCGGCATGGCTTCGCAAGAAGAAATCACGCAAGGCAGTGCCTGTATAAGCTTTGCTCGAAGCGCGGATATAAGCGTGTGAAAAACAGTTGGTTTTCCGCTGCCGCGGTGGCGTGCGACGATGCGGCGTCATTCAGCCTTTTGTCAAATTCGCCTCAATCGCTTACAGGAAATAGCATGCAACGCCGGACACTCATCCAGAATCTGCTAGCCGTCGCCGCGTTTTCGCTCACGGCAACGTTCGCTCACGCGGACGACAAACGCATTACGATCGGCACGATGAGTGGCCCCGATGCGCAGATCTGGTCGGTCGTCACCAAGGTGGCGGCGCGCGACGGCCTGAACCTCAAGGTCATCGAGTTCAACGACTACGTGCAGCCGAATGCGGCGCTCGACGCGGGCGATCTCGACGCCAACGGTTTTCAGCATCAGCCGTTTCTGGACAGTCAGATCAAGCAGCGCGGCTACAAGATCGTCAACGTCGGTTTGACCTATGTGTCGCCGATGGGCTTTTATTCGAAGAAATTCAAGTCGCTGAAGGATTTGCCCGAAGGCGCGAAGGTCGGCATTCAGAACGATCCGTCCAATGGCAACCGCGCACTGCTGCTGTTGCAGAAGTACGGCGCGATCAAGCTGAAGCCGGGCGTCGGCACGAACGGCGTGAATGCGACGCCGCTCGACGTGGTCGAGAATCCGAAGAAGCTCAAGCTGGTCGAACTCGACGCCGCGCAACTGCCGCGCGCGCTCGACGATCTGGATGCGGCGTCGATCAATACCGACTACGCGGTCAAAGCCGGCCTGCAGCCGACGAAAGACGCGATCGCCATCGAGGACATCAAAGGTCCGTACGCGAATCTGATCGCAGTGCGCGTGCAGGATCGCAATCAGCCGTGGGTGAAGAAACTCGTCGCGGCGTACGAGTCCGACGAGGTACGCAAGTACATCGACACGCAGTTCAAAGGCGCGATCATTCCGGCATTCTGAGCAGCACCTGACACGATGCGTAAACGCAGATCGCCCGCCGAAATAGCGGGCGATCTGCTTTGCTGCTCGACGTTCGGACAGAGACCGCAACGCGCAGCGGCAAGCGGCTAGTGCAACATCAGCCGCGCCGCGGTGGCGCTCAATTGCTCAACAACGAACCGCTCCGGAACGCCTTCGCGCCGGCAATCCGCGCGAATTCCAGCCCGGCCGTCGCAAAGCGTGTGGTATGCCGCGCGTACAGCACGCCGGCCACGCTGCTTTTCACCGTGACCACGCGGTCCGTCAACGGATCGACGATATCCGCGATTTCATGGCCGGCGTCCACCCACGTGCCGACTTCGCAGCGATACACCAGCACGCCGCTTTGCGGCGCGACGAGCGGCTCGGCGCCCGCGAGCGGCGTGGCGGCGAATTCGAGCGGCGGCAGCGGGGCGGCCGTGCCGTCGATCACGCCACGCGAGGTCAGGTATTCGATGATCGCCTGCGCGTCTTTTTCAGCGTACTCGTACGACACCTCGCGCTGTCCGCGCAGTTCGACGGTGACCGAGATCGAACCGTTCGGAATCGGGAAGCGGTCGCCGTAACGGCCGCGCAAATCGGACCAGCAGAAGCTGTGGATTTCGTCGAACGGATTGCCCACCGAGTTGAGCGCGAGCAGCGACGCCTTCGCGTCGAGGTAGCACGCGAGCGGCTCGACGTCTGCCCACAAGTCCGGGTTCGTGTACAGGTGCATCGCGGCCTCCCAGTCGCAATGCAGATCGAGCACCACGTCCGCGTCGTATGAGAGCTTTTGCAGCGCGAGACGTTGCGACGCGAGTTCGGTGGTCGGCTCCTGCGCGTCGAGCGCTTCTCGCATCGCCGCGCGGATCGCCGTGCGGTTCGCGTCGACGTCGTCGGTCAGGCGCGATTCGATGACCGGCTGCACCAGCGCCGACAGATCATGGAAATTGCGGTTGAAGTTCTGCGCGGTGTTAGTTTCGAAACGGCCGGTCAGATGGCCGAGAAAGTGCTGGTTCAGGCCGATCGGATTGGCCACCGGCACGACCACGACTTCGCCGCGCAGCTTGCTGGCGGCTTCGAGCGCGGCCAGCTTGCGGCGCAGCTCCCACGACACCAGCATGCCGGGCAGTTCGTCGGCGTGCAGCGAGGACTGGATGTAAATCTTCTGCCCGCCGCCGGGACCGTAGTGGAAACTCGTCAGGTTGCGGGCGGTGCCGAGTGTCGGCGCAATCAGCGGATGGGTTTGGGTTTGCATGGTTTCCGAAAGCCGGGGCCCAATCGGGCGCGCCGCGCTATGTCGTTGATTACAGTATGAAAGCGTGCTTCGTGGCGGGGCTTGGGCGGGCCGCTTCGCGGCGCCGCGACCGCACGATCTTAGCCGATATGACGCATGATGTGGTTTCATGCGGCGGCGCAAACGAAACGGGCTCCGCTGTGCGGAGCCCGTTTCTGCCAGCCGGCCAGCGCGTCATCGGACACGCGTGGCGGACTCAGCTGCTCAAATAGCCGCTGATTTAGCCGCCGTACACGTCGAAGTCGAAATACTTCTTCTCGAGCTTCTTGTACGTACCGTCCTTGATGATGTCGGCGATCGCCTTGTCGACCTTCGCCTTCAGATCGGTGTCTTCCTTGCGCATGCCGATGCCCGCGCCGTTGCCAAGGATCTTCGCGTCCACGAGGTCCTTGCCGACGAAGTCGAAGCCCGCACCGCGCGGCGTCTTCAGAAAGCCGATTTCAGCCTGCACCGCGTCTTGCAACGCTGCGTCGAGACGGCCCGAGAGCAGGTCGGCATAGACCTGATCCTGGTTCTGATACGGCACGACCTTCGCGCCCTTCGGTTCCCAGTACGTCTTCGCGTAGGTTTCCTGGATCGTGCCCTGTTCGACGCCGACCGACTTGCCCTTGAGCGACTCAGCCGTCGGCAGGATGCCCGAACCCTTCTTCGCGACCAGACGCGTCGGCGTGTTGAACAGCTTCGACGAGAACGCGACCTGTTCGGCGCGTTGCGGCGTCATCGACATCGACGACAGCACGCCGTCGAACTTCTTCGCCTTCAGCGCGGGAATCATGCCGTCGAAGTCGTTTTCGACCCACACGCACTTGGCATCCAGGCGCTTGCAGATTTCATTGCCGAGGTCGATATCGAAGCCAACGAGCTTGCCATCCGAGCCCTTCGACTCGAACGGGGGGTAGCTGGCGTCAACGCCAAAACGGATCGTGGACCAATCTTTAGCGTGTGCGCCAATCGAGACGGTGGCAAGCAGAGCAACCGTCAAAGCCGCTAGCAGTTTTTTCACTATTTAACTCCTCGGTGTAGTTCAAATGCTCCCGCATGCGGTTGTAGCGCTGCGGGACACCCGTCGTGACTTACGGCGGGCTT
>NZ_NPIH01000120.1 GCF_012275575.1 Paraburkholderia sp. SG-MS1 | reverse complement strand
CCGTCGAACATCGCGGGCGCATTGGGCGCACGCGCCGGTCTCTTCGAAGTCGGACAGATTCGCGTGCATCCCACCGGTTCAGTCACCGTATTTACGGGCTCGCACAGCCACGGCCAGGGACACGAGACCACCTTCGCCCAAGTGGTCGCCGACCGCCTCGGCATTGCGCTGGAAAGCGTCGAGATCGTTCACGGCGACACGGGGCGAATTCCGTTCGGCATGGGCACGTATGGCTCGCGCTCGATCGCGGTCGGCGGCTCCGCGATCATGAAGGCGCTCGACAAGATCGAAACGAAGGCGAAGAAAATCGCCGCGCATCTACTCGAAGCCGCAGCCGAAGACATCGAGTTCAAGGACGGCGTGTTCCGCGTCGCGGGCACCGACCGCACCAAGGCGTTCGCCGAAATCTCGCTCGCCGCGTACGTGCCGCACAACTATCCGCTCGACGTGCTCGAACCGGGCCTCGAAGAAAGCGCGTTCTACGATCCGAGCAACTTCACGTATCCATCGGGCGCGTACATCTGCGAGATCGAAGTCGATCCTGAAACGGGCGTGTGCCGCATCCAGAAGTTTACCGCGGTCGACGATTTCGGCAATGTGATCAATCCGATGATCGTCGAAGGCCAGGTGCATGGCGGGCTCGCGCAGGGTATTGGCCAGGCGATGCTGGAGCGCTGCGTGTACGACAACGACAGTGGCCAGCTGCTGTCCGGCTCGTACATGGACTACGCGATGCCGCATGCCTCCGATCTGCCGGACTTCACCGTCGAAACCTCGAAGGGCACGCCGTGTACGCACAATCCGCTCGGCGTCAAAGGCTGCGGCGAGGCGGGCGCGATCGGCTCGCCGCCCGCGGTGATCAACGCGATCATCGACGCGCTCGCGCCGCTCGGCGTGACCGATCTGCAAATGCCGGCGACGCCGCATCGCGTGTGGTCCGCGATTCGCACAGCCCAAACCCATTGAGATCCTGAGCGGAGCATTCGACATGTATTCATTCGAGTATCAACGCGCGACGGATCCCAAAGCGGCCGCCGCCCTCCTCACCGCCGACAGCGACGCGAAGTTTCTGGCCGGCGGCCAAAGCCTCCTGCCCACCATGCGGCTGCGTCTCGCGCAGCCGTCCCAACTGGTCGACGTAACGCGGATTCCCGCGCTCAAGTCGATCACCGTCGACGCGGGCAAGGTGACGATCGGCGCAGCCGTCTGTCATGCCGACGTCGCGGATCACGCGCAATTACGGCGCGTGTCGCCGGGGCTCGCGGATCTCGCCGCGCATATCGGCGACCGGCAGGTGCGTGCGCTCGGCACGATCGGCGGCTCGCTCGCCAACAACGACCCGGCCGCCTGCTATCCGGCGGCGGCGCTCGCACTGGATGCGACCATCGTCACCGAGCGGCGGCGCATCGCGTCGAGCGACTTCTTCGTCGGCATGTACGAGACCGCGCTCGCGCCCGACGAGTTGATCGTCGCCGTCGAGTTTCCGGTGCCCGAGCGCGCGGCCTACGAGAAATTCCGCAATCCCGCGTCACACTTCGCGCTGGTCGGTGTGTTCGTCGCGAAGTTCGCGAGCGGTGTGCGCGTCGCGGTGACGGGTGCGGCGTCTTCGGTATTTCGTGTGCCGGCACTGGAGAGCGCGCTGTCGGCGAATTTCACGCCGGACGCCGCGCGTGCGGTTAGCGTGCCGCCCGACGATCTGAACACCGACATGCACGCGAGCGCCGAGTACCGCGCGCATCTGATTCCGGTGCTGGCCGCGCGCGCGGTGACGAAGGCGAACGCTTAGCGATCCTTGCGATCGGCGGCTGACGTGCCGTGCTGTCTTGCCTGAGCACGTCGGCGCCGTCCCGTTCGTCAAACCACGCGACGCTAGGTGCGGCGCACCGCTTCGCGTTTCACCGGCGTCGCGTTTCACCGCCCGGAGCGCGCAGACTCAGGACCGCCATGCAGCCAGCTTCGATCGACGACACCCTCGCGCAACTCGCCGCCCAACGCTATTTCGCCAGCCGCGAACTGGCGACCGCGTTGTATCTCGCCTTGCGCATGGAGCGGCCGTTGTTCGTCGAAGGCGAGCCGGGCGTCGGCAAGACCGAGCTCGCCAAAGCGGCCGCAGGCATGCTGGGCACCACGATGCTGCGGCTGCAATGCTACGAAGGCCTCGACACGGCCAGCGCGCTCTACGAGTGGGACTATCCGCGGCAAATCATGGCGCTGCGGCTGGCCGAAGCCGCGGGCGAGCGCCCGGACAACGACACGCTGTATCGCGGCGAATTCCTGCTAAAGCGGCCGCTGCTGCAAGCACTGATGCCGGACGAACGTCATCCCGGCGCGCGGCGCGTGCTGCTGATCGACGAGATCGATCGCGCCGACGAACCGTTCGAAGCCTTTCTGCTCGAACTGCTTTCGGACTTCCAGGTATCGATTCCCGAATACGGCACCGTCCGCGCAGCGCAGCCGCCGCTCGTCGTGATGACGTCGAACCGCACGCGCGAAGTGCATGACGCGTTGAAACGCCGCTGCCTGTATCAATGGATCGGCTATCCCGAGCGCGAGCGCGAACTGGAGATCGTCGCCGCGCGTGCGCCGCAGACGTCCGCGCAGTTGCAGCGGCGCGCGGTCGACTTCGTGCATCGGCTGCGCGGCATGGATCTGTTCAAAGCGCCGGGCATCGCCGAAACAATCGACTGGTGCCGCGCGCTGGAAGCGCTGTCGGTGACAGAACTCGATCCGCAATCGGTGCAGAACACCTTAGGCGTGCTGCTCAAGTATCAGGACGATCTGGCGCGCGTCGACGCCGCGCAAATTGCGCAATGCCTCACCGCGCCCGGATAGCAGCATGACGAACCGAACCGACCATGGCGATAGCGACGCTTCCGGCTCAAACCCGCGAGCGGGTGTGCCAGCCGCGCGACTCGTCAGTGCGCCTTCTGGCGTGAGCGCCGCGCCGCGCGACGAGACGCCCACGCTCGCCCGCAACGTCGTCCATTTCGTGCGCGTGCTGCGCGGCGCCGGCTTGCCGATGTCGCCCGCGCAAGCCGTCGACGCGCTCGCCGCCTTGCAATGGATCGATCTCGGCCACCGCGACGACGTGCGCGCCGCCCTCGCCGCGCTGCTGGTCTCCGCGCCCGACGAACGCGACCTGTTCAACGCGGCATTCGATCTGTTCTGGCGCGATCCGGATTGGGAAGGCAAGCTGCGCGCGCTGCTGCTGCCGAAAGTCCGCGACGGTCTGCCGCCGCCCAAACGCAACAACCGTCTCGCCGATGCGCTGGCGGTGCGCGCGCCGCCGTCGCCGCATAGCAGGACGCCGCAGGAGACCGAACAGCACGAGTTGCACGCACACGTCACGTTCAGCGCCGAAGAGCGGCTGCGTCATCGTGATTTCGACACGCTTTCCGCGGATGAGTGGCGCAGCTTGCGCCATCTGATCCGAGGCCAACGCTTGCCGCTCGCGACCGAGCCGACGCGCCGCCTCAAAGCCGCCTCGCACGGCACCCATGCGGACTTGCGCGCGAGCGCGCGGCACGCGGTGCGCGCGGGCGGCGACTGGACGGTGTGGAAATATCGCGCGGTGGTCGAGCGCAAGCCGCCGCTCGTCCTGCTGCTCGACATTTCCGGCTCGATGAGCAGTTACTCGCGCGCGGTGCTGTATTTCTGCCACGCGCTGCTGCTGTCGCGCGAACGTCTGCAGGTGTTCCTGTTCGGGACACGCCTGACCAACGCGACGCGCGCGCTGCGCGAGCGCGACCCCGACGTGGCGATCGCGACGCTCACCGACCAGGTGCTCGACTGGTCGGGCGGCACGCGGATCGGCGCGGCGCTCGCCGAGTTCAACCGCCGCTGGGCGCGGCGCGTGCTGACCGGCAGAGCCACCGTGCTGCTCGTCACCGACGGCCTCGACCATGAAGCGATCGACGTGCTCGACATCGAGATGGCACGTCTGCGCCGCTTCGCGCACCGCATCGTCTGGCTCAATCCGCTGCTGCGTTTCAGCGGCTTTTCTCCGAAGGCGCGCGGCGTGCAGGCGATCCTGCCGTATGTCGACGCGCATCGCCCGGTTCATAATCTGGACAGTCTGACTGCGTTCGGCCGCGATCTCGCGCAACTCACGCGCGCGCCTCGACCAATCCACGCGGCCACGACGACCGCAGGAGCAACATCATGGAATTGACCGAAATCCATACACTGCCGGTTACGCAGCAGCGCACCTGGGACGCGCTGAACGATACGGAGATTCTGCGCGCCTGCATCCCGGGTTGCGAAAGCATCGCCCCGGATGGCGAGAACGCGTACCTCGTGGCGCTCAGCGCCGCCGTCGGTCCGGTGAAGGCGCGCTTCAAGGGGCGCATGCAGCTGACCGACATCGACGCACCGAACGCGTACAACATCGTGTTCGAGGGCCAGGGCGGGGCGGCGGGTTTTGCGAAAGGCAACGCGCGCGTCACGCTCGAACCCGATGGCGACGCCGCGACGAAGCTCACCTATACGGCGAGCGCGCAGGTCGGCGGCAAGCTCGCGCAGATCGGCTCGCGGCTCGTCGACGGCGCGGCGCGTAAAATCGCTGGCGAGTTCTTCAAACGCTTCGGCGCACAGATCGCAGTCGAGGGCGGCAGCGCCGCGCCTGTCGACGGCGACGAGGCCGCTGCCGCACAGACCGGTACGGAACCGAATGACGCGTCGGCGGCCGGGTCCGGTGCGGACACAGACGCAGACGCAACGAAAAGGAAACGATCATGGACAGCGTGGATCTCGAAGTCCTGAAGTCCAGCGCGCGCTGGCTGGAAGAAGGACATCGCGCGCTACTGGTGACGGTGGTGAAGACGTGGGGTTCGTCGCCGCGTCCCGAGGGCGCGATGCTCGCGGTGCGCGACGACGGGCTCGTGGTGGGCTCGGTGTCAGGCGGCTGCATCGAAGACGATCTGATCGACCGGGTGCGGCAAAGGGGTATCGAGCAGACGCATCCGGAAGCAGTGAAGTACGGCATCACGGCCGAGGAAGCGCATCGCTTCGGCCTGCCTTGCGGCGGCACGATCCAACTGGTGCTCGAACCGTTGACGAAACAAAGCGGTATCGCCGAACTGTGCCGCGCAGTGGAGAACGGCCGGCTCGTTGCGCGCGATGTCGATATGGTGACGGGCGCGGTGCGGCTCGGCGACGCGCAGGCGACCGACGGCGTGCATTTCGACGGCGAGCGGCTGTTGACGATCCACGGCCCGCGCTACCGGATGCTGGTGATCGGCGCGGGGCAGTTGTCGCGCTACCTGTGCCACATCGCGGTGGGGCTCGATTATCAGGTGACGGTGTGCGATCCGCGCGAGGAATACACCGAGGAGTGGAACATCCCCGGCACGAAAATCGTACGGACGATGCCCGACGACACCGTGATCGACATGAAGCTCGACGAACGCTGCGCGGTGATCGCGCTGACGCACGACCCGAAGCTCGACGATCTCGCGCTGATGGAGGCGCTGAAGACACCGGCGTTTTATGTCGGTGCTTTGGGTTCGCGCAGGAATAACCAGGCGCGCCGCGAGCGGCTAAAGGAGTTCGATCTGAACGAAACCGAGTTGGCGCGGTTGCATGGGCCGGTCGGGATTTATATCGGCAGCCGGACGCCGCCGGAGATCGCCGTGTCCATTCTCGCCGAGGTGACGGCGGCCAAGAACGGCGTTTCGTTGCCTACGCTGCTGCAGGTGGAAGGCGCGAAGGCGGCACGGGAGATCGCTGCTTCTGGTGGTGCGGCATGTAGCGTTTAATGCGAGTCTTTGAGCGAAGCGCTGCGATTCGGCGATTATGACGGGGCTGGTAACGCGGCGGGGTCGAAGCTGCGACCGCAGCGCCGGTTTGCGCTGCGCATCTCAGCCGCGCCGCTCGACTGTTCACATCAACCCACACACCACCGCTGCAATCACCGATCCACCGATCAGCACGACGCCCACCACGCGGCGCTTATTCAACTCGGTCCAAAGCAACACACCAGTCAGCGACAGCAGAATGAGGCTGCCTGCAATCGTGTCGATCAACAGCACCCAGCCGACGCTCAAGCCCACGCCCTTGTGCAGATTGTTCATCGTGGCAAGAAAGGAGTTCCGGGTGCGCTTCACTGAGACGAAGCTGTTGCCGACCCAGTACTCGGCTTGCATGCTTTGCGACGGCCCCATGATGCCGATCTGCCAGAACTCCGGCTGCATCGTGCTGCGATCACCCCACGCCACCGGATGCGCGGGCTCGCGCCGTGAGCGCCCCGGCTTGCCGTCGATGTTTAGCTCTTTCTTCAGCCACTTTGCCATCTCCATCGGCGAATGCAGCGGTTTTTGCGGCACGGGAATCTGCATTTCCTCGACCTGCGGCTCGCCTGTCGGTACCTTCAGCGGCCCGCCGCGATGGTTCAGCAGGAAACCGGTCACACCGAACATCAGACCCAGCACCGCGCCCCATAGACCGATCCAGCCATGCACCTTGCGCAGCCACCTGATGAATGTCGCGCGCCGTGAACGTCGGCGCCGCGCGGCCTGCTCGGCATCGTCCATCAGATGATGACCGCGCTCCGGCGTATGGGCGGTGTACTGGGTGCCGCCTGCGGCAGCGGGTTTCACTTCGATCGAATCAGGCGCGTTCACATCCAGGCTCCAGGCGCAGTGGGTTGCTGCGTCGCCGGCGCGCGACGGATCACGCGCGCTCATCACCGGCAGCGGTTATAAAAATATTCGGGGAAGGGGCTGGACGGCCTGGCTTGCGGTCCTGGTCGTCCGGCTGAGAGGCTGGCTGGCGGTCACAGAGGAGGAGAAATGTGACAAATAGCTGGCGACGCCTTTCAATTGAGAATGGCTATCATTACACATTTAAGCGGTTTGCTCAATCCGTGCTCTATTTCCATGTGTGACAGCCGCCTGACATCCACACGGCGCAAACCGACTTCAAGCGCAGGTCCCGTCAACGTTGCCGTTCTGATACCTGCTGGTGAGGCACGGCGGCATCGATTCGCGCGCTGCGAGTCTCGCCGGCGGCGTCGAAGCGGAGACGCGCTGCTGGCTCGACGAACGTCAGCGCACCCAGGACCGCTTCGTCGATTTCCAGTCGCAATACATGTTCGATCCGCTCAGCACCGTCGTCACGATGACGCACGACGGTGCCACTCATTTCGCGAGCGAGGTCTGCTCGCCCGAGGACTTCGCGCAGACACGTCCCGCCTCGAAGTGACCGGGCGCGACGTACGCGCGGAGGTGATCGTCAAGTCGACGTGGGGGCAGTCGTCGAGCGTGGTGTCGCAAGCGCCTTGCAACGCCTGCCCGCCTGCTCGCGCACTTGCAGTCCCTACGTAGCTGCCAGAATCGCTGCCGCGAAGCGCACATCAAACCCTGTCACGCACCATGCGGCCACGTGCGGGCCAGCGGTCAGCCGCGTTCGCCTCGCGTTCGGACCGTTCGTGAATGGCATGCGCAACCACACATCCCGCGCGAGCATCTAAACCGGCCAGAGCGGCCCTTCCTGCATCGCGCCGATCTGCTCGCGCATTTCGAGGATGCGGTCTTCCCAATAGCGCTGCGTGTTGAACCATGGAAACGCCGCCGGAAATGCCGGGTCGTCCCAGCGACGCGCGAGCCACGCCTGGTAGTGAATTAGCCGCAGCGTGCGCAACGCTTCGACCAGATACAGTTCGCGCGGCTCGAACTCGCAGAAGTCTTCGTAACCGGCGAGCAGATCCGCCAGCGCACGCGAAGCTTCCGCGCGCTCACCCGGCAGTAGCAGCCACAAATCCTGCACCGCCGGACCCATGCGGCTGTCGTCGAAGTCGACGAAATGCGGGCCCGCGTCGGTCCACAACACATTGCTCGGATGACAGTCGCCGTGCATGCGCAACATGCGGATATCGCCGGCACGCTCGAACGCGCGCTCGACACCTTCGAGCGCGAGGTTCACCACGGTCTCCCATGCGGTGCGCACGTCGTCGGGCACGAAGCGCTGCGCGAGCAGGAAGTCGCGCGGCTCATAGCCGAACGTGTGGATGTCGAGCGTCGGCCGTTCGGCGTAGTTCTGCGTCTGCCCAACCGCATGAATGCGGCCGATGAAACGACCCAGCCATTCGAGCGTGTCGCGCCGGTCGAGATCCGGCGCGCGGCCGCCGCGGCGCTCGAAGATCGAGAAGCGGAAACCGTCGAAGGTATGCAGCGTGCGGCCCTCCAACGTACGCGCAGGCACCGCCGGAATCTCACGAGCGGCGAGATCGGCGACGAACGCATGTTCTTCGAGGATGGCGGCATCGCTCCAGCGCTCGGGGCGATAGAACTTCGCGACCACGGGCGGGCCGTCTTCGACACCCACCTGGTACACGCGATTTTCGTAGCTGTTGAGCGGCAGCATGCGGCCATCGGTGCGCACGCCGATCGTGCCAAGCACGCTGTCGAGCGCGTCGAGCACGATTTCTGGCTGGAGCCGGGCGAAAGGCACGGCGCTCTGCGCGCCGTCCTGGGAGTCGAGGTTGTCGTCGTTCATGCCGGCATTGTGCGCCGGGCCGCCGTCAAAGACGAGAGCGACGGCTCACCATACGGATTACAACTCAGCTACAACGTGCCTACACTTCGACAGAAAAAGGCCGTCAATGCATCTGCGCGCTCGACGGGCGGACCTGCTCGCCGGTGTCGATCAGGTCTTCAAGGAAAAAGGGTTCAGTATTCAGATGCGGTGATGCACCGGGCTCGCCGGCATACCACGCCACCATGGCCATGTCGCCAAGAATGCGCATGACGATTCCGCGCGCGCCTTGCGGCACGGCGATATGCACCGACCGGACAATGGAACCGATTTGCATGATGTTTCCCCGTTTCTCCCGTAGCCGGCTTTGTAATTTCATGCCGGTCAAGGTGATGATAAAAGCGCCGCTTCGCCGCCAACGTTGCGTACGCACCCAATCTGCTGCGCGTGATACGCGTGAGAGGTTCGAGTCATTGTTCCCGTTTTACGCGCCTTTGGAAAGCGCGATTTAAAGGCTGCGCACCCGTCGTTTCGCCCTATTCCAATTACGCTGCGCGCGACCGATGATCTGGGCGTAAAACCTCGTCACGAGACCATCATAAACCCTGCTAGGGTGGGATATCAAAAACGTGCACCGTCAGGACGATTCGTTTAACCCGCGCACCACGCCCTCTTCGCGCCACGGTCTGCGTCGCGGCGCGCGGCATATTCAGCGCGGGCGCCGCGTCGCGTGCACGCACGGCAGCGCCCTTCGCGCTTTCGAGCAGGCACGCTAGTCATGTGGATCGTTCGTCTCGCGCTGCGGCGTCCCTACACCTTCGTCGTGCTGGCGTTGCTCCTGCTGATCGTCGGGCCGCTCACGCTTTTGCGCACGCCGACCGACATCTTTCCGAACATCGACATTCCCGTGCTCTCGGTGATCTGGTCGTACAACGGCCTGCCCGCCGACGAGATGGAAAAGCGCATCGTGCTCAACTACGAGCGCGGATTGTCGGTGGCGGTGAACGATATCGAGCACACGGAATCGACCTCACTGAACGGCATCGCGGTCATCAAGATCTTTTTCCAGCCGCACGCCAATATCAACGAAGCGCTCGCGCAGGTCACCGCGCTGTCGCAAACGCAGTTGCGCTCGCTGCCACCTGGCATCACGCCGCCGAACATCCTGCGCTACAACGCGTCGACGGTGCCCATCCTGCGGCTCGCGCTGTCGTCTGGGTCGCTGACCGAGCAGGAGCTGTACGACTTCGGCAACAATTTTCTGAAGACGCAGCTCGCCACCGTGCCCGGCGCGTCAGCGCCGTTGCCCTACGGCGGCAAGCAGCGGCAGATCATGGTCGACATCGATTCACGCAAGTTGCAGGAGCGCAATCTCTCACCGCTCGACGTAGTCAACGCAGTCACCGCGCAGAATCTGATCCTGCCGTCGGGCACCGCGAAAATCGGCTCGACCGAATACTCGGTGGAAATGAACGGCAGCCCGGATTCGCTGGCCGGTCTGAACAACATCCCGATCCGCTCGACGGCCAACGGCACCGTTTATATCCGCGACGTCGCGCATGTGCGCGACGGTTTTCAACCGCAGACCAACATCGTGCGCGTGAACGGCCAGCGCGCGTCGCTGCTGACGATCAACAAAAGCGGCAACACGTCCACGCTCAACATCGTCGACCGCATCAAGACGATGATGCCGACGCTGCGCAATCTCGTGCCCGCGTCGCTGAATATCGATCCCGTCGCCGATCAGTCGCTGTTCGTGCGCGCGTCGGTGCAGGGCGTGCTCCGTGAAGCATTGATCGCCGCGTGCCTGACCGGTCTCATGATTCTGCTGTTCCTCGGCAACTGGCGCGCGACGCTGATCATCTTCGTGTCGATTCCGTTGTCGATGATCACGTCGATCATCGCGCTGTCGAGCCTGGGCGAAACCATCAACATCATGACGCTCGGCGGGCTCGCGCTCGCGGTCGGGATTCTGGTCGACGATGCGACGGTGGCGATCGAAAACATCAGCCATCAACTGGAACAGGGCAAGACGCTCGAACAGGCGATTCTCGACGGCGCGCATCAGATCGCGATTCCGACGCTGGTGTCGACCCTGTCGATCTGCATCGTGTTCGTGCCGATGTTTCTGCTGACGGGCGTCGCGCACTATCTGTTCATTCCGCTCGCCGAAGCCGTGGTGTTCGCGATGCTGGCGTCCTATTTCTTCTCGCGCACGCTGGTGCCGACGCTCGCGAAATATCTGCTGCGTCATCACCACAAACCGATCGACTTGCATCACGCGTCCGCGCAGACGCGCAATCCGTTCATGCGCGCGCACTACGCTTTCGAACGCGGCTTTGCGCGTCTGCGCCAGCGCTATCGCGTGTTTCTCGAAGCGCGCGTCGCGCAGCCGGGTCTGTTCGTGACGCTGTTTCTGCTTGGCTGCGGCGCTTCGATGCTGCTGATGCCGTTCCTCGGCCGCGACTTTTTCCCTGCCGTCGACGCCGGCACGATCGCGCTGCATCTGCGCGCCAAAACCGGCATGCGGGTCGAGGAAACCGCCGTGCTGACCGATCGCGTCGACATGCGGATTCGTCAGTTGGTCCCGGCGGGCGAACTGCATTCGATCATCGACAACATCGGCTTGCCGGTGTCGGGCATCAACCTCTCATACAGCAACACGGGCACGATCGGCACCTCGGATGCCGACGTGCTGATCACGCTGAACCCCGGTCATCATCCGAGCGCCGACTACGTGCGCACGTTGCGGCGTACGCTCACCGACGAATTCCCCGGCGTGCAGTTCGCGTTCCTGCCCGCGGATATCGTCAGCCAGACGCTCAACTTCGGCATGCCCTCGCCGATCGACATTCAGATCGTCGGCCGCGACGTAGCCGGCAATCGCGTGTTCGCCGCGAACTTGCTGCACCGTTTGCGCACGGTGCCGGGTCTGGCCGATGTGCGCATCCAGCAGCCCGCCGACTTGCCGCGCATCTTCATCGACGTGGATCGCACGCGCGCGCAGCAAGCCGGTTTCTCGCAACGCGAGATCGCGAGCAATCTGCTGATCACCCTGTCCGGGAGCCAGCAAACTACGCCGACGTTCTGGCTCAATCCGCGCAATGGCGTGAGCTACAACGTGATTACCGAAGCGCCGCAATACACGATCGATTCGCTGCAATCGCTCGCGAACATTCCGTTGAACGCGAACGGCCGCACCAACATTCTCGGCTCGCTCGCCACCATGAAGCGCGAGGCCGGCAACGCGGTGCTCACGCACTACAACGCGCAGACCACGATCGACATTTTCGGCACCGCCGACGGCCGCGATCTCGGCGGCGTCTCCGACGACATCCGCAGGATCATCGATGACGCCCGTGCCGAATTGCCCAAATCGTCGACCATCGAAATTCGCGGCCAGGTGCAGACCATGAACGATTCGTTCTCGGGCCTGTTCGCCGGTCTCGTGTTCGCGATCGTGCTGGTGTATTTGCTGATCGTGGTGAACTTTCAGTCGTGGCTCGATCCGTTCATCATCATCACCGCGCTGCCAGGTGCGCTCGCGGGCATCGTGTGGATGCTGTTTCTCACGCACACCACCCTGTCGATTCCTGCGCTGACTGGCGCGATCATGTGTATCGGCATCGCCACCGCCAATTCGATTCTGGTGATCAGCTTCGCGCGCGAACAGTTGCTCGAACACGGCGACGCAACGCGCGCGGCGATCGAAGCGGGCTTCACGCGTTTTCGTCCGGTGCTGATGACGGCGCTCGCGATGGTGATCGGCATGGTGCCAATGGCGATCGGTCTCGGCGAAGGCGGCGAGCAGAATGCGCCGCTCGGGCGCGCGGTGATCGGCGGGCTGACGGTCGGTACGCTGGCGACGCTGATCTTCGTGCCGGTGGTGTTCTCGATGATCTACCGGCGGCTCGCGGCGCGGCGTCAGCGGGCGGCCGGGCATGTGGTGGGTAAGCCATGAGGCGCGAAGCGATACCCATGGCACGCGCCACGATGCGCGGCACCGCATGCAACACCGCATGCAACACAAGAGGCAGCGTCGACTGCCCGCGCAAATACACAGGGGAAGTTTGATGGAAGCACAACGTCCAGACGGTTCCGGCAGCGTGCGCGATCCCGCGAAAGCGAAGCGCACGCGCTGGCTCGTCGTCGTGGTGGCCGTGGCAGCGATCGCGCTCGCGGCCCAAGGCATCTGGTCGCGTCACAGTGCGCACGCGGCGCTCGAACGCGACGCCCAGCATGCGAGCCAGATGAGCGTCGAAGTCGTGCGCCCGCAGAAGTCGTCGGCCGGACTCGATCTCGTTTTGCCCGGCAACGTGCAGGCCTTTCTCGACACGCCGATTTACGCGCGCACCAACGGCTATCTGAAGAAGTGGTACGCCGACATCGGCGCGCGCGTGAAAAGCGGTCAATTGCTCGCGGAAATCGACACGCCGGAGGTGGACGATCAACTGCGCGCCGCCCGCGCCGATCTCGCGAACGCCAACGCGAACTATGCGCTCGCGAAAAGCACCGCCGATCGCTGGAGCGAGATGCTCAAGAGCAGATCGGTGTCGAAGCAGGAGACCGACGAGAAGGTCGGGGACATGCTCGCGAAGAAAGCCACGCTCGACGCGGCGCGTTTCAACGTCGCGCGTCTGGAGAAGACGCAGTCGTTCCAGAAGGTGTATGCGCCCTTCGACGGCATGGTGACGGCGCGCAACGTCGACGTCGGCGCGTTGATCGACGCGGGCAGCGCGGGCGGGCCCACGAAGGAACTGTTTCATGTCGCGCAAGCGGACCGGCTGCGCGTGTATGTGAATGTGCCGCAGGCTTACGCGCAGCAGGTGCGCGCCCAGCAGACGGCGTTTCTCACGCTGACCGAAACGCCATCGCGGCATTATCCGGGCACGGTGGCGCGCACCGCGGGTGCTGTCGATCAGCAGCAACGGACCATGCTGGTCGAAGTCGACGTCGACAATCGCCATGGCGATTTGCTGCCGGGTGCATATGCGCAGGTGCATTTCGCGTTGGGCGCAGGCACGGCGCCGTTCACGGTGCCCGGCAACGCTTTGCTGTTCCGCCCGGACGGCGTGAAGGTCGCGACCGTGGACGCGCAACGCAAGGTGAAGCTGCGGCCGGTGTCGCTCGGGACGGACTTCGGCACGCGGGTCGCCATTGCGTCCGGGCTGCACGGCGACGAGCAGGTGATTTTGAATCCGCAGGACTCGATTGTCGACGGCGCGCCTGTGCGGATCGTGCCGCGCAAAGCAGAAGGGGCGGCGGGTGCTTCGGGTGCGGGCGGCGATGGAGCGGCGGGCGCTTCGGCGGCCGCTGCGAGGGCGTCGTCATGACTGCGCGAGCAGCACACTGCAACATGACGGCCACGCCCAGGCGCGCCCTCACGCCCGTTTCCATGGTCGCGTCAGCATGCGCGCTGACCTTGGCCATC
>NZ_NPIH01000012.1 GCF_012275575.1 Paraburkholderia sp. SG-MS1 | reverse complement strand
ATCAACAAGGCGACCGGCGGCAAGGATTCCGTGAAGGTCTTCGGCAACAGCGCGCTGGGTTCGGAAAACGACACGATCGATCAGGTTCGCATCGGCGCGCTCGACATGACCCGCGCCAATGGCGCGGCGTTCAACGAGATCGTCCCCGAGTCGATGATCCCGTCGCTGCCGTTCCTGTTCCGCGACATCGACCATTTCCGCAAAGTAATGTACGGCCCGGAAGGTCAGAAGATTCTCGACGCCTTCAAGGCAAAAGGCATGATCGCGCTGACGTTCTATGAGAGCGGCGCACGTTCGATGTACGCCAAACGCGCCATCCATTCGCCGGCTGACATGAAGGGCCTCAAGGTGCGCGTGCAGCCGTCCGATCTGATGGTCGACGAAATCCGCGCGATGGGCGGCACGCC
>NZ_NPIH01000119.1 GCF_012275575.1 Paraburkholderia sp. SG-MS1 | reverse complement strand
CTTCGCCGGATCGAAATTCAGTTGCGCGGAGAACTTCCTGAACTTGCCGTCGACCGGCACGTTCATCTGCTTCGTCGTGGCGATGACCGTGCTTTTGCTCAGATCGACGTCGGCGTGCGCGAGGCCCGCACCGAACAGCGAGAGTGAGGCGAGACCGGCGAGCGTCGCGCGGCGAACGGATTGAAGACGCATGGTATGGGAAGAGGTTGATTTCACGGTGGTACGCATCCTATCGAACCCGCGTGCATTGATTGCGCACCGCAGGGAATTAGATTGCCAATGAGCCGTAGCCAATCGCGGCTGCGCTGGCGCCGGTTGCCGCACGGCGTACGGGCACTCGGCGTAATCGCTGTAATCGTTACTTGAGGAACGGCATCATCCGGCCAAGCAGTCCGTCGCGATCGACGAACTGATGCTTGAGCGCGGCCAGCACGTGCATGACCACGAGCGTAAGCAGCGTGTCATTGAGCAGCACGTGGAGCGTGCGCAGTGTGGCCTTGAGCGCCTGATCCGGGCCGATGATCGTGGGCAGCGGCACGATGCCGAGATACACCACCTGGATGCCCGCCGCCGAGCTGTAGAAGTAGCCGGACAGCGGAATCGCCAGCATCAGCAGGTACAGCAGGCCATGCACCAGATGCGCGGCCGCCTTCTGCCACGCGGGCGTGGCGTGCTCAAGCGGCGGCGCACGGTGGCTCGCGCGCCACAGCACGCGCAACACGGCGAGCACGAACACTGTCACGCCGATCCGCTTATGCCACGAGAAGTACTTCAGCTTGGTGGGCGTGAAGCCGGGTATATCGGTCATGATCCAGCCGATATAGAAGCCGCAGACGATCAGCACCGCGATCAGCCAGTGCAGCGCTATCGCGCCGCCGTTGTAGCGTTCTTTATTACGGGAAGGACGTGATGGCATGTTTGTGCTCGTGGATGGCGAGGTCTTGCGTGGATGTCGCGTGTGAATGCGGATGGTAGGGAGGCCGATGAAAACTGAATAGGCGGGGGCGAGAGAACAGATTGTTGTCGTAGTGACGCTAATGTGATTGAAATACGCTCGCGCTGTGTTAATTTTCCGGCTGACTCGCCATGAGGAACGACCACCGATGCGATTGCATCGGGGCGGAGAAGCCAGCCGGACGAGCGCGCAGGCGCTGGCATACTTGCTGGCGCTGGCGCGCGTCTGGGGCGTCGGCACGACGCCACTGTGTTCGCTCACAACCCATCATCCAGGTCCTATGCCGTGAATTCCCTTTTCCTGTCTTGGGGTATCGCCGCCGTCGCTACGGCCGGCGTCATCACGCGGCCTTTCAAATGGCCCGAAGCCGTGTGGGCCGTCGCCGGCGCGCTCCTGCTGGTGTTGCTCGGGCTCCTGCCGGTGCACCTCGCGTTCGAGGCGATCGGCAAAGGCACCGACGTCTATCTGTTCCTGTTCGGCATGATGCTGCTGTCGGAGGTGGGTCGCCGCGAAGGTCTGTTCGACTGGGTCGCGGTGCTGGCGGTCAACCACGCGCAAGGTTCGCCGCGCAGGCTGTTCGTGCTGGTGTACCTGGTCGGCGTGGTGATCACCGCGTTTCTGTCGAACGACGCCACGGCGGTCGTGCTCACGCCGGCCGTGTTCGCCGCGGCCAAAAAAGCGAAGACGCCGCCGCTGCCCTTGCTGTTCGTCTGCGCGTTCGTCGCCAACGCGGCGAGCTTCGTGCTGCCGATTTCGAACCCGGCCAACATCGTGCTGTACGGCAATCACACGCCTGCGCTCGGCGCGTGGATGATGCGCTTCACGTTGCCGTCGGTGCTGTCGATCGTCGCGACTTACGTGATGTTGCGCTGGACCCAGCGCGAAGTGCTCGCGGGCCTCTGTGAGGCGAATCTCGAAGCCGTCGAACTGTCGTCGAGCGGACGCGTCGCGCTGGCCGGCATCGCGGTCACGGCGGGCGTGCTGCTGACGGTCTCCGCCTACGATGTCCCGCTCGGCATGCCCACTGCCATCCTCGGCGCGCTGACCGCGCTGGTCGTGCTGATCCTTGAGCGCAAGTCGCCGCTGCCGATGATCCGCGAGATCTCGTGGAGCGTGCTGCCGCTCGTTGCCGCGCTATTCGTGCTGGTCGAGATGCTCGATCACACCGGCATCATCACGGTGCTGGCCACGACGCTGCGGCGCGCGACCGAACACAATGAACTGGCGACGGCGGGTTGGGCCGGCGCGATCATCGCGTTCGGCAGCAACCTGATGAACAATCTGCCGGCCGGACTGATCGCCAGTTCGACGGTGTTGCAGGCGCAAAGCCCGGAGCGGGTGATCGACGCGCTGCTGATCGGCGTCGATCTCGGCCCGAACCTGTCGATCACCGGGTCGCTCGCGACGATCCTCTGGCTCAACGCGATTCGCCGCGAAGGCGAGGACGTGAGCTTTATCAAGTTTCTGAAGGTCGGCGTGCTCGTGATGGTGCCCGCGCTCGTGCTGGCGCTCGGCGCGCGGCTTCTCTTCTGACCGGCTGACCGGCTGACCGACAGAGCGGCCAGACGGCTTGGGTCGAGCCTTGCGGACGGGTCGCTCTGCGACGCGGGCTTCACCGCTGCGTCGCGATCGAATCCCGCTGCCGCTGCGCGCGGGTCGTTTCCTCGGCCGCGCTCAGCGAGCGCAGCGTCGCTTCGAGCCGCGCGACGCGCTCCCGTTGCGCGGGCATCATCGACTCGCGGTGCAGCGCGCGTAGACGCTGATGCCAGTACGACAGCGGAAAGCGGTCGCGCGTCGAAATCAACCCGAAGACGACTTCGAGGTGCGCAATTTCCTTGTCGATATCTTGATGTCCCATCTGATGTTTCCGAAAGAATGCCGCTGTGGCCGACGCTGACACGAAGCGCTCAGCAAGCGCCATTCCTGCGGCGAACGGCGCGCGCCGACGGCTTCATCCTCAATGCAACGATGTGTCGGCGGGTTGGCGCACAGCCTCTTTCTTGCGGACAGCGGCGATCTTTTGCAGTAATCGGTACACCGGATCACCCCACACCGGGCGCGCGCTCAGCGCGGCATCATCACGACCGGTTGCGCGTAGCTGACGGCGGGAGCGGGCGCGACCGCATAGGTGGTGGGTGGGGGCACGACGACCGTGGTGTACATCGGCGCCGGCTTGAGCGGCGGCACCGCGACGGCCGCCGCGAAGGGCACCGCCCCGGGCGCGGCAACCGGAGGCGCCGTCACATACATCGGACTGACCGGCACCGCGTAATAGACCGCCCGCGGTGGAGGGGCGTAGACCACGGCCGCGGGCATAGACACGACGACCCTCGCAAATGCCGTCGACGAACAGGCAAGACCGAAAGCGGTAAAAGTAGAGGCGCAGACGAGACGAATAGTCACTTGGTACTCCTGAGGCGTTGAGCCGCGCGTCTTCCGACGAAGCGGCGGCTCGACCGGTCCGGATTCGCGTGGAAGCTCGGCCGTTCCGTGGGGGGCGCTTGTGGCGCGACGGGTGCCGGCGGCGCATGGGGTGCTTGCTCATGCCTGCTGCGCCGGCAGACGAAAGATACGCAACGCGCGCGCAAAGCGGCACGACAAACTCATTTCATTCGATGTCACGACGAGCCCGCCTGCGATGCGGTGCGCAGCGTCGTATTCGTCTGGATGAAGCACGTGCCGTGCGTCGCGGGCAGCCCGAGCGAAGGGCCGCGCAAGGGCCGCGTGAAAGGCCTGCGCAAAGGCCCGCCCAGACGCTCCCGAAAGTCCATGACATCACTCGACATGATTCCGCCATTGCCAGCCGGCAGCGCATCCCCAAGAATCCGGCCTGTCATCGAAACGGATCGCGGCATCGGCAGGCGACGCAAGATGGCTCAACCTCGGTCGAAGGAGTCAGTCATGAAAAAGTTACTCGCCGCGATGCTGCTGTGCTGCGCTACTACCGTCACGTTCGCGCAGAGCGCCACGCCGCAGGGCGCCAACCCGCAGCGTATGGAGCGCATGGCGCAGCAGTTGCAAACGCGCTTTGCAGACGCCAACACCACGCACGACGGCAAGCTCACCCGGGCGCAAGCCGAAGCGGGCATGCCGAGGGTCGCGCAGCATTTCGACGAAATCGACACGCAGAAGGCGGGCTACATCACGTTGCCGCAAATCGCGGCATTCATGCAGGAACGCGGGGCAGCGCACTGAGCCGCGCGGGCATCGGCGGGATCGTAGAGGGTGGCGCAGTGCAGCGTGCGGAGCGGCCTTGGCCGCCTGGCCGCCTGATCCGCTTGGGCCGCTTGGGCCGTTAGCGTGCGAAGTCCGCGGCAGGCGCGTCACGCCGCTAACGTGGCGCCGCCCTTTGCCGGTGGTCTGTTCCGCTTCGTCTTGCGCCCTGCCGCGCGCGCCGCGCGCCATGCTCTCGAACCATCAGCCGCACCTTGAAGCCTGCGAAAACGCGCGATGAAACCTGCCACGTCCCGCCGCCTGCGCATCGTCAGCGCGTCGTTGATCGTCTCGCTCAGTGTGGCGCTGACCGGTTGCATGACAGTCGGCCCGGATTTCAACCGGCCTGACGTCACGCTCGAAGACCAGTGGCTGGAAAGTTTGCCGGGCAGCGCATCGACTGCGCCCGCCGCGCAGGCGGCCTGGTGGACCGCGTTCAACGACCCCGTGCTCACCGCGCTCGAACAGCGTGCCTACGAACGCAACCTGACGCTGCAAGTGGCCGGCTTGCACATCTTCAAGGCGCGCGCGCAGCTCGCGATCAGCGAGCAGAATCTGCTGCCACAGTCGGGCAGCATCTCGTTGGGTGCGAGCCATATCGACACGAGCGGCGTCGGGCCGATTCCGCCAGCGCATCTGTGGGCCGAGCATCTCCATGTGAATGCCGGCTGGGAGATCGATTTCTGGGGCAAATATCGCCGGCAGATCGAATCGGACCGGGCGCAGTTGCGCGTATCGGAAGCTGCGTACGACAACGCGCTGGTGTCGCTGCTCGGCGATGTCGCCAATGCCTACATCGATCTGCGTGCGCTCGAACAGCGCATCGCGGTCGCGCGGGAGAATCTGAAGTCGGTGCAGCAGAGCCTCGCGCTGTCCCAGGCGCGCTATAAGCGCGGCGCGTCGAGCCAGCTCGATGTCGAGCAGGCCGCCACGCTGGTGGCCGAAACCGAGGCGCAAATTCCGCCGCTCATCAAGGCGCGCGCGCAGGATCGCGACGCGCTGGCGGTACTGCTCGCCGATCCGCCCAGCGCGGTCGACGCGCAACTCAAGGGCAGCGCGTCAATCCCGGTGCCGCCGACGCAGATCGACGTCGGCATTCCTGCCGATCTGCTGCGGCGCCGGCCCGACGTGCGGCAGGCCGCGCTCAACGCGGCCGCGCAATCGGCGCTAATCGGCGCGGCGAAGGCGAAGCTGTACCCGTCGCTATCGTTGACCGGGCTGTTCGGACTGACGTCGGGCGAACAGCACGGTATCGGTCTCACGCAATGGGGTAGCAAGACGATCGGCCTCTTTTCCGCGGGCATCACGTTGCCGATTCTCGACCGCAATCAGTTGCAAAACGCGGTGCGAATTCAGGACGCGTCGTTTCAGGAGGCCGTGTTCGACTATCAGAACACGGTGCTGCAGGCGCAGAAAGAAGTGGAAGACGCGATCTCGGGGCTGCGCACCACGCTCGATGCGCTGGCCGCGTCCGCGCGTGCAGCCGATGCATCGCAACGGGCGTTGAAGCTGGCGAATGCGCAGTATCGCTCGGGTTCGGTCACGTACGACACGGTGCTCGACGCGTCGCGTTCGGCATTGCGCGACGGCGATTCGCTCGCGCAGAACCAGGGGCTCGCCGCGCTCGCGGCGGTGTCGCTGTACCGGGCGCTTGGCGGCGGATGGGAGGTCGCGCAGGGGCAGCAGGTGGTCAGCGAACAGGTTGCCGAACAGATGGCGCGGCGCACGAATTGGGGACGGCTCTTGAATCCGCCCGCGAATTCGCCGCTCGCGCGCGCGAGTGGAGGGCAGCCAGAGAATGGGAAATAAGAACATGGTGAATGACGTGATTGAGCATGAGGGCGTGGTGGAGCGGTGTGGCGGGCCAACGGTTGAAACGGGACGTGACACGCGTTGCGAAGCGGACGCACGGCCCAACACGATACCCAACGCGGCACTCGCAACGAGGCTCACCGCCGCACTCTGCCTCGCACTCGCGACGACCCTCGCCGCCTGCCGCGACGGCAATGCACCGGCCTCCCAAACCGCGTTGCCGCAAGTCACCGTGACCCGGCCGCTCGCCCGCGAGGTGCGCGACCAGATCGATCTGAACGGCACGGTCGCGCCGTCCGCCACGGTCACGCTGGTCGCGCGCGTGCAAGGCACGCTGAAGGAAATCGGCTTCACTGACGGCGCTTACGTGAAGCAGGGGCAACTGCTGTTTCGCATCGAGCCGGATACGTATCGCGCGCAACTCGTGTACGACCAGGCCGCGCTCGACAACGCCGAACAGGAATTGGCGCGCCAGAAGCAGCTCACGTCCGACAACGCGACCTCCGAGTCCACCTTGCAGAAAGCGCAGACCACACGCGACCAGGCCGTAGCCAAGCGCGACATGTCGCGCATCAATCTCGGCTATACGGAAATACGCGCGCCGTTCGCGGGCCGCATTGGCGCACGCGCGTTCGACGTCGGCAACGTGGTCGGCGCGTCGGACTCCGCGAAGCTCGCCACGCTCGATCGCATCCAGCCGGTCTATGTGAATTTCTCGCTGAACGAGCGCGACGCGAACCGCATTGGCCTCTTCACGCGGCCGCCGCGCACGGTGCGCGTCAACGTGCTCGGCGCGCCCGCCGCGCAGGGCGAGAACGCCGTGCTCGAATTCGTCGACACGCGGGTGGATTCCGACAGCGGTACGCTCAGGCTGCGCGCCGACATCGCAAACCCGGACGCGCATCTGATTCCGGGCATGTCGGTCGAGGTGCATATTCCCGCGGGCGCGCCGCACGACGTGCTGCTGGTGCCCGACACCGCGTTGCTGCGCGAACAGGCGGGCGCGTTCGTGCTGGTCGTCAATGGCGCGGGCGTGATCGAGCGGCGCGCGGTGACGACTGGCGGCCTGTTCGGCGCACAGCGCGCGATTACGGCGGGCCTCGACGCCGACGACAGGGTCGTGACCGGCGGCGCGCTGGCGGTGTCGCCCGGCGTCAAGGTGCAGGTGATCGCCGCCGCCGCGCAGGGACGCTCATGATCCGCTTCTTTGTCGAGCGGCCGGTCTTCGCCAATGTGATCGCGTTGATCGTGATGTTGCTGGGCGCGGTCGCGCTCATCAATCTGCCGATTGCGCAATATCCGCCGATCACGCCGCCCACCGTGCAAGTGGTCGCGCGCTTCCCCGGCGCGAGCGCCGCGACGCTGATCAACCGCGTGGCGCTGCCGATCGAATCGCAGGTCAATGGCGTGGAAAATGCGCTGTACATGCAGTCGACCAGCACCAATGACGGCACCTATACGCTCACGGTCACGTTTGCCGTGGGCACCGATGTCGACAAGGCCCAGGTGCTGGTGCAAAACCGCGTGCAGGCCGCTACCGCGCAATTGCCGCAAGCAGTGCAGCAGCAGGGCGTGACCGTGCGCAAACGCTCGACCGCGATCCTGCAGCTCTACACGCTCGAATCGCCCGACCCACGCTACGACTCGCTGTTTCTCAGCAACTACGCGGTAATCAATCTGCGCGACACGCTCGCGCGTTTGCCCGGCGTCGGTGACGTGACCGTGTTCGGCACCGGCCAGTACAGCATGCGCGTGTGGCTCGACCCGCGCAAGCTGAGCCAGCGCAATCTGAGCGCCGCCGACGTGATGCAGGCGATCCAGAGCCAGAGCCGGGACGTGAGCGCGGGCCAGCTCGGTTCCGAGCCGAACGCTGGCGGCGCGGCATTCCAGCTCACGGTGACGATGCAGGGCGCGCTGTCCACGCCGGCCGAGTTCGACAACATCATCATCAAGGCCGATCCGGATGACGGCGGCCGTTTCGTGCGGATTCGCGACGTCGGGCACAGCGAACTCGGCTCGTCCAGCTACGGGCAGTTCTTCAATCTCGACGGCCGGCCCGCGGCGGGCATCGCCATTTATCAGTTACCCGAAGCAAATGCGCTGGAGGTCGGCAACGCAGTGAAGGCGACCATGGCGCGTCTTGCAAAGAACATGCCGCAGGGCATCAGCTACCAGCTGCCGTTCGACACGACCACCTTCGTGCGGCAATCGGTGGTGGACGTATACAAGACGCTGTTCGAAGCGGCCTTGCTGGTGCTCGCGGTGATCCTGCTGTTTCTGCAGAACTGGCGCGCGATGCTGGTGCCCGCCACGACGATTCCGGTGACGATCATCGGCACATTCGGCGCGATCTACCTGCTCGGCTTCTCGATCAATCTGCTGACGCTGTTCGCGATCGTGCTGGCGATCGGCATCGTGGTCGACGACGCGATCGTGGTGGTCGAAGGCATCACGCAGCACATCGAGCAGGGCAAGACGCCGAAGCAGGCCGCGATCGACGCGATGCACGAACTGCTCGGGCCGATCGTCGGCATCACCCTGGTGCTGATCTCGGTGTTCCTGCCGTCGGCGTTTTTGGGCGGCGTCACCGGTCAGATGTACCGGCAGTTCGCGCTGGTGGTGGTGGCGACCACCGTGATCAGCGCGATCAATGCGGTCACGCTCAAGCCGGTGCAAAGCGTGCGTTGGCTGCGGCACGCGCGGCCCGGCAAGCCGAACGTGGTCTATCGCGTGTTCGACGAGGGCTATGCGCGCGTCGAAGGCGTCTATGTGCGCCTGGTGTCGTGGTTCGTGCGGCGCTGCGGCCTCGCGCTCGTGATTGCGCTGGTGCTCGGCGCGGCGTCCGTGTTCCTGCTCACGCGTGTGCCGACCAGTTTCATTCCGCTCGAAGATCAGGGCTATGTGCTGATCGCCGCGCAACTGGCCGACGCGGCCTCGCTCGAGCGCACCCGCGAGGCGAGCAGGCAGATCGAAATGCGGATCGGCGCCATTCCGGGCGTGAACCACGTGGTGTCCATCGGCGGCATCTCGCCACTCGACAACAACGCGTCGCTGCCGAATGCCGCGCTGATCTACGTGACGCTCGACGACTGGAGCAAGCGCGGCAAAGGCGAGGACCTGCGCTCGCTGTATTTGCGCATGAATAACGAACTGGCGACGCTGCCCGACGTCCGCTCGGTGGTGATCGTGCCGCCGCCGATCCAGGGCCTCGGCAACAGCGGCGGCGTGCAACTGCAGGTGTTCCTCACCGACGGCACGCAGAACTATCGGCGCCTGCAGGAAGTCACCGACGCGCTGATCGCGAGCGTCGCGAAGCGCCCTGAATTGCAGCGCGTGTTCAGCCCGTTCCGCGCGGCGGCGCCGACCGTCGAGCTGACGCTGGACCGGGCCAAGGCCGAGTCGCTGCAAGTCCCGGTGGGCAACGTGTTCGATCTGTTGCAGGACTATGTCGGGTCGAGCTACGTGAATCAGTTCACCGCGTTCAATCACACGTTTCCCGTGTTCGTGCAGGCGGACGGCGCATTGCGCCGTCAGACCGACGACATCCGCCGTCTGCAGATTCGCAGCAACAGCGGCCATATGGTCGAACTGGGCACCTTCATCGACGCGCGCCCGAGCGTCGGCCCGGCCGTCGCGACGCTTTACAACCTCGCGCCGTCCGCGGCGATCAACGGCAATCCAGCGGCCGGTTTCAGCACCGGCGACGCGATCGCCGCGTTTGAACAGGAAGCCGCGCGCATCCTGCCGGCCGGCGTCGGCTATGAATGGACCGCGATGTCGTATCAGGAGAAGCTGGTCGGTCATTCGGCGTACTGGGTATTCGCCGTGGGCGTGCTGCTGGTGTTCTGCGTGCTCGCCGCGCAATACGAAAGCTGGCTGCTGCCGGTGGCCGTGGTGCTCGCGGTGCCGCTCGCCTTGCTCGGCACGGCCGGCACGCTCGCGTTGCTCGGCGCCGCCAACAACCTGTATACGCAGATCGGTCTCGTGCTGCTGATCGCGCTGTCGGCGAAGAACGCGATTCTGATCGTCGAATTCGCGCGGCATCTGCGCGCACGCGGCGTGGGCATCGCCGAGGCGGCGGTGGAAGCGGCGCGGCTGCGCTTCAGGCCGATCATGATGACCTCGTTCGCCTTCATTCTCGGCGTGGTGCCGCTCGTGATCGCGACCGGCGCCAGCGCGAGCGCGCGCCGGTCGCTGGGAATTGCGGTATTTTCTGGCATGCTCGCGTCGACCTGCATCGCCGTGCTGTTCATTCCGTCGTTCTACGTGTTGCTGCAGCGTCTTTCCGAACGGCAAGCGGCGAGGCGGACGTCATCCGGGATGTCCCCCGACACGCCGCCGGACGCTTAAACCGAGGAGCTTTCATATGGATCGCCCCGCCAAAATCATCGTGCTCGACGACGAAATCGAATTGCGCAACATGCTGCAGCGGTTTTTGCGCGGCCACGGCTTCGACGTGCGCGTCGCCGAGGACGGCAAGCGGCTGGACCGTTATCTGGAGCGCGAGCCGTTCGATCTGCTGGTGCTCGATCTGATGATCGGCGAGGAAGACGGCCTGCAAATCTGCGCGCGTTTGCGCGAGCAGGGCCAGACTTTGCCGATCCTGATGCTGACCGCGAAGGGCGATCCGCTCGACCGCGTGGTGGGCCTCGAAACCGGCGCCGACGATTACCTCGCCAAACCGTTCCTGCCGCGCGAACTGGTGGCGCGCATCAACGCCTTGCTGCGCCGCCAGAAGATCGCGTCGGGCGAGGTCACCGTGACGTCGCAATGCGTGCGCTTCGGCGACTTCACGCTCGATGTCGGCAAGCAGGAATTGTCGCGCGCGGGCGCGCTACTGGAAATTCACTCGGCGCAGATGCTGCTGCTGGTCGCGCTCGCCTCGTCGCCGAACCGGCCGGTGAGCCGCGACAACCTGCTGGCGCGCGCGCGGGGCCGCGACCACGATGCGCTCGATCGCAGCATCGACGTGCAGGTGCTGCGCTTGCGGCAGATCGTCGAGGACGATCCGTCGAAGCCGCGTTTCATCAAGACCGTATGGGGTGTCGGCTACATGCTGGCAGCGGACGTCGAGTGATGGCGCGCTCGCTGCTGCGAAGGATGCTGCCGCGCACGCTGCTCGCACGCAATATCGCGCTGCTGATCGTGCTCGTGATGCTGAGTCAGGTGTGCGCGCTCGGCGTGCTGCTGCATTACGTCCAGCGGCCTCGCGTGGAGCGCGCGGCGACCGTGTTCGCCACCTACGTGAGCACGCTCGACGACCTGCTGGCCGCCACCCCGCCCGCCCCGCGCGCCGCGCTGACCGCGCGTCTGGACGCGCGCACCGAACCGCCACCCGAATCCGCCGAAGCACCGCCGCGCAGTCTCGTGCGCGCGTATCGCACGTATCAGCGCAGCGTGTTTCTCGACAGCCTGCGCGCGCATTTGCCGGCCGACATGCCGGCGCGCTGGCAGACCGAAGGCGGGCAGCGCCTGTGGATTCGCATGCACGCACCCGCCGACGCGCCGCAAACGCCGTACTGGATCGCGTTGCCAATTCCCGAGGACGCGCAGGGCAATGGCCTCGAAGCGGCGATTTTCCTGTCGCTCGGTCTAGGTGTCCTGGCCGCGCTGGCCGGCTACGCGATCCAGTTGCACCTGAACGAACCGCTTCAGGAATTGACACGCGCCGCGCGCCGCGTGAGCGCCGGCGAAATGCCCGCGCCATTGCCAACCGATGGTCCCACCGAAATCGCGGCGGTGAGCGGCGCGTTCAATCAGATGACCCAGGCGTTGCAGGAAGCCGAAGCGACGCGCGCGTTGATGCTCGCGGGCATCTCGCACGACATCCGCACGCCGCTTACCAAGCTGCGTCTTTCGATGGCGATGGCGATGCCGCACGGCAGCGACAGCAGCTTCGTGGTGGCCGCCGAATCGTATCTGGACCAGATCGAAACGATCCTGCAGCAGTTCATGGACTACGCGGGCAGCGGCGAACGCGAGGCGCCGCAACCCGGCGATCTGAATACGTTGATCGAACGGCTCGCGGGCGATTTCGCAGGGCTCGGGCACGAGTTCGAGCTATCGCTCGCGAAGCTGCCGGCGCTCGCGTACCGGCCGATCAGCATGATGCGGCTGTTGATGAACCTGATGCAGAACGCGATCGTGTACGGCGGCAGCGGTCTTGCGGTGCGCACGTGGGCCACCGCCGAAACGGTGACGGTCGCGGTCGGCGACCGGGGCAAGGGCCTCTCGGCGCAGGAACTGGAGCAACTGAAGGCGCCGTTTCAGCGCGGCCGCAATGCGCGCGCGCATAGCGGCGGCACCGGGCTGGGGTTGTCGATCGTCGAGCGGATTGCGCGGCTGCATGGCGGTGGCTTGCAGTTTCATTCGCGCGAGGGCGGGGGGCTGGAGGTTTGGGTAGTGCTGCCGGTGGCGTCCGTTTGACGGCGGCGTGCGGCACGCGACGCGATTGACCGGCGCGTCGCCGTCGCGGCTGCCGTCAGCGCGTTTGCCGGTTCGCGCCGCTCAGCCGCGATCCAGCCACGCATCCAGTCCGACCCGAAACGCCACACCCGCGATGACCGGCACGGTCATCATCAGGATGATGCCGAAATTGGGAATCTGGTCGCCGTACATGATCGTGCTGTACAGCACCACGGTGGCCACGATCGCGAACACCGCCACGCCGACCGCGATCATCAGCAGATTGCGCGTGGTGATGGACATCGTCTTGCGCCTGGCCTTGCCCGGCGTGGTGGGGGCGGTGGGCGTTTCGTCGTGTGGGGCAGGCATGATGGTTCTCGTGACTAGGAAATGCTGCATAAGGAGCGGCGGCGCCCGCCGCTCCGATGAGGGCTCGCCCGGCATCATACCCGCCCCAGATGCCGCTCAGGCGGATCACGCCGCGCCGACCAGCCATCCCGCGGCGACGATCGCCAGCACGAGCGCGGCAATCGCGCCGAACCGGTAGTCGCGTTGATGCAGGAACACCCCTAGCATCAATATAAGCCGCATTATCGGCAACAGCGCAGCGCGGTGTCCATCGCGGGAATCTTCAGCACGCCGCTGCCGATGATGTCCGGGCGTCAAGCCCGGTTGTCAAGGCGTCTCAACGAAGCGCGGTTTTTCCGTCCAATCCAGCTCTTCGAGGATTGTCGACTCGCGGCGATCCGCACGATGCCGCGCACTTCTTCCGGCAGATCCGTCATCTCCACTTCAAGCTGCTGAATGTCGCGACGAACGTATTCGCGTGACGGAGCAGCACTTCGGCGGCGCGCGTAGGTTCAAGCCGTGTTGGACGCCGCTCGAACAGGCGCAGGTTGAGCATTGCTTGGAGTTCCGACATGCTGCTAACGTTGTTGTCCTGCAGGCGCATGGTCTACGAGGCGAGCAGCGGCCAAAACATAAGGGCCGGCAAGCCAGCCCTTATGGCAATCTTCTACCTGGATTCGTATCCGTACTTTCCACCGGCGCAGTGTCGCAGTGTCGCAGTGTGTCAAAGCTCGATAGTTATCCCGGCAACTTCATCGATACGTGGACGGGCGGGTCGGGTGTATCCACGCCCATCCCGGCAATCACACGATAGAGTTCGACGAGTGCTTTTTCCTTTTCCACATCGTGCCCGCCAACAACACGCGCCATAGCGCAACGGGAGAGATCTTCCTCCTGATGCAGGTCGACAATAGTGAGTGTGTTCATTTCGATTCACCTTTAAAGTAGTTGGGTAACCCGATGTGGGCTTGAGTTGAGCGGTGGCAATGTCCGCTCGCTAAACGACTACTCACGATCTGTGCCAAACCTGCGTCGCGCACGCGGGCACGCGTAACATACTGTTTGAGTTGAATATTTGACTGCGCCTCTTGTGCGGCAGCGCTTCGGGCAATGCGGCATGTGGGCTCGACTCCAACACGTCACGATCTCTTGTTGGTTATTGAAAAACAAGGGGCCCGCAACACGTCAGGCCATCCAGGGTCATCCATTCATGAGCCGACAAACACCGGTTTTCCGCCTCGACTGGGTAAAGCATGCCGAGCCGATCGAAGGCGTCGAGCGAATCGAAGCCTGGTTTCACGGCCGGGCATATGCCATGCACCGCCACGACACCTATGCGATTGGCCGCACACTCGCCGGCGTGCAGCGTTTCAGCTATCGACGCAGCCAGCGAAACAGCCTGCCCGGCAACACGCTCGTGCTGCATCCCGATGAGCCTCATGATGGCCAGGCGGGCACCGCCGAAGGGTTTCAATACCGGATGATCTACATCGAGCCCGCCATCTTTCAGGAGGTGCTCGGCGGACGTGCGCTGCCGTTTCTCGAAGGCGGCGTGACGACCGATCCGCGCCTTGCGGCGGCAACCGCGACGCTACTGCAACACGTCGGCTATACGCTCGAGCCCCTCGAGCAGAGCGATGCGCTCGCCGAAGCGGCGCGCGCGCTTGCCGCCGCTGCCGGCGTGCCCGCACGGCGCTCGAAGGGCGACTTCCTCGCGGCGCGCCGCGCCCGCGACTATCTGCACGTGAACTGCGCGCGCGTCGTCACGCTCGACGAACTCGAAGCGGCGACGGGCCGCGATCGCTGGAGCCTGTCACACGACTTTCGCATGTTCTACGGTACAAGCCCATACCGTTATCTGACGATGCGGCGCCTCGATGCGGTACGCCGCATGCTGCTCGCCGGCACCTCGCTCGCTCATGCCGCCGCGAGCGCCGGCTTTGCCGATCAAAGCCACATGACGCGACACTTCTCGAAGACATTCGGGCTGACGCCGGGGCGCTGGCTCCTGGTCGCGGGCGGCATCCAGCGCGGCTGAAAACGCCCACGATCGTTCAATACGGCCGCAAGGAGCATGCGTATTCTCAACGCCTCAACCTTTGAACGGAGAGAACGATGTCTCAATCCTCGAACAACCGCACCGCGCCCGTCGACCGTGGGCAGTGCCGGACCATCGATCTGAGCGGCAAGATCGCGCAGATCGACGGTCACTGGCAACCGCGCGTCGTCGCTGAAATGAACGACTATCAGTTCAAGGTCGTGAAGGTCGAAGGCGAGTTTCAGTGGCACCGGCATGCCGATACCGACGAAACGTTCATGGTCCTCGAAGGCGAGTTGCGTATCGATTTCCGGACGGGGCCCTCGGGCGACGGTTCGATCGTTTTGCGCGCCGGGCAGATGGCGGTGGTGCCGAAGGGCGTCGAGCACAAGCCGAGTGCAAACTCGGAAGTCAAGCTGCTGCTGATCGAGCCGCGAGGCGTGGTGAACACCGGCGACGGCGCGACGAGCGAGCGTACCGTCGAGAACGACCAATGGATTTAACGCGGCCTTCGACGGTAGCGGCACGTCGTCACGTCCTGATGCCGTAAACGGCGTCGCGCAGAGCGATTGTGTATTGGCCGTTCATACCTTCGTAAAGCGTGTTCGACAGCGACACGACAGTCAGCCCGCGCGCGCGGTCGACGAACCACGAGTGACCGTAGACACCGCCCCAGCGCCACGTGCCAGCTGACTCCGGCGACGCCGCCGCGCGTGGATCGCGCAGCACCGAAAAGCCGATCCCGAAGCCAACCCCGGGCCGATCCGGCAAATCGAGGTTGCCAGTCTGCACGCGGCCCATCTCGTCCACGAGGGCGGCAGGCAGCAACGCGCCGCCGCCCGCGCGCAGCGTGTCGAGCACCTCCAGCACGTCGCTCGCGCGGCCTACCATCCCCGCACCGCCCGACGCAAAAGCGTGCGCATCGAGCGCGCGCGCCGGCGAGTACGTGACACCGACAATTCCTTCGACGGCACGTGCGGTCTCGTTCTCGGCGAGCCGGTGCGGCCGCGGCGTATCGTTCACGTACGGTGTCGCGAGCCGCGCGGGATCGAGCGCAACGAACGCCGTGTCGCGAACGCCCAGCGGACGCAGCACGAGTGCATCGACAGCCTCGGCGAGGGGCATCCCGCAGACAGCTTCGATCAGCGCGCCGGTCACATCGAGCGCGACTGAATAGGTCCAGCTCGTCCCCGGTGCATACAGCAGCGGCGCGCTCGCGATCCGGCGTACGTTTTCGCCGAGCGTGATCGCCGCGCCGTCGAGTCCGTCCGACACCCCCGCCCGTGCATAGGGGCCGTTCGCGTCGGTTTCCGCGAAGCGGTAGCCAAGGCCCGCCGTGTGCGTAAGCAGCTGCCGCACTGTGATCGACGGTACGCGGCCGTCGGGAAGGGCCGGGCGGAAATCGGGCAGCCAGCGGGTGACATCATCGTCGAGCGACAGTTTGCGTTGCGCCACGAGCACCATGGCGGCCGTCGAGACGATCGGCTTCGTCACCGACGCGAGCCTGAATAGTGTGTCCTCGCGCATCGGTGCGCGTGATTCCCGGTCGGCGAATCCAGCTGCGCGGTGATAGACGAGCTGTCCGTCGCGCGCGATCAGCACGACCGCGCCGACGAGACGTTGTGCGTCGAGCGCGCGGGACAGCACCGCATCGACGCGCTCGGCGAGCGCGGCGTCGGCACAAGGCTGCGATGACGCTGCTGGGGTAGTGGGCATAGACGGCTCCGTCGTGATCGGTCCAGCCGACATAGTAGGAGAGACCTGGTCGGGATCACCCTTTACCCGTGCGCCGACAAGGGCTACATGCAACAAATCCATCATGAAGATGCAACACAAGCCCGCTATGGTCGCGAATTCTCAATAACCTTTCAATTTATTACCGTACCGTGAAAAAAGAACTCTTAATTTCTGCGATTCTCGCAGCCGGTCTTAGTGCATGTGGCGGGGGCGGGGGCGACAATGGCAGCAGCACTGCCGGCAACAATAACGGCAATAACGGCAACAGCGGCACTGGTGTGCCCGTCGTAGATAGCAAAATTCCTGCGCTCGCATTCAGCGATCCGCAGAGCACCTATGATCTGAACAGCTACACGCAGACGGCTATGTTTCCTCTGCAGTACGCTACGTCCGGCACCAATCTGTTGAACGCAGAGGCGTCCGGCGTAACCTATGACAAGGATACCGACTCGCTGTATGTCGTCGGCGACGGGGCGACCGCGGTCGTGCAGGTTGCAAAGAGCGATGGTCACGTGATCGATTCCATGACGCTCAATGCCGGCGATTTCGAGGACACCGAAGGCATCACCTATGTCGGTGGCGGCAAGTTCGTATTGGTGGAAGAGCGTCTGCGTCAGGTCGATCTGTTCACTTACGTGCCGGGTGGAATATTGCGCCGAGCAGACGTTCAGTCCGTCAAACTGGGTACGACGGTGGCCAACGTCGGTATCGAGGGCGTGACTTTCGATACCAGAACAGGCGGCTACATTGCTGTGCGCCAGTCGCAGCCCACCAGCATCTTCCAGGCCGCGATCAACTTTGCAGGCAGGTCGGCGACGGCATCGGACGGCACGGCCATCCTGCCATCGACAGATAATCCGCCGGCGCTCTTCGACGCGGCGAGGACAGGCCTTTCCGCATTCAATGACGTTTTCTCGTTGTCGAATATCGCACCGGCCAAGGCTCCGGATTACGACGACGTCATCATCATCGGCGCGCCGGATGGCAAGATCGTCAAGATGGATCGTACCGGTAATCTGCTGAGCAGCTTGTATATGAGTGCCACTGCCCAGAACGAGGGTGTGACGATGGACTCGGACGGCACCCTTTACGCGGTCGGTGAACAGGCTGCGGGGCCGAGCCTGCCGGGTCTGACTGTCTTCAGGCCAACCACCAGCACCAGCAATGTCGGCATTGGCAGCAACCTGTACCTCACGTTCGATCAATCAGTGAAGGCAGGTGCGGGCAATATCGTTCTCACCAACGGCGCCGACGATACGCGTTCGATTCCTGTGAGCGACGCATCGCAAGTGTCGTTTAGCGGCAATGTGGTGAAGATCCATCCGAAGTTCTACATGGTTGCCGGCACCACCTACCACATCACGTACCCAACGGGGGCGATCAAGACGGCAGCGGGAGGCGATACCGCCGCTGTGTCCGACCTCTCGACATTCTCGTTCAAGGCGGTGGGTACCGTTGACCACGCAGCGCCAACATTGACCAGCACGGCGCCGGTCGATGGCGCGACAGGCATCACCGGCAACCACATGACATTGTCGTTCGACGAAGTCGTGCAGGCGGGCACGGGTAACATCGTTATCAGCAACGGCTCTGATACGCGCAATGTGTCCGTTGACGACACGACCCAGGTGAAATTCAACGGCACTCGGGTGAGCATCACCTTGACGACACCGTTGCAGGAGAGTTCTCGCTACACCGTAAAACTGGCCAGCGGCGTTATCACTGACCTGTACGGCAACGCCTATGCGGGCACGACGCAGAGCTTCACGACTGCAGCGGCAGGTGCTCCGGCGCCGACCGTGCTGGTCTCGGAGGTGAACTCGAACGCTGATGGCGGCCAGGATTTCTTTGAAATCTATAACTACGGCAGCACGGCAATCGATCTGACCGGCTGGAAGTGGGGCGACAGTCATGCCGACGTCAACGATGCCAACAATAGCGCGGCATTCGTGGCCGGTACGATGCTTGCACCGGGTGAACATCTGGTCGTTGTCCCCGGTGTGCCCGGAACGGATGAAAATACGTTCCGTACAACCTGGGGCCTTGCTGGCACGGTGCCGGTCGTGGCGATGTTGAATGTCAATAACGATGCAGCGAATCCGATCGGTTTGGGTAAAGGCGATGCGGTGATCGTGTATGACGCGAACGGCAATGTCGCGGCTGCAATGAACTACGGCGCATCGCTCGGCGCAATGCAGGGAGACGGCACGACGAAGGCAATTCCGACGGCCTCGGGTGCGGATGCGAGCCTCGTTGCCGCCGGAAATCATGCCGGTGCCGTCTTTGTCGGTGGCAATGCGAAGGTGTCGGCAGTGTGGGATACCGTTTCGGCAACGGCGCCAAACTATGTCGAGGCAGTGGTGGGCGTGCACGGCGCCATAGGCGAGCCGCTTAAACCTGCGTCAATTGGATCGCCTGGACAGTAATTTTTTGCCGCTTTGCGGCACGCGTAGGGAGAAGAGCCGTCCGACCATGTCGGGCGGTTTTTTCATGGTCTGTACGCGTTAGTTCGTGGTGGGCTCAAGTCTTCTGACGCGGGGAATTCTCGATCATGCCGTCGTTTCTACGTCATGCACTACATGGCGCGCATGGTCTACGAGTCTGCAGCGAATCGACTACCCGGACCGTGCCGTTGCCTAAGCGCCAGCGATCCGCGCCCGCCGTCATTTCAATATTCGTTGAAATATAAAAGCGAATGGGCTATCGTAGCGTTCATGGATTCGAATCTCGTTGTACGCGCGCTGAGCGCGCTCGCCCATGAATCGCGGCTGGCGATTTTCCGTCTGCTGGTCGTCGCCGGTCCGGATGGGATGGCTGCTGGCGAGATCGCGCAGCAGGTCGGGCTGTCCCCATCGAGCTTGTCGTTCCACCTGAAGGATCTGTCGCACGCGGACCTGGTGAAGTCGCGTCAGGATGGACGATTCGTGATCTACACAGCCAACTTCGATGCGATGACAGGGCTGATTGCTTTCCTGACGGAGAACTGCTGCGACGGCGCGACGTGTGCCGCGAGCAACCTCGCCGATTGCAGCGGAACTATCCGATGAAGTAGATGCTCTGCCACTCAACAGTTGAGAACCTTGGCGAACATTCGCCGCTATGAGATCCGCAGAGGAATGCGATGAGCAGCACTGAGACGGCCCGCGGCGGCACACGGGCGGTGATGGGTTTTTTTGAGCGCTACCTGACGCTTTGGGTGGCACTCTGCATCGTGGGCGGCATCCTGCTCGGGCAGACGCTTCCCCGGCTCTTTCAGGCGATCAGTCGCATGGAAGTGGCGCAGGTCAATCTCCCTGTCGGCCTGCTGATCTGGGTAATGATCATCCCGATGCTGATCAAGATCGACTTTGCCGCCATGAGCGAGGTCAAGCGCCAGTGGCGCGGCATTGGTGTCACGCTGTTCGTGAACTGGTTCGTCAAACCGTTTTCGATGGCCTTGCTCGGCTGGATCTTCATCCGGCATATTTTCGCGCCGTGGCTTCCAGCCGATCAACTGGACAGCTATATCGCCGGCCTGATCCTGCTGGCCGCCGCCCCCTGCACGGCGATGGTGTTCGTCTGGTCGCAACTCTGCAAAGGCGATCCGTACTTCACGCTGTCCCAAGTCGCACTGAACGACTCCATCATGATCGTCGCTTTCGCGCCGCTCGTCGCGCTGCTGCTCGGCCTGTCGGCTATCACCGTGCCGTGGGACACGTTGATTATCTCGGTGGGCCTGTACATCGTCATTCCGGTCGTGCTCGCGCAACTGTTGCGGCGAATGCTGATGGCGAAGGGTGACGCACATTTTCACAGCGTGGTCTCACGGCTCGGCGCTTATTCGATCAGTGCGCTGCTCGCGACGCTCGTGCTGCTCTTTGCCTTTCAGGGACAGGCGATTGTCGGGGAGCCCCTCGTCATCGTCATGCTCGCGGTACCGATCCTGATTCAGGTGTTCTTCAATTCCGGCCTCGCGTACCTGTTGAATCGCAGGCTCGGTGTCGCGCATTGTGTTGCGGGGCCATCCAGTCTGATCGGTGCGAGCAATTTTTTCGAACTCGCGGTCGCTACCGCAATCAGCCTGTTCGGCTTCCATTCAGGCGCAGCGCTGGCCACGGTGGTCGGCGTGCTGATCGAAGTGCCGGTGATGCTGTTCGTGGTCGGAGTCGTCAACCGCTCGCAGCACTGGTACGAAGCCAAAACACAGCGTTAGAGGACAAAGGATATGAGCGTCACGATCTATCACAACCCGGATTGCGGCACGTCGCGCAACACGTTGGCCTTGATCCGCAATGCCGGTATCGAGCCGGAGGTGATCGAATACCTCAAAACGCCGCCGCAGCGGGACACGCTACAGGATTTGATCGCCCGTGCCGGTCTCACGGTCCGCGCCGCGCTGCGTGAAAGGGGCACTCCGTACACCGACCTCGGCCTGGGCGATCCCTCCCTGCGCGATGAGCAGTTGCTTGACGCCATGGTGCAGTACCCGATCCTCATCAACCGCCCGTTCGTTGTCACGCCGCTTGGCGTGCGTCTGTGCCGGCCCTCCGAGGTCGTGCTCGATATCCTGCCCGCCCGGCAGAAGGGCGCGTTCACGAAGGAGGACGGCGAGCAGATCGTCGATAGTGAAGGAAGGAGGATGCTCTAATGACGCAGGACATTCCCAACGTCAGCGCCGCGCACCTCGACATACCGGATTTGCAGAAGCTCGAACCCCGTGCAGTGTCTTCACACGCTCCGCGGATTCTGCTGCTCTATGGCTCCTTGCGCCCTACGTCGTACAGCCGGCTTCTCACGCTCGAAGCCGAACGCATCCTGCGCCGTTTCGGCGCGGACACACGCGTCTTCGATCCGCACGGCTTGCCGCTCGTGGATAGCGTGCGGGCCGATCATCCGAAGGTCGTCGAACTGCGCAAACTCTCGGAATGGTCGGAGGGGCACGTATGGTGCAGCCCGGAGCGTCACGGAACGTTGACGGCAGTATTCAAGAACCAGATCGATTGGCTACCGCTCGAAAGCGGCGGCGTTCGGCCCACGCAAGGTCGCACGCTCGCGGTGATGCAGGTGTGCGGTGGATCGCAGTCGTTCAACGCTGTGAACGCGCTACGCATTCTCGGCCGGTGGATGCGGATGGTGACCATCCCGAACCAGTCTTCGGTGGCGAAAGCGTACCAGGAGTTCGACGACAGCGGCCGGATGAAACCGTCGGCCTATTACGATCGCGTGCTCGACGTCATGGAAGAACTGTACAAGTTCACGCTGTTGGTGCGAGACCGTTCGGACTACCTGACCGACCGCTACAGCGAGCGGAAAGAGGCTCATCCGGAACTCGCCACGACGCTCGCGGCCGCCGCCATGAATCAGGAAACGGCGGGCGCCAATGCGGACACTGACGACAGCGAAACGGAGTAGCGGCGCGGCCACCTGGCCGTGCCTCTCGGCAAGGTGGGGAGCAAGGTCCCATTGGAATGTTGCACGGTGCCGTCCATGCGCCGGGTAACATAAGGTATTACCCTTGGGTCCGAGACACCCGGGCCGGCCACATATGCAATCAGCGTCAGTCTGACGGAGCCTGTCGCTTCGGTCGTCAAATCCGAGATCACTCTGCGCTGGGCAGAAACAGATGCAGCGCCCCGTTGCCTAAGCAGTCCTCCCACACCCATCCGTTTGCCGGGCTTCCGGTACTTGCACGGCCAGCCCGGTTTCTTGAACCCCCGCTGAATGGGTTTTTGCCGGGCGCGAGGCGCGGTGATAAACATTTCGAAATCCTTGCTGCAGCCGACAGTGCAGCGTCGGCGAAGCAATCTTTGCCCGGCTGATGCTTCGACCTACGACGCCCCTATCGGCTTTGTCGATTTCCTGGGCGGTGGTCCGTTAGCGGGCCATCCCAATAGTCGGACTAGTTAGGGGTATACATGGATTAGGAGGGACAACCGCGCTGCACTACCATTTTTTCGGTACCGCACGGCGCGTATCGAGCGCTTTCGAATCGGGGTTGCACATTTCCACGCCTCAGTCCCGCCCTGCCCGGCGCACTCCCGGTGCCGTCCAGCATCTGCACGCGATCGACTCAACGTCGAGCGCATCAACGAACGAAGAAGAGAACCGGAGGACGACATGGCACAGCAACGGGATGACGACGAGGAACAACGCCGTAATGGTTTCAGCGCGGCGCGCCGCGGGCTCATGCAGGGCACGGGATTAGGCGCGGCGCTTTCGCTGATGGGCGCGCTAGGCGGCTCGGGCGGGCTGGTCGGCACCGCGCACGCGGCGGAGGCGGCATTCCCGGCCCACAAGAAGTGGAAGATCGTGTTCGTCAATCACGTCACCACGAACCCGTTCTTCGTCCCCACGCAGTACGGCATTCAGGACGCGTGCTCGCTGCTCGGCATGGATTATCAGTGGACCGGCTCGGCCACGTCGGACGCGGGCGAGATGGTCCGCGCCGTGAACTCGGCCATTGCCGGAAAGGCCGACGCCATCGCCGTGCCGATCGTCGATCCGGGCGCCTTCGACAAGCCGATCCAGGCCGCGCTCGACGCCGGCATTCCGGTGTTCGCCTACAACGCCGACGCGCCGCGCGGCAAGAAGAACCCGCGCCTCGCTTATATCGGCCAGGACCTGTATCTCTCCGGCTACCAGATGGGCGAGCGCATCGTGAGCCTCATCGACAGCGGCCTGGTCGCGCTTTTCATCGCGACGCCGGGGCAGCTCAATATCCAGCCGCGCCTCGACGGTGCGAGCGACGCCATCAAGAAGTCCGGCAAGAAGATCGACATCCAGACCGTGGCGACGGGCGCCACCGTGAACGAGGAGCTTTCGAAAATCAAGTCGTTCTATCTGGGCCACCAGGACCTGAAAGGCATGTTCGCCGTCGATGCGGGCAGCACGCAGGGCGTCGCGCAGGTGATGAAGGAATCGAACCTTCCCTCGAAGGGCGTGCACGGTGGTGGCTTCGACCTGCTGCCGACCACGATCCAGCTCATCCACGAAGGCTTCCTCGACTTCACCATCGATCAGCAACCCTACGTGCAGGGTTTCTACACGGTGATGGAAGCGTTCGTGTTCCTCTCCTCGGGCGGTCTGGTCGGGCCGGCCGACATCAACACCGGCTTGAAATTCGTGACGAAGGCGACCGTCGAGCCCTACCTGAATACCTCGACGCGCTATGAAGGCAAGACCACCAAGCCGCAAATCGTCCCGATGAGCGGCGCAATCAAGTCGTGATGAATACAGTGAAGGAAACCAGCAAGATCGAAGCGGCCCGTGCGTCCCGGCGCGCGGGGGTTTCATTCGCGTCACACTGGTCGGCCGAGCTGCGCATTCTGCTCGTGGCCGTGCTGCTGGCCGCCTACTTTGAATTCGCTAATCACGATTTTCTGCTCACCAACGCGAGCCTCGTCAACCTGTCGCAATTCATCGCGCCGGTGGCGATCATCGCGTTCGGCGAAATCATGTTGATGATCGGCGGCGACATCGATCTGTCGGCGGGTATGGTGTTCGCATTCGCGCCGTTCATGATGGTGTTTGCCAACGACGCTGGCGCACCCATGTGGCTCGCCGTGATCGCGGGGCTCGTGGGCGCGGCGATCGTCGGCTTCGTCAACGGCGCCGTGACGGTATGGC
>NZ_NPIH01000118.1 GCF_012275575.1 Paraburkholderia sp. SG-MS1 | reverse complement strand
CCTGCCGTGGGACGACGCCACCGAAGTCGTGCCCGCCGCGCTCACCGCGCTGCTGATGCCGTTCACCTACTCGATCGCCAACGGCGTTGCGTTCGGCTTCATCTCGTATGCTGGATTGAAGCTGCTGACCGGTCAGGCGCGTCAGGTGAAGCTGGTGGTGTGGATCATCGCGGCGATTTTCCTGTTCCGTTATTTCTACCTCGGCAGCGAGTAAGCGGCGAGCGTGAGCTCAGGTGTGGCGCGCGCCGCATCTGATCCCGGATCGACGGTACTTTATTGAGAGCGCACTCCTGCTCCGGCACCGTTTATCATCGCAGGATTCCAGAATCCGATCGACGAGGTCGCAGGAGTTCCCCATGTCCTACAGCCGCCCCGCAGACCGTTACACGTCGCCCGCGATCTTCTTTCACTGGGCTATTTTTCTGCTGGTCGCGCTGGCCTATCTGGCCATCGAAGTACGCGGGCCGCGCGGCTCGGACAGCCGCACGTTCTGGACCAGTGTGCATTTCTGGGCCGGCACGCTGGTGCTGGCTCTCGCAATGCTGCGCCTGCTCTGGCGGCTGTGGGCTGGCGCGCCGGAGGAACTCACCGGCAACCGGCTGCTTGCGTTCGTTGCGCGCGCGGCGCATCTCGCGCTCTACGTGTTCATCTTTGCGCAGCCGCTGCTCGGCATCCTGATGGTCAATGCCGGCGGACGGCCGGTGAACCTCGCGTGGGTCAACGTCGGCTTTACGCTGATTGGCGCTGATTCGATCGCGCGGCCCCTGCTCAAGGATGCGCACGAATGGCTTGGCAATCTGTTCTACTGGGTCATCGGCTTGCACGCGCTGGCGGCAATCGTGCATCACGTTATTTGCAAGGACCGGACGCTGCGGCGGATAGTCTGATTGAGTGCCGCGCTCGTCGGCAATCGTAGGCGTGGTCGCATGCGTTCACGCGGCGCGTGAAACGCCTGCATTATCGAACGTGTGATTCGAACGTGTGATTGTGTCGTGGTGTGCCCGAGCACCGTCGGGCGCGCTCGGGAGCAACGGCAGCACTCTGGGCACCGCCGGTTCAAACGGCGCGCGCCGCGCGCGGGTTTCGACGGCCCGTGATTGACGCGCGGCTTTCCTGCCCGTTCGAGCTTGATGGCATGAAAATGATTCGAGCGCCGTCGGATGCCGGAAGCGCCCACGGCCCTCGGCCGCAACCTCGACGGCCTTGCGTCAATTACGCCAGTTCGCCTCGTAGAAGCGCACGTAGCCGCTGCGGAGCACGAGACACTGCGCCCGGGTTTCCGACAGCAAACGACGCGTGGCGGCTTCGATCCGGGCGCGATGCGCATCAAATGCATCGACCATGTCTTCCAGACGCGGAGAGGCGGCGCCGAAGTGATCTTCGAGCGCCTCTGCCGTGATCATGCATTCCACCCTCTGCCCATCGACCATCGCCGGGAACGCCAAGGTGAGTTCGCGACCTGAATATTCAGGAGTTTCATTGGGGAACAGGATGTGCATGGGTTCACCTGGAAGGTTGGGCCGCGCAGGGTGTCGCCAGGTAGTGCGCGCGCCGGTTGCATCTGATCGCGCCAGCAGCTTCCTCCCTCCTTGTCCAATGCTGACGACGCGGGCTCGTCACCCGCTGCGACGGCGCTGCAGTTCGCACCGCGCGGAGGTGAATTGATTCACTTTAGACGAGTTAAGGCGGGGCGCAAGTTTTCCTTCTCATTTGCCTGATCCTGGTGCCTCGCGCATATTTTGAGACACGCGGCGTGCACGATTCCGGTGTTTTTGCTGCCGCCCGCGGTGCGTTTCGTCCTGTAAGATCGGAATTCGCCCTCGCGCGCGCATGCTGCGCTGCGGCATCGAACGGCGGGCCAAGTACCCGTCGCGCGTCCGATCACCGGAGACATGCCTTGACTGTTCGTCCTGCTCATCGTTTTGATTCACCGGCCGACATCGCCCGGGCCGATTTCATCGCGCAGGCTCACGCGCGCTCGCTCGAGATCGGCCTGCGCGCGTCGGAAACGCCGGACTTTCAGCCGCTGCGCGCGCCCGCGCTGCGCGAGCTCGTCGAGCGCAATCAATCGCTTTATACGCATGCGCTCCCCGTGATGGAAACGCTGCACGCGCAGATCGTCGACACGCAAAGCATGGTGCTGCTCACGGACAATCACGGTGTGATCCTGCACAGTCTCGGCGACAGCGACTTCGTCGAAAAAGCCAATCGCGTCGCGTTGTGTCCGGGTGTGTCATGGGCCGAAGCGGATCGCGGCACCAATGCGATCGGCACGGCGCTGGTCGACCGGCAGCCGACCGTCGTGCATGCCGACGAGCATTTCCTGCACGCGAACCGCATTCTCACCTGCTCGTGTGCGCCGATTGCGGACCCGTTCGGGCGCACCATCGGCGCACTCGACGTGAGCGGCGACACGCGCGGTTTTCATAAGCACACCCTGGCGCTCGTCAGGATGTCGGCACAGATGATCGAAAATCATCTGTTCTCCAATCAATTCGCCGACGCGATTCGTGTGCACTTTCACGCCCGCGCGGAATTCATCGGTACGTTGTTCGAAGGTCTGGCGGCGTTCGCGCCGGACGGCGTGTTTCTGTCGGCAAACCGCAGTGCACTGTTCCAGTTCGGCCAGCCGCTCGCCGAACTGCAACGGCAACCGTTCGAGGCGCTGTTCGGCATCGCCTTCGCTGCGCTGCTGCAGCAGATCGCCCGCGCACCCGGCGAAAGCATTCTGTTGACGCTGCCAAGCGGCGTGCGGGTGGTCGCGCGCGGCGAATATGCGGCGCCGCGCTATGTTGCACATGTCGTCGCGCCGGTAGAGGACATCGGCGGCACGATGCGGGCGGCGCTGCCGGGCGGCGCCCGTCATGCGCCGCCGCGCTGCGCCGATGCCGCGCCACCCGCCACGTTGGAGACACTCGACACCGGCGACGCACAGGTCGCGGCAATTTTGCGGCGTGTCGCCAAGCTGCGTGGCCGCGATATTCCGATCCTCGTGCTCGGCAAAACCGGCACCGGCAAGGAATGGCTCGCGCGGGCGATCCATCACGACTCGCCGCGGCGGGCCGCGCCGTTCGTCGCGCTCAATTGCGCGTCGCTGCCCGATACGCTGATCGAAGCGGAACTGTTCGGTTACGAGGACGGCGCATTTACCGGCGCGAAGAAACGCGGCAGCGTCGGCAAGATCGTGCAGGCCGATGGCGGCACGCTGTTTCTCGACGAAATTGGCGATATGCCGCTCGCGCAACAGGTGCGTCTGATGCGTGTGCTGCAGGAACGCACCGTCGTGCCGCTCGGCGGGACGCGGCCGATTCCGGTGGATCTGCGCATTGTCTGCGCGACCCACCGCAATCTGCGCGAGATGATCGACGCGGGCACCTTCCGCGAAGACCTGTATTACCGCATCAACGGCCTCGTCGTGACGTTGCCGGCGCTGCACGAGCGTACCGATCTGGCCGTGCTCGTCACGCGCATGCTGGCCTTGCAGCAGGAGGGCGAGCATTTGCCGCGGCGCGTCTCGGCTGCGGTGCTCGCACGCTTCGAGCAATGCCGCTGGCCGGGCAATTTGCGGCAACTGGCCAACGTGCTGCGCACCGCGAGCATCATGGCCGAGGGCGCGGAGCAGATCGAGGTGGACGATTTGCCGGATGACTTTTTGCAGGATTGTGTCAAGACGACGGATGGGGCGAGTGCGCGGTCGGCAGTCGCGGGCTCAGATAACGATGTGGATAGAGACGGTACGGGAACCGTGCGTGGCGCGCCGGCGCGGATGGAGGATTGGCAGGCCACGCTGATCGCCGAGACGCTTGCGCGGCTCGACGGCAATGTCTCTGCTGCAGCGCGGGAGCTGGGGCTCGCGCGCAATACGGTGTACCGGTATTTGCGGCGCGCCGGGACGACACATTGATGTGGACGCGGATGGTGATCGAGTGATTATTGCTGAGGCCGGCGGCGATGCGTCGGCCTCTGACTTAAACCGCACGCTTCAATGCGTGTGCTGCGAGCGCCAAAATGCGCGACTCGGTCAGCTGCAACCACGAAGCGACCCATCCCGCCCGGTCCGTCCCGTGTAAAGTGTCGCGCACGCAGCCACCCACGTCACACGATGACCGATCCAACCCGCCCGCCTCGCGTTCGCATCGAACCGCTCGGCCAGAGCTTCGAAGCGCCCGACTCGCTGACCATCCTCGAAGCCGCCGGCTTTGCGAATCTGCGTCTGCCGCGCTCATGCCGCAACGGCACCTGCCGGACCTGCATCTGCAGGCTGACCGCCGGCCGCGTGCGCTACACGATCGAATGGCCAGGTCTGAGCCGCGAAGAAAAAGTCGAAGGCTATATCCTGCCGTGCGTGGCAATCGCCGAAACCGATGTGGTGATCGAAGCGCCGGGCGCCGTCGACATGCCGTCGTCGCGATAAACCGCTGTGCGGCCGCCACCTCGCGCGTCACGGCGCGGCGCGCGCACCCTCGATCCGAGCCGCGGGCGCGGGCTCATCGCAAGCAGGTCTTAACGACCGTTGCCCATCGCACGGGCGATTTTCCGGTCGGTGTTGTACTGGCTCAACGCATACACGGACCAGATCGCGGCTGGAATCCAGCCGATCAGCGTAATCTGCAAAATCAGGCAGATGATGCCGGCAAATGGGCGGCCGATCGTGAAGAACTGCAACCACGGCAGAATGATGGCAAGCAATAAACGCATTCAGATTTCCTGTTGGTAGTGCATGACGGCGCGCGTTCGGCTGAGCCGCGATGAGCGCGGCGAGGTGAACCGAACGCCCGCACGAGGTCAGATTGGTGCGAAGCGCGGCACCTTGACGCCGTCCTGCTCGATCAGTTCGAAAAACACCGAAGCGCGACGGGTCCAGATCGTACCATCGGCGGCTTGGTAGACGATCATCGTGACCGTCGGATCGGACTCCAGCGTCGCCTCGCACACCAGTTCGTAAATTCCGCCTTTGTAGTGCCGGTAACGCACCATTGCCCTCCTCGTGATTGAAAACCGCCACGCCTCGGCGCGGCGACGGGCTAACCGCCCGCGAAGGAAATTGCCTTGCGCGAAGCGTCACCCGCCCTCTTTCATCTGCTTCAGAATCTTGTAGACCGTCGCTCGTCCCATCGTCAGCACGGCGGCCACGTAGTTCGCCGAACTGCGCCCGCGAAACGCGCCCTGCGCGTGCAGCGCCTCGACGATTTCCCGCTTGTGTTCGCGCGTGAGCGCATTGATGCCGATCTGCCGTTCGCGCAGCCATGTGTGCAGATACGTGTTGATGCGGTCCTGCCAGTCGTCGCGGAACAAATCTTCCGCAGGCGCGTCCGACAGGCTGCCGCCCCTGATGAACAGATCGAGCGTCGAGCGCACGTCCTCGAACACCGCGATATTGAAGTTGACGCACAACATGCCGGCGGGCTTGCCGTCGTCATCGAACAGGATGTTGCTCACGCAACGCATGCGCCGGCCGTCCCAGTTGAGTTTCTCGTACGGTCCGATCGTCTGCCCGCGCGCCGCGTAATGGACCTCGTCGAGCACCGACGGGCCGCCGACTTCGAGCTTCGACAGATTGTTCACGAGGTACGCGATGGTCTGATCGCGCAGGTCGTGAATCACCACTTCGGCACACGGATAGAGGAGCGCCGCGATGCCGTCGGCGATCGGAGCGTAACGTTGCAGCAGCAGGTCTTTCACAGGAGACACGTTTGTGTTGCGCATGGGAAATCGCAGTGTTCGAGGGATGCGGCGCGGTTTGCGCCCGCGCGAAGTGGTGAGAATGCGCCGATGCCGAAAGCGGAGCCGGTGCGGGTAACCGTCCAGGAAGACGTTGGTCCTCGCCCGCGGCAACTCGCCATTGTAGCCGCCCCGCCCTCGCGACCGCCGCACGGGCCGCACGGGCCAAACCGCGCCACGCCCGCTCGAGCGTCCCACCGCGCCCCGGCGATTTTTGTCCACGTGGCGGGGTGATTTTTTTCATGCGATAACAGAGCCATTCACCTCACGGAGCTACAGATGGCCACGCTCGAAGCGTTTCGCACCGTGCTCGATGACGAAGGCACGCCCGAAATCATCCGCAATCACATCATCGATTCGCTCCAGTACGCGCTGCGCAATCACGGGCAAATCTTCACGTCGAAAGAGGTCGAATGGCTGGCCAGCTGGGACGACGCCCGCATCCCGCTTGCCGCCGCCCGGGAATTGCAGAAGCGCGTCGCCGAAACGTCGCGCTGAACGCGGCCGGTCTACCGATCCGCTTCCGTTTCGGCGCGGCGCCCTGCACACACGGCGCGCCACTCATGCGCGGCGCACCGTCGGCGCCCCCGGATATTGCCCAAAGCCCTGCCACACGGGCGATTTGCCCTTGCGCGGAACTTTCTGCTATCTAATTAGCCCCATTTAGGGCATCATATTGGAATAGCTGTATCCGCATTCGTAGCACCGGCAACATCAGGCAACAGCTGCAGGCAGTCTCAAACCGGCATCTCCGCACTACCCCCGACTGTTCGACCGCCGCCCGTCGGCGATCCCGTCACTCCGGCAATGCGCCGCATGCATTCGCCGTCGCGAGTTGTACAGCTGAGCGGTTCAGCTTTACGCGCCCGATGTCTGCGCGACTTCAGCGTGTTTCTTCTCCATCGAATCCGCGATTTTGCGCGGCCGCGCTCAAGCCCTTGCCATCGGGCCTGTGCCAACTTTTTCCATGGCGGCGCGCCCCTCGGGTGCAGCGCCGCCGGCCTGTGGTGCCGCGCGTAACACGCGTGACATGTCGGCCACGTATTACAGGACACATGCTTCATGAATTCAGCTGTCAAGACGTACAAGGGTTACGAAATTCACCCGCTCGTCTATCCGCGCCGCCCGGCTCAGGGGCAGACGGGCCGCAATCCCGACGCGGGCTACGACGCGTCGGTGCGCATCTGCCGCGTGGGCGCGAACGCCGCGGCCGACGGCCGGGTGTTCCGTTTGCAGTACCTGTTTCCGTTCGACGGCACGGGCAAGGCGCGCATCGCGTGCATGGCTCACGCCGAGCAACTGATCGACGGCCGTGTAGACGGCCAGTCCGTCGCCGATCTTTGAGCGGTACTATCAGCGCATAGGCTGATGCCGCAAGCGCAGCGGGCCTCAAAACCCGCTGTCAACCGTATCCAATGCTGTGCCGCCCGGCTTTGCCGGCGACCCGGCAACCCGTTATCCCATCGACCAGGAGTTATGCATGGCGAAAGAAGAACTGCTTGAACTTGACGGTATCGTCGACGAAGTACTTCCGGACAGCCGTTACCGCGTGACGCTCGACAACGGCGTCGTGGTTGGCGCTTACGCGTCCGGACGCATGCGCAAGAACCACATCCGTATTCTTGCCGGCGACCGCGTGACGCTGGAACTGTCGGTCTACGATCTGACCAAAGGCCGGATCAATTTCCGTCACAAAGACGAGCGCGCCACCGGTGGCGGCGGCGCCCGCAATACGCAATTCCGTCGCCGTTAAAGGCTTGACGGCACGCTGACCGCGCTGGGCACGGTCCGTCGTGATCGTTGCGATCGAGTTGTACGCGAAGCCTTTCGCGCGCCTTCTCCGGCTTGAGTCGCTGACTGATTGTCGAGCCTGAGCGGCGCGCCCTGGCGTCGTATGAATTTGTACATGCTGTGCAGGGCGGCCCGCCCAGGGTCGTTCAGGTGGCTTGCTCGTACGGGTCGCTCACTCTGCAGTGCAAGCTGTGTTGCTGGGCAAGCGCGAGAACGCTTCGCGCAGACTCTGGCGCATGCGCCGCTGCGCAAGTTGCTTGCGCACCGCGCCCTTTCGCATCCTCAGCGGATGTTTTTGCGCATCTTCGCGCGCCGTGCCGCTTTTCTCTACCGCCCGAACACCGCCCCGAGATCCTCTGCGGCGGCGCTTTTGCGCACCTGCTCCACCACCCGTTCCTCCAGTTCCGACAGATGTTCCCGCATCGCCGCCAGAGCCGCGGCCAGGTCGCCGGCATCGAGCGCGTCGATAATGCGCGCGTGCTCGTCGGCGGAACAAGCCGAACCCTTCGATGGGTCGAACAGTGCCTTGTACAACTCGGTCTTCGCGACCAGTTGCCCGACCAGTCCGAGCAGTTCGGTGCCGCCCGCCAGTTCCGTCAGCAGCACGTGAAACTGACCGGCGAGGCGCACGGATTCATCGATGGCCGCGGTGCGCAAGGCCTTCTCTTCGCTGCGCACATGTGCGCGCAGACGCCGCTTGTGCGCGGCGCTCAACGACCCGCACAAGGCCGCGACGATCCCCGCCTCGACGATCTGCCGCGCCCGGTACACCTGGCGAATGTCCTCTTCCGACGGTGACGGCACGAACGCACCGCGATTCGCTTCGAGCACCAGCTTGCCCTCGAAGCCGAGCCGCGCCAGCACCTTGCGCAGCGCGCCGCGCGTGCAGCCGAACGCGGCAGCGAGATCGCGCTCGACCAGTTGCGCGCCGGGCCGTAGACGCCCTTGCAGCAATGCGGTGGTAATCGATGCGTAGATCCGCGCTTCGGCGCTGGGCGTATCGTCGCCTGCTGGGGTGGCGATGGTCGTTTCGGTGTCGGTGGCGGCCTGCGAGGACCGGCGCGAGCGTGGAGCCATGGATTCGGTAAGCGGGAACAAAGCGATCTCGACCGGCATTCTAGCCGCGGCCAGCCGCCGATGCTGGCGCAAAACAATTCCATCGTCATTTTGCGCAGCAAGGTGCGATGTGTTTGACACCCCCATCAGACGCGCAGGTTCGAACCGGACCGCAGTTCAGCGCACGCTGACGCAGCGCGTCCGGTCCACGCTCCATACAGATGCGGTGCGCGAATGAATCGCCCGCACGCAACCCACTCGGCTGACGCGGCGGCATCGCATCGATGCCTAACGCAGTGCGCTCGAGCGTCGGAAAGACCGCTCGGCGGCCATTCGCACGTGCTGATTTCGGCTCGCTGTCTCCTCGTTGACCGCGCAAGACGGATTACCAGCAGGTCATACGTCACCCTGCACCTATGCCGCGAGTTATTCCGGACATCACAAAGCTGGTTAACCATGCAGTGATATTATGGTTGACCAAATCGCCATGACGGCACTGCTTTCGATTCCGGCAACCGCGCATCGCGCCGTTCGCCG
>NZ_NPIH01000117.1 GCF_012275575.1 Paraburkholderia sp. SG-MS1 | reverse complement strand
ACCCGGCACCGCGTCGTTCTGCGTCGCTGCATCTGCAGCAGAGAAGCGAGATTATGGAGAACGGTCGCCATGTCGTCAAGCCCCCACTGTGAATTTTCTTCTGGCTAGCAAAGCCACGCCTCCGCGCACAGTCAAAAATTAGTTAGTTATCCGATTTTATCGAGCACCCCGTTCGAAGCGGCCAACGCGTAACCGACCGTAATAGCCTCCCACTAAAGTTTTCATCCCCGCCGCCGCTAACCAGGATATCCCGCCACTTAAAATAATCGCCCGACCATGGATAATCCTGTCGAGGAACACGTCGTGGAAAACTCGCTCGCCGCGCTATCTCCGGTGCTTGCCCCGGATGCGGTGCCGGTCGGCACGCCCCTCGCCTGGCCGATCGTCGACAGCGACGGCACACTGCTGTTCGCCAGCGGCACTACCCTGGCGAACACGGACGAGCGCAACTTCCTGTTCGGCCACTTTCACCCGCAGCGCGGTGATCTGCCGGATACGGCTACCCAACCGCCGCCCACGGCAGCACCACCCGCGGACTCCGCCGGTGAACTGACGCTCAAGGACATGCACCTCGAAATAGGCGCATTGATCGGCGTGCGTTCACAACTTGGCAGCGGCGCGCCAATGCATCCATGCCGCATCATCGGATTTGCGCCGAATCACGCGCTCTTCGTCACGCCGCCGTTGCAGCAAGGCCGCCAGCTATCTCTTGCACCGGGCGAAAACATCGAGCTCGTCGCCATCGCCAGTCACGCCGTGTTCCGCTTCGTCTGCACGGTCGAAGCGGTCTGTCGCGCGCCGTTCGACTACGTCGTGCTGTCGAAGCCCGGCGTCGTCCGCCGTCTGCGCGAGCGCAAATCGATCCGCGTTCAGGCGCACCTGCCGGTACGTTTCGGCATCGGCGAAACGGGCGATGCCTATGAAGGACTCGGTCTGGCAAAGGGCATCAGCGCGCTCGGCATGTCGTTGAGTGCCTCGTGGACCCTCGGCGCGGTCGGCGAACGGTTGCGTATCGCGTTCCGCCTGAAGACGGCGGAATTCGATACGCAGATCGAGACCAGCGCCATTATCCGCAACGTGCAGAAAGGCAATGCGCCCGGCGCCCCGTCGAACCACGGGCTCGAGCTGGATCGGCTCGACGCGTCCCAGCAGATGGCGATGAAAGTCTTCGTATTCGACCGGCAGGACGACGTGCAGTACTGGTCGAACGGCCTGAAATAAGCATATCGAAGCGTACGCACAGACGCACGCGCCGCTCAGTCGCTCAGCCGATCAACTCTTCCGGCCTGACGCGCCGCGCTCCCCAGGCCTCCGCGAGTGCTTCGCAACGGCCGAGCCGTATCGGTCCCTGCTCGAAATCGACGAATACGACGTCGTCCGCGTCGAGCGGGCGCGCGGGTTCGTCGTGGGTGCGGCCATCGGTGAGAATCCACAGCCAACGCTGCTGGGCGGGCTTCACACGCGCACTCTGCGCGAGCAACTGTGCGGCGCGCCGAATGCCGGACGTGAACGGTGTGCCGCCGCCGCCGCCCACCGGGCGGAGCCACCGCTCGTTCCACCAGCGCGGCACGGCCGGGCCAAACCGCACGTCCGCATGCGCGCCGCCAAAACAGATCAGCGCAGCTTCGGCGCGCGCAGCGCTCGCGCGGTCGAACAACGCAATCAGCAAGCCCTTGGCGAGCGCGAGACGCTGCCCGGCCAGCATGGAGCCGGAACAATCGAGCACGAAGCAATGCAGGACGCCGCCGCGCGGCGCCTCGCGCACGAAGTGCAAGTGCTCCGCACGCAGCGGCGCCGCGCGCTTCGCGGCAAGCGTTAGCGGCCAGGCGATGCGCGTACCCGGTTTGTTGCGCGCCTCGCTTTGCAAATGGCTGCGCAAATTCGCACCCGCGCCTTCTCGCCATCGAAAACCGCTGCGCGAGTCAGCGGCGGCGCCCTTCCGATGGCTCAGCGTTTTTTTGCGCCAAGCGGTACGACGCCTTTGACTTGCGTGATCGGGGCCGGCTCGGGCGGCAGATAGCCCCAGTCGTTCTCGTCCGCGCCGGGGGACGCCGACGCGGCGTCCGCACCCGATCCGGCCGGTCGATCCGTGCCGCCGCCAGCATCGGCTTGCCGCCGCCCTTCGCTCTCATACGCACCGCCACCTGCCTGCCCATCCCGCTGATGACGCCGATGAATCAACACCGCCCCGGCGACCCGGTCGACATGCTCCGCCGTTACCGCGACCGCCTGCTCCAGCGCGGCCAACGCCCGCGCCGCGCGCAGCATCACGAGATCGGCGCGCAGACCATCCACGGCCGCTTCGATGCACAACGCGCTGACGCGCGCGTGCACGGCGTCGTCGAAGGGGAGCTGCGGCAGCGCTTCGCGCGCCGCCCGAACCCGCTCGACATACGCCACCTGCCGCCCCGCATAGCCTGCGCGAAAGCCCTGCGGATCGAGATCGAACGCGAGGCGCGCCTTCACGATCGCCTGACGCACTTGCGGCTCGAAACAGTTCTGCAACTCGACCATCAGGCCGAAGCGGTCGATCAATTGCGGCCGCAGTTCGCCCTCTTCCGGATTCATCGTGCCGATCAGCACAAAGCTCGCGTCGTGGCTATGCGAAACGCCATCGCGCTCAACGGTGTTCACGCCGCTCGCCGCGACGTCGAGCAATGCATCGACGAGCGCATCGGGCAGCAGATTGACTTCATCCACGTACAGCACGCCGTGATGCGCTTTCGCGACCAGGCCCGGGGAGAAGCGCACCGAGCCGTCGCGCAGCACGGTTTCGATATCGAGCGTACCGATCAGACGGTCTTCGCTCGCGCCGAGCGGCAAATTCACCAGTTGCCCTTGCGGCAGCAACTCGGCGAGCGCGCGCGCCGCGGTCGACTTGGCCGTGCCGCGCGGCCCGCTGACCAGCACGCCGCCCAGCCCGGGATCGATCGCCGCCAGCAGCAGCGCCTGCTGCAACGGCGCCTGGCCGATCAACGCGGCAAACGGAAACGCGGGCCGCTGATTGGGCCGCGGGTCCGTGGCCGCCTGATGACTCATTGCTGGCGTCGCTGCATTCATGTCTGCATTCCTTCGATCTGCTGCTCGATCGCGAGCAGATGTCCTTCGACTTGCGTACGGTATTCGTCCGGCGCCTGCCACAATCCCCGCTGCATCGCTTCGAGCAGACGCTCGCAAATCGAATGCAATGCATGCGGATTGTGCCGCTGCAAGAACTCGCGCGTATCGGCGTCATTCAGATAAGCATCGGTGACGAGCGCATATTGATGATCCGCGATCACCCGCGCGGTCGCATCGTAACCGTACAGATAATCGACGGTCGCGGCGATCTCGGCCGCGCCCTTGTAGCCGTGGCGTTTCACGCCATCGATCCATTTGGGATTGACCACACGCGAACGAATCACGCGCGCGATTTCCTCATGCAGCGTGCGCACGCGCGGGGCGGCCGGATTGCTGTGATCGGCGTGATACACGCTCGGCTGGGTGCCGGCCAGATGCCGCACCGCCGCGACCATGCCGCCCTGGAACTGATAGTAGTCGTTCGAATCGAGCAGGTCGTGCTCGCGGTTATCCTGGTTCTGCAGCACCACGTCCAGCGCAGCGAGGCGCGCGCCGAACGCATCGCGCGCCTGTTCGCCCGAGTTCTTCTGCGTGTACGCGTAGCCGCCCCACGCCTGATACGCGTTCGCGAGATCGGCGTCGGTCTGCCACTGCTGCGAGTCGATCATGTCCTGCAGACCCGCGCCGTACGCGCCAGGCCGTGCGCTGAACACGCGCCAGCCGGCGCGCCGGCGCGCCTCGGCGGCGTCCATGCCGCGTGCGATCAGCGCATCGCGTTCACGCAGCACGCGCGCGCGAATCGGGTTCAGCGCTTCGGGTTCGTCGAGTTCGGCAACGGCCTGCACGGCGGCGTCGAACAGATGCATCACGTTCGCAAAGGCGTCGCGGAAAAAGCCGGACACGCGCAACGTGACGTCGATACGGGGACGGTCGAACGCTTCGATCGGCATGATCTCGAAGTCGGTCACGCGATGGCTGCCCGGCGCCCACTTCGGCCGCACGCCGAGCAGCGCGAGCGCCTGGGCGATGTCGTCGCCACCGGTGCGCATCGTCGCGGTGCCCCACACCGAGAGCCCGATCGCGCGCGGATAATCGCCCTTGTCCTGCAGATGCCGCTCGAGCAACTGCTGCGCGGATTTCAGTCCGAGCGACCACGCGGCTTGCGTCGGCACCGCGCGCGTGTCGACCGAATAGAAATTGCGGCCGGTGGGCAGCACGTCGGGCCGCCCGCGCGACGGCGAACCGCTCGGTCCCGGCGGCACGAAACGCCCTTCGAGGCCGCGCTTGAACTGCAGCTTTTCCTGCGGACCGCAGGCGTCGAGCCTGGGCAGCACGTCGTCGCGCAAGCGCTCGATGACCTGCTCCGCTTGCGGCAGCGTACCGGGTGGCGGTGTCGCGCGTGAGATCCCGCCGCGCGGTTCGCTCGCATCGGCGCGATCACCACACACACTGCTCAACATCTCCGCTGCCAGCAATTCGAGCCGTTCACGCGTGTCGCCGCAATGCCGCCACGGTGCATCGCTTACCTGCTGCAACAGATCGGGACGCGGGCCTTCCCACAACGCCGACCAATCAGCCGACAACGGATCGAACAGATGATCCATCCGCAGATCGCGCGCCAATGCGTCGATCAAGCCGGCTTTAGCGCCTTGCCCGTCACCGACCGGAAAGCGCCCCAACGCCAGCAACGTGTCACGCCGTTGCACGCCGCTGGGCGATTGCCCGAACGTATGCAGGCCATCGCGAATCTGCGCTTCCTTCAATTCGCACAACCACGCGTCGACGCGCGTGAGCAGCGCGTCTTCGTCGCCCTCGCCGTTCGGCTCCGCGAGACTCAACTCCTCATGCAGCTTGTGCTCGACGATCGTCGCCAGAATCGTGCGCCGTAGCAGCTTCGAGCGGCGCGGATCGACCATCAGCGCTTCGTAGTATTCGTCGACCTGGCGCTCCAGATCCTGCAACGGCCCATAACTTTCGGCGCGCGTGAGCGGCGGCATCAGGTGATCGATGATGACCGCCTGGGCGCGCCGCTTGGCCTGGCTGCCCTCGCCCGGATCGTTGACGATGAACGGATACAGATGCGGCATAGGCCCGAGGATCAGATCGGGCCAGCATGCCTTGCTCAACGCGACGCTCTTGCCGGGCAGCCATTCGAGATTGCCGTGCTTGCCGACATGCACGACCGCGTCGATACCGAACTGATGACGCAGCCAGAAATAAAACGCGAGATAGGCATGCGGCGGTACGAGTTCAGCATCGTGATAGCTCGCGTAGTCGCCCTGCTCCCGCGAACGCGAAGGCTGGATGCCGACGAACACCTGCCCGCAGCGCCAGCCCGCGATCATGAAGCGGCCGCGCCGCAGCGTCGGGTCCTGCTCGGGCTTACCCCAGCGCGCGTTCAATGCTTGACGCGCCTCGGCGGGTAGCGCGTTGAAATGCGCGAGATAGTCGTCGAGCGCGAGACTTTGCAGCGCGGGACGCAGATCGCGCACCACCGGATCGTTGGTCACGCCCTCAGTGAGTTTCTTCAACAGCGCATCGCCATCGGCGGGCAATTCGTCCGCGAGACGATAGCCCTCGTCGCGCAGCATGGCCAGCATGCCGACCACCGACGCCGGCGTGTCGAGCCCCACGCCGTTGCCGATGCGCCCTTCGCTCATCGGATAGTTGGCGAGAATCAGCGCGAGTTTCTTGTCCGCGTTATCGAGTGAGCGCAGACGGCACCAGCGGCGGCTCAATTCGGCGAGAAAGCCCACACGTTCGAGATCCGGCTGATAACGCACCACGTCGACCTGGGTGTGCGCACAGCGATACGCGAGCCCCTTGAAACTGATCGCGCGCGTGATGATGCGTCCGTCCACTTCCGGCAGCGCGATGTGCATGGCGATATCGCGCGAATTGAGGCCCTGGTTGTCCTTGAACCAGTCGTCGCGATTGCCGCCGCTCAGGATCACCTGGAACACCGGCGCGTCGCCGGCAAGCGCGAGCGGCGCGGGGTCGTCGATCGCGGACGCGGCGAAGGCCGTCGTGTTCAACACGAGCGCGACCTCGTGTTGCGCGCATAGCGTCTGCACGACGTCGCGGCTCATTGCATCTTTCAGCGACGTGATCGCGATCGGCAACGGATTGAGGCCCCGCGCTTCGAGCGCGTCGATCAGCGCGTCGAACACCGCGGTGTTGGCCGCCTGCAGATGCGCCTTGTAGAACAGGATCGCCGCGATCGGCGCGCCGGCCTGCCAGCGCGCCTGCCAGTCGGCGATGGTCGGCACGTCGTGCCGCGGATGATAGAGCGCGGCGGCCGGCAACGCGCGCGGCGGCGCAGGCTCGCGCCCCCAGCCGAACGCGCGGTGCGCGATGCAGCGCAAAAACGCCTCGGCGTTTTGCGGACCGCCCTCGCGCAGATAGCGCCAGAGCTGATGACACAGATCGGCGTCGGCGGTGCTGCGCGCGAGCAGGTTCGGATCTTCCTGCAAGTCGCCGGAAAACATCGCGAGCGTTTGCTGCTTGCGCTGCGCCAGCGCGACCACCTGCTCGATGCCGTACGGCCAATACGCTTCGCCGCCGAGGTGATCGACCACCACCACGCGCGCGTGCTGGAGCACATCCTCGACATAGAAGTCGACTGAGGCCGGTTGCCGCAGATACGTGACGTTCGCGAGCCGCACGCTGGGAAAGCCCTCGCCGAGCCGCGGAAAAACACCCGCGAGCAGCGACAGCGTGGTGTCGGCGGAACTGAGCACGACGATGTCGGCGGGCTGCTGATCGATACGGATCACGCCCTGCGTATCGTCGACGAAACCGCCCGGCGTCGTGCGCAGCAGATGCATGAGCGCCTACGCCTCGCTGGCCGCGGCGCTCGACGACACGACGCCGAGCGCCGCGTCGAACGCGCGTTGCAACGCGCCCTGGTCGAGGTCTTCGCCGATCAGCACGAAGCGGCTTTGCGTGCCTTCGCCAGGCTGCCAGCGTCGATCGAAATAGCTGTCGAAGCGCCGGCCCACGCCCTGGATCACGAGACGCATCGCGGCGCCCGGCAATGCAGCGAACCCTTTCACGCGGTAAATCGTGTTCGTTTCGACGAGCGCTTGCAGCGCGGCGATCACCGCTTCGCGCGACGGCGCGCTCGCCTGCACCGCCACCGAATCGAATTCGTCGTGGTGGTGATCGGCGTCGTCGGCGGACCCGTGGTGATCGTGGCGCAAGTGGATCGCTTCCTCCGACGCCGCTTCGAGACCCAGCAGCGTATGCAGATCGAGCTGACCCATCTGCGCGCGTACGACCTTCACCTGCGGCGGAATCTCTTCGCGGATCACGGCTTCGACTGCGGCTTGCTGCGCGTCGTCGAGCAGATCCGTCTTGTTCAGGATCACGAGGTCGGCCGCGCAAAGTTGATCTTCGAACAGTTCGTGCAGCGGCGACTCGTGATCGAGGTTCGGATCAGCCTTGCGTTGCGCGTCGACGGCCACCGGGTTATCGGCGAACTGGCCGCTGGCGGCAGCCGGGCCGTCGACGACCGTGACGACCGCATCGACAGTGAAGCTGTTCCTGATCTGCGGCCAGTTGAACGCCTGCACCAGCGGCTTGGGCAACGCGAGACCGGAGGTTTCGATCAGCACGTGATCGATCTGCTCGCGGCGCTCGACGAGCTTTTCCATCACGGGAAAGAACTCTTCCTGCACGGTGCAGCACAGGCATCCGTTCGCGAGTTCATACAGTTGCCCTTCGGTTTCGACGCCGTTTTCATCGCAACCGATGCCGCAGCCTTTGAGGATTTCGCCGTCGATGCCGAGTTCGCCGAACTCGTTGACGATCACCGCAATGCGCTTGCCGCCCGCATGCTGAAGAATATGCCGCAACAGCGTAGTCTTGCCGCTGCCGAGAAAGCCCGTGACGATGGTGACGGGGATCTTGCGCATTTGAGTTTGCATCGTGAGGTCCATCCGTAGGCGCTGCACGGGGCCGCCGGTACGTTCGCGCGTCTGTCTGCATGGGCCGGCCGGGCGGACACGCACGAGGCGCACGCGCTGCCAAAGCCGGCACGATCACAACACACGGGGACGAACGACGGCGTTGCCGCGACAACGGTAAACAGAAAGCGGGTGTGAGGTCATGAACGCGCCGTCGCATCCCCGCGACGGGCATCCTGCGTATTCTGGCCGGTATCCGGGCTGGCGAAAGCGCCGCTTCCCCTTCCCGGACGAGTGATTTCTCGCCCAGTGGTGATATGCCGACGCGGCCTTGCGCGTGGACATCGAAGCCGGCTCCGCAGCGTCGGTCGATCCAGCCGACGCCACTTTTCGCTTACCGTTGCGGGGGCAGCACAGGTTGACCCGGTCCAATGCAGGCGGGCACCCTGTTTCCCGTTTAACTGCATGCGCCGAAGCGCGCACACGAGCACCAAAGTGCGTGCGAGTGTAGGCCCGCGGCCCCGCGCAGTCAAGGAAACGCCGGCCGCAAGCGCTTATCCGGCGGGGCACCATGTGCTATCGTATGCGCGCGTTTGGTGCCCGCACATGCGTTCGCGTGTGCAGTTAAACGGGAAACAGGCAGCGCGTCATGTGCTCAACCTGTGCTGTCCCCGCAACGGTAAGCGACCTGCGGCGCGCTGTTCGATCAGCCCTGCCGCGCATGCGTTTTTTCGATGCCACTGTCCGGCGAATCCGGCACGGGAAGGCAAAGCGCATGAGGCCGCCAGCCCGGATACCGGCCAGACGCGGAGGCGGCGCACGTCACGCCGCCGGCCGCCGGAATCCGCGAGGGACGGATGTGAAGGCGCTGAAGCACGACGTGACGCGTCTGTTCGGGTATTCCGCATGAGCCGTGTTCTCGCGGGATTCGCCATGAACCGGCCGCGTTTTCGCCGAGCCCGAATCCGTTGCACCGCATGATTTCAATCTCCGCCATGAGGCGCCGCTGCCCGCTTCGCCCCTTCCCGCCGGTTACGCGACGGCGCGCGCCATGCCAGCCGCGATGAGCCGCGCGTGGCTGATCGGCGCGGGCCCCGGCGACGTCGAACTGATGACGCTGAAGGCCACCCGCGCGCTGGCGCAAGCCGACGTGGTGCTGGTCGACGACCTCGTAAATCCCGACGTGCTGCAATTCGCACGCGATGACGCGCTCATCGTGTACGTGGGCAAACGCGGCGGGCATCCGTCCACGCCACAAGCCGGCATCGTCGCGCAGATGCTCGCGCATGCGCGGGCCGGACGCAGTGTGGCGCGGCTCAAAGGCGGCGATCCGTTCGTGTTCGGCCGCGGCGGCGAGGAACAGCAGGCGCTGCACGAGGCGGGCGTCGAGGTCGAAGTGATCAACGGCATCACGGCGGGGATTGCCGCGCCTGCGGCAATCGGCATCCCGGTCACACATCGCGATTTCGCACAGGGCGTCGTGTTCGTCACGGGACACGGCGCAGGCAGCGGCGAGCCGGATTGGGCCGCGCTCGTCGCCACACGGATGACGCTGGTGATTTACATGGGCATGCGGCGCCTGAACGAGATCGCCGCCGCGCTGCTCGCGGCCGGCATGCGCGCCGACACCCCATGCGCGGCGATCGAGTCGGCTACGCGTCCCGAACAGCGTCACGTGCTGGCGCGGCTCGGCGAATTCGTCGATGCCGTCGCGCAGGCGGGGCTTGGCTCACCAGCGATTGTGGTGATGGGCGGGGTGGCGTCGCTGGCGCTGGCTCGTCGGGCGATGGAGACGGAGGTGACTCATGCGACGTCCGGTGCTCGCAGGGACGGCTCCGACGCTCGGCGCGATTCTGTTGCTGGTGCCGATACCGCCGCTGCCTCGACTCCCGGAACGGACCCTCGATGAAAACGCTGAGCATCGGCATTGGTTGCCGCCTGAACACCCCGGCCGCGCAGATCGAAGCGGCCGTGCGCGCCGCGCTCGGCCCACATGCAATCGATCGGATTCGCGCGGTCGCTTCAGTCGACACCAAAGTCGACGAGCCGGGTCTGCGCGAATTCTGTGCGCGTCACGCGCTGCCGTTGCTACTCTTCAGCCGCGAGCAGATCGCAGGAATCACCGTTGCGAAACCGTCGGACGCCGCGCGCGAGCATCTCGGCGTGGACGGCGTCTGCGAACCGTGCGCGCTGCTCGCGGCGTCGTGTGAGCCTGCCGCGCTCGCAGCGGCGACAGTGCGTGGCGAATGCGCGGCGCACACCGCACCCGATGTAGGCGCAATATCGACTGCCGCTCCTGCCACGCGTGCCGCACGTGCCGTACCAATTGCACCGACTGCTCCCACCGCTCGCCTGCTCGTCTCCAAAACGCACCACGCTGGCGTCACCGTGGCCATCGCCACGGCCGCACCTGACGCCAGCGTCGAACCGCTCAACCACGCCCCTCACCGACAGGACTTTCGATGAAGACCGACCCCGAATCGCATCAACGCATGACCGAGCGCCGACGCGAAGGCCACGAGAAGAAGCAGGCCAACGCGACCGTCGAAAAAGGCCTGCTGATCGTCAACACCGGCACCGGCAAAGGCAAGACCACCGCCGCGTTCGGCATGGCCGTGCGGGTGCTCGGCCACGGCATGCGCCTCGGCGTCGTGCAGTTCATCAAAGGTGCGCTGCATACGTCGGAGCGCGATTTCCTCGGCGCGATCGCGAACTGCGACTTCGTCACGATGGGCGACGGCTACACCTGGAACACGCAGAACCGCGACGCCGACATTGCCACCGCCCGCAAGGGGTGGGACGAAGCGCGCCGGATGATCGAAAGCGGCGACTACCAGATGGTGATCCTCGACGAGCTGAACACCGTGCTGAAGTACGAATACCTGCCGCTCGACGAAGTATTGTCGGTGCTGAATGCGCGCCCCTCGATGCTGCACGTGGTGGTTACCGGCCGCCACGCACCCGACGCGCTGATCGAGGCGGCCGACCTCGTCACCGAAATGCGCATCGTCAAACATCCGTATCGCGAGCAAGGCGTGAAAGCGCAGCGCGGCGTGGAGTTCTGAGCGATGTCCGAGCGGCCCGACGGCACTTCGTCAGGAGCGGTCCAACAGGGCGATGCCTGCGCTTGCCGCGCGGTGCCCTCCCAGGGAACGTCTATCGGGGCGTCTGCACAGCAGACTTGCTCCGGAGCGCGTCCGAAGGACAGTTCGTCCCGCGCCTGCCCCGCACTCTTCATCAGCGCCCCCGCTTCGGGTCAAGGCAAAACCACGATCACTGCCGGTCTCGCGCGCTACCACCAACGCTTGGGACGGCGCGTACGCGTCTTCAAAACGGGCCCGGATTTTCTCGATCCGATGATCCTCGCGCGCGCGAGCGGCGCACCGGTTCTGTCGCTCGATTTATGGATGGTTGGCGAAGCCGCGTGCCGCAATCTGCTCGCGCAGGCGGCGGCCGAAGCGGATCTGATCCTGATCGAGGGCGTGATGGGCCTGTTCGACGGCACGCCGAGCAGCGCCGATCTCGCAACGGTCTTCGGTGTGCCGGTCCTCGCGGTGATTTCCGCGAAGGCGATGGCGCAGACCTTCGGCGCGGTCGCCTTCGGCCTCGCGCACTTTCGCCCACAGGTGCCGTTTCATGGCGTGCTCGCGAATCGCGTCGGTTCGGCACGGCACGCGCAGATGCTCGAAGAGGCATTGCCCGCCGGGCTGCGCTGGTGTGGACATATCGCAGCCAGCGACGAAATCGCATTGCCAGATCGCCACCTCGGCCTGCATCAGGCCGCCGAGATCGGCGATCTGGACGCGCGTCTGAACCACGCCGCCGACACGCTCGCGCGGACCGCGCTCATCGCCTTGCCGCCGCCGGTCGAGTTCGGCGTGCCGGTGCCGCAAGCGTTGCCGCGTCTGCTCCACGGCAAGCGCATCGCGATTGCCCGCGACGCCGCGTTCTCGTTCATCTATCCGGCCAACGTCACGCTGCTCGAAGCGCTCGGCGCGCGGCTCGACTACTTCTCGCCGCTCGCCGACGAGGGCTTGCCCGACGACGCCGACGCGCTGTATCTGCCCGGCGGCTATCCGGAGTTGCACGCCGCGACGCTCGCCGCCAGCACACGCAGCGCCGCGTCGATCCGCGCGCACGCGGCGGCGGGCAAGCCGCTGGTGGCCGAATGCGGCGGCATGCTCTACCTGCTCGACCGGCTGACCGACACGCACGGCGTCACCACGCCGATGCTCGGCCTGCTGCCCGGCCATGCGACGATGCAAACCCGCTTCACCGCGCTCGGCATGCAGCAGATCGACGGCCTGCATGGGCCGCTGACCGGCCACACGTTTCACTACTCGAAGCTGAGCAGTCCGCTCACGCCACTGCGCTCGGCCACCCGGCCGAACGGCGACGGCCCCGGCGAGGCTGTCTATCGCGCGGGCTCGATCGTGGCGACCTATATGCACACTTACTGGCCCTCCAACCCGGCCTTCACGGCCGCCCTGTTCCATGGCGAAGCCTTTTAACGACTCCGAGCGCGACGCCGTCTATCGCGCGATTTACGAACGCCGCGACATGCGCCACTTCGCGCGCGATCCGGTCGATGCCGCCGTGCTCGCGCGTCTGCTCGACGCGGCGCATCACGCGCCGAGCGTCGGCTTCATGCAGCCATGGCGAATCATGCGGATCACCAATTCCGCGCTGCGCACCGCCTTGCACGCGACGGTCGAACGCGAACGGCTCGCCACCGCTGACGCGCTCGGCAAGCGCCGCGAAGAGTTCATGAGGCTGAAAGTGGAAGGCATGCTGGAGTGCGGCGAACTGCTGGTGATCGCGCTGATGGACGGGCGCGAGCGCCATATCTTCGGGCGCCGCACGTTACCGGAGATGGATCTCGCCTCGGTGGCGTGCGCGATCCAGAACATGTGGCTCGCCGCGCGTGCCGAAGGGCTCGGCATGGGCTGGGTGTCGCTGTTCGACGTCGACTCGGTGCGCGCGCTGCTGCACATGCCCGAAGGCGCGCGGCCGGTTGCGATTCTGTGCCTCGGCCATGTCGACCAGTTCTACAGCGAGCCGATGCTGGAAACGGAGCGCTGGGCGAGCCGCCTGCCGCTCGCCGATTGCGTGTTCGACAACCGCTGGCCGGAAGCCGACGCGCCGCCGCAATAGCGCGCCCGTTACTGCGGCAGCGGCTTCACCGAAATCACGTCCAGCACGCCGCTCGCCTTGTCCTGCCGCAGCTTGACACGCCAGTCGGACGCATCGAACGGAAACTTCGCCAGCGCGCTTTTCACGAGCACCGGCATGGCGTGCAGCGGGTCTGCATCGCGATCGGCGATTACCGCGCGAACCTTGTAGCGTTCTTCGCCGCTCGTGCGCTCGAAAAAGCGCAGCGTCAGCGAATGCTGGTAAGCGGTGCCGCCGAACAAGGCGAACGGCACGTCGGCTTTGGCGCAGTCGCTCGGCGCGCAGTCCTTGCCGCCGACGCCGACCGTGGTCGGCCGCGTCTCGTACGCGATCGACAGCAGATAATGTGCGGCTGTGCCCGTCGCGGCGGCGAAGCCGCGTTTGGCCAGTTCGTCGCGCACCAGCGCCTCGAATTGCGGATGATCGGCGCTGGCCTCCTGCGACGGCATGCGCGTGATCGTATAAGTCGGCTCGCCCGGCAGCCCCGCCGCCGGATTCGCGCTGTGCACGTCCGCATTTAGGCCCGCGCAACCGCAGAGGCTCGCCGCAACCAGCGCGGCACACATCAGAGTGGTTTTGTCCATCTTCTCTTTTTCGAACATTACGTGTGGATCCGTCATGAACGTGACGTGACGGATGCGTCGAACTGCGCTTCGTCGAGCGCCGGCAGCCAGATCGTAAAAGCCGTACCCTCGCCAGGCGCGCTGACCACGTCGACGTCGCCGCCATGGCGCGTCACGACGGTCTTCACGAAGGCCATGCCGAGCCCCGCGCCGCCCACCTCGGGCCGCTCGCTCGCGTGAAAGCGGCGAAAGCGCTCGAACAACCCCGCCTGCTGCTCCTTCGGGATGCCGTAGCCCTGATCGCGGATCGTGCACGACACGCGCCGCGCCGCGCCCGACACGATCGCCGCCGTCTCGCTCCCGACGTTGCAGACGATGCGCGTATCCGGCGGACTGTATTTGACCGCGTTGTTCAGGATGTTGACGAGCGCGCGCGTCATCAGCGACCGGTCGACGCAGATCCAGTGGCCGTCGTCCTCGTGGCCGCCGCCGGTGTCCGTCTGCAGCGTGATGCGCTTCGCGTGCGCCTGCGGCCAGACTTCGTCGCTCGCGTCAATGATCAGCTCGGTCAGGCTCACCTGTTCGAGCACATAAGCTTGCGATTCGGCGCGCGCCAGTTGCACGAAGTCGTCGGCAAGCGTGAGCGCGCGTTGCGCATAGCGCTCGATGCGCCCCAGCAATTCGCGCGCAAGCGTGGGCTCCGTGCGGGCGCGCTCGATTTCGACTAGCGCCAGAATCGACGCCTGCGGCGAGCGCATGTCGTGCGACAGCAGCCGCAACGCGTCTTCGCGCTGACGCTCGGCCGCATGCAGCGCCGACACGTCGACGAGACCCGCGATCCAGCCGGTCGTCTCGCCTTGCGCGTTGGTGCAGCTCGCGTAGCGCAGCAGATGGTCGCGCCCGTTGGCGTCGCGCACCTCGACGCCGTGCTCCATCAGCGCGGCGAATTCGCCGCGCGCCGGATCGAGCAGCGCCGGCCAGTGCGCATGCGCGTACTGATTGTGCTCGGCGTCCCAGGTGGCGTCGCCGTCGATCGTCTTGACGAGCGTCAGGCCGTCCAGCACCGCCTGCATGTGCCGCCCTTCTGGCAGCGGCGCGCCGAGCCGCGCGAAATGTGCCTTGGCCGCATGGTTCGCGATCAGCACGACGCCGTGCACGTCGCTGACGAGTATCGGCTCGGGCATGCTGTCGAGGCTGTCCCAAACGAAGCGCTTCATGTCCTGCACCCGCTGCGCGGCCTGCGCCATCAGCGCCATGTGCTGCTCCAGCACGTCGCCGCTGAACTCGCGGCCGCGTGGCGGCGTTTGCGGCAGGAGATGAGGCTCGTCGGCGAGGCGCTGCAGTTCTTCGCGCAGATAGGCCATCGTCATTTCGAGTCGCCGCCAGTTCCAGATCGGATACACGACCACCAGGCCGATCATGGCCGGCGCCGGCGACATCCAGAACCGCGCGCCGTACAGCCAGCCGGCGCTGGCGGCCACCGAGAGCAGCACTAGGCCGACCGTCAACAGCAAAGAACGACGCGGCGACAGTACCAGAAAGCCGGCCAGCAGCACCGCGAGCGGCAGCAGCGACACCGCGAACACCATCCAGCGTCCGGCCGGCTGGATCTCGCGGCCGGTGAGCAATGTGTCGAGCACGTTCACGTGGATGTACACACCGGGCAGCGGTCCGAGCTCACCGGACACCGGCGTAGCGAAACGGTCGTACAGACCGGACGCGGTCACGCCGATCACCACGATGCGTCCGCGCAACTGGTCGGCCGGTACCTTGCCGGCGAGCACGCTCGCGAAGCTCAGCCTCGTGTAGCTCTGCGCGTTCGGGCCGAACGGAATCAGGAAGCGGTCTTCGCCGCCGTCGTCGCGGGCAGCCAGGTTCGCCGCCGCACGGACCGGCGCTTGCCGTGGCGGCCGCCCACCCAGGTGCACGGTGTCTCGCCCGAGCGCATCGGCGAGCGCGACCATCAGTTGCGGCCAGCGCGAGCCGGCGTCCCCCTCGAACTGCGCGACGCTGCGCACGATGCCGTCGCGGTCCACTTCGAAATTGATGTGACCCAGGCCGGCCGCCGCCTGCGCGAGCGGCGCGACGGGTTCGACCACCATGCGGCGCCCCGAGGCGTCGGGCGCGGTGAGCAGCACCGGCAGGTAGGTCGGGCTCAGCGCGACCGCGTGGGCCAACCGGGCGTCTTCGGGATGGGCCTCGGTGAACAGCACGTCGTAAACCACGGCGGCGGGTTTCGCCCTGGCGATCTGTTCGAGCAGCTCCGCATGGACGCTGCGCGGCCAAGGCCAGCGGCCGAGTTGCGCGATGCTCGCGTTGTCGATTTCGACCACGACGATGTCAGGCAGCGAAGGCTGCGCGCGCGCACTGAGAAAGTAGTCGTAGACCAGCAGATCGACGCTCGCGCTCAGCCGGCCGAGCGAAGCAAGCAGGATCACCAGAATGCCCAGGCAACCGACGCTCACCCATTCGATCAGGAAGCGCAGGCCGGCGCGCCTGCCGAGACGGGCACGCGGGTCGACGAGGCTCAGGCGCGTAGGTGTAGTCGGCAAATGGGTGCGGGGTGAGGAGCCTGGGAACGGGCCGGCCCGCGGGCCGACCTCACCAATCTATCAGCGTCAGCGCGCGATCGTAAACGAACGCACTGCGCTGCCCGTTTCGTAAAGCCGGCCGTCCTGGAACTGCTCGGCGATGATCGTCCAGTAATAGACGCCGGCCGGCAGATCGCTGACGACGAATTGGCCGCCCGACAGATCGGTACGGTCGACCACCGGCTGACGTAAATCGGGCGTCTTGCCCAGCACGAAGCGAAAACGCGTGTCGACGCGCGCCCGGCGGACGAACCAGCGGAACTCGTAGTCGTGACCGTTGGCACGCGGCCCGGCCGACACGTCCAGCCCCACCTGACGCCGCTCGAACGCATACACCTGCGGCAGACCGTCGAGCCCGTTGGCGGCGGTCGCGGCGATCCGTACGAAATACGTGCCGTCGGGCAGATCGCCGAAATCCGCATGCGGCGCGCTCACGCGCAGGTCGCGGATCAGGTCGAGCTGATCGGCGTCGCGCGCGATCTGCACGCGATAGCCGACGGCGTGGCCGGCCGCAACGAAATCGAACGCGACCGTCTTGCCGTCCTGCACCCGGGCCGGCTGGACTAGCGCCGGCGCCGGCAGCAGTTCGACCGGACCACCGACCGCGCTGCCCGAACGGGTGACGTTACCGAAGCGCGCCTTCACGAGCTGCTCGGACGCCTGCAGTGCCGCGCCGGGCGGCGGTGCGGCGTCCCGGCCGTTCTGCGCGGCCGGATCGACGCCGACTGCGCCGTCGAGCACCGTCACCATGGTGGTCTGCGCGTCGCCGTTGTAAGTCACCTTGAAACGTGTCCCGCGCACGCCCGCGACCACCGATGGCGAACGGATCTGGAAGCGGTCGTCCGGCTTCGTCGCATGCGTGACCTGGCTCTCGACCTCGCCGCGATGCAGATCGAAGACGCGGTCGCCCGCGCCGGTGAGCGTGGTGCGCCGTAGTTTGCCGATGTCGAGTTCGCCATCCTGCGCGACCGTGACGGACGAGCCGTCCGGCAATTCCAGCGTAACGAAGCCGTTCGGCCCGGTACGGACGCGGTCGCCTTCGACCAGCGTCGCGTCCGGGGTGAGCGGCACATAGGGGTTCTTGCCGAAGGCGCGCTCGGCGGGGCCGCTGGTCGCCACCACGTGAGCCGTCTCCCAATCCTGCTTCAGACGGTCGGCGGGCAGGCGCAATACGATGCCGGCCGGCATGCGGCGTGGCGCGGGCACGTGGTTCAGACGGCTCAGGGTCGCCCAGTCGGCGGTGCCGTCCAGATAACGGTTGGCGATGTCGTACAGCGAGTCGCCCTGGCGCGTCGTATACCGGACATAGGCCGGCGCCGTGGCTTTGGCGCGCGGTTTGAGCGCGCGGGATACCGCCGGCCCGGCCCATGCAGATCCGCACCAGCTCATTGCAATCAGGCCGGCCATCAACAGACAGCCGGTGGGACGACGGCCCGGCATTGGCACGCTGCAGCGTACCGTCATAGTCAGGGAAAACGTCACGCCTGCCCCGCTTCCGGCGTTTCGTCCGCGGCGGCCGGCGGCTCGGTGATCTCGATTCGTTCGAGCCGGTAGCCATAACCGTAGATCGGCGTGAGACGATAACCGCTCTCCGGCCGCAACCCGAGCTTGCTGCGCAGCATCGACACGTGGGTGTCCATGGTGCGCGAAGGGATGTCGGTGGCCTGCTTCCAGATCACGTCGAGAATGTGAGCGCGCGACAGCGGCCGGCTCAGGTGCTGGAACAGCAGCAGCGCCAGTTCAAATTCCTTCTGTGTAACGGCGACCGGCGTGCCTCGCACCACCACGTGCTTGGCACCCAGATCGAATTCGAATTCGCCGAATACTTCTTTCGCCGCCGGCGGCTTCAGATGGTACGCACGCCGCAGCAGCGAGCCGACCCGCGCCAGCAACACGGCGGCCGATACCGGCTTGACGAGATAGTCGTCGGCGCCCGTGTTCAGGATCGACGTGATATCGGTTTCGCGGCCACGGCTGGTCATGAACAGAATCGGCAAGCGCTCGGAGAGGCTTTCGCGCACCCAGTGCAGCACCTCTTCTCCCGACATGTCAGGGACGTTCCAGTCGAGCACGAGCAGATCGAAAGTCTGGCGCCGCAACTGCCGCACCAGTTCCCGCCCCGCGCCGTATGCGTGACAGATATGGCCCGCCGCCGACAGCGTTTGGCAAACCAGATCGGCCTGAGCCGAATCGTCATCCAGAACTGCAATTCTCATAAAACCCCGCAACGCGACATCGTTCTTCGTAACCGGTGGCCGGCGAGCCGGCAGACGACCGGGATGGCGGTGCACGCACCGGCGATCCGGCTTCCCATTAATCTCTAACTGCAGCTTTTCGACTAGTGGCCCTTCCTCGCCCCCGTTTTTAGCTTTGCCTCGGCCTGTTCCGAAACAACGCTTATAGCGACCGACTTTATCCTACAGATTATTCAGAGCAGATCATCATAATCGAAAATCCCACGCTTTTTTTCGGATGCGGCTCAGCAGCTATCCGTCGCGGCTTCCGATTGGGTACCACTTTCACATGTTGTCTTAAAGTCTCTCCGGCCTCGCCGACTGTGGATCTCGTCCGGGGCCAATCGGCGCTTTGGATCGGCTGGTCTCGCTCGCGCGCCGATTGGAGCGGTCTGCCTGTCATTCAGATTGTGCCGTACTCGTCGCTCATTGATTTAACAATTTTCGAGTGAGTATAAGAATGATCTCAAAATAAATCGTTTAAACATTGTTAAATTACGACAAAAGGCAAGGAAGAACGGATGGATTGTGGGTATCCGGCCATTGTGGTCAACGAGTGGCGCTTTATCTCATAAAGATCGCATTGGCGACTATGGCGACTACACCTCAGTTTTATTGAGATAGGAATGCGGCCCAATAAACCCGACGTTCAGGTCGAAGCGGCCTGAATGCGCGAAAAAAGCGGCGTCCCATGACAGAAGCCGACGCCACCCGGAACAGACTACGCTCGCCGGACTGGAGTCCGCACCTGCCGGTTTTTGAGAATGAATCCGGCGACAGCGCGACCACAGCGCCACTCACGCGCCCAACGAGAATCACCGCCCGCCTTCAATCTCCGGCATCGGCGCGAACAGCGCGTCGAGATCGTCATCCGAAAACCTGGCGGCGCCCGCCGCGTCATCAGAGAGGATGCTGTCGGCAAGGGCCGCCTTCTGCTCCTGCAACTCGACGATCTTTTCCTCGATGCTGCCCGCGGCAATCAGCTTGTAGACGAACACCGGCTTGTCCTGCCCTAGCCGATGCGCGCGGTCGATCGCCTGGTTTTCGGCGGCCGGGTTCCACCACGGGTCGTAGTGGATCACCGTGTCGGCGGCAGTGAGGTTCAGACCGACACCGCCCGCCTTGAGGCTGATCAGGAACAGCGGCACCTCGCCCTGCTGGAACCGTTGGACGGGTGTGACGCGATCGGCCGTGTCGCCGGTCAGGATCACATAGGGAATCGCGGCTTCGTCGAGCGCTTCGGCGATCAGCGACAACATGCCGGTGAATTGCGAAAACAGCAGCACGCGACGGCCTTCCTCGATCAACTCGGGCAGCATCGACAGCAGCAGATCGAGCTTGGCCGAACGCATCGCGTGTGCGCCCTTTTCAACTTTCCCGATTTTTTCCTTGTCCGGGCTGGCGAAATTTCCAGCCGCCTCATCGTGTGCCTGCCCGGTCGCACCATTTGCCTTCGACATTCTGACAAGCCGCGGATCGCAACAGACCTGGCGCAGTTTCAGCAACGCATCCAGCACGATGATGTGACTGCGCGCGAGCCCCTGTGCGCTGACCGCCGCGCGCACTTTTTCCTGCATCGCCGTGCGCACCGTTTCATAGAGATCGCGCTGCGCGCCCTCCAGATCGACCGAACACACGATGGTGGTCTTGGCCGGCAACTCCTTCGCGACCTCGTCCTTGCGACGGCGCAGCATGAACGGCCGGATGCGGCGCGCCAGCAGCGCGCGGCGCACACTGTCGCCGTTCTTCTCGATCGGATTGCGCCAGCGCCGCGTGAAGTCTTTCTGGGTGCCGAGGAAACCCGGCAGCAAAAAATCGAACTGCGACCACAGCTCGCCGAGATGATTCTCCAGCGGCGTGCCGGTCAGGCACAGCCGATGTCGCGCGCGCAAACCGCGGATCGCCTGCGCGGCCTTGGTGGTCGCGTTCTTCACGTATTGCGCCTCGTCGAGAATCAGCAGGTGATACTCATGCTCGGCCAGCACCTTCTGATCGCGCCATAGCAGCGCGTAGGTGGTCAGGAGCAATTCGTGTTCGCCGATCTGCTCGAAGCGCTCCTTGCGCTGCGGGCCGTTGAGCACCAGCACCTTCAACCCGGGAGCGAAGCGCCGCGCCTCGTCGCGCCAGTTATGCACGAGCGTGGTCGGCACGACGATCAGCGCGGGGCGGCGCAGACGTCCCGCTTCCTTCTCGGCGAGGATGTGCGCAAGCGTCTGCACAGTCTTGCCGAGCCCCATGTCGTCGGCGAGCACGCCGGCCAGATCCTGTTCGCGCAGAAACTGCATCCAGTTGAGGCCTTGCTGCTGATACGCGCGCAGTTCCGCCTTCAGACCGCGTGGCACCGGCACTTCGCGCAAGCCCGGCCCGGCTTGCAGACGCCGCGCAAGCTGACGGATCGAATCGTCGCCGCGGAATTGCCAGCGGCCGGTGTCGTTCAAGGCCTCCAGCCGGCCGGCGTCGACCGACGGCACGCGCAGCGGCGCGCCTTCGGCGAGCGTGCCGCCGAGCGAGTCGAACAGATCGACGAGCACCCGCACCACGGGCTTCAGACGATCGGCGCGCAAGCGCAGCCGCTTGTTTTCCTCCGTCTTCAGTTCGATCGGCTCATGGTCGGCGATGCTCTCGAGCCCGCCGTTCAACCAGCGCCGGTCGCGCCGGAACAGATCGGCGAGCAGCGGTTCGAGCCGCACGTTGCGCTCGCCGATGCGGATGCCCATCTCCAGATCGAACCAGCCGTCGCCGGCCTGATGCGCGGTGCCGTCGATCGCATCGATCTCGATCACGTTGTAGCGGAACGCCGGCGCCATCGTCACGCGCCAGCCTTGCCGCACGAGTTCCGGCACGGCGTCGTTGACGAAGGCAGACCACGCGTCGGCGTCGGGCAGGCCGAGCATCGTGTCGGGCAACAGCCGCGACGCGTGGACCCGGCTGGTGGGGACTTTCTGCAGGCCGGTCTTGCGCAGTTCGAGCAGACGCTTCTTCTCGGCCTCGTAGCGCCGGCGGATATGGATCACGTCGCCACCCGGCATCGGCACCAGCGTGACGCTGCTGTCGACGTTGATGCTCACGCCGTCGTAGTCGAAACTCACACCGGCCAGTTCGACCGCCTGCGGTTTGCGCTGCTCGCCCTTCGTCGCGGACGGCAGCGCGTGGCTATTGAGCGTGAGCACCGGCACCGGCTCGACGTCGATTACGCGGATAGCGGAGGCGTCATGGGTGGGCGGCAGCGGCAAGCCGGGCGCGATCTCGCGCAGCACCGATGCGACGAGCGGCGCTTCGGCCAGCGAAATCGGCGGCATCGCGAGGTAATCGGGCAACTGCTGGAACGGCAGCGACGACTGCACGATGCCCGCTTCGTTCGCGACGCCGTCCACGTACCAGACCGGCTCGGTCGGCAGGACCATCGACGCGCGCGGTTCGGTGCACAGCACCGGCCGCAGACGCTGGTCGGCGAGCGGCTCCCATTCGATCCGGCCAGGACGGTCGGCGGCGCGCGACAGCGGCACCGGTCCTGCGCCGCCCGTCGCGGCTTTGAAGTCGAAGAACAGGCGTCCCGTCGCGATCAGCTTCTGCAGCATCTCCGCGCCGTTGGTGCCGCGCAGGATGAACTGGCCGAAGTCCTCGCGCGAGCGGCCAAGCCAGAGGCCGCGCAGGATCGACAGGTCTTCGTCGGAGACGAATTTCGGTTGCTTGAGGAGCGCGGCTTCCACGTTGTCCCAGGGTTCGTCGACTTCGACGACCATGCCGTCCGGATTGCAGCGCGCGCGGTACAGCACGACCTCGTGGCGCATATGAAAGTTCGACCAGTTCAGCCGGTACGCGAGCGTCTGCGTGCGCGCGGCGCCCGTTCTTTTCGTGATCGCGTCGGCGGCCTCGGCGCGGGCGCGAAAACGCTCCAGCCAGCTCACCAGTTCAGGGCGCACGCCGGCTGGCCGGGCGAGGTTCGTCAGGGGTACCGGCGGCTGGCTGCGTGGCGGCTCGCCGTCGTGGGCCCCTTCGTTCGGCTCGATGTCGATGATGTGGTCCATCTCGTCGTGATACTCGAGTTCGGCGAGCAGCAGCGCGGCGACGTGCTTGCAGTCGCGCCCGACCGGGCAGGTGCAGTCGCTTTGCGCCCACGGCGAACCGCCATCGGTGCGGAATCGCACTCGCGTTCTGTACGGCCCTGGCTGCGTGCCCTGGACGTCGCCGCTCAAGGTGGCGCCCTGCCACTGCACATGAGTGACCGCGCCCACCGAGCGCGCTTTGGCCACGGTCCGATCGCCGAGCCATTCCGCAATCCGTTCCCGATCAAAGAAAACTGACGACATCAGCGTCCATTCCTATTCAAGCCGCCCGAGGCAATCGCGCATGGATCGTGAGGCTCGCCGGAGGGCGCGTCGATGCGGG
>NZ_NPIH01000116.1 GCF_012275575.1 Paraburkholderia sp. SG-MS1 | reverse complement strand
TGGGATGAGGGGGGGACTAACAGAACAGCGCTGCACATCGCGGGTGGAGCATTGATGGGTGGGCTTGGTGGCGGCAGTGTGTTCAGCACGGTTGGCGGCGCAGCGGGCGCTGGATTATCGGCAGTGCTGGCGCCGCAACTGGATAGTCTGTCCAGGGGAATTGCGGAGAGTACCGGCTCGACACTGCTGGGCAATCTGGCTTCGAACGTGCTGGCGTCCGCCGGCGGTGCGCTCGTGGGCGGTTCGGCAGGGGCGTCCACGGCAGCCAATGCGGATCTGTATAACCGGCAGTTGCATGCGAAGGAAAAGACGCTTGCGCAAGAGCTGGCCGATGAAAGCGGCGGCAAGTACACCGAGCAGCAGATCGAGGAGCAGATGGCGCAGATGAATCTGGCAACAAGCGGCCAGACGGAATCGGGCGGTGTGCGGGTGGCGGTCGGGGATCAGCCCAACGATGGAACGGGCTGGACGCCGTACGGCGTGAACCAGGCTGGACAGCAGGTGTGGGCGCAAAGCCTTGGTGCGGGCGATCCCAATTTACAGGCGTACATTCTGAGCGGTGCACAGGGCAGCGGTCTGACGTATCAGGCGACGACGACTGGCTCGAATCCGGGGCTGTTCCGGTTGCCGGACTTTGTGAACTTCCAGGTGGATTACTTCGTGGGTAGTGTGTGGGGAACGTTCACACGGGATGGGAATGCGTTCTTCGGTACGGGCGTAAATATGGCGCTTCCGAATCCGGTTCAAGCATCAGCTAGCATTACTGCTGGATGGCTTAATCAATCCAGCGTTGCACCAGGCCAGACGAATAACTTCGCCGGGGGCTATGCTGGTGGCATGTCTGCCGCTTATGGCATATTTGGTGCTGGCATTATGAACTCGCCGGGCAATGGGACCGCGACAGTTATTGGCGTTGGTGGTGGAGTGAGCGCAGGCAAGAACACCAATATTGGCGGCACTGGAGGTGGGTATAGCAGTGACCAGGGCAAAACAAGAATGGGGTGGTAACTATGGTTGGTATTCCTGGCTCAACGCCTAAAACAAGAGGCCAGAAAATAGTGGGTGCGGTTGTCTTCACGGCGCTGATGAGCTTCATCGCGTACGTGGTGGTAAAGAATATCTTCTTTAGCTGAAACAACAGACCCGGCCTTGCGCCGGGTCTGTTGTTTATGGGGTCATTCAGTCCGCGTGATGACGAGTCGTCCGAACTGGACCTCGATCCTCACGCGCTGTCCGGGCGGGAAGCCGGCCTGCTCAAGCCACTTGCCGGCAATGCGCAGCCAGGGGAAGAAGGTAGGTGTACGCCAGTCCCTGCCGGGTTTGGGTGAGGGTCGCCAGCGCATGAGCTGCTGGACGGTGGCGTGGCGCTCGGGATGAGCAGGCAATGCATTAAGATTGGCGTCAGCCATAGTCAACTCCTTCGGTGAGTTGGTTGTGGTCAGCGGGCCGTGAGTGCTGGTAACACTCACGGCCCGCGCTTCGTTTACGCGGTGCTGCGCTCGGTGCGTCGCCGCCTGAGCGGTTCGAGAAGCTGTTCGGTCATGGCGAGCAGGAAGAAGCCCCAGACGAGGGCGGCATAGCACCAGAAGCTGTCAAGGTTCCTGAGCCAGATGAACTGCGAGGAGCCAAAGATGCCGAGCAGCGCAAACGCAAAAAGGATGGCTGAGACGTATGGAAAAAGTACCCATCTCCAGCGATAGTAAATCTCCTTGTGTATCTCGCCGATGAGGGCGTAGGCGAAAGCGGCAAAGCCACCAGACCAGAGGGCCTTCAAGGCAAAGATTCCGAAAAAGAGCCAGGTCTGTGTGCTCCTCGGCACATCATCGGGAATGTCGAGCACGATGGCGCCATCCAGCGTGATCTGCGGGCCTGTAGCCAGAAAATAGGCGACGACAAGCATGGGCCAGGCGAGGATCTTGGAGAGGTCCTGAAGGCTTTTTACATCGGTGAGCTTGGGCATCAAATCGGTCATGCGGCTTCTCTTCTCTAGCGGCTGCGTGCCGGGCTGCGCCGGCTGGTTACGTTGCGGGTTTCGGCTGAGCGCAGCGAGTCCCAGCGCCTCGTCTGGTACTTGATGATGAGGCTCTCCACGACTTCCTTGATGACGGCGCGTTCCTCGTCGGAGAGCTGGCTCACGGCTTCGAACTGCAAGGCGAGATCATCGGACGGTGCTCGTTCTCCCTCCTCAAAAAGTAACCAGTCAGTGGAGATCGCAAAGGTTCTTGCGATCTTGCGCAGCGCTTCGGCTGACGGTTCCGAAGAACCGGCCTCGTAGCGCTTGATCTGCTGGACGTGGATACCAGTGGCATCGGCCAGGCCCTGCTGTGTCAGGCCCTTGTCCTTGCGTAGAGAAATCAGGCGGGCGGAAAAACTCATCGCGGCGAACTCGATATGGAATGACGCCATGATGGTAAGCCTCCGATTTGCTGCGTCCTGATGGTTGAAACATTTTAGGTACTAAAATAGTATACGTAAAGTATCTTGACAGGTTTTAGCCGGAAGGACGATTCATGCCGCGTATCCCCGAAGCCGAGCTGGACAGACTGAAGCGCGAAGTGTCGCTGGTGCGGCTGATCGAGTCGCAGGGACACGAGCTGAAAAAGCGCGGCAGGGATTGGGTGATGCGCTGCGTGTTCCATGAAGAGGACACGCCAAGCCTGTCGGTGTCGGAGGCGAAGAACGTGTACCACTGCTTTGGCTGCAACGCGTCGGGCACGGTGCTGGACTGGGTGATGAAAACCCAGGGGGTCTCATTGCCGCATGCGGTGCAGTTGCTGAGGAACGATGCGCCGCTCGCGGGTGCGCAGAAAGTGGGCGTGAACCGCTCGCAGGCGCGGCACCTGCCCTCTTTAGCTGCGGGTTCTGATGAAGCGGTGCTGCTGCGCGAGGTGGCCGACACGTATCACGCGACGCTCAAGCAGAGCCCGGAGGCGCAGGCGTATCTGGTGCAGCGCGGGCTGGTGCATGGTGAGCTGATCGATACGTTCCGGCTGGGCTATGCGAACAAGAGCCTGACGTACCGGTTGCCGCCGGGGTACGCGAAGGAAGGCCGCGAGGTACGAGAAAAGCTCCAGCGTGTGGGCGTGTACCGGGCATCGGGCCATGAGCATCTGAACGGGTGTCTGGTCGTGCCGGTGATGGATCTGGACATGGGCGATGGGGTGGTCAACGTCAGGCAGATGTACGGGCGGCGGATTGCGCCGGGTCACAAGATACCGGCGGGTCAGCCGAAGCACCTGTATCTGTCGCTGCCGCTGGCCGGAGTGTGGAACGAGGTGGCGCTGGTTGCCAGCCGTGAAGTGATCGTGTGCGAGGCGCTGATCGATGCGATGACGTTCTGGTGTGCGGGATATCGCAATGTGATCGCGACGTATGGGGTGAACGGGTTCACGGCGGATCACTGGGCGGCGCTGAAGCGGCACGGTACTGAGCGGGTGTGGATCGCATACGACCGAGATGACGCGGGCAATGCGGCGGCGGAAAAGCTCGGCACGGAGTTGCGCGAGGCAGGTATCGAGACGTGGCGTGTGCTGTTCCCGAAGGGGATGGACGCGAACGACTACGCGCGGAAGGTTGCGCCGGCGCAAAAGAGTCTGGGCGTGCTGCTGCAACAGGCTGAATGGATTGGCAAGGGCAAGCGGTCAGCGGTTGCGGCGTTGGCCGATCCGCTGTCTGTTGAAAAAGTGGATGACGTTAAACTGGCCTCCTCTTTAGCTGCTATTGCTGCGGTTGCCGAACCGGGTACGCCAGCCGTAGCGGAAGCGACTACAGAAGATGCGCAGCCCGCGCCGGTGGAAGAGCCCGACGTGAAGCAGACCGAAGGCGGCGAACTGCTGTTCACGTTCGGCGAGCGGGTGTGGCGCATCCGCGGCTGGCAGAAGAACCTCGGACCGGAGCAGATGCGCGTGAACGCGCAGGTGCGGCGCGGCGATTCGTACCACGTCGATACGCTCGATGTGTACAGCGCGAAGGCTCGGGGGCTATACCTGAAGACGGCGTCGATTGAGCTGGGCAATCAGGAAGAGACGTTGAAACGCGATCTCGGTCGCGTGCTGCTGAAGCTTGAAGCGTTGCAGGACGAAGCGATGCAGGCGACGCTCGCGCCGAAAGAAACGGGCGTGACGCTCGATGCGGTGGAACAGGCGGCGGCGCTGGACTGGCTGAAGGCACCGGACCTGATTGCGCGGCTGGAAGCGGACATGGCGCGTTGCGGTGTGGTGGGCGAGGCGACGAACCTGCTGGCCGGGTATCTGTCGGCGGTGTCGCGCAAGCTCGATGCGCCGCTGGCGGTGCTGATCCAGTCGAGTAGCGCGGCGGGCAAGAGCTCACTCATGGATGCGGTGCTGGACCTGATGCCGGATGAGGAGCGCATCCAGTACAGCGCGATGACCGGGCAGAGCCTGTTCTACCTGGGCGAGACGGACCTGCAACATAAGATCCTGGCGATTGCCGAAGAGGAAGGCGTACGGCAGGCGGCGTATGCGCTGAAGCTGCTGCAAAGCGACGGCGAACTGACGATTGCCTCGACGGGCAAGGATGAGGCGACAGGCAACCTGGTGACGAAGCAGTACCGCGTGAAAGGACCGGTGATGCTCATGTTGACGACGACGGCGATCGACGTCGACGAGGAATTACTGAACCGGTGTCTGGTGCTGACGATCAACGAGAGCCGCGAGCAGACACGCGAGATTCACGTTCGGCAGCGGATGAAGCAGACGCTCGAAGGCCTGCTGGCCGAGACGGACCGGCAGCACATTGTTGAACTGCATCGCAACGCGCAGCGGCTGCTCAAACCGGTGCATGTCGTGAATCCCTACGCGGAGCAGCTAACGTTCATGGACAACAGGACGCGCATGCGGCGCGACCACATGAAGTACCTGACGCTGATCCGCTCGATTGCGCTGCTGCATCAGTACCAGCGGCCACACAGGAACATCACGCATCGCGGCGAGGCGCTGACCTACATCGAAGTGACGAAGGACGATATTGCGCTGGCGAACCGGATCGCGCATGAAGTGCTGGGGCGCACGCTCGATGAATTGCCGCCGCAGACGCGGCGGCTGCTGACGCTGGTTCAGGCGTGGGTCAATGAGCGGTGTTCAGCCACGGCGCAGAAGCAGAGTGAGTTCCGCTTTACGCGGCGTGACGTGCGCGAGGCGACGAGCTGGGGGGACACGCAACTGAAGGTGCATCTTGCACGGCTGGTGGAGCTTGAATACGTGATCGCGCATCGTGGTTTGCGTGGGCTCACGCATGAATATGAGCTGCGCTATGACGGCGTGGACGATGGCCGGCCGCATCTGATGGGGCTGCTTGAGCTGCAAACACTGGACAACGATGCAGACCGGTCGGGGCAGAACGGAAAGCGGTCGGGGTCCGGTCGGGGTGTAGTCGGTGCCCGGTCGGGGATGGCCGGTCAGGTTCAAAGCCCTATGGCACAAGGCGAAGGCGGCGAACCGGTCGGGGTAAACGCAAACGCGTATATCGGAGAAAACGCACACGCCCCTTCTTTAGCCCGCGTTGTTGATGTTGAAGGTGGCCGTCATGGTCAGGCCTAAATCGAAAGTGCCGCTGCCGGTAATTGGCCCGGTGGATGATCCGCACAGCCTGTATCACCAGATGCGGCAGTACCTTGAGTGGCAGCGGGTGCGCAACTACAGCGCGCGCACGGTGACGAACCGGGAAAACAACCTGCGGCTGTTCATTACGTGGTGCGACGAGCGCGGCGTGGCGCAGCCGCAGGAAGTAACGCGGCCGATCCTCGAGCGGTATCAGCGGTATCTGTTCCTGTACCGTAAACCGAACGGCGAAGCGCTCTCGGGCGGCAGTCAGGTCAAGCGTCTTGAGCCGATACGCGGCTGGTTCCGGTGGCTGGTGCGGCAGAACCGGATACTGTCGAACCCGGCGGCTGATCTGGAGATGCCGCGTATGGAGAAGCGTCTGCCGAAACACATCCTGAGCGCAGAGGAAGCCGAGCGGATACTGAATGTGCCCGATGTGACGAGCGCGATGGGGTTGCGTGATCGCGCGATGCTGGAAACGTTGTACAGCACGGGCGTGCGGCGCTCGGAGCTCGTCGCGCTGAAGGTTCACGACATCGACTTCGACCGGGGCACGCTGATGGTTCGCCAGGGCAAGGGCAAGCGTGACCGGCTGATACCGATCGGCACGCGTGCGCTGGCGTGGATCAGGAAGTATCTGAACGAGGCGCGTCCGCAGCTCATGATGGGTGATGATGACCGGACGCTGTATCTGACGATCCACGGTGAAGCGGTGGATATCAACACGCTGGGGCGGCTGGTGAACGGGTACATCAGGCAGTCGGGGCTGGAGAAGAGCGGTTCGTGTCACCTGTTCCGTCACACGATGGCCACGCTGATGCTGGAGAACGGAGCCGATGTGCGGTTCGTGCAGGCGATGCTCGGTCATGCGGACCTGAAGACGACGCAGATCTATACGCATGTTGCGATCCGTGCGTTGAAGGAGATCCATACGGCGACGCACCCGGCGAGACTGGAGCGCGTGAGTGATACGCAGAAGGAAAAGGTCACGCGGCTGCGCAAGCACGAATACAGTGAATTCAGCCGCAACCTGTTCGGGATGGCGGAAGCACGAAAGCCATCACCGGTGGAGGCGACGGTGGCCGACGAGATGCAGCGCAATCCAGAAGAACGATAAAGGCATGTGCGGCCCTGCGGCCGTAAACCTGGAGGGCCGGGGGTAAATCGCCTGTCCCTGCGGGCCAGCCGATTGAACATAACGCTGTGAAATTAGCAACGGTTGGCGGGCCGGCATCGCTCCACCTGTCTCCTCTGCCGGCCCGCCAACCGTTGCTAATTTGCGTTATGTCTGGCGCCCCCGGCCCGCCGGGTGCGCGTTGCGCACAAGAGTAAGTCAGGGCCATAAACCGGCCATGAACCTGGTGCACGAACACATCAATGCATGGCGCTGCGCGCAAAGTAAAAGTCAGGGGCCGCGTGGCGGCCAGTCAATGGTGTGAGCCCCGCCCGCCCAGGCCGTCTGCTGCGCGCGGGCTGCGGCCGCGTTGCGGCCTTCGCGCCGTGCTCGCAGCCGTCCTTCCCGTCCGCCCCCGTGGGGCTCCCTCAATGTGCCGTTACTGCGTAACGGAAAACAACTCCACACACAAAAGCAGAAGCGTGCTTCGCATGCGGTGCAAGCCGCCATGTCGTCTTGCACCGCATGTCCGAGCGTAGAACCCGGGTGGCCGTCAAGGCTACCCTTCGGCGCGCGTTGCGCGGCCTTGACGGGTTCGGCGCTGGGGTGGCGCACGAAGGCTTGCGCGGTTCTGGCGCAGTGGGACACGAGCGCCCTGTTCCGCCGGGTTTGCCGTCGCGCTGCGCGCGCCGTCAAACCCGGCGGGACGATGATGCGTGCAGGCGTGACACTCCTTAACAAAGGCGGAACGCGTTGCTGGCAGACTTGCGTCTTAAGGCCAGAAACCGCGTCGGGGCAAAAAAGTGCAGGCTCTGATGCGTGTCAGGCAAAAACCATTTGCAGGTGCTGGATGCGTCAGGGAAAACTGTCGATCGACAACGGCGGACGTGTCGGGTGCAAGCGTCTGGGATGAGGGGGGGAC
>NZ_NPIH01000115.1 GCF_012275575.1 Paraburkholderia sp. SG-MS1 | reverse complement strand
ATGGGACCCGCTCACGTTGGAAGTACTTCCGAACTGCGGTAGCGCCGAACCTGCGAAGTGCATTTAGTTAGAAGTACTTCCAATGTGCGGGGCCAACGAATGACGGCACTACCGGCCAGCGGCACACACGAACAGCGCGATAGAAGTTACTTCCATATCGCGGATTGATTTATCAACGGTCGCATTGCGGCCATAACGGAGAGCAGCATGAAAGAAAGCACGATGATGACGTTTGACGAACTGAGCGCACTGCGGAGCAACGTGAATGCGGACGTGGCGAAGGGCCGAAAGGAGATTGATGCGCTGGCCGAGAGAATGAGAAAGGCCAATGCGGCGCTCACGAAGGCACTGGCAGACGCGACGCCTGATCCCATTCCCGCCGATGAGGGCGAACGGCTCGAAGGCATGATGCGCGATCTCAAAGCGGCTCGCACTGTTGAGATCGGCGCGGCACACGCGGACGGCCGCAAGCCGGTCACTGCGAAGCTCGACAAGGCGATCAATCAGGCTGAGAACGACCTTGCCGCATATCTAGCGAAACGTGAGGCCGCCGAGGCTGGTGAGCCTGTGTTCGAGGAGAAGCGAGCGGAGGCGCGCGCTAAACACGCATCGGAGGTTAAGGAGATCAATGCGGCGGTGGCGAAGGTCAAATACGCGATTGCGCGTCTCGAATGGCAGTTGATGGAAGGCTACATGCGGTGCGGCATTAATGCGGCGCTCGCGGCGACCACTGACGAGATGGCGGCCGACAGGTTGCTCAGTGCATGCGAGGCGAGCAACGATAAAGCCGTTGCCATGGGTCGGATGTTCGAGGGGACTGCACTTGCTCCCCTAGCACGACACTTCGATAGGGACAATCTCACGTTGCGCCGGGATGCGGAGATGAAGCGGCTCGCCGCCTCAGGACTGAAGGACCTTCCTAAGCCCTTCCATATCCGCACCGCACTGAACGGCTATTACGATGGGCCTTCCGTCCGCGAAGCACAGCAAGGGCCGCGTGTCATTGAGAGCGAGCCGACAGACCATCGCGAACGACGCTATGCGAACGCTGGCGTATTTTTGGGTGACGGACGGCGGATTGGCTGATGAGAGCGGGGCGGCCATGCGCCGCCTCATTCACTACCGAACAATGGGAGGACACGATGCCTGCGGGTATGCAAGTGTGGGATGAGCAAGGGCGACTGACGGTGAATATGACAACCCGCCTCGCGCGCTTCCTAGGCAGTCGCTATATCGACGGGACGGGGGGAAGTCTGATGGACGAGAATCTATCTCAGGGCGAGCCGTTCGCGATATTTCAGCCGGACCAACTTTTCTATCACATCAGCGGCGATGCGCCCCGACCGGTAATTACGATATCTGGCAATACGATAGGGTGGTCTTACGGCGCGGCCGTGAATTCGTATCACAAGCCGGTTCCGGGCAATCTGTTTTACGGTGTTAGGTGAGCCTGCGAAGGGGGGCGGTGCAATACCGCCCTTAGCGCCGCGTCACGCGATTCAGTATGAGATGGCCGCCCATGGCGACAGCGCCGAGCAGCAGCGCCCCATAGAACAGGTGTCCGCTTATCGCGAGGTAAGCGAATCCGGCGATGCCGGACAGAAGCACAGCTAGCAATCCCCATCCGAGTCCGAGCATTTTGCCCCCGCTAAATATTTGTGCGTTCGATTATGGACGTGCGATAGAGACGCGGCAAGCGACCCCCTAGGCCGCGCGTCTGTTGGGGTCAATGTTGGGGTCAAACGACAGCCATGAAAAAAGGACCTACGGCATGACACCGTAAGTCCTTGTTTTCTTTGGTCGGGGCGAGAGGATTTGAACCTCCGACCACCTGCACCCCATGCAGGTACGCTACCAGGCTGCGCTACGCCCCGAAGAACAGCACAAAATTATAACAGACACTTCATTCGATTAGAACCGCTTCGTACGAACAAAGTGCACTAGTGCCTCAATAAATCGATCACGTGCAGCAATTCCTTGCGCAACTGTTCGACGTCCACCGCGGCTGCCGCAACCGCAGGCGCCTGCACGGCAGCTACACCCTCGCCTTCCTCGACCAATTCTGCCGGCCCACCATGCCCGCCGCCGTGCGAATCGAGCCGGTTGCGCGCGCCGTTGATCGTGAAGCCCTGCTCGTACAACAACTCACGAATCCGCCGGATCAACAGCACCTCATGATGCTGATAGTAGCGGCGATTGCCGCGCCGCTTGACCGGCCTCAACTGCGTGAACTCCTGCTCCCAGTAACGCAACACATGCGGCTTCACACCGCATAGTTCGCTGACCTCACCGATCGTGAAGTAGCGCTTCGCCGGAATCGGAGGCAAGACGACTTTTTCGATCGTCGCTGTCATCGTCAGTTAGCCGTCGTAGTGGTTGCGCAGGAGCGCGCGAGTCGATCAGCGCGCGAAGCTCGCTTCAGCGCCGTTTTCAACCAGCGCTTTCAGCTTTTGACTTGCATGGAACGTCACAACGCGACGCGCGGCGATCGGAATCGCCTCGCCGGTCTTCGGGTTTCTGCCGGGACGCTGGGGCTTGTCACGCAACTGAAAGTTGCCGAACCCCGACAGCTTCACGCTGTCGCCACTCTCCAGCGCATCGCGAATCACCTCGAAGAACGCTTCGACCATGTCTTTCGCTTCCCGCTTGTTGAGCCCGACATTGTCGAACAGCAACTCGGCAAGCTCCGCTTTGGTGAGCGTCGGCGTTTCAGTCGAAACGACGGCGGGTGATGTCGGAATATCGCGAATCATGGCGCTGCGTTGCGCCGTAAGAAGGGCTTCGAAATCACTCGAGTTCATTTCATTCATATCTATCAAATGGCGCGCCAAGCAAAAAACAAAGGATGCGGAAACAGCCGTGCAATTGTTAAATGCGGGTTATCCGCGCAACCGTGCGCCATATACTCGAGCCAGACGTTCCACCAGAGTTTGAATGGCCAGATCGACCGTTTCATCCTGCAGGGTTCCGCCAGTATCTTGCAAGGTCACACGGAACGCAAGGCTTTTCTCGTGAGCAGCCAGACCACCGGAAGTGTTTGATTTTGGACGGAATTCGTCGAAAAGCGCAACCTTCTGAACGCTCTTGCAAGCGGGTTCGGACTGGGCTTTCTGAAGCTCGTCGAGTAGCGCCTGGACCTCGATTTTCTGATCGACGACCACCGCAATATCGCGACGCACCGGCGGGAATTTAGAAACTTCCGCGGGAGTCGGCAATACGCGCTGCATTAATGCTTCCGCTTCGATTTCAAACAGAATCGGCGCATGCGGCAAATCGTATTTCTGCATCCAGCGCGGATGCAATTCGCCGATCCAACCCACTGCGCGTCCATTTACTTCGACACGCGCGCTGCGCCCCGGATGCAAAGCCGGATGCTCCGCTTTCACGAAACGCGCCACCGCCGGCGCCAGCAGCGCTTCGAGATCGCCCTTCATGTCGAAGTAGTCGACCGTGCGCGTCGGCGCGCCCCACTGCTCGTCGAGCGCGGGACCGTACGCGAGCGCGCCAATCATCTTCGGTTGCGCGAAACCTTCGACCGTCAGCTCACCCGCCTTGATCGACGGGTCGTGCAGGAACACACGGCCGGCTTCGAACACGCGCACGCGATCCGCCGCGCGGCGATTCAGGTTTGTGCGCAGCACGTTGATGAGGCTGCCGAACAGCGTCGTGCGCATCACCGACAACTGGCTCGCGATCGGATTGAGCAGACGAACCGGCTTGTCGTTGCCGGCGAAGTCCTGCTCCCACTCGGCGTCGACGAAACTGAAGTTCACCGTCTCAGCGTAATCGCGCGCAGCGAGCGCGTGGCGGATCACGTGGATCGAGCGTTGCGTTTCATTGGTCGGCAGCATTTCGCTGGTCGCGACCGGGGGCCGTGCCGGAATCTTCTCGAAGCCGTAAATGCGTGCGACTTCTTCAATCAGGTCTTCTTCGATTTCGATATCGAAACGGTACGACGGCGGCATCACCGCGAAGGTATCGCCATCGCGCTCGAATGAGAGGCCGAGGCGCGTGAAGATCTGCGCAATTTCTTCCGCGCCGATCTGCACGCCGATGATGCGGTTCGCACGAGACACACGCATTTTCACGGGCTCACGCTTTGGCACGTTGACGATCTGATCGTCGACCGGACCGGCCTCACCGCCGCAGATGTCGAGGATTAGTTGCGTGATGCGCTCGATATGATCGACGGTCGTCGCATAGTCGACCCCGCGCTCGAAACGATGGCCCGCATCGGTCGAGAAGTTGTATTTGCGCGAGCGGCCGCGAATGCTATCGGGCCACCAGAACGCGGCTTCGAGATAGATGTTGGTAGTGTCGAGCGTGACGGCCGTGCTGTCGCCGCCCATGATGCCCGCGAGGCTTTCGATATGCTGCTCGTCAGCGATTACGCCGACAGTTTCATCGAGCTCGACGGTATTGCCGTTCAGCAGTTTGAGCGTTTCGCCCTTGCGGCCCCAACGCACGTCCATGCCGCCGTGGATCTTGTCGAGATCGAACACGTGCGACGGACGGCCCAGTTCGAGCATCACATAGTTCGAGATGTCGACGAGCGCGGAGATGCTGCGCTGGCCCGAACGCTCGAGGCGCTCGACCATCCAGTGCGGCGACTTCGCGCGCGCGTTCACGCCGCGAATCACGCGGCCGGAGAAACGGCCGCACAGATCGGGCGCAGAGATTTTGACCGGCAACGTTTCGTTGAGCTTGACCTCGGCCGGCTTGATGTCCAACGGGCGCAACGGCGCGCCAGTGATTGCCGACGTCTCGCGCGCCACACCAAACACCGACAGGCAGTCCGCCTTGTTCGGCGTCAGCTTGATTTCGAACACGGTGTCGTCGAGGTTCAGCGTTTCGCGGATATCCTGGCCAATCGGCGTAGCTTCCGGCAGGATCATCAGACCGCTATGATCTTCCGATAGCTTCAGCTCGCGTGCGGAGCACAGCATGCCCTCGCTTTGCACGCCGCGCAGCTTCGAGAGCTTGATCGCGAACGGCTCGCCGCCCTCTTCGGCCGGCGGCAGTTGCGCGCCCACCAGCGCGACCGGCACCTTGATGCCCGGCGCCACGTTCGGCGCACCGCATACGATGTTCAGCGTCGCGCCCGTGCCGGCGTCGACCTGACACACGTTGAGCTTGTCCGCGTCCGGGTGTTTGGCGACTTCCAGCACCTGGCCGACGACGATCTTCGAGGTCGGCGGTGCGGCCGGCCGCAGGTCTTCGACTTCGAGACCGGCCATCGTCAACGCGTGCGACAGTTCGTCGGTCGTCAGTTGAGGATCGACAAAGGTTCTCAGCCAGGATTCCGGGAATTGCATGGTTCTGTGTACGTTCTGATCAGGTTAGGTCCACGTCCGGCAGTGGCTGCGCGTGACTCCGGATTCGTAGCCGGTTCACTCGCAACGCCCTGCCGGGGACGCCGGCGGCATCACGAGGTGCGATACCGCGCTCTATGCTTGTCGCGTTCGTACGCGCCGGTTCAGGCGAATTGACGCAGGAAACGCAGGTCGTTTTCGAAGAACAGACGCAGGTCTTGCACGCCGTAACGCAACATCGTGAGCCGCTCGAGGCCGCTGCCGAAAGCAAAGCCGATGTAGCGCTCCGGGTCGAGGCCCATATTGCGGATCACCGTGGGGTGAACCTGGCCCGAGCCCGAAATTTCGAGCCACTTGCCGGCGTTCTTGCCCGTTTCGAACAGCATGTCGATTTCGGCCGACGGTTCGGTGAACGGGAAATACGACGGACGGAAGCGCACGAGAATGTCGTCGCGTTCGAAAAATTTCTTCAGGAAGTCGGTGTAGACACCCTTCAGGTCCGCGAAGCTAATGTTCTCGTCGATCCACAGGCCTTCGACCTGGTTGAACATTGGCGAATGCGTCGCGTCGCTGTCCACCCGGTACGTACGACCCGGCACGATGACCTTGATCGGCGGCGTGTTGGTGCGCGCGTAGCGCACCTGCATCGGGCTCGTATGCGTGCGCAGCAGCAGTTGACGGCCGTCGGCATCTTTGCCATCGACGTAGAAGGTGTCCTGCATCGAACGCGCGGGATGGTTTTCCGGGCTGTTCAGCGAGGTGAAGTTGTACCAGTCGGTTTCGATCTCGGGGCCGTCGGCCACGTCGAATCCGATCGTACGGAAAATCTGTTCGACGCGCTCCCATGTGCGCATCACCGGGTGCAGGCTACCTGCAGCGGTGCCGCGGCCGGGCAGCGTTACGTCGATGGCTTCAGCGGCGAGGCGTTGATTCAGCAACGCGTCGGCCAGCGCCTGACGGCGGGCCGTCAACGCGGCTTCCACTTGTTGCTTGACGAGGTTGATCCGTGCGCCTTCGGTCTTGCGCGTTTCGGGATCGAGTTTGCCAAGGCCCTTCAGCAGCTCGGTCAGCGCACCCGATTTGCCGAGAAAGCGCGCTTTCTCGTTCTCGAGGGTGGTGACGTCGGAGGCTTCTGCGAAGGCTTTTTGCGCGTCGGCGACAATCTGGTCCAGATCCATTGATCCCATCATTTCAACGTCAGTGTTCAATTGAAGCAAAACTGGTTCTACCAACAAAAACGGGGCTCGGTGAGGAGCCCCGTTTTTGCTGCAGCGTCACCGAGACTACCGGATATTCGCTGCAACGAACCACGCAGTGTTAATTGCCAGAAGCGCAATCAGGCTGCAACGGCGGCTTTCACCTGCTGAACGATCGCAGCAAAAGCAGCCTTGTCGAACACAGCCATGTCGGCCAGCACCTTGCGGTCGAGTTCGATCGAAGCCTTCTTCAGGCCGTTGATGAACACGCTGTACGTCATGTCGTGCTGACGCACCGCCGCGTTGATACGCGTGATCCACAATGCGCGGAACACACGCTTCTTGTTGCGGCGATCGCGGTAGGCGTATTGGCCTGCGCGCATGACCGCCTGCTTGGCGATGCGATAGACGTTATTGCGACGGCCGCGGTAACCCTTGGCCAGCTTGATGATCTTCTTGTGACGGGCCCGTGCGGTAACCCCACGTTTTACTCGAGGCATGTCTTGCTCCTATGAGTGTCGGTTAAGGGTTAAGCGAACGGCAGCATTGCGCGCACGGAGTTCAGATCGGAATCATGAACTGCCGTCGAACCGCGCAAATGGCGTTTGTTCTTGGTGGTCTTCTTGGTAAGAATGTGACGCTTGAAGGCCTGACCGCGCTTGACGGTACCGCCCGGACGCACCACGAAGCGCTTTGCAGCACTCTTCTTGGTCTTCATCTTCGGCATGACAACTCCATTATTAGATGGATATGGGTGTGCGGTCGGCCAGTGGCCATCCCCCGCCCTTCGAAACCCATTCCACTTGGTATGCAGACCGCCAGCACCGCCGGCGGCCGCTTTTCAGGAATCGGCGCGCACTTGCATGCACGCCGTTCCGAAACCTGCCGATACCGCGCCGGACACCCGGCGCAACATCGCTTCAAATCCTATTCAAACTTCAGCCGTCAGAGCACGCACCCCTTTGGCGCGCAGCCGCTCCAGCCGCTTACTTCTTTTTCTTCGGAGCGAGCACCATGATCATCTGGCGCCCTTCCATTTTCGGCATTTGCTCGACCTGACCAACTTCGTCGAGGTCCGTGCGCAGGCGCTCGAGCATGCGCATACCGATTTCCTGGTGAGCCATTTCGCGGCCACGGAAACGTAACGTGATTTTCGTCTTGTCGCCGTCTTCGAGGAAGCGGATGAGGTTTCGCAGTTTGACGTTATAGTCGCCGTCATCGGTACCCGGGCGGAATTTGACTTCCTTGACCTGAATGACCTTCTGCTTGAGCTTGGCCTCGTGTTGCTTCTTCGCTTCCTGGTACTTGAACTTGCCGTAGTCCATCAAACGGCAAACCGGCGGGACCGCTTGCGGAGCGATTTCGACCAGATCCACGTCTTGCTGTTCCGACATGCGGAACGCATCAGCGAGTTTCACGATGCCGAGCGGTTCGTTCTCGACGCCGACCAGACGCACCTCGGGTGCCGTAATTTCACCGTTGATGCGGTGCGCAGACTTATCAGTAGCGATGTTACGTTTCCTCTAAAAATTAAAAAAAACGAGCCGGCCTACCAAGTGGCTCAGTTGAACGACTGCACGTCCTGGCGCAGACGCTCAATGAAGGCATCGAGGGGCATCACGCCCAGATCGACGCCACCACGGGCACGCACGGCTACCGTTTGGGCTTCACGCTCTTTGTCGCCGACCACGAGCAGATACGGGACCTTTTCCAGCGTGTGCTCGCGTATTTTATAGCTAATCTTCTCGTTGCGCAAATCGGCTTCAACTCTAACCCCTTGTTTTTGCAACGATTGGGCTAGCGACTGCGCATACTCTGCCTGACTTTCCGCGATATTCATCACGACAACCTGCATCGGCGCGAGCCATGAAGGCATTGCACCGGCATGGTGCTCGATCAGAATTCCGAGAAAACGCTCCATGGAACCGACGATTGCCCGGTGCAGCATGATCGGGCGGCGGCGGCCGTTGTCCTCGGCGACGTATTCGGCGCCCAGGCGCTCCGGCAGCACCATGTCGAGCTGCAACGTGCCGCATTGCCACGAGCGGCCGAGCGCGTCCTTGATGTGGTATTCGACCTTCGGGCCGTAGAACGCACCCTCGCCCGGCAACTCCTCCCACGTCACGCCGCAAGCCGTCAACGCCTCGCGCAGGCCCTGCTCCGCGCGATCCCACGTTTCGTCCGTGCCGGCGCGCGCGTCCGGGCGCAGCGACAGCTTGATCTCGACGTTGTCGAAACCGAAATCCTTGTAGACGCTCATCGCCAGCGTATTGAAGGCAATCGATTCACTGATGAACTGGTCTTCCGTACAGAAAATGTGCGCGTCGTCCTGCACGAAACCACGCACACGCATCAGGCCATGCAGCGCGCCGGACGATTCATTGCGATGGCACGAACCAAACTCCGCGTAGCGCAGCGGCAGATCGCGATACGAGCGCAAACCGTGGTTGAACACCTGCACGTGACCCGGGCAGTTCATCGGCTTGATCGCGTAGTCGCGCTTTTCCGATTCCGTCGTGAACATATTTTCACGATAGTTCTGCCAGTGGCCCGACGCTTCCCACAGCGAGCGGTCCATGATCATCGGCGTCTTGATTTCAAGGTAGCCGGCGTCGTTCACGCGACGGCGCATGTACTGCTCGACCTGCTGCCACAGCGTCCAGCCACGCGGATGCCAGAACACCATGCCCGGCGACTCGTCTTGCATGTGGAACAGATCGAGCTGCTTGCCGAGCTTGCGGTGATCGCGCTTCTCCGCCTCTTCGAGCATGTGCAGATACGCTTCCTGATCTTCCTTTTTGGTCCAGGCCGTACCGTAAATGCGCTGCAATTGTTCGTTCTTCGAATCGCCGCGCCAGTAGGCGCCCGCGACCTTCATCAGCTTGAAGACTTTCAGCTTGCCAGTGGACGGCACGTGGGGGCCGCGACACAGATCGGTGAAGCCGCCGTGCGAGTACAGCTTGATCTCGTCGGTGGACGGAATCGATTCGATGATCTCAGCCTTGTACTTTTCGCCGATGCTCTTGAAGTAGGCCACCGCCTCGTCACGCGATACGACGCGGCGCGAGACCGGCTCGTCTTTCTTCGCGAGTTCCTGCATGCGCTTTTCAATCTTTTCGAGATCTTCCGGCGTGAAGGGACGGTTATATGCGAAGTCGTAATAGAAGCCGTTGTCGATGACCGGGCCGATCGTGACCTGCGCTTCCGGGTACAGATCCTTCACCGCATACGCGAGCAGGTGCGCCGCAGAGTGACGAATGATATCGAGACCGTCTGCATCTTTTTCGGTGACGATGGCGAGCGCCACGTCGTGATCGATCAGCGCGGACGTGTCGACCAACTCGCCGTCGATCTTGCCGCCGAGCGCAGCCTTAGCGAGGCCGGGGCCGATCGAGGCCGCCACTTCGGCGACGGTCACCGGATGCTCGTACTGTCGAACAGAACCGTCAGGCAGACGTATCGAAACCATTGCGTTCTCCGTGGTGCCGACCGGCGGCGGCACATACATCAAGGTCAAAAAACCAAAAAAAAATGCGGCCCCGCTTTCGAGGGGCCGCATTCACATTTCCTGCAAACTACACTGGCGAAAGTGGTCCTCGACTAGCGTCGCTCCGAAGTGCTTTCGGTCAACGTTCGCGGTGTCATAACCGTATTCGCCTTTTGCGCCAAAGGCGCTTGCTGCAGTTTGCGAAACCCCGGCAAAACCGGAATTTCTCTTTCGTTGGTAGGCTCGATTGGACTCGAACCAACGACCCCCACCATGTCAAGGTGGTGCTCTAACCAGCTGAGCTACGAGCCTGAAGAAACGAGATTATATGGAGCCCCACACTGCTTGGCAAGTACTTTTCTGCACCGGTTTCAAATTCTACTCGCGCGCACGCGCGTCCTGCGAATGCACGGCAGGCAGAGGCGCGGCAAGATGCTTCCACGCGCCATCTCGCGCACGCGTCAGTTCTTGCGTAAGGCGCGCACCACGCCCGTCACCTCGCCGAGCAGCGTGCAAGCGCGCTGAATCTGCGACGCGCTCGACACTTCGACGGTAAATTGCATGAACGCAGCGTTGCGGCGCGTTTGCGTCTTCACGCCGATCACATTCATCTTTTCGCGCGCGAACACTTCGGAAATGTCGCGCAGCAAACCCTGTCTGTCCGTCGCTTCTATAGAGAGGTCGACGGGATACACGGATTGGCCGCGCCCGCTCATCACGTCCGCCGACCACGCGGTCTCCAACACGCGCTCCGGCGCGCGCTCGGCCATCCGCCGGAACGTCGGGCAGTCGCTGCGGTGAATCGACATGCCCTTGCCACGCGTGACAAAGCCGCAGATGCCGTCGGGTGGCGCCGGCCGGCAGCAGCGCGCAAGCTGCGTAAGCAACGCATCGACACCGACCACCAGCACGCCGGTGGACGCTCCGCGCGCGACGCTCGCCCCGCTGCTGCGCTTCTCGAACTGCTCCGGCGCTTCCACCGCCGGCTCCGGCGGCGGCGCATCGTGCAACGCCTGTTCGACGAGCCGCAGACTGAACTCCTCCTTGCCGACCACGGAGAACAGATCGTCGGTGGTCTTGAAGCCGAGCCTGGCGGCTAGCTGATCGAGATTGACCGACGTCTTGCCCTCGCGCTGCAAGGTCTTTTCGACCATCGCACGGCCACTCGCAATGTGCTCCTGCACCTCGACAGCGTTGAACCACGCGCGCACCTTCTGACGCGCGCGCGAACTGTGCAGATAGCCGAGCTGCGGGTTGAGCCAGTCGCGCGAAGGCCCCCCCTCTTTCACCGCGACGATCTCGACCGTCTGCCCGTTCTGCAACTGGGTATTGAGCGGCACCATCGCGCCGTCGACGCGTGCGCCGCGGCAGCGATGCCCCAGCTCGCTATGCAGGTGATACGCGAAATCGACGGGCGTTGCGCCGTGCGGCAGCGGAATCACGCGCGCCTGCGGCGTCAGCACGTAGATATGGTCGTCGTCGAGCGTGGCCTGACGCAGCTGCTCCCACGGCTGCGCCGCGCGCTGCTCGCCATGCTCGCCCTCCGTCACTTCGTCCTTCCAAGCAAGCAGTTGCCGCAGCCACGCAATCTTCTCGTCGTACTTCTCGTTGGCGGTGAACTGCCCGCCATAGCCACGCGTGCCGGCCTCCTTGTAGCGCCAATGCGCGGCCACGCCGTACTCGGCGAACTGATGCATTTCCTGCGTGCGGATCTGCACTTCGAACGCGCGGCCGTCATCGCCAATCACCACCGTGTGCAGCGATTTGTAGCCGTTCGGTTTGGGCCGAGAGATGTAGTCGTCGAACTCTTTCGGCACCGGCTGCCACAGGTTGTGCACGATACCGAGCACCGTGTAGCAATCCTTGATGTCCGGCACGATCACGCGAAACGCGCGCACGTCGTAGAGTTCGGCGAAGTCGAGCTCCTTGCCGCGCATCTTGCGCCAGATGCTGTAGATGTGTTTGGGCCGGCCGCTGACTTCCGCGCGAATCTGCGCTGCGGCCAGCTCCTCCTGCAGGCGTTCAATCGCCTGCGCGACATAGCTCTCGCGCTCGACGCGCTTCTCGTCGAGCAGCTTCGCGATGCGCTTGTATGTATCCGGCTCTTCGAAGCGAAACGCGAGGTCCTCGAGTTCCCACTTCAGTTGCCAGATGCCCAGGCGGTTGGCGAGCGGCGCATAGATATCGAGCGTCTCGCGCGCCACGTCCGGTGAAGGCGTGATCTTCGCCGCCGCGTAATACCGCAGCGATTGCAAACGCGACGCCAGACGGATCAGCACCACGCGAATGTCCTGCGCGAACGCGAGCAGCATCTTGCGCAGCGCCTCGACCTGCACGCGGCGCGCCGCCTGTGCGTCGCGCCCGACTTCGGGTATCGCATTCTGCGCAGCGCGCAAGCTCACCGTGCCAAGGCGCAGGAGCTTGCGCACGTCACCGACCAGTTGCGCGACTTCTTCGCCGAATTTGTCGGCGATTACGCGCTCCGGGTCCTGCAGATGCGGCGTCAACGCGAACAGCGCCGCCGCCAGTACCGCTGGCGGATCGACATTGAGCTTGCGCATGATCAACGCCGTTCCCGCCGCGTGATCCGCCAGCGATTCCCCCGACGACAGCCGCACCTCGCCCGCGTGCTCGCGCACGAACGCCATCGCTTCTTCGAAAGAAGGAATGGGGTGAGGCGTGCTCGTAACGATTTCGGTATTCATGGTGCGACGGCCCGCCGGGCCAGACGAATCAAGGGAATTTCAACAACGGTGACCGCGCGAGGCCTAGCTGCGCTGTGCCGCGACCACGACGATTTCGACGAGGCATTTCGGGTTGGCGAGTTTGGCTTCGACGGTAGCGCGCGGCGGCGTGTCACCTTGCGCGACCCACTCGTCCCACACCGCGTTCATGCCGGCGAAATGCACCATGTCCGAGATGTAGATCTGCACCGACAGCAGATGCGACTTGTCGCTGTTCACTTCACCCAGCAGGCGGTCGATGTGCCCGAGCACTTCGCGCGTCTGCCCCGTGATGTCCTGGTCCGCGTCTTCGGCGATCTGGCCTGCGAGGTACACGGTGCCGTTGTGCACGGCGGTTTCCGAGAGGCGCTTGCCGACGTGATGACGAATGACTGCCATGAAAAGTCCTGAAATGGGTTGAAGTTGATCAGAATGCGCTCCGCATGGCGGCCATCAAAGACGCCACGCGGAACCGTCTATTATGACGCGTCGAGCGCCGGGCCGATAAAGAACCGTCTTGCGAGCTCGATCTGATCGGCTGCGAGAAAGGCGGGCGCGTGCCCAACGCCAGCGATCTCCGCGCTCGACACGGCACGTCCGGCCGTAACCATCTTCGCAACAGTTTCACGCGACAGCAGATCGGAATGCTCGCCGCGCACCACCAGCACCGGCCCCTGGAACGACGCGAGCGAATGCCAGAGCGCGGCCTCGCCGAGTTTCGTCGCTTCCTCGGTGGTCGCGGCAAACGGCTGCGCGATGCGCGGGTCGTACCGGAACAGCCACGCGCCTTCCTGTTCGCGCAGCAACGGCGTATTGATTTCACGCCATTCGTCCGCGGTGAGCGGGCCGAAAGTTTGCGCGAGCAAGGCGGCGTGATCGATGCCCTGTTGCAGCGTCTCGAAGCGCGCGGGCTTGCCGAGGTAGTCGCCGATACGTTGCACGGCGCCCGGCTCCAGATGCGGGCCGACGTCGTTCAGCAGCAGTTTGCGGATCGGCGTCTCCGGCAAACCGGCCAGCCCGAGCCCGATCAAGCCACCCATCGATGTGCCGAACCAGTCGACCGTTTCGACATTCAGGCGCGCGATCAGCGTGACCATGTCGGCGACGTATTGGGGAATGCCATATGA
>NZ_NPIH01000114.1 GCF_012275575.1 Paraburkholderia sp. SG-MS1 | reverse complement strand
TACCCCACTCAACCGCTGCGCAAGGTCGGATCGACCGCCGAGCGCCAGCTCAGCGCCTTGGCCCGTTGGGCGGTGAAAAACTCGACCCACTGATTGCGCACCTGCGGATCGGCGCTATTACCTTCGCTCGCATGACGCTGGGCGATGGCGGCCTGGAACGCGCAGAAATCGTCCTTCGACAACGCGCCGCGCCGGTTCGCCACATAGGCGTCGAATAGCGCCGCGTAGACGCCTTGTGCGTCCTTGCCGTAGTCGACGGGTTGCGCCGTGCACATCCGCTGCAACGCTTCGAACGACGGCGCACCCATCGTCCCCGTCAGGCTCGGCGAGCTGACGCACCCCGTGAGAAGCGCGGCGGCGCCGGTCATCAAAAGTCCACGCATTAATTCACCTCGAAATGGCTTCTGCGGAGAGTATCGTCCGTGACCGCCCGTTGCGCCACACCCTTGGGCGTTCGGATGAGGTGCGCTCAGGGAAAGCGAACTTTACTTTTTCGAATATGTTCATTAAAGTTCGAAAACGAACACAATCGGTTCGGCAGACTTTCCGCAGGACTTTTCAGGCGCAACGCAGGGGACACAGCAGGTGACGCAAGGCTCGAGATACGATTTGCTCGTCGTTGGCGGCGGGATCAACGGCGCAGGCATCGCACGCGATGCGGCCGGTCGCGGCCTGTCGGTGCTGCTCTGCGAACAGGACGATCTGGCCGCGCATACGTCGTCGGCCAGCACCAAGCTGATCCACGGCGGCCTGCGCTACCTCGAATACCGCGAGTTCGGCCTGGTCCGCAAAGCGCTGCAGGAGCGCGAAACGCTGCTGCGCGCCGCGCCGCACATCATGTGGCCGCTGCGCTTCGTGATGCCGCACATGCCCGATCTGCGCCCGGCCTGGCTGATCCGCGCGGGCCTGTTCCTGTACGACCATCTCGCCAGACGCGAATTGCTGCCGGGTTCGCGCGGCATCTCGATGCGCAATCATCCGGCCGGCGCGCCGCTGATTGATTCGATCAAACGCGGTTTCGTGTATTCGGACGGCTGGGTCAACGACGCGCGTCTGGTCGTGCTGAACGCACTCGACGCGCAGGAGCATGGCGCGACGATTCTGACGCGCACGAAGCTCGTCAGTGCGGTACGCGCGGGCGGTGAATGGCGCGCGCAACTGCAGCGCGCCGACGGCCCCCCCCTCGACGTGCGCGCCGCCTCGATCGCGAATGCCGCGGGCCCGTGGGTCGGCGAACTGCTGCAGGGCGCGCTCGGCCGCCAGGCATCGCACAGTGTCCGCCTCGTGAAAGGCAGCCATATCGTCACGCGGCGCCTGTTCGAACACGACCACGCGTACATCTTCCAGAACCCGGACAAGCGGATCATCTTCGCGATTCCATACGAAGGCGATTACACGCTGATCGGCACGACCGACCTCGAATATCGCGGCGATCCTTCGCAAGTGGCGATCGACGCCGGCGAAACTCAGTATCTGTGCGACTCGATCAACCGCTACTTCAAACAGAAGATCTCGCCCGCCGACGTGCGCTGGACCTATTCGGGCGTGCGTCCGTTGCTCGAAGACGAAGCCGCGGACAACCCATCGGCGGTCACGCGCGATTACTCGCTCGAACTCGACGCGCCCGCGGGCGAGGCGCCGCTTCTGTCGGTGTTCGGCGGCAAGATCACGACCTTTCGCAAACTTGCGGAGCAAGCCGTCGACACCCTCGCGCAGGCGTTGCACAATGGCGCGCCCGCGTGGACCGTCAGCGCGCCGCTGCCGGGCGGCGATATTCCGCACGCGGACTTCGACCGCTTCCTCGCCGGCTTCAGGCAACAGCATGCATGGTTGCCGGCCGAGCTGGCGCACCGGCTCGCGCGCGCCTATGGCACGCGCGCCACACGGGTGATCGGCGAAGCGCGCTCGGTGGCCGATCTCGGCCGGGCGTTCGCGCCGGGTCTGTACGAAGCCGAACTGGCGTACCTGCGCGACACCGAATGGGCGCGCAGCGCTCAGGACGTGCTGTGGCGCCGCTCGAAACTCGGGCTGCACGTCGAACCGGGCACGCTCGCGTCGATCTCGCACGACATCGACGCATGGTTCGCCCGCGAACCCGCGCGGCAAAGCGCATAGACTGCGCGCATAGTCTGCGAAGACCGGATCAGCCTCCGGTCAACTCCCCCTTTCGGCTGGACCAGCTCGGGCCGCACAATCTCATCCAGGATTGCAGCCAGGATAAAACAACAGGCGGCTCCCAGCGCCGGTCGGCAGGCCGGGGAAACGCCCACGCATGGAGAAGAGACAATGCAGGATCAGTACATCCTCGCGCTTGACCAAGGCACCACCAGCTCGCGTGCGATGCTGTTCGACCGGCTTGGCAACGTCGTGTCGATCGCGCAGAAAGAATTCCAGCAAATCTATCCGCACCCCGGCTGGGTCGAGCACGACCCGCAGGAAATCTGGTCGACCCAGGCCGGCGTCGCCGCCGAAGCCGTGACGCGCGCCGGCATGAACGGCACCTCGATCGCCGCGATCGGCATCACCAATCAACGCGAAACCACCATCGTGTGGGATCGCGAAACCGGCCACCCGGTCTACAACGCGATCGTCTGGCAGGACCGCCGAACCGCCGATTTCTGCGACCAGCTCAAGGCGCAAGGGCTCGAAGATAAGGTCCGCGCGAAAACCGGTTTGCCGATCGACTCGTATTTCTCGGCGACCAAGATCCGCTGGATTCTCGACAACGTCGAAGGCGCGCGCGAAAAAGCTCGGCAAGGCCGCCTCGCGTTCGGCACGGTCGACAGCTGGCTCGCGTGGAACTTCACCAAGGGCAGCCTGCACGTCACTGACGTGACCAACGCGTCGCGCACGATGCTGTTCAACATCCACACGCTGAAATGGGACGACGAACTGCTCGACGCGCTCGACATTCCGCGCAGCATGCTGCCGGAAGTGCGGCCGTCGTCGGAAGTGTATGGGCCGACCAGGACCACCGTATTCGCGTCGAAGATTCCGCTCGCGGGCATCGCCGGCGATCAGCACGCCGCGCTGTTCGGCCAGATGTGCACGGAGTCGGGCATGGTGAAGAACACCTACGGCACCGGCTGTTTTCTCGTGATGAACACCGGCGACAAGCCGATCGAATCGAAGAACAATCTCGTGACCACGATCGCGTGGCAGATCGGCGACAAGATCAACTACGCGCTCGAAGGCAGCATCTTCATCGGCGGCGCGGTGGTGCAATGGCTGCGCGACGGCCTCGGCATCATCAAGAACGCCGCCGAGATCGAAACGCTCGCGCGCGGCGTGCCGCATTGCGACGGCGTGTATCTGGTGCCCGCCTTCGCTGGCCTCGGCGCGCCGCACTGGAACGCGCACGCGCGCGGCACGCTGTTCGGCGTGACGCGCGGCACGAGCTCCGCGCATATCGCGCGCGCCGCGCTCGACTCGATCGCCTATCAGTCGCTCGACGTGCTGCAGGCGATGGAAGCGGACTCCGGCATTCGCATCGGCGAATTGCGCGTGGACGGCGGCGCCTGCGCGAACAATCTGCTGATGCAATTTCAGGCCGACATTCTCGGCGTCGACGCGGTGCGCCCGAAGGTGCCGGAAACGACCGCCCTGGGCGCGGCGTATCTCGCCGGGCTCGCGGTCGGCTACTGGAAAGACGTCGACGAACTGCAGCAGCAGTGGAAGCTCGAGCGCCGCTTCACACCGGCGTTGCCGCACGCTGAAGTCAAGGCCTGTCTGGACGGCTGGAAGCGCGCGGTCCGCGCCGCGAAAGCGTGGGCGGATATGCACTGAGTGCGCTGGCGCGAGCAGCTGAGCGCCCTCGCTCGCCTCAGCATCCGAGCGGTGTGAGCACCTGAGTACGCCAGTGTCCCGCCCGTTGTTTCACCGCCGACCCTCGCTCGCCATCGCGACGCCGCCCATTCGGCGGCTTCACCGATCACCCCGGCATCCTGCTGCGCGGAGATTGAAAGCACGTATCATGACGCTTTCACTCTGCGCGCCCGAGCTTGCAACCATCCTGCTCCCGCGTTCCCCGCTTTCCGTTTCCAGGCATGATCGACCACCTCATCTGTGATTGCGACGGCGTGCTCGTCGATAGCGAAGTCATCGCCGACCGTGTGATGTTCGAAACGCTCACCGTGGCCTTTCCCGGCCTCGACTTCGAGCCCGTCGTCAAAACCGCGTTTGGCCAGCAGACGTCACGCTTTCTCGAAGGCGTCGAGAAGTCCTTCGACATCACGCTACCCGCCAATTTTCTCAACACCATCGAACACAACGTCGAGCTGGAACTCGCGGCGTCGCTAAGTCCGATCAACGGCGTGCGCGAGGCTTTGCAACGTGTGACGCTGCCGGCCGCGGTCGTGTCGAACAGCCGCATGACGCGGGTGAGCGCCTCGGTGCGGCGCGCGGGTTTGCAACAGATTTTCGGCGAACGGATTTTCAGCGCCGAACAGGTGGCGCGGCCGAAGCCCTATCCCGACGTCTATCTGTTCGCCGCGCAGACGCTCGGCGTCGAGCCGTCGCGCTGCGTCGTCGTCGAGGACAGCATCGCAGGTCTGAAC
>NZ_NPIH01000113.1 GCF_012275575.1 Paraburkholderia sp. SG-MS1 | reverse complement strand
GCTGCGAAGGCTGCGCCGGCATCCGGTCCGGCCGCCGCGACACCGCCGCAAGCGGCGTCGGGAGCCGCGTCGGGCGAGTCGGACACCCCGCCGCTCGACCTGAACGGCGGTCCCGAAACGACGCAAATTCCGGCAGGCCAACTGGTACCACCGACGCGTTTCAATTTTCCGTCATTCAAATTGCGCTGAACGTGCGGCGGTAACAGATCGATACGACTCTCGCAGTTTGCGCATGGATTGCCGTCGAACTCGCGTGCTAAGGTCGGCTCAAACGCTTGCACTACTTTTAAGACTAGGCTCGATATGAAAAAACTTTTCCTGATTCCGTTGTTCGCTGCGTTGTTTTCCTTTGTGAGTGCCGGGGCATCGGCGCAAACCGTGGACACGAATTCGCCGGACGTCCTGATCAAGACCGTCACCCAGCAGGTGATCGACGCGGTGCGCGCCGACAAGTCGATCCAGCAGGGCGACATTTCGCACATCACTCGTCTCGTCAACGAAAAGATTCTGCCGTACACGGATTTCCGCCGCACCACGCAACTGGCGATGGGCCGTAACTGGCGCACGGCCTCGCCCGAGCAGCAGAATCAGGTGGTCGAGCAGTTCAAGATGCTGCTGATCCGCACGTACTCGGGCGCGCTCGCGCAGGTGCGCGACCAGCAGATCCAGTACAAGCCGTTCCGCATGAATCCGGACGACACCGACACGGTGGTGCGCTCGGTGGTGATGAACAACGGCTCGCCGATCGAACTCGACTACCGCCTGTACAAGACGCCGCAAGGCTGGCGCGTGTATGACATCAACGTGCTCGGCGCATGGCTGATCCAGGCGTATCAACAGCAGTTCAATGAGCAGATCCAGCAGAAGGGCGTTGACGGGCTGATCCAGTTCCTCACGCAGCGCAACCAGCAACTCGCCGCGGGCAAGCAGTCGTGAGCGAAGTGCTGAGCGCCGTCGCGAACTGCTTCGAGAGCGGTGCAACGTTGACCCACGAGAGCGCGAAGGCCGCGCTCTCGGCGGGTTTGCAACGCATCTCGGCCGGCGCGACCGGTGTGGATTGCGCGCCGCTCACGCAGTTCGATTCCTCCGCGCTGGCCGTGTTTCTCGCATGGCAGCGTGCCGCTGAGGCTCGCGGCCTCAAATTTAAGATCGTCAATCTGCCGGCTGGTCTCGCCAGTCTCGCGCAGGCCTACGGCGTCGATACGCTGGTGTGTCCACCAGAGTTGGCGCTTTAGCGCTCATCCAGGTCCCACGCAACGCGAGTCGACCGGGGTTAGCGCTTTCGCGCATACTCCGGCCCGACGCAACGCGAGTCTCTGGGCTTCCCGCTTTGGCGCCCACGCCGCTCCCCCACCATCGCCGCATTGACGCTCCCTCCGCGTCACTTTCAATCCTTCCGGTCGAGTCGGGCCCGCTGATTTTTGCCCTATAATCAAACGTTTTTTGGTGCTCGTTACCGGCCCCAATTCCGTTTCTCCCAGCATTTTGTTGACCCTGCTCCGGGCTGCTCAAGGCTCCCACAGGGTTCATTTAGGCGCTGCGACCCACGCGGCCCACAGTCATGTCAGCCATAGAAATTCGTAACGTCAAGAAGCGCTACAAAGACTTGCAGGCGCTCAAGGGCGTCAGCCTCACAGTCGAAGAAGGCGAGTTCTTCGGATTGCTCGGGCCGAACGGCGCGGGCAAGACGACGCTCATCAGCATCCTCGCCGGCCTCGCGCGCGCCGATGAAGGCAGTATCGCGGTGCGTGGCCACGACGTCGTGACCGACTTCCGCGACGCGCGACGCGCGCTCGGCGTGGTGCCGCAGGAACTCGTGTTCGATCCGTTTTTCACCGTCCGCGAAACCTTGCGCATCCAGTCCGGCTACTACGGCCTGCGCAACAACGACGCGTGGATCGACGAGATCATGGCCAATCTCGACCTCACCGATAAAGCCGACGCCAATATGCGCGCGCTGTCGGGCGGCATGAAGCGTCGCGTGCTGGTCGCGCAGGCGCTCGTGCACCGCCCGCCGGTAATCGTCCTCGACGAACCGACCGCGGGCGTCGACGTGGAGCTGCGTCAAACGCTGTGGAAATTCATCTCGCGCCTGAACCGCGAAGGCCACACGATCGTGCTGACCACGCACTATCTCGAAGAAGCCGAGTCGCTGTGCGACCGCATCGCGATGTTGCGGCGTGGCGAAGTGGTCGCGCTGGAGCGCACCAGCACGCTGTTGCAGCGCTTCGCCGGCATGCAGCTGTTCGTGCGTTTCGCGCAGGGCGTGCTGCCAGCGGAGCTGCGTCCGCTCGAAGCAGAAAGTGGCGCGGGCAACGGCAATGGCCGTCAGCATCTGCTGCGCCTCACGAGCTACGACGACGTCGAGCGGATTCTCGCGCAGTGCCGCGCAGCGGGCTGTACGTTCGAAGAAATCGAGGTCCGCAAGGCCGACCTCGAAGATGTGTTCGTTCAGGTGATGAACGGTCCGGAAGTGATCGAGGGGCTTGCATGAGCGGCTACAGTGGATTCAGTACGCTGTTTTACAAGGAGTTGCTGCGTTTCTGGAAGGTGGCGTTCCAGACCGTGCTCGCACCGGTCATCACCGCGCTGCTCTATCTGACCATCTTCGGCCACGCATTGCGCGACCACGTGCAGGTCTATCCGGGTGTCGAATACACGAGCTTCCTGATTCCGGGTCTCGTGATGATGAGCGTGTTGCAGAACGCGTTCGCGAACAGCTCGTCGTCGCTGATCCAGTCGAAGATCACCGGCAACCTGGTGTTTGTGCTGCTGCCGCCGCTGTCGCACTACGAGATGTTCGCCGCCTATGTGCTCGCGGCAGTGGCGCGCGGGCTCGCGGTCGGCTTCGGCGTGTTCATCGTGACGATCTGGTTCGTGCCGGTCAGCTTCACCGCGCCGCTCTACATCATTCTGTTCGCGCTCTTCGGCGCGGCGATTCTCGGCACGCTCGGTCTGATCGCCGGGATCTGGGCGGAGAAGTTCGATCAGCTCGCCGCGTTCCAGAATTTCCTGATCATGCCGCTCACGTTCCTGTCGGGCGTGTTCTACTCGACGCATACGCTGCCGCCGGGCTGGCGCGAAGTGTCGCGTCTCAATCCTTTTTTCTACATGATCGACGGCTTTCGCTACGGTTTCTTCGGGATGTCGGATATCAATCCGCTCTTGAGCCTTGCGATCGTCGCCGGTTTCTTCGTGGTGCTGGCCGTGGTGGCGATGCGCATGCTCGCTTCCGGCTACAAACTGCGCCACTGATCAGGAGCTTCTCTCATGTTGCCGACTCCCGAACAGGTCAAGCAATACATTGCGGCTGGGCTCGCTTGCCAGCATCTCGAAGTCGAAGGCGACGGCCAGCACTTCTTCGCGACCATCGTGTCGCCGAGCTTCGAAGGCAAGCGTCCGATCCAGCGTCATCAACTGGTGTATGCGGCGCTCGGCGACCGCATGCGCGAAGAAATCCACGCGCTCAGCATGAAGACGCTGACGCCCGCCGAATGGCAGAACGCGTAATCTGGAAATTTAGTGCGAATTACTCAAGAAGGGCGCGACGCGGGTAGCGGCGCGTCGAACACGGTCAATGCAGCCCCGGCCGAAGTCCGGGTCAATCAGGAACTGACAGGCATGGATAAACTCGTCATTGAAGGTGGCTACCCGCTGTCGGGTGAAGTCGTCGTCTCGGGTGCGAAGAACGCGGCATTGCCGATTCTGTGCGCGGGTTTGCTCAGCGCGGAGCCGGTGCATCTGGATAACGTGCCTGACCTGCAGGACGTGCGCACGATGCTCAAGTTGCTCGCCCAGATGGGCGTGCGCATCGAGAGCGGCGAAGGCCGTGTGACGCTGGACGCGTCGAAGGTCGACAACGTCGTCGCGCCGTACGAGATGGTCAAGACCATGCGTGCGTCGATCCTCGTGCTCGGCCCGCTGGTCGCGCGCTTCGGCCACGCGCGGGTGTCGCTGCCGGGAGGCTGTGCGATCGGCGCACGTCCGGTCGATCAGCACATCAAGGGCCTGCAGGCGATGGGCGCCGAAATCACGATCGAGCACGGCTTCATCGAAGCCCGCGCGAAGCGTCTGAAGGGCGCGCGCATCGTCACCGACATGATCACCGTGACCGGCACCGAAAACCTGCTGATGGCGGCGGTGCTGGCCGAGGGCGAAACGGTCATCGAGAACGCGGCGCGTGAGCCGGAAGTCGGTGACCTCGCGCATCTGCTGGTCGCGATGGGCGCGCAGATCGAAGGCATTGGCACGGATCGCCTCGTGATCCAGGGCGTCGACAAGCTGCATGGCGCGAAGCACACGGTGATTCCGGATCGCATCGAAGCCGGCACGTTCCTGTGCGCGGTGGCGGCAGCCGGCGGCGACGTCACGCTGCGTAAAGTGCGTCCGCTGATTCTCGAAGCCGTGACCGAAAAGCTGCGCGAAGCGGGCGTCACGATCGAAGAAGGCGACGACTGGATGCGCGTGCGCATGGACAAGCGTCCGAGCGCCGTCACGTTCCGCACCTCCGAATATCCCGCGTTCCCGACCGACATGCAGGCGCAGTTCATGGCGCTGAACACGATCGCGGACGGCACCTCGCAGGTCGTCGAAACGATCTTCGAGAACCGCTTCATGCACGTGCAGGAATTGAACCGCCTCGGCGCGAGCATCACGATCGACGGCAACACCGCGCTCGTGAACGGCGTCGGCAAGCTGTCCGGCGCGATGGTGATGGCGACCGATCTGCGCGCGTCCGCGAGTCTCGTGATCGCCGCGTTGCGTGCCGAAGGCGAAACGCTGATTGACCGTATCTATCATTTGGATCGCGGCTACGACCGGATGGAGACCAAGCTCAACGCGATTGGTGCGAAGGTGCGCCGCGTGTCCGGGAGCCAGGCATGAGTTCGATGCCGCAAACGTCGTCCTCGCCGGCGGTGAGCGCACCGCTCACGCTCGCGCTGTCGAAAGGGCGTATCTTCGAAGAAACGCTGCCGCTGCTGGCGGCAGCCGGCATCGAAGTGGCCGAGGACCCGGAAACCTCGCGCAAGCTGATTCTGCCGACCACCGACGCGAACCTGCGCGTGATCATCGTGCGCGCCACCGACGTGCCGACCTATGTCGAATACGGCGCGGCCGACTTCGGCGTGGCGGGCAAGGACGTGCTGCTCGAGCATGGCGGCAGCGGCCTGTATCAGCCCGTCGACCTGGATATCGCGCGCTGCCGGATGTCGGTCGCGGTCGCAGCGGGTTTCGATTATGCGAAGGCTGTGCGCCAGGGCGCGCGCCTGCGGGTGGCGACCAAGTATGTTGAGACCGCACGTGAGCATTTTGCCGCCAAGGGCGTACACGTCGATCTGATCAAGCTGTACGGTTCGATGGAACTGGCGCCGCTCGTCGGCCTCGCCGATGCGATCGTCGACCTGGTGAGTTCGGGCAATACCTTGCGCGCCAACAACCTTGTCGAGGTGGAGGAGATCATGGAGATTTCGTCGCGCCTCGTCGTGAACCAGGCCGCGCTGAAACTGAAGCGCGCCGCGCTGCGGCCGATTCTCGACGCGTTCGAACGTGCGTCGAAAGCCGGCTGAACGGCGGCCCGATAATGTTGTGACCACGCTGTAAAGCGCGCCTTACCGAAAACGGATACCCGTATGTCTATCAAGATTCGCAAACTCGATTCCACCGCTCCCGACTTCCACAAGTCGCTGCATGCGGTGCTCGCGTTCGAGGCGAGCGAAGACGAAGCAATCGAGCGCTCGGTCGCGCAGATTCTGAACGACGTGAAGGCGCGCGGCGACGCGGCGGTGCTCGACTACACGAACCGCTTCGACCGGCTCGACGCGAAGAGCGTCGCCGCGCTGGAGCTGCCGATGGCCGAGCTGGAAGCGGCGCTCGAAGGTCTGGAGCCGAAGCGTCGTGCGTCGCTCGAAGCGGCGGCGGCGCGCGTGCGCGGCTACCACGAAAAGCAGAAGATCGAGTGCGGCAGCCATAGCTGGCAGTACACCGAGGCTGACGGCACGGTGCTCGGCCAGAAGGTCACGCCGCTCGATCGCGCGGGCATCTACGTGCCGGGCGGCAAGGCCGCGTATCCGTCGTCGGTGCTGATGAATGCGATTCCGGCGCGCGTGGCCGGCGTGCGCGAAATCGTCATGGTCGTGCCCACGCCGGACGGCGTGAAGAATCCGCTGGTGCTGGCGGCAGCACTCCTCGGCGGCGTGGATCGCGTGTTCACGATCGGCGGCGCGCAGGCGGTGGGCGCGTTGGCTTATGGCACACAAACCGTGCCTGCGGTCGACAAGATCTGCGGTCCCGGCAACGCGTACGTCGCATCGGCCAAGCGCCGCGTGTTCGGCACGGTCGGCATCGACATGATCGCCGGGCCGTCGGAAATTCTCGTGCTATGCGACGGCACCACCGACCCGCGCTGGGTCGCGATGGACCTGTTCTCGCAAGCCGAGCACGACGAACTCGCGCAATCCATCCTGCTATGCCCGGATGACGCGTTCATCGCGCGCGTGCACGATGCGATCAACGAATTGCTGCCGACCATGCCGCGCCAGGACGTGATCCGCGCGTCGCTCGAAGGGCGTGGCGCGCTGATCAAGGTGCGCGACATGGCGGAAGCCTGTGCGATCGCCAACGACATCGCCCCGGAACACCTCGAAATCTCCGCGCTGGAGCCGCATCAGTGGGGCCAGCTGATTCGCCATGCGGGCGCGATCTTCCTCGGCCGCTACACCAGCGAGAGCCTCGGCGACTACTGTGCGGGACCGAATCATGTGCTGCCGACGTCGCGTACCGCGCGGTTCTCGTCGCCGCTGGGCGTCTACGATTTCTTCAAGCGCTCCAGCCTGATTGAAGTCAGCGCGGAAGGCGCGCAGACGCTCGGCGAGATCGCCGCTGAACTCGCGTATGGCGAAGGCCTGCAGGCGCATGCCCGCAGCGCCGAATACCGGATGCGGCAGAATAGCAACGATCGCGGCTAGGAGCGGCGGGGCGCTGCGACTCTGACACGGAAGATAAGCGGGCAGCCAGCGAGCGGGTGCCCGCACACTTCAGCGACGGATTGCGCGCGCTCGTTGCTCCTCCCGTTAATGACGACAATAGAGCCCAACCAGGGCGGCCTGAGCGCCGCCGATGCCCGGCCGGCATCTTCCCTCGCGGCCGGTTCCATACAGCTATGACGACACCTCAAGACATCATCCGCCGCGACGTGCTCGCGATGACGAGCTATCCGGTTCCGGACGCCACGGGCTTTATCAAGCTCGACGCAATGGAAAACCCGTTTCCGTTGCCGCCGGTGCTGGCCGCGCATCTCGGCGAGCATCTCGCCGGCGTTGCGCTGAACCGCTACCCGGCGCCGCGCCCGGACGCGCTAATCGAAAAGATCAAGCGCGTGATGGGCGTGCCGGCCGGCTGCGACGTGCTGCTCGGCAACGGTTCGGATGAAATCATCAGCATGGTGTCGGTCGCGTGCGCGAAGCCGGGTGCGAAGGTGCTCGCGCCGGTGCCGGGTTTCGTGATGTACCAGATGTCGGCGAAGCTCGCGAATCTCGAATTCGTGGGCGTGCCGTTGAAGGCGGATTTCACGCTCGATACCGAAGCGATGCTCGCCGCGATCGCTGAGCACGAACCCGCGATCGTCTATCTTGCGTATCCGAACAACCCGACCGGCACGCTCTTCGACGACGCCGACATGGAACGCATCATTGCCGCGGCAGGCAAGAGCCTCGTGGTGATCGACGAGGCGTATCAACCGTTCGCGCAGCAAAGCTGGCTGCCACGCGCCGACGCGTTCGACAACGTCGTCGTGATGCGCACGGTGTCCAAGCTTGGCCTCGCCGGCATCCGTCTCGGCTACCTGGTCGGCAAGCCCGCGTGGCTGACCGAGTTCGACAAAGTGCGGCCGCCGTACAACACCAACGTGCTGACACAGGCTGCCGCCGATTTCCTGCTCGAGCACGTCGACGTGCTCGATGCGCAAGCCGCGCAATTGCGCGAAGAACGCACGAAACTCGCGCAGGCGGTGGCCGCGTTACCCGGCGCGCACGTGTTCCCGAGCGCCGGCAACTTCCTGCTGGTGCGCGTGCCCGATGCGTCCGTTATGTTCGAAACCCTGCTCACCGCGCGGGTTCTGATCAAAAACGTGAGTAAAATGCATCCATTGCTGGCCAATTGCGTGCGTTTGACCGTCGGGTCGCCGGAGGAGAATGCGCAATTGCTGGCCGGCCTCAAACTCGTGCTGCACTGAACGAACGGCGCTGCCGTTTTCCCACTCCACACTACTATCGCTTTCTAGCTAGATTCGAGGAATTACCATGCGCCTTGCGGAAGTCGTTCGCAACACCAGCGAAACGCAGATCCGTGTGAAGATCAATCTGGACGGCACCGGTCAGCAGAAGCTGGCCACCGGTGTGCCGTTTCTGGATCACATGCTCGACCAGATCGCCCGCCATGGGTTGTTCGACCTCGAGATCGAAGCGCATGGCGACCTGCATATCGACGACCACCACACGGTCGAAGACACCGGTATCACGCTCGGCCAGGCCGTTGCGAAGGCAATCGGCGATCGCAAGGGCATCCGCCGTTACGGTCATTCCTACGTGCCGCTCGACGAAGCGCTGTCGCGCGTCGTGATCGACTTTTCCGGCCGTCCGGGTCTCGAATTCCACGTGCCGTTCACGCGCGCGCGCATCGGCACGTTCGACGTCGATCTGTCGATCGAGTTTTTCCGCGGTTTCGTGAATCACGCGGGCGTCACGCTGCATATCGACAACCTGCGCGGCCTGAACGCTCATCATCAGATGGAAACGGTGTTCAAGGCATTCGGCCGGGCGCTGCGTATGGCCACGGAAATGGACGAACGCGCGGCGGGGCAGATTCCGTCGACCAAGGGCAGCCTTTAAGCCTAACCAAGCCGCATTCAGCCGCTCAACTTCAGACGACTCATTGACCTGCGCCGCGCGTCGGCCGACCGTCGTTCGGCGCTGAACCTCACCGTCGATCGATCGACGGCGTCGCCGCCAAATTTGAAATGAAAACTTCGATAGCGATTGTGGATTACGGAATGGGCAACCTGCGTTCGGTTGCCCAGGCATTGCGCAAGGCTGCGCCGGAAGCGGACGTGGCGATCGTCGACCAGCCGGAAGCGATCCGCGCCGCCGACCGCGTGGTGCTGCCCGGCCAAGGCGCGATGCCCGACTGCATGCGCAGTCTCGGCGAGTCCGGCTTGCAGGAAGCCGTGATCGAGGCGTCGCGCAGCAAGCCGCTGATGGGCGTGTGCGTCGGCGAGCAGATGCTGTTCGACTGGAGCGCGGAAGGCGATACGCCGGGCTTGGGCCTGCTGCCGGGCAAGGTGCTGCGCTTCGACCTGGAAGGCCAGGTGCAGGACGACGGCTCACGCTTCAAGGTCCCGCAAATGGGCTGGAACCGCGTGCGCCAGGCGCAGCCGCATCCGCTGTGGGACGGCGTCGCGGACAACGCGTTCTTCTATTTCGTGCACAGTTATTACGTGCAGCCGGACAACGCGGGTCATACCGCAGGCGAAACGGTGTACGGCGTGCCCTTTACCTCGGCGGTGGCGCGGGATAACATCTTCGCGACCCAATTCCACCCGGAAAAGAGCGCCGACGCGGGGCTGCGCGTGTATCGCAACTTCGTGCACTGGAACCCGTGAGCGCCTTTTTTCATCCGGTCGCCACGCGCCATTGCGCCGCAAGTGCGGCGTCCGGCGTGCGCCGTAACCGCAGCACTGCGATTTCGCTTGCAGAGGGCGCTCAGCAAGGGCGTCGAAAGACTTGTACTAAACTAGCGAAACGGCGTTTTGACGCACTGACTTTTCAGCCGCTGCCGCCGACCTTCAACCCCTTCCCAGACAACACCCGATTGCTATGCTGCTGATTCCCGCCATCGACCTGAAAGACGGTCAGTGTGTACGCCTCAAACAAGGCGATATGGACCAGGCGACGATATTTTCCGAGGAACCGGCGGCGATGGCCCGACATTGGGTCGAGCGTGGCGCCCGTCGTTTGCACCTCGTCGACCTGAATGGCGCGTTTGCCGGCAAGCCGAAGAACGAAGAGGCGATCCGGGCGATCATCGAGGAAGTGGGCGGCGAGATTCCCGTGCAACTGGGCGGCGGTATCCGTGACCTGAACACGATAGAGCGCTATCTGGACGACGGTCTGTCGTACGTGATCATCGGCACCGCGGCGGTGAAGAATCCCGGCTTCCTGCAGGATGCGTGCACGGCGTTCGGCGGCCACATCATCGTCGGGCTGGATGCGAAAGACGGCAAGGTCGCGACCGACGGCTGGAGCAAGCTGACCGGCCACGAAGTTGCCGATCTCGCGCGCAAGTTCGAGGACTACGGCTGCGAATCGATCATCTATACCGACATCGGCCGTGACGGCATGCTGCAAGGCATCAACATCGAAGCGACGGTGCGGCTCGCGCGCGCGGTGAAGATTCCGGTGATCGCGAGCGGCGGTCTGTCGAACCTCACGGACATCGAATCGCTCTGCGAAGTCGAAGACGAGGGCATTGAAGGCGTGATTTGCGGCCGTGCGATCTACTCGGGCGATCTCGACTTCACGGCGGCGCAGACGCTCGCGGACCGGCTGCGCGAATCGGACGACGCGTAACCCCGAATCGCGCTCGCGGCGGGACTTCGAACCCGGCCGTCGCGGCGGTCCGATGTGCTGCGTCCGCGGAATAGCACGTTGCGCGTCGTGGCCGCGCTTGACTCGCGGCGCGACCAGCCTTGGCAGCCTCGCGGGGCTGGTCGCGCCGGGCATAGCGCCGCAAGCCCCCGGGCGAGCGGCCTCATCAGCGGTATTGGCAGAATTGCAAGATCATGGCTCTAGCTAAACGCATCATCCCCTGTCTCGACGTCACGGCTGGACGCGTGGTCAAGGGCGTCAACTTCGTCGAACTGCGTGATGCAGGCGACCCGGTCGAAATCGCCCGCCGTTACGACGATCAGGGCGCCGACGAACTCACCTTCCTCGACATCACGGCCACCTCCGACCAGCGCGATCTGATCCTGCCGATCATCGAAGCGGTCGCCTCGCAGGTGTTCATTCCGCTGACGGTCGGCGGTGGCGTGCGCGCCGTCGAAGACGTGCGGCGCCTCCTGAACGCTGGCGCGGACAAGATCAGCATGAACTCGTCGGCGGTCGCGAACCCGCAACTCGTCAAAGACGCGACCGACAAATACGGCTCGCAGTGCATCGTCGTCGCGATCGATGCGAAACGCGTGTCCGCGGACGGCGAGCCGCCGCGCTGGGAAGTTTTCACGCATGGCGGCCGCAAGGCCACCGGCCTCGAAGCGGTCGAATGGGCGCGCAAGATGGCCGAACTCGGTGCCGGCGAAATCCTGCTGACCAGCATGGACCGCGACGGCACCAAGAGCGGCTTCGACCTCGCGCTCACGCGTGCGGTGTCGGACGCGGTGCCGGTTCCAGTGATCGCGTCGGGCGGCGTGGGCAACCTGCAGCATCTGGCCGACGGCATCAGGAACGGTCACGCGGACGCGGTGCTGGCCGCGAGCATCTTCCACTACGGCGAGCATACCGTGGGCGAGGCCAAGCGCTTCATGGCCGATCAAGGCATTTCGGTGAGGTTGTGACGTGGTGAATCCCTCGGCAGTCAATTGGCTCGACAAGGTCAAGTGGGACGCGAACGGCCTCGTGCCTGTGATCGCGCAGGAAGCGTCGACCAACGACGTGCTGATGTTCGCGTGGATGAACCGCGAAGCGCTGGCGAAGACCATCGAATTGGGCCGTGCGGTGTACTTCTCGCGCTCGCGTCAGCGCCTGTGGTTCAAGGGCGAGGAGTCCGGCCACGTGCAGCGCGTGCACGAAGTGCGGCTCGATTGCGACGAAGACGTCGTGCTGCTGAAGGTGGAGCAGGTGTCGGGCATCGCGTGCCACACCGGCCGCCACTCGTGCTTTTTCCAGAAATTCGAAGGCTCGGTGGATGATGGCGACTGGCTCGCCGTCGATCCCGTGCTGAAAGACCCCGAACACATCTACAAATGACGCAATCCACTCAAACCACGTCGTCTACCCCCGATACCTTGCTGCGCCTCGCGGCGATCATCGACAGCCGCAAGGGCGGCGACCCGGACGTTTCCTACGTGTCGCGCCTGTTCCACAAGGGCGATGACGCGGTGCTCAAGAAGATCGGCGAAGAGGCCACCGAAGTCGTGCTGGCCGCCAAGGACGCGCGCCACGGCGGTGCGCCGAAGGCGCTGGTCGGCGAGGTCGCGGACTTGTGGTTCCATTGCCTCGTGATGCTGTCGCACTTCGATCTGAGTCCGGCGGACGTGCTCGCCGAACTCGAGCGCCGCGAAGGCCTGTCGGGCATCGAGGAAAAGGCGCTGCGAAAGAGCCGCGAACGCGAACAGAACGGCGATTGATCGGCCGGCCCGGCTTGAAGCCGCGCGCACCGGTGCCCATATTGCACTGAACGCATCTGAGCGCATCATCGGGAGGACGCAATCATGGAACAGCCAAACGAGAGCTACCCGCCGCCGGTTTATCGCCACGCAATGGAGCCGGAACGCGAACGCAGCCTACGCACGCTCACTCACGTGCTGTATGCGCTATACGCGGTCCACTGGCTGACAGGCGGTCTGACGATCCTGATCGCGATCATCATCAACTACGTGAAGCGGCCCGACGTGGCGGGCACGCCGTACGAAGCCCACTTCGAATGGCAGATCCGTTCCTTCTGGCTGTGTCTGCTCGGTTACGCGATCGGCGCCATGCTGCTGCTCGTGGTGATCGGCATTCCGGTCCTGTGGGCCGTTAGCATCTGGATGTTGTACCGTATTATCAAAGGCTGGCTGTATCTGTACGATAACAAGCCGCTGGCGAATCCGCGTGCCTGGGTCTGAGTGTAGTGCGCCCGTTTATCGGGCTTTGCTCGCATCCTGCTGCGTCGCTTCGCGCTCCAGTCATACCGCGTCAGGAATACGATGAGTCACGACCCGAACTGCCTTTTCTGCAAGATCGCCGCTGGCGAGATCCCGTCGACCAAAGTCCACGAAGACGAAGAGTTCGTTGCCTTCCGCGACATCCGTCCGGCCGCCGACACGCATGTGCTGGTGATTCCGCGCAAACACATCGCCACGCTGTCGAATTGCACCGGAAGCGATGCGCCTCTGCTTGGTAGAATGATTGTTTTGGTGGCGCGTCTGGCCGATCAGCTCGGGGTTGCCTACACCGGCGGCGAAACGGGTTTTCGCACGGTAATCAATACCGGTCCCGGCGGCGGGCAGGAGGTATATCACTTGCATGCGCACATTCTCGCGGGACCGCGCCCATGGCAACGGATGGGCTGACGCAAAGCGGGGTTATACGCGTTCGCTGCGAGTTTTGGTCGTGGACAATAGCGCGGCTGTCGTTTTTAAGCACTGTAATAACGACGACGCGATGGTTCGGCCACAATGACATTCGTCCTGTCGCCGGTTGAGTCGGAACGGTCCGCGGTCACGTATAGAGGAAGCGCAAGCGCGGCAGAACGGGCGCAGGCGCTTCGGTCACGCCGCAAGGCGCACGAATTTTGCCGCATCGCGGTGCGGTGTCGGGGTTAAGGAGAGTAGTCATGGGTTCGTTGAGCATTTGGCATTGGCTGATCGTGTTGTTGATCGTGGCACTCGTGTTCGGCACGAAGAAGCTGCGCAATATCGGCGCCGACCTGGGCGGCGCGGTGAAGGGCTTCAAGGAAGGCGTGAAGGAAGCCGAAACGCCGGCAGGTGACGCGCAGCAGCGCGAATTGCCGCGCAACGGGGCGGTAGATGTGGATGCGAAGGAAAAAGCGCCGCGTTCCGGCGATTACCGCTAAGCCGCGGCTCACCCGCGTTACTGACGGACATTCCACTTCATGCTGGACCTCGGTCTAACCAAGATGGCGCTGATCGGCGTCGTCGCGCTCGTCGTACTCGGACCGGAGCGCCTGCCACGCGTTGCCCGTACGGCTGGCGCGCTGTTCGGCCGCGCGCAGCGGTATATCAACGACGTGAAGTCCGAAGTCACGCGCGAAATCGAGCTCGACGAATTGCGACGCATGAAGACCGAGTTTGAAACGGCCGCGAGCAATGTCGAAACCTCCGTTCAGGACAATCTGCGCAAGCACGAGAGCGAACTGAACGACGCGTGGAACAGCGGCACGTCGGTGTCGCCGAGCATTGCCGGCGGCGCGCTCGAAGACGTCGGCAATTCGTCGTGGCAGAGCAGCACACCAGCCACGGCGCCCAGGCGCAAGAACTGGCGCGTCAAGCAGACCGCCATGCCCACCTGGTACAAACGCGCCACCACGCGTCGCACGCGCGTGCAATCGGGGGCGGCGCGCGTCGCGCGGCATACGCCCGCCACCCTGCGTCGTCCGACGCGGTTCTTCTGATGATCAGAACGACAATCTCTAACCGAGGGCCGGTGTGAGCGACCCCCAGCATACTCAGAACGAAGGCACCGAAGAGACCTTCATTTCACACCTCGTCGAATTGCGCGACCGCATCATCCGCGCGGGCCTTGCCGTCATCGTGGTGTTCATTGGACTCGTGTATTGGGCGCCGGACATTTTCCGGCTGCTGGCGCGTCCTCTGATGCAGAACCTGCCGAAGGACGGCAAGATGATCGTCACCGACGTCACCGGCTCGTTTTTCGTGCCGATGAAGGTGACGATGCTGGTCGCGTTCGTGATCGCGCTGCCCATCGTGCTGTACCAGATCTGGGCGTTCGTCGCGCCGGGGCTCTATCAGCACGAGAAGAAGCTGGTGGTGCCGCTCGTCGCCAGCAGCTACACGCTGTTTCTGTGCGGCATGGCATTCGCGTACTTCGTGGTGTTCCCGACCATCTTCCGCGTGATGGCGCATTACAACGCGCCGCTCGGCGCGGAAATGACGACCGACATCGACAATTACCTGAGCTTCGTACTGACGATGTTCATCGCGTTCGGCGTGACATTCGAAGTGCCGATCGTCGTCGTGCTGCTGGTTCGCATGAACGTGGTCACATTGAAGAAGCTCAAGGAGATCCGGCCGTATGTGATCGTCGGCGCGTTCGTCATTTCGGCCGTGGTGACGCCGCCGGACGTGTTCTCGCAACTGATCCTGGCGATTCCGCTGGTCGTGCTGTATGAAGCGGGGATCATTGCTGCGCGCCTGATTGTCCGCAAGCAGCCGACCGTGGTCGAAGACGCGAGTTCGCCGCCGGGTTGAATCGGCTCTCGCCGGGCGCTCGCAGAAAAACCGTGGCCCGCGCAAAGCAAAAAGCAAAAAGGGCAGCCCGTCGCGGACTGCCCTTTTTGCTTTCGGCGTTGGCGGGTCGCTCGCTATGCCCTTATGCGACCCCCCGCGTACATTCTTCCTTCTGCCTTAGCCTGCATCGTCGTCCTGATCGCCGCCGCCGTTATCTTCGACCGGCTGCTTCGGCGGAGGCGGGCGCTTGCCGATGGTCACGTCCAGGTCGATCTCGCGACCCTTGCGCACCAGATGCACCTTCGCGGCCGTGCCCGGCTTGATCTGCGCGATAACGTTCAGCAAGCGCGTGGTGTCGGTGATCTCCTGGCCGTTCACGCTTATCAGGATGTCGCCAGGCTTGACCCCTGCGCGGTCGGCAGGGCCGCCCTTCAGCACGCCCGCGACGATCGCGCCCGACTTCTGGTCGAGCCCGAACGACTCGGCAATCTCCGGCGTCACGTCCTGCGGCTCGACGCCAATCCAGCCGCGCGTGACCGTACCGGTAGTGATGATGCTCTCCAGCACGCTGCGCGCGGTCGACACGGGGATTGCAAAGCCGATGCCGAGCGAGCCGCCCGAGCGCGAATAGATCGCCGTGTTGATGCCGAGCAGGTTGCCGTTCTCGTCGACGAGAGCGCCGCCCGAGTTGCCCGGGTTGATCGCCGCGTCGGTCTGAATGAAGTTTTCGAACGTGTTGATGCCGAGGTGGTTGCGCCCGAGTGCGCTGACGATGCCCATCGTCACCGTCTGGCCGACGCCGAACGGATTACCGATCGCGAGCACCACGTCGCCGACGCGCGTCTGGTCCATGCGGCCGAGCGTGATGGTAGGCAGGTTGGTCATGTTGACCTTGAGCACCGCCAGGTCTGTTTCAGGATCGATGCCGATCACCTTCGCATTGGTGGTGCGGCCGTCGGCCAGCGCGATTTCAATCTGATCGGCGCCGTCCACGACGTGCTGGTTCGTTAGAATGTAACCTTCCGAACTCACTATCACCCCGGAGCCGAGGTTGGATGCCGGTTGCTCCTGCTGATTGCGTTTGTTCTTGTCGCCGAAGAAATAACGGAACAGCGGATCTTTCGCGCGCGGATCGGGCGGTAGTGAGCCATCCTTGCTGGAGAACACATTGACGACCGCGGGCATGGCCTTTTGTGCGGCGTCCGCGTAGGACGCCTGGGCCGGGCCGCTGCCGATGCCTGGCGCCACTTCCCGCAGGGCGACGATCGGTTCGGCGAGCTGCTTGCCGAATTGCCCTTGACGCTGGAGCCACTGCGGTTTGAGGGTCGCAATGATGAACATCAGCGCCAACAGCACAGTCACCGCTTGGGCAAAGAACAGCCAAAAGCGTCTAAGCATCTGAAGACTAGAGGTTTATATGGATCGGATCGAACTTGAATTGTACTTGAACAATCTTCTTGAAACCGCGCGCTTCAAGGACTATTGCCCCAATGGATTGCAGGTCGAAGGGCGGCGCCGGATCAATAAACTCGCGACCGGTGTGACCGCGTCGGTGGCCTTCCTGGAAGCCGCGCTCGACTGGGGCGCGGACGCCGTGCTGGTCCACCACGGCTATTTCTGGCGCAACGAAGCGCCGCAGATCACCGGGCGCAAACATGCGCGCCTGAAACTGCTGATCGGCAACGACCTGAACCTGTTCGCCTATCACCTGCCGCTCGACGACCACCGCGAGTTCGGCAACAACGCGCAGATCGGCGCGAAGATGGGCTGGATCAGCGACGCGCGCTTCGGCGAGAACGATCTCGGCTGGCTCGCCACTTTTCCGATGCCGATCACGCTCGCACACTTCACCGCGGAAATCGAGCAGACACTCGGCCGCACGCCGCTCGTGTTCGGCGACCCGGACCGCGAACTGCGGCGCGTGGGCTGGTGCACGGGCGCCGCGCAAGGTATGTTCGACGCGGCGATCAACGCGGGTGCCGACGTCTACCTGACCGGCGAAGTCTCGGAGTCGGTCATGCACACATCGGCGGAGAGCGGCGTTGCGTTTCTCGCGGCCGGACACCATGCAACCGAGCGCTTCGGCGTGCAGGCGGTGGGCAAGCATCTGTCCGAGGAGTTCGATATCGAACACCTATTTATCGATATCCCTAATCCAGTTTGAATTGCGAATTGCATTAAAGAAGAAAAAGGCACGAATAACGCAGAGGGCACTTAAAAGGAGGTGCAAAAAAGTTTGCGATCCGTACGGAGAAACCCTGAGTTATCAAGGGCTTCGCACGGTTTTTGGCAATCGGCCCTTGTAAATGGCGACTCCATTCGCGCAAACTAGCGGCGGTAGAAGCGACGTGAAGGAAAAATCCAACTCAGAAGTGGGGCGTGTGATGCGAGACAAGGAAGATGAACGCGTCGTCGACGGCAGCCGCCGTAACTGGCTGGTAGCGACGACCGTAGCAGGTGGCATCGGAGGTGTTGCCATTGTCGTACCCTTTGTTAGTTCGTTTGCACCATCTGAAAAGGCCAAGGCAGCAGGCGCCCCGGTCGAAGTCGATATCAGCAATCTCAAGCCCGGCGACATGATGACCGTCGCCTGGCGTGGCAAGCCGGTGTGGATCATCAACCGCACCGACCAGATGCTCGCCGATGTCCAGAAAGCCGATAACCAGGTAGCGGATCCCCTCACCAAGAATCCCTTTTCGATGCCGTTGCCGGAGTACTGCAACAACGAATTCCGTTCACGGGCCGAGAACAAGCACCTTCTAGTCGCCGTCGCCGTGTGCACCCATCTGGGCTGCACGCCGACGCCGCGTTTCCAGCCGGGCGCGCAGCCCAATCTTCCGGACGACTGGCCAGGCGGTTTCCTGTGCCCGTGCCACGGCTCGACCTACGACATGGCCGGCCGCGTCTTCAAGAACAAACCTGCGCCGCAAAACCTCGATATCCCGCGCTTCATGTTCACGTCGGCCACCGGCCTCGTGATCGGGAAGGACGAGAAAGGAGAAGCGTAATGGCGAGCGACCACGAAGTAGAGACGACCGGGCTGGTCGGCTGGATCGACCGGCGCTTTCCGATGACTTCCACCTGGAAGAAGCACGTTTCCGAGTACTACGCGCCGAAGAACTTTAACTTCTGGTACTTCTTTGGTTCGCTCGCGCTGCTGGTGCTGGTTAACCAGATTGTCACCGGCATTTTCCTCACGATGAACTACAAACCCGACGCGACGCTCGCGTTCTCGTCGGTCGAGTACATCATGCGCGAAGTGCCGTGGGGCTGGCTGATCCGCTATATGCACTCCACCGGCGCGTCGATGTTTTTCGTCGTCGTGTATCTGCACATGTTCCGCGGGCTGATGTACGGCTCGTACCGCAAGCCGCGCGAACTGGTGTGGATCTTCGGCTGCCTGATATTCCTGTGCCTGATGGCCGAGGCGTTCTTCGGCTATCTGCTCCCATGGGGGCAGATGTCGTTCTGGGGCGCGCAAGTGATCGTCAACCTGTTCTCGGCGATTCCGTTCATCGGCCCCGATCTGTCGCTGTGGATTCGCGGCGACTACGTCGTCTCCGACGTCACGCTTAATCGCTTCTTCGCGTTTCACGTGATCGCGATTCCGCTGGTGCTCGTCGGCCTCGTGATCGCCCACCTGGTCGCGCTGCATGAAGTGGGGTCGAACAATCCGGACGGCATCGAGATCAAGGCGAAGAAAGGGCCGGACGGCGTGCCGCTCGACGGCATTCCGTTCCACCCGTTCTACTCGGTGCACGACTTCATGGGCGTGACGGTGTTCCTGCTGATCTTCGCGGCGATCATCTTCTTCGCGCCGGAAATGGGCGGCTATTTCCTCGAAGCCAACAACTTTGTGCCGGCCAATTCGCTGCAGACGCCGCCGGAAATCGCGCCAGTGTGGTACTTCACGGCCTTCTACGCGATGCTGCGCGCCACCACCGATCCATTCAAGATCGTGCTGATGATCGTGATCGCGCTGCTCGGCCTGCTCGCGCTGGTGCGCGCACGCGGCAAGTGGAAGTTCGGCTTGCCGGTGCTCGCGGTGCTGGTGATCCTGGCGATGGCCTTCACCGAGTCGAAGTTCTGGGGTGTGGTGGTGATGGGCAGCGCGGTGATCTCGCTGTTCTTCCTGCCGTGGCTCGACCGCTCGCCGGTGAAATCGATCCGTTACCGGCCGTTTTTTCACAAGGTGTTCTACGGGATCTTCGTGCTCGCTTTCCTGACGTTGGGCTTCCTCGGCACTAAACCGCCTTCGCCTGCCTCGACGTTGATTGCTCAGGTGTGTGCGCTGATCTACTTCGCGTTTTTCCTCGGCATGCCGTTCTGGACGCGGCTTGGCAAGTTCAAGCAGCCGCCCGAACGGGTGCGGTTCAAGCCTCACTAATCGCGAGCCAGGAGAACACGAAATGAAGAAACTGCTTTCGACGTGCGCGCTGATCGGCGCGACACTGCTCGCGGTGCTGGCCGCTCCTGCTCACGCGGACGAGAATTTCCATCTCGACCGCGCGCCGGATAACGCGGAGAATTTCGCTTCTTTGCAGCACGGCGCGCAATTGTTTGTAAACTACTGCCTGAATTGCCACAGTGCGAGTCTGATGCGCTACAACCGCCTGACCGATATCGGCATCACGCCGAGCGAAATTCAGGCAAACCTGCTCTTCACCACGGACAAGGTCGGCAACACGATGACCGTGGCGATGCGCCCGGACGACGCGAAAGCGTGGTTCGGGGCCGCGCCGCCGGATCTGTCGGTGGAAGCGCGGGCGCGAGGCAAGGACTGGCTCTACACGTATTTGCGCAGTTTTTATCGCGACAATACGCGGCCCACCGGTTGGAACAATCTGGTGTATGAGAACGTGAGCATGCCTCACGTGCTGTGGCAGCTCCAGGGGCAACGTGCAGCGAAGTTCGGTGACGAAACCGACGAAAAAACTGGCGAGACGGTACACAAATTCGTCGGCTTCCAGCAGCTCACTCCGGGGACGATGTCGCCGGTAGATTATGATTCTGCTGTGGCCGACCTCGTGTCGTACCTGTCATGGATGTCCGAACCGACGCAGAAAACCCGCAAACAGCTTGGCGTGTGGGTGCTGCTGTTCCTCGGTATCCTGAGCTTTTTCGCCTGGCGACTGAACGCCGCGTACTGGAAACATATCAAATAATCACGCCGTCACCCGGCGTGGGGCCGGCGCCAGGAGAAACCTGCTGAACGGTTTTTCCGCGCGCTGGCCCTTCAGCTTTTTGAGGAAACGTAAACATGATGGTTCTGTATTCCGGCACAACTTGCCCGTTCTCCCAGCGTTGCCGGCTGGTGTTGTTCGAAAAGGGCATGGACTTCGAAATCCGCGACGTCGACCTGTTTAACAAGCCGGAAGACATCGCCGTGATGAATCCGTACGGTCAAGTGCCGATTCTCGTCGAACGGGACCTGATTCTGTACGAATCGAACATCATCAACGAGTACATCGACGAGCGCTTCCCGCATCCGCAGCTGATGCCGGCCGATCCGGTGCAGCGCGCCCGCGCCCGTCTGTTCCTGCTGAACTTCGAAAAAGAACTGTTCGTGCACGTCGGCACGCTCGAAAACGAGAAGGGCAAGGCTGCGGAGAAGAATCACGAGAAGGCCCGTCTCGCGATCCGCGATCGCCTGACGCAGCTCGCGCCGATCTTCCTGAAGAACAAGTACATGCTCGGCGAAGAGTTCTCGATGCTCGACGTCGCGATCGCACCGCTCCTGTGGCGTCTGGATCACTACGGCATCGAGCTGTCGAAGAACGCCGCACCGCTGATGAAGTACGCCGAGCGCATTTTCAGCCGCCCGGCTTATATCGAAGCGCTGACGCCTTCGGAAAAGGTGATGCGTCGTTGAGTTTGGCTTTGGGGTGAGGGCGCCGCGCAGCTCGTTGCGCGGGCCCGAGCCCGGCAAGAGGAATGTTGATGCAAGAGATTTCCACGAAGCCTTACCTGCTGCGCGCGCTCTACGAGTGGTGCACCGATAACGGCTACACGCCGCACATCGCGGTCCGGGTCGACAATCAGACGCGCGTGCCGCGTCAGTTCGTGCGCGACAACGAGATCGTGTTGAACATCAGCTTCGAGGCAACCAGCCAGTTGCAGATGGGCAACGAGTGGATCGAGTTCAGCGCGCGTTTTTCCGGCAAGTCGCACAAGATCGAGGTGCCGGTCGCGAATATTCTCGCGATCTATGCGCGCGAAAACGGCCAGGGTATGGCGTTTCCGGTCGAGTCGGCGGGCGGCGAGGCGCAGGATTCCGGCGCCGATGCAGTCCCCGCGGACGAGGCCGCGGCGCCGGGTGCACCCGCAGCGCCGCGCGCGGTCGAGACGTCGTCGGCGAGCGACGCAACTGCCGCGAAAGCGGATGGTGCGACGAACGCCCCCCACCCGGACGATGATGGTTCGAAAGGTGGCGGAAGGGCTCGCCTCAAGATCGTAAAATGAAGTAGAATCACGGCCTCATGCCGGCTTAGCTCATCAGGTAGAGCGCTTGACTTGTAATCATGAGGTGGCGGGTTCGAGTCCTGCAGCCGGCACCAGTAGTACGAAACGGGGTTTCTGTTCAATCAGGAACCCCGTTTTTTATTTGCGGGCCCGCCATTCAATTCACTGGGTATGCGATTAACTTGGCTGTGCCGGGATGCACAAATGGCGGTATTGCGGACGGAAATGAGCTTGAATGCGTTAAACGCCAGAGACGGCCCAATGGCGATTAAACGTTAAAAAGACGAGTTGCGGACCGCGACGGGTCCGCAACTGAAGGACGGCCTATTTGTTTGACTAGGACGCTAGGCGGAGTACCGCGCCGCGCCACTTTTAATCTCTCAGGTTCTTCTTTCAGCCATATTTTTGCTAACGAGAACTATACCGAGAGGATAAGCGTCTGTCTATTTGGCTTATTGATATCGATGTTAGAACATCGCATTACGCATAGGCAGTCGACGCTCTATTTATTCGTTTTGCATATTTTCGACATTAAAGCTTTCTGGTCCCACAGTATGAATACTGCACGGCATCGAGAAAACGACGCGTATCGGCAATCGTCGTCGTCGGCCGGTCTGTGATTGAGGTGCCATTGGCGTGCAATTGCATTGGCAGTCCGATGGCGGATCGCTCTGCCTTTCGCCACTAAGGCCGCTAGCCGGACTACCGAGCCGTTGCGCGCGGTATCGGTGAGACCGCCAAAGGCTCAAAAAGCACCATATCTCTTTCACCTTGTCGATTGTGGATTTTTTTGTCCAGGTTCGTATGCCGACTCCCCCTCCCAGTCCCGCCCGTCCGCGAATAGCGCACCGCGAAACCGTGCGACAGAGGTACTATTCGGGCGTCAGTCGGCATCGCTAATAAGAACTCCGGCGGCCAGCCCCCAACGACGCCACGTTTTCCGTACGTCGCTTCCGCAACACCGATCCCACCTCATCATGACCAGCCCCGCAACCATTACCTGGCCCGAAGCCGACGGCCCCCGCACCGCACGCTGGCGGTCCGAGGCCGCCGTGCCGCCGCCCAAACGCGTCATCGTCGCTGACGATCGCACCACCGCCGACTCCGCCTACCGCCTCGCCTGCGAGGGCACCGCGCTGCTGTGGAACGGCGACTTCCAGAACGCTCGTCAGCTGCTCCAGGCGGTCACGCGCCGGCTAGAGCGCAAACCGCGCAAGCGCGGCGAAACACCAGTCGACGCGTTCAACCTGCATCGCCAGGCGCAGTCGCAACGCGCGCGCACGCTCGGCATGATCCTGATTCCGCTCGACGCCGCTTATGGGATTCCACTGCGCCGCGCACCCGACGTGCAGCAGGCCTGTACGGAAACCTACGGCCCGCCCAACGACGAAGCGTCGGTCGTGTCGCTGCGCGAGTTGCTCGGTCTGATTGGCGCGTTCGAGTGGCGTAAGAAGGGTGTCGAGATTCCCGCGCTCGGCGAGCGGATCCATCCCCACTACGGCGTGTTTTCGCCGGTGCGCGGCGAGTATGTCGATCTCGTCGCGCGCACGCCGCTGCCGTCGCTGAACAAGGCGTTCGATATCGGCACCGGGACCGGCGTGTTGGCCGCGCTGCTCGCCAAACGCGGCGTGAAGAAAATCATCGCCACCGATCAGGACCCGCGAGCGCTTGCGTGTGCGCGTGAGAACCTCGCGCGCCTCGGCTACGACCAGCAGGTCGAGGTCGTGCAGACGGATTTGTTTCCCGAAGGCCGGGCGCCGCTCGTCGTGTGCAATCCTCCGTGGGTGCCGGCGAGACCCGCCTCACCGATCGAATATGCGCTCTACGATCCGGAAAGCCGCATGCTGCTCGGCTTCCTGAACGGCCTCGCGGAGCATGTGTCGCCGGGCGGGGAGGGGTGGCTGATCCTGTCGGATTTCGCCGAGCATCTCGGTTTGCGCTCGCGCGAATGGCTGCTTGCCGCAATCGAAAAGGCCGGACTGACGGTGGTGGGACGCGAGGATATTCGCCCGCGCCATCCGAAGTCGACCGATGAGACCGATGCGCTGCATACGGCGCGGGTGGCCGAGGTGACGTCGTTATGGCGTCTCAAGGTGCGTTAGGCGGATGTGAGGCGGCGCCTCGCGCATCACGCTGACGCGCCTCGCGTCCTGGGAAGCGCCGCTGTTGTGGTGCCAACAGCGTATTGGCGGTCAAAAGTTGGTAAGAGGGGCGTTTGCTGCGTAACGGGGACGCTGCGTCTCTGCGCATCACGTCGGGGTATCTCGCGTCTTGAAGCTTGCGAGGCGCCGCCCGTCAGCCGTGCCGTTATAGCGCCCAAAGCACGTTCGTTAATTGGACGGCGGAAGAAATGGTGAGGCGTGCTGCCACGAGTCAAGAAAGCGGCAACCCGCCGTCGCATCACGACAGCGCGCCGCGCGCCTTTAGCGCCTTCAAATATACCGCAGCCCCCGTGCCGGCGACCCATCCACTGGCAAAGCAGGCGGTAAGCAGATAACCGCCGGTGGGCGCCTCCCAATCGAGCATCTCCCCAGCACAAAACGCGCCGGGCAGCCGCTCGATCATCAAATGCGCATCGAGCGCCTCGAACGGGATTCCGCCAGCGGTGCTGATCGCTTCCGCGATAGGGCGGGCGCGCGTGAACCGCACAGGGAGCGCCTTGATCGCATGCGCGAGGCCGGGTGCGTCGGCAAACGCCTCCTTCGACAAAATCTCGTGCAGCAAAGCCAGTTTTGCGCCGCCAATCCCGATTCTTCCGTGCAGGTGACTTGCCATCGAGCGTGAGCCGCGCGGTCGTGTCACTTCAGCGACGACTCGCTCGAGCGTCAAGCCTGGCACCAGATCCAGCGCGATCGTCGCCTCGCCGTCAGCCAGAATCCGCTCGCGGATCGCCGCCGACATCGCGTAAATCAGGCTCCCTTCGAGGCCCGTTTCGGTCAAAAGTATTTCACCTTGTCGATTGTGGACTTTATCGTCTACATCGGTGAGCGCGATGGCGACCGGCTTGATCGGCTGACCAGCAAAACGCTCGCGTAGATACACGCTCCAGTCGGCGTCGAAGCCGCAGTTCGCGGGCCGCAGCGGTGTCACCGGCACCTGACGGGCGGCCATTAGCGGGACCCACGCGGCGTCCGAACCGAGGCGCGGCCAGCTTGCGCCGCCGAGCGCGAACACGACCGCATCGCGACTCACGGTGTGCTCGCCGTCGGGCGTCTCGAATCGCAGCGTGTGCGCGGCGGCGGCGTCCGCGTCGAGACCCCAACCGCGCCACTTGTGCCGCATATGGAACCGCACGCCCGTCTCACGCAGGCGATGCAGCCACGCGCGCAGCATCGGCGCGGCTTTCATATCGGTGGGAAACACGCGCCCGGAGCTGCCGACGAAAGTATCGACTCCCAGATCCTGCAACCACGCCCGGAGCGTGTCGGGTCCGAAGACGTCCAGCAGCGGCGCGATCCATTCGCGGCGCGCGCCGTAGCGGTCGAGAAACGGCTCGCGCGCCTCCGAATGCGTGATGTTCATGCCGCCTTTGCCCGCCATCAGGAACTTGCGGCCGACCGACGGCATCGCGTCGTAGACGTCGACTTGCACGCCCTGCCGGGCGAGAGCCTCGGCCGCCATCAGGCCGGCGGGGCCGCCGCCAATCACGGCGACGCGGGCGGAATCCAAGGAAGAGGGCATGCGGTCCTGCGGATGAACGGAAGGAAGAAGCGGCGCGCCGGCCGGAACGGACGAGCCCGAGCGGCGCGACGGGCGCTATTTTCACACCGCGCACGGCACAGGGCAAACGCACTGCCAAGGGGGAAGGCCAAAAAAACTGGGTTCAGGCGCTTGCGCAGGCGTCCGGCGCACGTTCGCATCTGTGTCGGGGACCCGCGCGACCTATACTTTTCAAACACCTTCCTTCAGGCGCCGTGCGCGTCTTTCTCGCTTCAAACCAGCCACCGACTGCTTACCGCCTCGACGCGGCCACCGCTGCGATCAATGCTGCACGCACAGCCGGCGAATACCGGCCTCGCAGCGATCGCCGCCGCGCGACGGCCGGCGTCATGGCTCGCGCGTGCGCCGCTTGCGTGGAGGGTGGTCGATCGTCGGAAAAATCAAGGAGCCAGCCATGAGCCGCAAATACATCGATTGCCGCGAATTCCCGAGCGAAATGAACTGCACCGTCGCGCTATCCGCCGACAGCGACAGCGAATTGCTCGAAGCCGCCGTGCAGCACGCCGTTGCGATCCACAAGCACACGGATTCGCCGGAACTGCGTTCGCAACTCAAGACGCTGTTTCATGAAGGCACACCGCCGGTTGAGGCGCCGCGCGGGTGAGGGAATCGTCCTAACGGACCAAAAATGTCTCGTCCGACCCGGGCGCGGCTTGGTGCCGTCGCCCGCGGATCGCGGCGTTCTCTCGTGTGAGGGGTCTCGTGAACGCTAGCCGGGATACGCCTCGTCCACCTTCAGCCCGGCGAGCTTGAAAATAACCCGCAGCGTTTGCGGTTTGATGTCGCGACGCGACGCGAGCGTGGTCATCACGAAGTCGAGAACTTTGGCGTACTTGAGCATAGTCAGGCACGTTTCCATGTCGACGCTGCCATCGCGCATGACTTCGGCGAGGCGCAGCATTTCGGTGGAGATGTCGCGCGCCATCTCCAGTTCGAGTTGCTGCTTCTCCGACCAGGCCGGCGTCGCGGTGAGCTTCGCCAGCATTTCCTGAAATTTTTGTTCCACGTTTCCGTTGGGTACCGTATCCATTGCCGCCTCTTCTGTCATCCGAGCACGCGTCCGGTTGAAGTCTCGGCGCGCTGCTGGTTACGTAACGTTCGGCCCGCTTTGCGCGGCCGTCCTCCCCACATGCATTCGGTTCGCGTGATCGGTGCCACGGCCGGCAGCTTCTTGTTATCGGCGACACGGCTTGCGGGATCGGCCGGAGCCGGGGCGCAAGCTGTTTTCAGTCACTCCCCGGCACGTTTTCCTGATGCTTTTCGAGCAGGAAGCGTTCCAGGTTGATGCATTTCCGCTTGGTTTGCGTGGCTCGCTGGGTGATCGAGTCGCACTTTGGGTAAACTGGCAGCAACTTTTCCCTTTTTCCGTCATCTGTCGCACGTTCGCGTTGCAATAGTTGGCGGTACGTACGATGTCCAGCAAAACCCACGAAATCCGTCCGAACCAATCCGTCGAGTTGCTGAAGGAGCTCCATATCCTCACGCGCGACGGCAAGATGAATCAGGACAGCCGGCGCAAGCTCAAGCAGGTCTATCACCTGTTCCAGTTCATCGAGCCGCTGCTCAAAGACCTCAAGGACAAGCAGGGCGCCTTGACGCTCGTCGACCACGGCGCGGGCAAGTCATATCTAGGTTTTATTCTTTACGATCTTTTCTTCAAGGAGTTTCAGAGCGCGGCGGGTGGGGCTTCACACATTTACGGCATTGAAACCCGCGAAGATCTCGTGACGAAGTCCGAAGAGTTGGCTGTGCGGCTGGGTTTTACGGGGATGTCGTTTCTGAACCTGTCAGTCGCGGAGTCGATTTCGTCGACGCGTTTGCCGGCGCAGATCGACATCGTGACGGCGCTGCACGCGTGCAACACCGCTACCGACGACGCGATCCGGTTCGCGCTCGACAAGCGGGCCAAGTACATCGTGGTGGTGCCATGCTGTCAGGCCGAGGTGGCCGGCGTGCTACGGCAAAACAAGGGCAAGTCGCTCGGCAATGCGTTGACGGAGATTTGGCGGCATCCGTTGCACACGCGGGAATTCGGCAGCCAGATCACGAATGTGCTGCGCTGCCTGCAGCTCGAGGCGCATGGGTATCAGGTCAGCGTGACCGAACTGGTCGGCTGGGAGCATTCGATGAAAAACGAACTGATCATCGCGCAGTACAAGGATCTGCCGCGGCGCCGGCCGGCCGAACGGCTCAATGAGGTGATGGACACGCTCGGTATTCAGGAGTTGAAAGAGCGGTTTTTTATTGAGGCCTGATTTGTTCCGGCCGACGAGGTGAGGCTTCTTCAATGAGAAAGCGGCTTTTGTGGGGGAGCGCCACTGGCCCCACCGGGATTGCAACTCTCCGTCCTCGCGCTTACGTTCAGCGCTTCATCAATTCGTTCCAGCCTGCAAGACCGATTCGCCGCAGCGTCGCCTGATTGCGCCCGTAAATATTTTCGGCATCGGGGAACGCCTGAACCGCTCTCTCGATGCTGTCTTCCCGCAGCAGATGCAGGATCGGATAGGGCGCCCGATTCGTGTAGTTCTCGATATCGTCCGGGTCGCTGCCTTCGAACTGGTAAGCGGGGTGAAAGCTCGCGATCTGAACGACCCCTTCGAGCCGAAGCTGCTTGATGAGCCGGTCGGCGAAAAACAGGCAATCGTTGAAGTCGAGAAAATCGCCTGGCGCGCGCGGCAGGATCAGCAGCGTCGTGTCGATGGCCTGCGGATCGGCGGCCACCAGCGTCTGCAACTCGGCTTCGAGATCGGTCAAGACGGCCTCCATGTCCGCGGCCCCGCTCACGGCGTAGCGAATTTGCCCCTTCGCGTGCACGGCTTTCGCGAACGGACACAAATTGAGTCCGATCACGGCCTGGGTCAGCCAGTGACGGGTGGCGGCAACGACGGCATCGTGGGATTCGACGGGCAACGGCATGGCAGGCGACACGGCGGATAAAGGGGCGAAAAGCACCATTCTAACGGCGCGAGCCGGCGCTGCCCTGCTCACGGCGCGATTCCCGGCGCGCAACGGGCGCAGCCCCCGGCTCGACTCCGCTTCAGATCAAACCCGCGTCCCACCGCATGCGGCGGCGATCAACTGCGCGGCGACTTTCGGTGCGGCCAGGATAGGTCCGCATCCTGGGCCGTAGGTCTGGCTGGCCGCATAGACGCCCTCGATCACCAGACCCAGTGCATTTGCGAGCGCCTCTGGATCGTCAGCGGCGGCCGCCGTCGACAGTTCGATGAGCCGTCCCATCAAACGCTGCTTGTTGCGAAAGACGAACTGCCGGGCCGGGTGCCCGGGGTCCGAAAACTCCACCGACACGTTCACGAACGGACAGCCGCGATAGTCGTCCACCGACGCGCGCACCGAGAGGTCGTCGAAATACTGCTGAAGCTGCTTCGCCGGCTCGCCCGGATGCTTGGCGAAACTCCTCTCCACGTAGCCGAAGAACCGCTCGTCCTGCTGTTCGAGATAAGCCATCACCAATTCGTCTTTCGACGAGAACTGGCGGTACAGACTCATCTTGTTGACGCCCGCACGCTCGACCACCGCGTCGACGCCGACCGTGCGCACGCCTTCGCGGTAGAACAGCTCGCTCGCGGCGTGCAGCAGATTGCGCTGCGCCTGCGGCCCGGCCGTCTGCGCACCGCGTGCACGGGCTTTAGCGGTCGGCTTGGGAGTGTTGCTCTCGGACATGATGGGCCACCTGATTGGAACTGAATTGACGCCTTGACATGTTACCGACCAGTAACTAACATCGCAACACCATTGTGACTGATCTGTCACAAATCCTTTACGGGACCCGTAATAATACGAACGACGCAGCCCGCGAGGCGAAGCGTCGATTGGAGAACCAATGAACTGGGCAGCGAGACTGATTGGCGGACGGTTCCACTACGGCTGGTTGACAGTCGCGGTGGTGTTTCTGGTATTGCTGGCGGCGGCCGGCACGCGCGCCACGCCGAGCGTGATGATGGTGCCGCTCGAGCACCAGTTCGGCTGGAGCCGCGCGACGATCTCGCTGGCCATCTCCGTGAACATCGCACTCTACGGCCTGATGGGGCCGTTCGCGGCGGCGGCCATGCAGCGCTTCGGCGTGCGCCCCACGCTGCTCGTCGCGCTCGGCACGATGGCGGCGGGTGTAGCGCTGTCGTCGCTGATGACGCATCCATGGCAGATGGTGCTGATCTGGGGCGTGATGGTGGGCGGTTCGACCGGCGTCGCCGCGCTGTCGCTGTCCGCGACCGTGGTCACGCGCTGGTTCACCACGCGCCGCGGCCTCGTCATGGGCATTCTCACGGCCAGTTCGGCCACCGGCCAACTGGTGTTCCTGCCGATGCTCGCGGCCATCGCAGAGCATCACGGCTGGCGTCAGGTCGTGTGGGTCGTCGCACTCGCGGCGGCGGTGGTGATTCCGCTGGTCGCCTTTCTGCTGCCCGAGCGCCCGGCCGACATGAAACTGCGTCCGTATGGCGAACCGCACGACGCGCCGGTCGCGAGCACCGTCACCAGGCAGAATCCGCTCGCTATCGCGTTCGGCACGCTGGCCATGGCGAGCAAAACCCGTGATTTCTGGCTGCTGTTCTTCAGCTTTTTTATCTGCGGCGCGAGCACCAACGGCTACGTCGGCACCCACCTGATCGCCATGTGCGGCGACTACGGCATGACCGAGGTGCAAGGTGCGTCGCTGCTCGCCGCGATGGGCATCTTCGATCTGTTCGGTACGACGCTGTCGGGCTGGCTGTCGGACCGCTTCAATAGCCGCGTGTTGCTGTTCTGGTACTACGGCTTGCGGGGCTTGTCGCTGATGTATTTGCCGCACGCGTTCGGTATCGACTTCTTCGGGCTGCCGTTGTTCGCCGTGTTCTACGGGCTCGACTGGATCGCCACCGTTCCGCCGACCGTGCGTCTCGCAACCGACGTGTACGGCAAGGAAGCGGCGCCCGTGGTGTTCGGCTGGGTGGTCGCGGGCCACCAGCTCGGCGCGGCGTTTGCGGCGCTTGGCGCGGGCATGCTGCGCGCGAGCCTCGGCACCTATACGGTGGCGTCGATGATTTCAGGTGGGCTGTGTCTGGTCGCGGCAGTGATCGTGTTGCGGATCAATCGTCCGGCGAAAGTGCCCGAGCCGCAGGCGGTGTAAAGCTGCGCTTCGTAATGAAGCAACGAAGCAACGAAGCGACGAAGCAACATGCGACGGCCGTCGGGTGAAACCGGCGGCCGTTCCTTTTGCAAGCCACGTGGAAACAAACTAACCGCTTGTTGGAGCGCGCGCGCCGAACCCCGGTTATGCTATGTGACCCCGGGCGACCGCCCGGCGATCATGAATTTCGACCGAGAGAAGCGCATGACCATCAAACCCGCCCCTACCGAAGTTGCCATTCACGAGCTGATTGCAGGCCGCTGGAGCCCGCGCGCGTATTCGAGCGAGCCGGTGAGTCGCGAGCATTTGCGCTCGGTGCTCGAAGCGGCGCGCTGGGCGCCGTCTGCTTACAACGCGCAACCGTGGCGTTTTCTCGTCTTCGATCGCAGTGTCGATGAAGTTTCGTTCAAGCAGGCTTTCGCGACGCTGGTGCCGTTCAACCAGGGCTGGAATTCGCGCGCGCCGGTGCTGATCGCCGTGACCACGCACACGCTGACGAACAAGGGCGAAGTAAACCGCTGCGCCGCGTACGATGCCGGTTCCGCGGCGATGGCGCTGGTGTTGCAGGCGCATGCGCTCGGGCTGGCTGCGCATCAGATGAGCGGCTTCGATCCGAACGCGTTCCGCACGACGTTCGCGCTGCCGAACGACGTCGACGTGATCGCGATCATTTCGCTCGGGCACTACGGCGAAGTCGACAAGCTCGATCCGGTGCTGCGCGAGCGCGAGAAATCGGTGCGTCAGCGTCTGCCGCTGGCCGACGTCGCCTACGGCGGCGGCTGGAAGAAGGCTCTCTGAGCAGCTCACCGCACTGGATGGAAAAGCGCGCGGCAACGTCCGCGCGTTTTTTATTCCACTTCGTCCGCGACGCTCGAGAGCGGCGTCGCCACATGTTCGAGCGATTTCCGCTCCGCGTCCACGCCCCAGATCGCCGCCACGATGGCCGCCACGAGCATCAGCCCCGAGCCCACCAGGTAGCCCGAGAACACGGCGCTGCGCTGATGCGTGTCGATCAGCCTCCCGAAGAACGCCGGGCCGATGATGCCGCCGAGCGCCGTGCCGAACGCGTAGAAGATTGCAATCGCCAGCGCGCGGATTTCGAGCGGGAACGATTCGCTGACCGTCAGGTACGCCGAACTCGCCGCTGCCGACGCGAAGAAGAAAATCACCATCCAGGCAATCGTCTGCGTGACGACGGTGAGTAACTGCTGCTCGAACAAATACCCGCTCAGCGTCAGCAGAATCGCGGACATGCCGTAAGTCGCCGCGATCATCTTGCGCCGCCCGATCACGTCGAAAAGCCGCCCGAGCAGCAGCGGTCCGAGAAAATTGCCGAGCGCGAAGGGCAGCAGATACCAGCCGATGTGGTCGCCCGGCACCTGGTAAAAATCGGTGAGCACGAGCGCGTAAGTGAAGAAAATCGCGTTGTAGAAGAACGCCTGCGCGGTCATCAACGTGAGGCCGACCAGCGCGCGGCGCCGGTGCACGTTGAACAGCGTATCGAACACCTCGCGCAACGGCGTGTGCGCACGCGCGCGCAGCCGCAGACGTGTGAGCCGGGCGTCGGGGAGGGCGTGGCCTTCTTTGCGAAAACGCGCTTCGATGCCTTCGACGATCGAGCGCGCGTCGGACTCATCGCCATGCGTCAGCAGCCAGCGCGGGCTCTCGGGCACCCAGATGCGCATTGGCAGGATCACGAGGGCGAGCACTGCGCCGATGAAAAAGCATGCGCGCCACCCCCAGTCGGCCGGCAGCAGATGAGGATCGAGCAGCACCAGCGAGCCTGCCGCGCCGAGCCCCGCGCCGACCCAGAAGGTGCCGTTGATGCCCAGATCGGTCCATCCGCGCACCCGCGCCGGGGTGAATTCCTGGATGGTCGAGTTGATCGCCGTGTATTCGCCACCGATCCCCGCGCCGGTCAGGAAGCGAAACAGCATGAAGCTGGCCAGATTCCACGATAGCGCGGTCGCCGCCGTTGCGGCCAGATAGACGGCGAGCGTAATGAAAAACAGCTTGCGGCGGCCGAGCCGGTCGGTCAGCCAGCCGAAACCCAGCGCCCCGAGCACGGCGCCCGCGATGTATGCGCTGCCTGCCAGGCCTACGTCGGCGTTCGAAAAGCGCAACAACGGACTGGACTTCAGTGCGCTCGCGACGGCGCCCGCCAAGGTCACTTCGAGACCGTCGAGCAGCCACGTGATGCCGAGCGCCACCACGATCAGCGAATGAAAGCGGCCCCAAGGCAAGCGGTCGAGCCGCGAGGGCAGGTCCGTTTCGATCAGTGCGGCGTTTTTCTCGTGAACAGCGGCAGTCGGCGGCGCGCTCATTGCTTGAAGTCTCCTCAATAAGGAAATTTGGTGGCGTATTCTGTCGAAAAGAGCAATATTCGTTCCGTCGAGCGAACTTTTGCCTCGTTGCGGCCGGCTCGAAAGCGTGAGTTGATGCTAATTGAGCTTTCGTGTTACAAAGCCGCTCCCCCTTCTGTCCGCGCCAGCTGAGCGGCGATGCCTGCCATGAACTATTGCGCGATTGACTTCGGTACTTCCAACTCGGCCGTGGCCGTGCCTGACGGCGATTTGCTCAAGCTCGCGCCGGTCGAAGGCGCCTACACGACGCTGCCCACCTCCGTCTTTTTCAATACCGACGAAGACACCCGTGAATTCGGGCGGGCGGCGCTGGCGGCGTACATTGACGGCTTCGACGGCCGGCTGATGCGCTCGATGAAAAGCATTCTCGGCTCGCCGCTCGCCGAAAACTCGACGGATCTCGGCGACGGCTCCGCGATCAAGTACACGGACGTGATCGCGATTTTCGTCGATCACCTCAAGCGCTCGGCCGAAAAGAGCGCCGGCGGCGCGATCGACCGCGCGGTGCTGGGCCGCCCGGTGTTTTTCGTCGACGATGATCCACGCGCCGACCAGATGGCGCAGCAGCAACTGGAAGCCGCCGCGCGCTCGGTCGGCCTGCGGGAGATTCACTTTCAGTATGAGCCGATCGCGGCTGCATTCGACTATGAATCGCATTTGACCGAGGAAGGGCTCGTGCTGGTGGCCGACATCGGCGGCGGCACATCGGACTTTTCGCTGGTGCGGGTCGGGCCGGAACGGATGAAGCGCGTCGAGCGCAAGGACGACGTGCTGGCGCATCACGGTGTGCACGTCGCGGGCACTGACTTCGACCGCCGCGTGGAACTGGCGACGATCCTGCGCGAACTCGGCTATCAGTCGCTCGATCCGGAAGGGCGCGAGATCCCCAACCGTATCTACTTCGATCTGGCGACCTGGCACCTGATCAACACGGTCTACGCGCCGAAGCGCATCAGCGAACTCGCGCTGATGCGGCACCTGTTTACTCAGGTCAAGCACCACGACCGCCTGATGCGCGTCGTGGAGCGCCGTATGGGGCACGCGCTGGCGGCCCATGCGGAAGAGGCGAAGATCGGTGTGGCGGCGGGTGGCGAGACCGTCATCGATCTCGACGAAGTGGAAGACGACTTGCGCCTCGCCTTCGACGAAGCCCAGCTCATCAAGGCCGGCCACGAAGAGACGCAGCGCATCGTGCAGGCGGCGCGCGATACGCTCCAGGCGGCCAGCGTCGCGCCGCGCGACGTCAGCGCGGTGTATTTCACCGGCGGGTCTACCGGGCTCGCGTTTCTATCGGGCGCATTGGCGGCGGCATTTCCGGATGCGAAAGCGGTATTCGGCGATCGACTCGCCAGCGTTGCAACGGGACTCGGAATTCACGCGCGGCGTCTGTTCGGATAACCAACAAACTAATCCCTCGCATACTGCGAAGATAATCAGCGCATTCAGTTGCGACGGATATAAAAAAACCCCGCCGAGGCGGGGTTTTTTGCGTCCGGAAGGAAGCGTGTCGCTTACACCGGCTTGATGTTAGCGGCTTGCTTGCCCTTCGGGCCCGTCTTCACTTCAAACGTAACCTTTTGGTTTTCTTGCAGCGTCTTGAAGCCTTCCGTGCGGATTTCCGAGAAATGCGCGAACAGATCTTCGCCACCGCCGTCCGGCGTGATGAAGCCAAAGCCCTTTGCGTCATTGAACCACTTGACGGTACCGGTTTCCATATTACTTGTTCCTAAAGATGGTAAATAAGGCCGAAGCCCAGAGGGTGCATGAAAATCAAGGAAGGGGGTAATGGGACCAACCGGAGTACCGTTGATGGGCGAACTACGAAAGACCAATTCACTCGCCGCTTGAAATCCTGCCCGAACGTTATACGGCCATTTCGAGAGAAGGTCAACACTATCGTCGATTCTTTACCCATATTTGACGAGTAGGCGCAGTTTTTGCTTACAAACCTTGCTGTCGCCTCGATCTTTTTGTCAGGGAGAACCCTTAGTTTCGCTGCATCGAGTCGGTGCAACCGTTAAACTACGCGCCGCGCGTCGGTTGCACCTGTCGGAATGGGTCCGCCGCGCAATGCATGCGCGTCACCCGTCTCCAGCGCCACAAGCGATGTCACGCGGTGCCGACATGGTTCTGATACAGGAGAAGACGTGAAAAGTTCTATACAACGGAACATCGGGCCGTTCGCACTGCTGCTGACTGGCTTGGGCTCGATCATCGGATCGGGCTGGCTGTTCGGCGCATGGAAGGCCGCCAAAATTGCCGGTCCCGCTGCCATTTGTGCCTGGGTCATCGGCGCAGTCGTGATTCTCGCGATTGCTCTGACCTACGCGGAACTCGGTGCGATGTTTCCGGAATCCGGCGGTATGGTGCGCTACGCGCGCTATTCGCACGGTGCGCTGGTCGGTTTTATCAGCGCGTGGGCCAACTGGATTGCGATCGTTTCGGTGATTCCGATCGAGGCAGAGGCATCCATTCAATACATGAGCACATGGCCCTATGCGTGGGCGCATGCGCTCTTCGTTGACGGATCATTAACCACTAACGGATTATTGCTGTCCGCGGGACTCGTGATCATTTACTTCCTGCTGAACTATTGGGGCGTCAAACTGTTCGCGCGCGCCAATTCGGCGATCACGATCTTCAAGTTCCTGATCCCCGGCGCGACGATCCTTGGCTTGATGCTGACGGGTTTTCACAAGGAGAACTTCGGCGAAACAAGCACGTTCGCGCCGTACGGCTGGTCGTCGGTGCTGACGGCGGTCGCGACGAGCGGCATCGTGTTCGCGTTCAACGGTTTCCAGAGCCCGATCAACCTCGCTGGCGAAGCACGCAATCCGGCCAAGAGCGTACCGTTCGCGGTGATCGGCTCGATCCTGCTGGCGCTGGTGATCTACGTGCTGTTGCAGATCGCGTATATCGGCGCGGTGAACCCGAGCGACGTGATGAAGGGCTGGAGCCACTTCAACTTCGCGTCGCCGTTCGCTGAACTCGCGATCGCGTTGAACCTGAACTGGCTGGCGATCCTGCTGTACGTCGATGCTTTCGTCAGCCCGAGCGGCACCGGTACGACCTATATGGCGACCACCACCCGCATGATCTACGCCATGGAGCGGAACAACACGATGCCGAAGATGTTCGGCAACGTGCATCCGTTCTATGGCGTGCCGCGTCAGGCAATGTGGTTCAACCTGTTCGTGTCATTCATTTTCCTGTTCTTCTTCCGCGGCTGGAGCTCGCTGGCGGCGGTGATTTCGGTCGCCACGGTGATCTCGTACCTGACGGGGCCGATCAGCCTGATGGCGCTGCGCCGCGCGGCGACGGACCTCGAGCGTCCGCTACACATCGTCGGCATGAAGGTGATCGCGCCGTTCGCGTTCGTTTGCGCGTCGCTGATCCTTTACTGGGCCAAATGGCCGCTGACCGGCGAAATCATTCTGCTGATGGTCGTTGCGTTGCCGGTGTACTTCTACTTCCAGGCGAAGTCGGGTTTTGCGGGCTGGGGCCGCGATCTGAAGGCGGCATGGTGGCTGGTCGCCTATCTGCCGATCATGGCGGTTCTGTCGCTGATCGGCAGCAAGGAGTTCGGCGGTTTCGGCATCCTGCCGTACGGCTGGGACATGCTGGTGGTGATCGCGTTCTCGCTGGCGTTCTACTACTGGGGCGTCAATAGCGGCTACCGGTCGGAGTATCTGGAAGAGCGTCGGACTCACGACGAAGTGCTCGAGGGCATGGGCGCGCACTAGTCGCCGCGCTGAGCTTGTCGGCCGGATCGCAGTGGGGGTCCGGGACGAGAAAAAGCCCGTCTGAATCGCTCAGGCGGGTTTTTTTGTTGGCTGTCGCGCGGGAGTGGCGTGCTGCTTACCGGCGCCGGGGTCAGGCGTTGCCGAACACGTAGTTCGTCATCGCGAGCGAGCGCTGATAAGTGCCGAGCGACTGGATGGTCAGCGAATAATCGTCGTCCGCCGCGCCCAATGCGGCGAATACGGGCAGCAGATGCTCGTCGGTGGGATGCATCAGCACAGCGTGCGGCGCCTGGCGTCGGTAGTCGAGCAGCGCGTCAATATCATGCGCGGCAAGTTTCGTTTCGAACCAGTCCGTGAACTCGGTCACGCGCGGATCGGCATCTTCCGGGCGCGCGGAGAAATCGGCGGCGCGCAGATTGTGCGTGATCTGGCCGGAGCCGATCACCATCACACCATCGACTTTCAACGCGCGCAGCGCGCGGCCCACGCGGAAATGATGCGCGGCGTCCATGTGCGGCTGGATCGACAACTGCGCGACCGGCAGGTCCGCGTGCGGGAACATCAGCAGCATCGGTACCCACGCGCCGTGGTCGAGCCCGTGCGGCTGGGTGTCCGCGAGGATACCGTTTTCGCCGAGCAGCGCGGCGGCGCGGCGCGCGACATCGGGCGCGCCCGGCGCCGGGTACTGAATTTCATACAACTGACGCGGAAAGCCGTAGAAGTCGTGGATGGTTTCCGGCGTCGTGGCCGTGCTCGCGAGCGCATGCGCGGTGCCCCAATGGGCGGACAGCATCAGTACGGCTTCCGGACGCGGCAGCTGCGCACCTAATATGCCGAACTCCGCGGACGGCATCGACGGATCGATCGGCAGCGTCGGCGCGCCGTGGGACAGGAAAAGCGAGGGTAGGCGGATCATGGCAGCAACGCAGTCGCGAGGATACGGCGCAGAAGTTGGGTTGCTATCAATATAGACCCGCACCATCGTTTGATAAACGATCCAAAAGAGAATTGATTGTGTCGCCGTTGTTATCAATTCAGGCGCGCCGTCCACCGGGAGGCGGTAGGAGGACGTCTGCTACGGCTGAGCGTCGCGCAATCCCGTCCACGAACGCGACAAAGCCGGGCCGAGCGCGAACAGGTCCAGCACGCGCGCGACAGTGTGATCGACCATTTCGTCGACCGAGGCCGGTTGGTTGTAGAACGCAGGCAGCGGCGGGAAGATCACGCCGCCCATTTCGGTGACGGCCGTCATATTGCGCAGATGCGCGAGATTGAACGGCGTCTCGCGAACGAGCAACACGAGGCGGCGACGCTCCTTGAGCGTGACGTCGGCGGCGCGGGTGATCAGGTTGTCGGAGAAGCCGTGCGCGACGCTTGCGAGCGTCTTCATCGAGCAGGGGGCGACCACCATGCCGTCGGTGGCGAACGAGCCGGACGCGATGCTCGCGCCGACATCGCGCACCGAATGGACGACATCCGCGAGAGGATGCACGTCTTCCTTGCTCAACTGAAGTTCATGCTGGATATTGAGCCAGCCCGCGCTTGAAATCAGCAGATGGCTCTCGACGCCGCCGAGCCTGCGCAGCGTCTCGAGCAACCGGATGCCGTAAATGGCGCCGGTCGCGCCGGTGATCGCGACGATCAGCCGGCGTGGCGCCGCAGCGCGTATTTCCATGGCTCGCGGCGCCTTATCGGGATAAACGGAACGGCAGGGGCCGCTCAGGCCGCGGCGAACAGTTGCTGCAGTTCGCCGGATTCGTACATTTCCATCATGATGTCCGAGCCGCCGATGAACTCGCCCTTCACGTAAAGCTGCGGAATGGTCGGCCAGTTCGAGAACGTCTTGATGCCCTGGCGGACTTCGTCGTCTTCGAGGACGTTGACGGTCTTGAGCTCACCGACGCCACACGCTTTCAGAATCTGGATGGCGCGGCCGGAGAAGCCGCACATCGGGAACTGGGCGGTGCCCTTCATGAAGAGGACGACGTTGTTTTCGTCGACGATTTGCTTGATGCGTTGTTGCGTATCCATGACTGACCTTGCGGTTCCGTGATGTGTAGGGAATAGGCTGAAATGATAGCGGATTTCGGTACGGCCGGCCGAGGGGCGCGTTGCCCGTGCGTCGACTGTGGTTATTCAGCGCATGCGGGCGCCTGATCTCGGAGCCGCCCGCCGCTGATCCGCTCGATACCGGCGAGATCGTACTGCGAGCGCACTTGCGCGAAGCCTTGTGCGGTTAGCAATTCGCGCACGGCTTCGGCCTGATCGTAGCCGTGCTCGATCCACAATGCGCCATGACCGGCGAGGCGAGCGGGCGCACCGGCGACGATGACGCGGATAGCGCTGAGCCCGTCGGCTTCATCGGTGAGCGCGCCGCGCGGCTCGAAACGCAAATCGCCTTCCGACAGATGCGGATCGCCGCTCGCGATATACGGCGGATTGCTGACAATGATGTCGAAGCGCAGTGCGGGGTCGAGCGAGTCGTACCAGTCGCTTTGCTTCAAGGTCATAGCGCCGCCCGGGCGTTTCGCGTCCAGCAGGCGAGCGGCGTTGCGCGCGGCCACCGCCAGCGCTTCGGCTGAACGGTCGAGCGCCCAGACCCGCGCATCGGGTCGCGTCGAGGCAATCGCCACGGCAATCGCGCCGGTGCCGGTGCCGAGATCGAGCACGCGTGGCCCCGCGATGTTTTCCATCGCCGCCAGCGCGGTTTCGACCAGCAATTCAGTCTCGGGACGCGGAATCAGCACATCCGGCGTGACTTCGAAATCCAGCCCGAAAAATTCCCGCGCGCCGACCAGTTGCGCGACCGGCTCACCGGCCACGCGCCGCGCTTGCAGTGTCAGGTAACGCTCGCCGCTCGCGCTGTCGAGCGCTTCATCGCTGCGCGTGATCAATTGCGTGTGCCGCCAGCCGAGCACGTGCGCGAGCAGAATCCGCGCTTCGAGCGGCGGCAGCGGCGAGGCGCGCAGCAGCGCGGCGGGCGTGCTGGCCGTGGCCGGGGTCGCCCGGTCGGCGGGGTTGTCTGGCGTGGCGGGCATCATCGGTGTCAGTCCGCGTCGCCTAGCGAGGCCAGCAACTCTGCCTGATGCTCGCTGACGAGCGCCGCGATCAGTTCGTCGAGATCTCCATCCATGATCGCGTCGAGCCGATACAGCGTCAGGTTGATCCGGTGATCGGTCAGCCGCCCTTGCGGGAAATTGTACGTGCGAATCCGCTCCGAACGGTCGCCCGAGCCGATCAGACTCTTGCGGGTGGCGGCTTCCTTTGCATGCTGTTCGTGCGACTGCTTGTCCTTGATGCGCGCGGCCAGCACCTTCAGCGCGCGGTCCTTGTTCTTGTGCTGCGAGCGGTCGTCCTGACACTCGACGACGATGCCGGTCGGCAAGTGCGTGACGCGCACCGCGGAGTCGGTCTTGTTGATGTGCTGCCCGCCCGCGCCGGACGCGCGGAACGTGTCGATGCGAAGATCGGCGGGATTGATCTCGACTTCGCCGATTTCGTCAGCCTCGGGCATCACCGCGACCGTGCACGCAGACGTGTGAATGCGGCCCTGCGTTTCGGTGGCCGGTACGCGCTGCACGCGATGTCCGCCTGACTCGAACTTCAGCTTCGAATACGCGGCTTCGCCGGCGATCCGCACGATCACTTCCTTGTAGCCGCCGAGATCCGATTCGCTCGCCGACATCATCTCGACCTGCCAGCGATTGCGCTCGGCAAAGCGCAGATACATGCGCAGCAGATCGCCCGCAAACAGAGCGGACTCGTCGCCGCCCGTGCCCGCACGGATTTCGACGAAGATATTGCGGTCGTCGTTCGGATCTTTCGGCAGCAGCATTTTCTGCAGCTCCGCGCCGAGCTGCTCCATCCGGTCGCGCGCCGCGCGAATTTCATCTTCCGCGAAGTCGCGCATCGACGTGTCCGCCAGCAGTTCCTCGGCGGTTTCCTCGTCGCTGCGCGCCTCGCGCCACAGCGCGTAATGCTCGACCACCGGCCCGAGCTCGGCGTGCTCGCGCGTGAGCTTGCGGTATTGATCGAGGTTCGAGGTGATGTCCTCGCGGCTCAACAGGTCGTTCAGTTCGGCCAGCCGCGTGGTGAGCTGGTCGAGCTTGCGTTGCATGCTCGTTTTCATCGGACGGGTTTCGGAGCGGGCTCCGGCAAGGACGGCGACTAGGGGAGTGGGCGGATGCCCTGATCGGGAGCACGTCGCGCGCCACTCGCGGGCGGCGCGGACAGCGCGGCGCTGGCTGCGCCGCTAACGCTCGGTGGAACCGGAGTGCTTGTAGAAACCGCTCATCAGTTCGATGAGCGTGTCGCGGTTATCGCCGCTTGCGCGATTGAGCGCGTGCGTCGGGCCGTGGATCAGCTTGTTGGTGAGCGCTTGCGACAGCGCTTCGAGGACTGCGGCGGGGTCGTCGCCGCGCGCGAGCATCTTCTGCGCACGCTCGACTTCGGCGCGGCGCAGCACGTCGGCCTGCGTATGCATGTGACGGATCACCGGCACGATGCTGCGCGCGTCGAGCCACTGCATGAAATTCTGCACACGCGTTTCGATGATCGCTTCGGCCTGCGCGACCGCGGCTTGCCGCGACGCATTGCCTTCGCGGACGATCGCGCCGAGGTCGTCGACGGTGTACAGGAAGACGTCTTCGAGCTGGCCGGCTTCGGGCTCGATATCGCGCGGCACGGCGAGGTCGACCATGAAAATGGGCCGGTGACGGCGCGCTTTGACTGCCCGCTCGACCGCGCCGAGCCCGATGATCGGCAATGTGGACGCGGTGCACGACACGATGATGTCGAACTCGTGCATCCGCGCCGGCAGCTCCGAGAGCGGAATAGCCCGGCCGTTGAAGCGTTCGGCGAGCCGCGAACCGCGCTCGGCCGTACGATTGGCGACCACCAGCTCACGCGGATGCTGCGCGGCGAAGTGCGTCGCGCACAATTCAATCATTTCGCCCGCGCCGATGAACAGCACGCGCTGGTTCGAGACCTTGTCAAAAATCCGCTGGGCGAGTCGCACTGCGGCGGCGGCCATGGAAACCGACTGCGCGCCGATTTCCGTCGTGCTGCGCACTTCCTTCGCGACGGCGAAGGTGCGCTGGAACAACTGGTTCAGATAGGTGCCGAGTGCGCCGGCTTCGGACGCGGTGCGAACCGCGTCCTTCATTTGTCCGACAATCTGCGTCTCACCGAGCACCATGGAGTCGAGCCCCGACGCGACGCGGAACGCGTGGCGCACAGCTTCCGACTGCGGCAGCGCGTAGACGTGCGGCGCGAGTTCGTCGATGGGCAGCTTGTGATACCTGGAAAACCACTGGATCGCGGCTTCGCGCGCGGCCTGATCGTCGGTGGCGCAGTAGAGTTCGGTGCGGTTGCAAGTGGACAGAATCGCCGCTTCCGGCGCCGTGCGAGCCGTGCGGCCGAGCCAGACGCTCTTGAACGTGTCCAGTGCAGGCTTGATTTGTTCGAGCGGAAACGCCACGCGTTCGCGCAAGGCGACAGGCGCAGTGTGGTGATTGATTCCGATCGTTAGGAGCTGCATTTTGGGGAGCTATGATTTAGCCCAATATTATAGCGTTTTCACGATTCTTACATCCTGGACCCGTCAAGCCGCCTTCAATCCGCCTCGGCGACGGCCTCTGGCGGGATCGTGTCGAGCTGATAGCCGTAGCCGTACACCGGAGTGAGGGCATAGCCGAGTTCAGGGCGGAGCTGCAATTTGCTGCGAACCCGCGAGGCGTGCGTGTCGATGGTGCGCGACTTGACGTCGCGGCGGCGCGCCCAGACGGTTTCGAGGATATGCGCGCGCGACACGGGGCGTGCCAGATTGTTGAACAGCAGCAGCGCGAGGCGGAATTCCTTGGGGGTCAGGATGACTGTCAGTCCGCGGAAGGTGACGGCGAAATGCGCGGTGTCGAATGCATAGCCGCCGATCGTGTCCCGTCGCCGGTTGGCCGGCCGCCGCAGGCCCGCTCGGCGCAGCAGCGCGTCCACCCGGGCCAGCATTTCCGGGCCGCGAACCGGTTTGTTGAGGCAATCGTCGGCGCCGGCGTGTAATGCGGCGACGATCTGGCTTTCGCGCGGCGCCGACATCAGCACGATGACCGGCAGGCTCGGCAGGATGGAGCGGGCTCGCGCGATCACGTCTTCGGCGCAATGGTCGCCGGCCCAGCTGGCGGTGATCAGAAGATCGAAGAACTCGTCGGCGGCACGCTGCAGGAAGGGCGCGCTGGCAATGAACGGCTGGCACACATGGCCGCCCGCGAAGATCAGCCGCTCGACCAGTTTGGCGTGTTGCACATCCGGTTCGATGAGGGCGATTCGCATGGCGCGGCTTCAGCTGGCAACGACCGGGAGTTGGATTTTTCCGCACAGTTTGCGGCTTGCCTAACATCATCCCGACCCCTAAACTCAACCGCTATGCGGAAAGCGCCGTGCTGAACTTCCTAAAGTTAATGAGACAAAAATGCTAGCTGTGTTGCCCCCTTGCGAATATCAGACAAATCTGAAAGTGCGCGAGATCGGCCGCTAATGGGTTGGCCCGGCATCATCGTGTTGGGGGTGGCGATCGGACTGGCGGGCTGGTGGCTGCATCCGTTGCGCCGCGCGAGCCGCGCGCGTTGGTGGATGGCGCTGCTGGCCGGCGTGCTCGGCACGAGCGTCGCGCGCATGGCCGGCAACGTGACCGGTCTCTTTCATGACGGCGATACACTGGAATGGCCGGTATGCACCGCCATCGCGGTAATCGCCGTTGCCGCGACGCTCGGGTTGCTTTCCCGTCGATGAATCTTTGCAGGTGACTCCCATGAATGCCCGACTCCCCGAAACTTCCTCCATCCCCGAACGGCTCGCGAGCCTGCGCAGCGCGATGGCGCGCGAAGGCGTCGCCGCCTATCTGGTGCCGTCCGCGGACCCGCACCTGTCCGAGTATCTGCCTGAGCGCTGGCAAGGCCGTCAGTGGCTGTCCGGCTTCACCGGCTCAGCCGGCACGCTGATCGTCACCGCCGACTTCGCCGGCGTCTGGACGGACAGCCGCTATTGGGAACAGGCTAGCGCGCAATTAACCGGCACCGGCGTGCAATTAATGAAGATGACCGGCGGTCAGCAGACCTCGCCGCATTTCGAATGGCTTGCGCAGAACGTGGCGAGGGGCGGCACGGTCGGCGTGGATGGGGCGGTGCTCGGCGTGGCGGCGGCGCGGGCGTTGGGTCAGGCGTTGAGCGCGCG
>NZ_NPIH01000112.1 GCF_012275575.1 Paraburkholderia sp. SG-MS1 | reverse complement strand
GGCCTAGGACATCACCCTTTCACGGTGAGTACAGGGGTTCGAATCCCCTAGGGGACGCCAAACATCAGCGTCGCTTTAGTGTTCGGGTTAAAGCCCGGTCGGCAGTAAAGCAATGCAGCTTGCAGAGAAATAACCGACGCTCGCAAGCTAGGGTGTAAAGACTGGAGTGGTAGTTCAGTCGGTTAGAATACCGGCCTGTCACGCCGGGGGTCGCGGGTTCGAGTC
>NZ_NPIH01000111.1 GCF_012275575.1 Paraburkholderia sp. SG-MS1 | reverse complement strand
CAGGCCGCGAGGGCCGCGATACCCGCCTTGGCGACCTGCACGTCCTGATCCGACTTGACGCCGGACACGCCGATCGCACCGACCACCTGGCCATCGACGATCACCGGCACGCCGCCTTCCAGCGTGCCTTGCAACGGCGCGCTCAGGAATGCGGTGCGGCCGTTGTTGATCATGTCTTCGTAGACCTTGGTCTCACGACGGCCGATCGCCGCGGTGCGCGCTTTTTCCGTCGCGATGTACGAGCTGGCCGGCGCACCGCCGTCTAGCCGCAGCATGCCGAGCGGATGACCGCCGTCGTCGACTACCACGATCGCGACGGCCCATTTGTTCGTCTCGGCTTCCGTACGCGCGCCTTCGAGGATGCGGGTCGTTTCCGCAACGGTCAACACGGGTTTGCTCAGCATAATGAATTTCCTGTCTCGGTGATGGTAAGGATGCTTCTACAAGTTATATCCGGTGATGCAGCGGCGCGCGCTGCATCGTCGGGATGCTTCGGGCCGCCGATGTCGGCCGTACTCCGCGATGGGTCGACTGCACGGCGGCCGGGCTGCCGGGCGAGCGCCATGCTGGGGGGATTCTACGTCCAAGCGCGGCCGGACGAAACGGCGGCGGCACGCGGTCCGCTTCAACGGCGCATGGAGCGCGATCGGATCGCCGAAATCAGACGGCGTCGACCCTCGCGCGGCAGGGCGTCAAAGTCACACACCGACTGGAAACCCGCGAGCAAGGGGCTTTACAATCGAGCCTTACTCACAGACCCGTGCGCGCTACACGCACCCGAGACGCCCCCCACACCATGCCTACAATCAGCGAACTGTTCGTCTATCCGGTCAAATCCTGCGCGGGCATTGCACTGCGCGAAGCGCGCCTCTTCGCGACCGGCCTCGAATACGACCGAGGCTGGATGGTCACCGATCCGGACGGCGCAATGTTCACGCAGCGCGCGTATCCGCGCATGGCGCTCATCAAAACCAAACTCGATGCAGAGGAACTGGTGCTGCGCGCGCCCGGCATGAGCGAGTTGCGCACGCCACTGGATGCCACGCGGCTCGACGCGTCGCGCAAAGTCGAGACGAAGGTCTGGCGCGACGCCGCCTACGGCATCGACACCGGCGCGGCAAGCGCGGCCTGGTTCTCCGAGTTTCTCGGCATGCCGGCGCGGCTCCTGCGCTTCGATCCCGAGCGCGAGCGCACGGTCGACCCCGACTACACGGACAGCACCGGCGGCGCCACGACGCTGTTCGCCGACGGTTTTCCGCTGCTGGTGATCGGCCAGGCTTCGCTCGACGATCTGAACACGCGTCTCACCGGCAAGGGCGCGCCGGCGGTGCCGATTGACCGCTTCCGTCCGAATCTCGTGCTGACGGGGCTCGACGCGTACGAAGAGGACTATGTGGAAACGCTGAACATCGTGAGCGATTCCGACGCCGAGCCGCCCGTGCAACTGCAACTGGTCAAGCTGTGCGCACGCTGCCCGATGCCCACCATCGATCAGGCGAAGGGCGCGCCCGACCCCGCCTGGCCGAACGAACCGAGCGATACGATGAGCGTCTATCGGGCCCAGCCGCAACGTGACGGCGCGATCACGTTCGGTAACAACGCGCTGGTCGCGAGCGGAGCCGGCGCACGGCTGCGGGTCGGGCAAACGGTCGAAGCGGAACTGGCCTTCGGCGATTGACTCGCGCGCTTCCCGACCAGGCTGCTGCGGCGACAGTACCCACGGCATCACCGCAGAGCACGCCGGCCGGTTCAATCACTGGTTCGTTTGAAACGCTTCGTCAACGCCGCGAGTATCACGTGCATCGGCGCCGGTTTGACGAAGTGATGATTGAAACCCGAACGTAGCGACTCGTTCTTTTCCTCCGTCTGTTCGAGACCGCTGACGGCGACCAGCGTCGGCGCCGGCGTGTCCGCCACGTAGCGGATACGCCGCGCGACCGCGCGGCCGTCGAGCCGCGGCATCTCGACGTCGAGCAGCGCGGCCTGCGGGTGCCATGCGCAATACTCCGCAAGCGCGTCGAGGCCGTTGCGCGCGGTGCGGACGTCAAAGCCATGCGTACTGAAATAGAGCGCGTAGGCGGCGAGCAGATCCGCGTCGTCGTCGGCGATCAGCAGTCGGGCGCTAGGGCGCAGGGGCATCCGGCTTCTCCTGGTGGGTATCAGCTAGTAAGCAATTTGAAGTCCCGCTAGAAGCTGGCGTCGCCATTTCTGTTTTCAGGCCACCTGGGCAAGGGATTCCGGCAGTGCCGGTCTATGAATAAATAATTTACCGTTCGAAACCGGCCTCGACGCCGGGCTCGCACACGACATCGAGGCAGTCGAACGCATCGATGCCGTGCCGTCCATTCTGCGCCTGATCTGAAAGCGCACCGGTATGGGCTTGCGGCGGTGGCGCGGGTCACGGAACAGCCGTGGACCGCCCGCGCGGTTCGAGACGAAGTGAACTTCAGGCTCGCCGCCTGCGGCCAGCTCGATCTGCACACCACGCTGTGCTTCGAATTGCGCGCCGCGCGCGCGTCGATCGTGATCGACGATTTCGACAACGATCCTGTCTATCGCGGCCATCACACCGCGCGATTCTACAAATTCTGCAGCTTATTTCCGTACCGATCATTCTTCCCGGTGGCGGCTACTTCGGTAATCTCTGCGCGATCGATCCGGCGCCAGCCGAACCCTCGAACCCGCGCACGCCCGGCATGTTCGAAGTATTCGCGAATTGATCGCGACCCGGCTCGCCGCCGAAGGACGCCAGCAGGCGGCCGAAGCGGAACTGTCACGCGAGCGGGAAATCGCCGGCCGTGGGCGTCGAGACGGCTCGCGAGTAGCTTTCACGCGGCGTGCACAATTGCCTCGTGCGCGAGCGCCCCGATGCCTTGCACGGCTTCACCTTCGACCCCCACGCGCTCCACGCTCTCGCCGATGGCGGCGCCCACCAGGATCACCGCGGGGCTGGCGAATCCCGCATGCGTCGCGTCGGCGGCGAGGCGATCGAGACGTGTCACGAGCCGCCGTTCGTCGTCACCGCCCGCCCATTGCACGACGGCAGCAGGGGTATCGGCGGGGAGACTCGCCAGCAACGCGCTCGCGATACTGCCGATCCGCCGCATTCCCATATAGATCGCCAATGTCGTGCGGGTCGCGGCGAGCGCAGCCCAGTCCGGCTCGCCGTGGTCCTCCATATGCGCGGTGACGAAGCTCACACCGTGGCAGTGACGCCGATGTGTGAGCGAAATGCCGAGGCCCGCGGCAGCGGCAAAGCCCGACGAGATGCCGTTGATGATCTCCACCGCGATGCCAGCGTCGCGCAACACCGCCAGTTCCTCGCCAGCGCGGCCGAACAGCAGCGCTTCGCCGCCTTTGACCCGCACCACGTGCAAGCCCTTGAGCGCGTGGCGTCGCATCAAGCGCTCGATGAACGCTTGCGGCGTCGAGCGGCAGCCGCCGCGCTTGCCGACGCGAATCACGCGAGCTTGCGGTGCGAGCGTCACGATCGCGGGATTCACGAGGTCGTCGAGCAGCACGACGTCGGCGGCCGCGAGCGCCCTGGCGGCTTTGAGCGTGAGCAGGTCGAGGTCGCCCGGCCCGGCGCTCAATAGCGTGACTTTGCCGGTGTTCGTATTCATCACGGTATCCTTAGCTTTCTGTCTTGCGGGGTTCCGCCGGCGGTGAGCGTACCGTCGGCGTCAAATAAAAACGGCGTCCGCTCGTGATGGTCACGAGCGGACGCCGTTGTCCGTTACCACGATCTGTTTTGTCACCGGTTCGAGCCGGCTCAAGTCCGGTTCAAATCCAGCGCATGCAACACGAAGCACGCCAGTGTGCTTCGTCGTCTCATTGCGACTGCGCCGTCGCAATGACTTCGCAACGCTCAAGGCAAGGACTGCGCCAGACAGTCAGCCTGCTCGCCCGAACCCGCGCCGCGTCTCGCCCGCCGTGCTGCAAAAGCATCGCGAGCGCACTGTGCGCGCGCCCGGCTCTCGCACGCGCAAGGTGCTGCGTCGCACCATCCATGTGCCTCTGCGCATCAAAACGCGCCGCGCGCCGGGCTCGCCGCCGCTCCCTTCGATTTGCCGCCGAGCCCCGCGCGGCGGCCTTGCCCGGCGCATTTCGCGCGATTGGCATGGCCTTTGCATTAAGCGTCGCCATCGGATCAACGACGATCCGGCGCGAGTGCAACACAGAGCATTCGCTTGCAGGACAGATCAGGACAACGGCGTCCCCCGGATTCAGTCATCGACTGGATTCGCGGGACGCCGTTTTTATTTTCGCAATCGCTTCGCCCGATGCAGACGGCGACGCCCGACGCTCAGCACATTGAGGACACCGCGCTCATGAAAATCATCGTTATCGGTCACGGGATGGTCGGCCACAAACTGGTCGAGAGCCTCGCGCAAGATGCCGCGCACGGTCTCGACATCACGGTGTTGTGCGAGGAATCGCGGCCGGCCTACGATCGTGTGCATCTGTCCGAATTCTTCGCGGGCAAGAGCGCGGACGACCTGTCACTCGTCGCACCGGGGTTCTTCGAGCGCCAGAACGTGATGCTCAAGCTGAACGCGAAGGCCGTGGCGGTCGATCGCGATGCGCGCACCGTCACGGTGTCGACCGGCGAGACGCTGCCGTACGACAAGCTCGTGTTCGCCACGGGCTCCTATCCGTTCGTGCCGCCGGTGCCTGGCCGCGAGCGTGCCGATTGCTTCGTGTACCGAACTATCGACGATCTCGAAGCGATGCAGGAATGCGGTGCGCGTTCGAAAACCGGCACGGTGGTCGGCGGCGGCCTGCTGGGCCTCGAATGCGCGAAGGCGTTGCGCGACATGGGCCTGCAAACGCACGTGGTCGAATTCGCCCCGCGCCTGATGGCCGTCCAGGTGGACGAGGGCGGCGGCCGCGTGCTGCGCGCCAGAATCGAAGCACTCGGCGTGACGGTCCACACGCAGAAGAACACCTCGGCGATCGTGGACGGCGAAACGGGCACCCACCGCATGCAGTTCGCGGACGGCAGCCATCTCGACACCGACATGATCGTGTTCTCCGCAGGCATCCGTGCACGCGACGATCTCGCGCGCGAATGCGGTCTGACGCTCGGCGCGCGCGGCGGCATCGTGATCGACAACGCGTGCCGCACCAGCGACCCGCACATCTATGCAATCGGCGAATGCGCGCTGTGGAACGGCCAGTTGTTCGGGCTCGTCGCGCCGGGCTACGACATGGCGCGTACGGTGGCGAAGCAATTCCTCGCGGCCACAGCCGAATCCGCAGCCGAACCCACCGCAGAATTCGCCGGCGCCGACATGAGCACCAAGCTCAAGCTGATGGGCGTCGACGTGGCGAGCATCGGCGACGCGCATGGCAATACGCCGGGCAGCCGCTCCTACCAGTTCAGCGACGAACGCAAGCAGATCTACAAGAAGCTCGTGGTATCCGAATGCGGCAAGTATCTGCTGGGCGGCGTGATGGTCGGCGACGCGAGTGAATACGGCACGTTGCTGCAGATGATGTTGAACCGCATCGAATTGCCGCAAGCGCCTGAATTCCTGATCCTGCCGCAAGCGGACGGCAACGCGAAGCCCGCGCTAGGCGTCGAGGCCTTGCCCGCCGCCGCGCAAATCTGCTCGTGCAACAACGTCTCGAAGGGCGATCTGTGCGCGGCCGTTGGCGCGGGCGCGACCGACATCGGCGCGCTCAAGTGCGCAACCGGCGCGGGCACTTCGTGCGGCGGTTGCGTGCCGCTCGTCACGCAGGTGATGAAGGCCGAGATGAAGAAGCAGGGGCTCGCGGTCAACAACCACGTCTGCGAGCACTTCGCGTATTCGCGCCAGGAGCTGTATCACATCGTGCGTGTCGAGGGTGTGCGCAGCTTCGGTGAACTGCTCGCAAAACACGGTCATGGCCTCGGCTGCGATATCTGCAAGCCGGTGGTAGCGAGCATTCTTGCGTCGTGCTGGAACGATTTCGTGCTGAAGAAAGAGCACGCGTCGCTGCAGGATACCAACGACTACTACCTCGCCAACATTCAACGCGACGGCACGTACTCGGTCGTGCCGCGCATGGCGGGCGGCGAAGTCACGCCCGATGGTCTGATCGCGGTAGGCCAGGTCGCGAAGAAATACGGCCTCTACACGAAGATCACCGGCGGTCAGCGAGTCGATCTGTTCGGCGCGCGCGTCGAGCAACTGCCGCTCATCTGGGAAGAACTGATCGCGGCGGGTTTCGAATCGGGGCACGCGTACGGCAAGTCACTGCGAACGGTGAAGTCGTGCGTCGGTTCGACGTGGTGCCGCTATGGCGTCGGCGATTCGGTGGGCCTCGCGGTCGAACTCGAGAACCGCTACAAGGGACTGCGCACGCCGCACAAGATCAAGTTCGGCGTATCGGGCTGCACGCGCGAATGCGCGGAAGCGCAGGGCAAGGACGTCGGCGTCATCGCCACCGAGAAGGGCTGGAACCTCTACGTGTGCGGCAACGGCGGCATGAAACCGCGCCATGCCGAGCTGCTCGCGTCGGACCTCGATAAGGACACGTTGATCCGCTACATCGACCGCTTCCTGATGTTCTACGTGCGCACCGCCGACCGTTTGCAACGCACCAGCGTGTGGCGCGACAACCTCGAAGGCGGGCTGGCCTATCTGATCGATGTGGTGATCAACGATCGCCTGGACGTGGCCGCCGAACTCGAAGCGGAGATGCGCCACGTGATCGACACCTACGAGTGCGAATGGAAAAAGGCCGTCACCGATCCCGCCACGCGCAAGCGCTTCCGTCATTTCGTCAACAGCGGCGAGCCCGACGGCAACGTGCGCTTCGTCGAGGAGCGCGGGCAGATCCGCCCGGCCACGCCCGTCGAGCGGCAAACGGCGCTGGCGGCGATCCCCGTGGTCGTCGAGACCGTCTGATTTTTTTGCAGCACCACTCATTGCTCACCTAGCGAGGACTTCCGCCATGAACAACGATCGCGTACCACGTGCCTGGACCGCCATCTGCCCGCTCGACGACATCGTGCCGAACACGGGCGTCTGCGCGCTGGTCAACGGCGAACAGGTGGCGGTGTTCCATGTGGACGACGGCGCCGCCAACTCGGTGTACGCGATCGGGAATTTCGACCCGGGCTCGCAAGCGGCGGTACTCTCGCGCGGACTGATCGGCAGCCTCGGCGAGCGCGTCGTGGTCGCCTCGCCGATCTACAAGCATCACTTCGATCTGCGCACCGGCGAATGCCTGGAGACCCCGTCGTATTCCGTCGGAGCGTTCGCGACCCGCGTGGAAGACGGTCACGTGTGGGTCGCTGTTTAAGCCGTTGAATTTCGCAAGCACCTTCTTTGAACGATGTCGCCCGCCATGTCCTCCACTAGCGTAAAAACTGTTTGCCCCTACTGCGGCGTTGGCTGCGGGATGGTGCTGCATGTCGAGGGCGGCCAGGTCCTGAAGATCTCCGGCGACAAGGAGCATCCGTCGAACTTCGGACGGTTGTGCACGAAGGGGCAATCCGCGCATGTCGCATTGCGCAAGTCGGGCCGTCTGGAAAGCGCGTTCGTTCGTCATGCGCGCGACGAAGACCCGGTGCCGCTGCCGATGGCCCAGGCAATCAGCACCACCGCCGCGCGCTTGCGGGGCCTGCTCGACGAACACGGACCGGACGCGTTGTCGTTCTACGTGTCCGGTCAGATGTCGATCGAGGCGCAGTACCTCGTCAACAAGCTCGCGAAGGGCTTCGTCGGCACCAACAACATCGAATCGAATTCGCGCCTGTGCATGGCGAGCGCGGGCAGTGGCTACAAGCTCTCGCTGGGCGCGGACGGCCCGCCGGGATCCTACGAAGACATTGACCACGCAGACCTGTTCTTCGTGATCGGCGCGAATATGGCCGACTGTCATCCGATTCTGTTCCTGCGCATGATGGACCGCGTGAAGGCCGGCGCGAAACTCATCGTGGTCGACCCGCGCCGCAACGCAACTGCGGAGAAGGCCGATCTGTTCATGCAGATCAAACCCGGCACCGACCTCGCGCTGCTCAACGGCCTGTTGCATCTGCTGCACGAAAACGGCCAGACGGATGCCGCGTTCATCGCCGAGGCCACCGAAGGCTGGGACGCGCTGCCCGCGTTTCTCGCGGACTACACGCCCGAACGGGTGGCCGGCATCACGGGTCTCGCCGCCGACGACATCCGCCGCGCCGCGCAGATGATCGGCACCGCGAAGGAGTGGATCAGCTGCTGGACCATGGGCCTGAATCAAAGCACGCACGGCACGTGGCACACCAACGCGATCTGCAACCTGCATCTGGCGACTGGCAAGATCTGCCGGCGCGGCAGCGGGCCGTTTTCTCTGACGGGCCAGCCGAACGCGATGGGCGGCCGCGAAATGGGCTACATGGGGCCGGGTTTGCCGGGCCAGCGTTCGGTGCTGGTCGACGCGGACCGCGCGTTCGTCGAAGACCTGTGGGGCATTGCGCCCGGCACGCTGAAGACCGAAGTCGGCAACGGCACGATCGACATGTTCGCGCGCATGGCCGCGGGCGACATCAAGGCGTGCTGGATCATCTGCACGAACCCGGTGGCAAGCGTCGCAAACCGCCAGAACGCGATCGCCGGTTTGCGCGCGGCGGAACTCGTGATCGCGCAGGACGCGTTCCTCGACACCGAGACCAACCGCTACGCCGACGTGCTGTTGCCCGGCGCGCTGTGGGCCGAAGCCGAAGGCGTGATGATCAACTCCGAGCGCAACCTCACGCTGATGCAAAAGGGCATCGAGCCGCCCGGCGCCGCGTTGCCCGACTGGCAGATCATCGCGCGCGTCGCGTGTGAAATGGGCTTTGCCGATGCGTTCAGCTACGCGAGCGCGGAAGAGGTGTTCGCCGAGATCACGCGTGCGTCGAATCAGAACACCGGCTACGACCTGCGCGGTGCGAGCCATCGCCGTCTGAAGGAAACGCCGCTGCAATGGCCGCTCGCGTCCGCCGCTTCGGCCGATCGCAATCCGGTTCGCTACCTCAACGACGGCGTGAGCCAGACGCTGAAGGAACTGCCCGGTGGCAGCCGTCCGCGGCTCGTATTTCCGACCGCGAGCGGCAAGGCGATGTTTTTCGCCCGCGCTTATGCGGCTCCAGCCGAATTGCCCGACCGCGAATTCCCGATCGTGCTGAACACGGGCCGCCTGCAGCATCAGTGGCACACGATGACCAAAACCGGCAAGGTCGCCATGCTCAACAAGCTGAACCCGGGGCCGTTCGTCGAGATTCATCCCGAGGACGCCGCCACGCTCGGCATCAAGGCGAAGGACCCGGTCGAGATCCGCTCACGCCGTGGCCGCGCGGTGCTGCCCGCGGTCGTCACCGAACGCGTGAGCGCGGGCAACTGCTTCGCGCCGATGCACTGGAACGACGTATTCGGCGACGACCTGTGCATCAACGCGGTGACGAGCGACGCGATCGACCCGCTTTCCCAGCAGCCCGAACTGAAGTTCTGCGCAGTCGCGCTGAGTCCGGTGACGCTCGAGGCCGTCGAGCCGGTTGCGCAAGACCAGCACGATGTACCAGCCAATGAGGTTGCCGTTACCGACAGCATCAAGGATCAGGACATGCCCCGTATCGATGCACTCACCAGCCTTCTGCAATTGCCGCCGACGCCCGCGCCGTCGCTGAGCGACGCCGAGCGCGCCTATCTGTCGGGGTTCGTCAGCGGCTTGCGTTCGGCTGAAGCACAGGGGATCGACAGCGTGCCGGTTCTGCCGCGCAGCGCACCGTTCGAGACGGCCAACCGCCTTCACGTGGATGGTCTGCTGGCCGGTCTCTATAGCCGCAGCGCGGCGGCGCCCGCAGCCGTGTCCGCACTCACGTGCGCGCAAACGGATATCGCCTCGGCGCAGGCATCCGGCGTACGGATCGTGCGCGCGCGTCCCAAAGTAACCTTGCTGTGGGCCTCGCAAACCGGCAACACCGAATCGCTGACCGAGCGCTATGCGACGCGTCTGATGGAGTCGCGCTTCGAAATCCGCACCGCTTGCATGGCGGACTATCCGCTGCCGGCGCTTGCCAAAGCGCAGTACGTGTTGCTGATGACGAGCACGTTCGGCGACGGCGATCCGCCCGATAACGCGCAAAGCTTCTGGACGCATTTGAGCGCCGACGATGCGCCGCGTCTGGACGGCGTGCGCTTCGCCGTGCTCGCGCTCGGCGACCGCAATTACGATCAGTTCTGCGGACACGGGCGCCGTCTCGACGAACGCCTCGCCGCGCAAGGCGCGCTTCGTCTGATGGACCGCGTGGATTGCGACGGCGAGTATCAGCAGCGCGCCGATGCGTGGCTCGAGCGCATCATCGTGCGCATCAACGAAGAAGACGCGGCGCTGCATGCGGTGCCGTCCGCCGGCATGATCAACGCGGTGGTGCCCGGCGCGGTGCCGACCAAAGCGCGCCCTGCCGCGTCGCGGCTCGTCAGCAATCTGCGCCTGAACCGCCAGGGCGCGGCGAAGGACACCCGTTATTTCTCGCTGAGTACGGGCGATTCGGGCCTCGAATACGAAGCGGGCGATGCGCTCGGCGTCTGGCCGAGCAACTGCCCCGAACTCGTCGATGAATTGATCACGCTGAGCGGCCTGAGCGCGGATGCGCCGGTGAACGTGGCCGGCGCGGGTGACATGCGGCTTGCCGATGCGCTCGGCAAGCATTACGAAATCGCGCGGCCAGGAGCGGATGCGCTCGCGTTCATCGCCGCGCGCAGCAGCAACGGCGCGCTGCGCGATCTGCTCACGCCCGAACGCAAGGCGGACCTCAAGCAATGGTTGTGGGGTCAGCAGCTTGCCGATGTGCTGCACGAATTTCCGGTGAACCTCTCGGCCACCGAATTGACCGGCATGCTCAAGCGTTTGCAACCGCGTCTGTACTCGATCGCGTCGAGCCCGAAAGCGCATCCGGGCGAAGTGCATCTGACCGTCTCGGCGGTGCGTTACAACAACGCGCGGCGTCATCGAAAAGGGGTGTCGTCGACCTTTCTCGCGGACCGCGCGAGCGAGACCGAGGTGCCCGTATTCGTGCAGAAATCAGCGCATTTTCGCCCGCCGCACAGCGCTGACACGCCGATGATCATGGTCGGCCCGGGCACGGGCATCGCACCGTTTCGCGGCTTTCTGCACGAGCGCCGCGCATGCGGCGACAAGGGCCGCAACTGGCTGTTCTTCGGCGAGCAGCATGCGGCCACCGATTTCTACTATCGCGACGAACTCGAAGCGATGCGCGACAGCGGCGTGCTGACCCGACTCGACCTCGCGTTCTCGCGCGACCAGGCCGACAAGATCTATGTGCAGGACCGCATGCGCGAGCAAGGTGCGCAACTGTGGGCCTGGCTCGAAGACGGTGCGCATTTCTACGTGTGCGGCGACGCGAACCGGATGGCACGCGATGTGGACGCGGCGCTCAAGGATGTGGTCGCCACGCACGGCGGCATGAGCGACGAGAAGGCGGCCGAATACGTGAGCCGTCTCGCGCGCGAAAAGCGCTATGCACGCGACGTTTATTGAACCTACGCACTGCATCGACGCGGCTTCGGCCAGGCGCGCAAGGTATCAAGAAGAGGAAGCAGGAAAGTTTCAGAAGACCACCCCGGATGGCATGGACGTTGCATGTTCAGATCGGTTTTCAATAGTGTGACTGGCTGGTGCATGGCGCGCGACGCCATTGCCGGATAGTCGAAAAATCAGTTTTATGAGGATGCCTGATGAAAAACGTGATGAGCTCCCTTAAGAGTGGAGACTGGCGCGCGCTGGTAGCGTGCTTTCTCTATTTCGATACCGGCTTTACCGTGTGGGTGCTGTATGGACCGCTTGCACCGTTCATCAGCAAGAGCATTGCAATGACGCCCGCGCAACAGGGCCTGCTGGTTGCGGTGCCGGTGCTATCGGCGGCGATTCTGCGCGTGACGCTCGGCAATCTGTATCAGTCGGCGCATGGCAAGCGCATTGCGTTGATGGGGGTGCTGCTGTCGGCGGTGCCGACCATCGTGCTGCCGCTGATGCAGTCCGTGCCGTCGTACGAAATGCTGCTCGTGCTCGGCGTGTTCCTCGGCGTCGGCGGTGCGAGCTTCGCGGTGGCGCTGCCAATGGCCGGCAGCAACTATCCGCCGAAAGTGCAGGGCCTGGTGCTGGGCCTCGCTGCAGCCGGCAATATCGGCGCGGTGCTCGACGGCTTCCTGTTCCCGCAACTGGCGACGCACTACGGTTGGCAGATGGCCGCCGGCGGCGCGCTGCCGCTGCTCGCGATCGCCGCGATCACGCTGTACTTCTGGGCCAACGACGCGGGCGTGAAATCCGGCAGCGTGCTGCGCGCATTCGGCAGCTTCGCGGTGACGCTCGGCGGTTTGATCGTGCTGGTGCTGCTGGTCGAGGCCGGGTTGTTCGGATCGGGCAAGACCGGTGTGCTGCTGTTGCCGGTGATCGGCGCGCTGCTCGCGATTGCCGTGCTGCCCCAACGCTATCGCTCGGTGCTCGGCGAACGCGATACGTGGGTCATCATGCTCGTGTACAGCATCACGTTCGGCGGCTTCGTCGGCATGTCCTCGTATGTGTCGCTGCTGCTCACGAACCTGTATCAGTTGTCGAAGATCGACGCCGGCCTGTTCATGGCATTGCTCGCCGCCACGGGCGCCATGGTGCGGCCGCTCGGCGGGCTGATCGCCGACAAGGTGTCCGGCGTGCGCGCGTTGACCGTCCTGCTCGCGATCATTTCGTTGTGCGACTTCGTGTTTGCCGCGGCGATGCCTTCGCTCTCCGGCGGCATCGCGTTGCTGTTGTGCCTGTACGTGGCCTTCGGTCTCGGCAACGGCGCGACCTTCCAGTTGGTGCCGCATCGCTGGGCGGGCCGCACGGGCCTGATGTCGGGCATCGTCGGCGCGGCGGGCGGCATCGGCGGCTTCTATCTGCCGGTCGTGATGGGCATTGCCAAGGAAAGCACGGGCAGCTATCAGATGGGCTTTGCGACGTTCGGCGCACTGGCCGCCTGCGCGTTTGTGGCGATTGTCGCCCTGCGCCGTCCGTGGATGGCGTGGTCGATGCAAGCCGGTGTAATGCACGTGCACGCCACCGAGTGATGCCACGAGAAAGACGGGACGCGGCGGCGCCTGAGCGCCGCGTGTGGTCTCACGAGTCAGACAGGGCTGCCGCCGAGCGTGGACGTGGAAGGGGACGCACGCGTCGCGGCAGTGCCGCGGCGCGAATGCCCGGCGCATCCAGCCGCACGGTTCACGCTCACGAATTTGCCGGATGCACGTTGCTTCATGAGAATGAGCGCGGCGAACCGTGAAGATCCTACGAAAATCCGCTTGAGAAATACGCAGTCAATTCCTTGCATATTACGTGACGGTTTTCTAATATGCAGTCAGGAGGCTGCATATGAACACATCGACCGATCGCATCGAAAAGCAGATTCTGCTGAAGGCGCCGCGCTCGCGGGTCTGGCGCGCGCTGTCCAATGCCGAGGAATTCGGCACATGGTTCGGCATGAATCTGGCTGGCAAGCAGTTCGTTGCGGGGCACACCGTGCAAGCCAATCTGACTTATCCTGGCTATGAGCATCTCGTCATCGACCTGCTGATCGAGCGCGTCGAGCCCGAGCATCATCTGTCGTGGCGCTGGCATCCGGCCGCGATCGACGCAACGGTCGACTACTCGCCGGAGCCGACCACGCTCGTCGTATTCGAGCTGACCGAAGTCGAGGCGGGCACTTTGCTGCGTGTCGTCGAATCGGGCTTCGACCGGATTCCGGCCGCGCGTCGCGACGAGGCGTTCCGCATGAACAGCGGCGGCTGGGATCATCAGCTGCTCAACATCGAAAAGCATGTCGCCAAAGGTTAGGACCGCGTCGGCCAATGCGAGTCTGAAAACGTCGGCGCTGAAGAACTCAGCGCCGATTTTCGCGGCACTCGGCGACGAAACGCGTCTGCGGCTGATCGCGATCTTATGTGCGGGCAGTGCGATGTCGATCGCGCAATTGACTGCGGGCACGGAGATCACGCGGCAGTCGGTCACGCAGCATCTACAGGTGCTCGCGAACGCGGGTCTCGTGCGCGACGTGAAGGTCGGCCGCGAGCGCTTGTGGGCGTTCGAGCCGGCCCATCTCGACGAAGCGCGCCGCGCGCTCGACGCGATTTCGCAGCAGTGGGATCGGGCGTTGTCGAGATTGAAGGCGATGGTGGAGGGGTGAGGGACTTCATCGGCGCCCGGGTTTCTCACCACGTAGGCGCGGCCACGTTCCAACGATCCGCACCGCCGCCCCGCGTTCCTAGAACTTGTGCCGCAACGCGACCCGTACGGCCACCTGCGTATCCGTCGACGAGGGCGCCTGCACGCCAGCAATGAACGCCTTGTCGAAAATCGACCGGTCGAATCGCCCGCGACCTTCTGATATACGCCCTGCACGTACACGTCCGTGCGCTTCGACAGGTTGTAGTCCGCCATCAGGCCGACCGAGTGAATCTTCGGCTTCACCGTGCCCGACGACGCGTCGTAGTTCTGCATCGTGTACACGTACTGCGCGCCGACGAAGAATGCAGGCGTGAGCTGGTATTTGCCGTTCACCTCGAAGTTCTGATACTTCAGCGTGTCGAGCCTCACGCCCGGCGCGGCGAGAGGAACGCCGACATAGCCGTTGCCGGTCGGGTCCTTGTGGTTCGAGTTCGTATAGGCAAAGCCTGCAGTCGCCGAGCCGAACGTGTAGTTGATGCCGCCGCCGAATATCCGCATACGTCCGGCGATGCAGCTCGCGTCGTTCGCGGTGATCGCGCCGGTCGAGCCCGCGCCCGGATTGTTCGCCTGCAGATAGGCCGCCGCGATCAGCAGGCCGCCGTTCGCGTACTGACCGCCGAAGCTATAGGCGCGATTGTTCGCGAAGTTCGTGTCGTTGCTGAACGCGTACATGCCGCCGAACTGGAAGCCCGCGATCTCCGGGCTCGCGTATTTCACGCCATTGCCGAAACGGGTCGCGCAGTCCAGCACACCCGATTCGGCAAGGTTGTCCTCGACGCGGGTCGACAGACTCAGTTCGAGATGCGGATGCGCGTCGCGCAGGCGGCCCAGTCGCGGCATCAGCCAGCGGCTCGTGAAGGTGGGGGGCGCGTTGATACGCAAGCGGTTGCGATGGGTCTTTTCCTGCAGGCCGCGCACCGTGAGTTCGATGCGGTCGAACGATTGCTGCAGCGCTTGCAGCAGAATGCGACCTGCCGCAGAGAGTTCCAGATGATGATGGTGGCGCTGCAACAACGTCTCGCCCAGTTGCACCTCGAGTTGCCGGACCTGCCGGCTGACCGCGCTTTGCGTGACCTTCAGCAGTTCCGCGGCGCGAGTGAAGCTGCCCCGTGCGGCCGGCCACTTCGAAGGTTTTGAGCGCGTTCAGCGCAGGCATTTTGCGTTTTCAAGATGTTCGACCGGGACATGATGCGCGGTGGCGCGAAGTCCCGTTATTTTACTGGTTTGCTCGCGCGGCCCTTCGGCTGTTTGTCCTATGGATTTCGCCATGCAGACGAAGGGCCGCGCTCGCCTACGTGCTTAGTACGCGATACAAACGGACTTGCTCCCGGTATACGCGTCGATGATCGCCTTGCCATGTTCGCGGCCGATGCCCGATGCCTTGAAGCCACCGAACGGCATCGCCGGATCGACCATGTTGTGCGTATTGACCCACACGGTGCCTGCTTCGATCCCATCCACGAGCCGCAGCGCCTTGTCGAGCTGATTGGTCCAGACGCTCGCGCCGAGTCCGTATTCGGACGCGTTCGCCTGCCCGAGCACATCGTCGAGGTCGTCGTACGGCATCGCAACGAGCACCGGTCCGAACACTTCTTCCTTGACGACCGACAGTGGCTTGCACGCGCGGTTGGCAATCACCGTGGGGCGTACGAAATAGCCATTTCCCTCCACATGCGCGTCGCGTGACAGGATCTCGCCGCCCTCCTGCCTGCCTTGCACGATCATGGCGATCACTTTGTCGCGATGCCGTGCGGAAACCATCGGCCCCATCTGCGTCGCCGCATCGAAGCCCGAGCCGAGCGCGATGCCGTCGGCCACCGCCGCGACACCTTGCACGACTTCATCGTAGATCGAGCGCGCCACATAGAGGCGCGAGCCCGCCGTGCACACCTGGCCGTGATTGAAGAAGATCGCGCCGGCCGCGCCTTCGATCGCCTTGCGTGGGTCGCAGTCGTCGAGCACGATCACCGGGCTTTTGCCGCCCAGCTCCAGCGACGCGCGCTTCAGATCTTCAGCACATTGGCGGCCGATGATGCGGCCCACCTCGGTCGATCCCGTGAACGTGACCTTGTTGACCAGAGGATGCCTCACCAACGCCGCACCAGCGGTTTCGCCCCGGCCGGTGACCACGTTGAACACGCCCGGCGGAAAGCCCGCTTCGTGCGCGAGTTCGGCGAGACGGATCGCGGTCAAGGGCGTTTCTTCCGCGGGCTTGAGCACGACGGTGCAGCCGCATGCGAGCGCCGGCGCGATTTTCCAGACCGCCATCAGCAGCGGGAAATTCCAGGGCACGATGGCCGCGACGACTCCGGCCGGCACGCGGCGGGTCGATGCGTTGTAGCGCGTGCCCGGCGGGAACGGAATCGACAGGTCGAAGGTGGTCCCTTCGATTTTGGTCGCCCAGCCGGCCATGTAGCGCAGCCATTGAACGCTGCCCGACACTTCGAGCATCTTCGAGAAGCCGATGAGCTTGCCCTGGTTCAGCGTTTCCAGCGCGGCGAGTTCGTCGGTATGGTGTTCGACGAGGTCGGCGAGTTTGAGCAGCAGACGCTCGCGCGCGGCCGGCGGCATTCTGCGCCACGCATCGGATTCGAAGGCGGCTTTCGAAGTTCTCACCGCGTGATCGATGTCCGACTCCGAAGCATCGGGAATCTGCGCGAGTTCTTCCGCCGTGGCCGGATTGAAGACCGGAAACGTTTTGCCCGCGGCGCTGCGGGTTTTCTCTCCGTTGATGAACATGGTCTGCGGCAACGCTGCCGCTGCGTGATGGTGTTCGCTCATGGTGCTTCGTCTCCGTTGAGTGCGTCGTGAGTCCGTGGGTCGTGGGCGCAACCGGTGCGGCGCTAGCCGGATGAGCGCGCCTCGTTGTGATACCGGTGTGCGTGCAAGTGCAACGTCTTCGTGCCGGGCCAATGGATGGCGAGCGACGCGGCGCATATCAGGTTCGCGGCCGCGCTGATGCCGAACAGCACGACGAATCCGTCGCCGAAAAAGTAGGGGGCAGTCGACAAGGCTGCGCCTGCCAGCATGCCGATGTGATGCGCGATACCGGGACAACTCGCGTTTAGCGCTCGCCTCGTGTTGCCCCCCAGATTCGCGAGGGCCGGGATCGTCAGGCAGTCGAGCAGCAGAAATAGTTTTGCCGCGAGCGGGGCGAGCGCGGGGTTATCGACGGTTGCGAGCGTCCCGATCAGCAGCGCGCGTGCGACGTACAACGTCGACAGCATCCGGTCGTTGCGCGAGCGCTCGGCGTAGCAGGCCAGCGCGCATACTGCCGCCAGCAGGAGCGCGATGTGCCAGAGCGGTTGAACGCCGTTCGCACCGCCTGCGCCGCACACAGCAAACAACTGGAAGCGCGCGAGACTGCCGCTCGACATGCCCGCGAGCAACGCGAGCAGCGCCGTTGTGCTTGCTGCGCGCGTCGTTTGCGCGGGGTCATTCGCGTGATGACGATCATTGGCGACCGTGCCGCTCAGTTGCCGCCAGCAAAACAGCAAAGCGCCGCCTGCTGCGATCATCAACGCGGCAAGCACGCCGCCGTGCTGCAGTCCGTTCAGATACGTCGGTAACGCATTCATCGCGCTCATCGTCACGATCAAGGTGGTCGCGCTTGCGAGCGTGGTGCGGCGGCGGGTCGAGCGTGCCATCAGCAGCGGCGCGGCCATCATCGTCGCGAGCGCGAGCGCGCTCATCCACAGCGAGCTCGCGGGGTGGCCGAGGCCGCCGCGCATCGACACCGCGGCGCCGCCGCCTGCGATCAGCACGCAAGCCGAACCGGCCGCGCATGCGGCAAGCACGCTTGCCGAGCCGCTGGCGGGCTGCGCGGCGGGCCGCAACGGATCAGTGCTTGCAGCAGCCATGGTCCGTCGGCTTGCCATCTTCGACGCTGTTCAGATCGCGCTCGGCGGGCAAGTCCATCGTCGGATTGCCTGCGAAAAAATTATTCGGTTTGAGCATGAAGCCGGCGTACTCGACCGGCATCACCGGAAAGTCTTCGGGCTTGCACACGTGCGTGTGACCGAAGCTGTGCCACAACACGAGGTCTTCGTTCTCGATGTGGCGGTTTGCCTCGATATAACGCGGCAAGCCGTCGCCGCCGGAATGCTGGTTCGGATAGTCGCCGCTCGCATAGCGCTCGGCCGGATCGAACGGCGTGACCCACACGTGACGCGTCGCGAAGCCGCCGCGTTGACGCACCTTCGAACGCTCGTCGGCGAGCATCAGCGGCGAGTCGTTGACGATCAGCTTGTAGCCCGGATTCGCCCCCACGGCGTTCTTCACGTTCGGGTTGGTGACTTTCCAATAACGGCCCGTGCGGCCATTCGCGAGGCGCGCGGCTTCGCTCTCCGTCTTCAGCACCTGCTTCGTCGTATCGAACACATTGCCGTACGGATTCGTATCGCCGATCGGACGCGGCACGAATTCATGTTCGGTGACGGTATTGCGCTCGCCATCGACCATCATGTGCATGCGCGCATTGAAGAAGTGCTGGTGCGTGGGGCCGCCGAGGTTCTGCGTGATCATGCCGCCCCACGGATAGGTGTCGCCGTCGGCCACCGCCGAGGTTTGGACGATGCCGGTCAGCTTGCATTCGAGCTGGATCGTGCCGTCCTGATACAGATACCAGTAAAAGCCGTAGTCGTAATTGCCGACCGTCGCGAAGAACGAAATCACGAGACGGCGCGAGCGGCGCATTTCGAATACGCCGGTGCGGAATTCATAGTGCTTCCACAGCGTGCCGTAGTCTTCTTCGTGCATGCAGACGGCGTTCTTCATCACGAACGCGTTGCCGAAGTCGTCGGCGCAAGGGATGTCGAAATAGCGGATCGTGCCGAGGCAGTCGCAACCGAGTTCGAGCTGGTTCGCGAGCTTGCCGAGCCCGTACTCGCCCGCATCGAACGCGCTTTTCCAGTAGTGATTGGTGCTCGGATCGGAGTAGGGCACGCACATTTCCGTGACGCTCGCGCGGTAGATGACCGGCCGCGCGCGCTTGCCGTCGTCCCACGACAGTTGGTGCAGCACGAGCCCCTCGCGCGGCGTGAAGCCGACGCGGAAGGTCCAGTTTTGCCAGCTCACGTGCCAGCCGTCGATCGTGAAGCTCGGGCCGTCGGGCTGATTGATCGACAGCGGCTTGAGCGTGCTGCGCGGCTGGCCGAGGCTCGGCGTGTCGTAGTTGTGTTTGGCGCGCGGAATGGGAATGATGCGGCCGTCGTCGATCAGCTCGATCACTTTCTTGTCGAGCAGATCGACCACCGCGAGCACGCCTTCGATCGGATGCGCGTAGCCATTATCGGTCAGCGTCTCGCGGTAGTAGCTCACGCAGCGCACGAGACGCCGGCCGTTTTCGTGCTCGCGATCGAAGCAGCCGGCCGAGAACGGATCGACCTGCACGCGCTCGAGGTCCTTTTCGCTGAGGCCGCGCTTCATGATCGCCGCCCGCCACGCTTCATCGTTCTTGACGATCTGCTCGGCGTTCATGAAGTCGTCGATCATGATGGGCGGCTGGCCGTAAGGCGCCTGGTCGAACGGCAACACCCGGCGCGCCGCGATGCGTTTTTCTCTCAGGTCCACGTCGAATTCGATCGTCGCGCCATTCGATCGGTCGATCGCGAGCACGAATGCGATGCGCGAAAAATACTCGCCGGCTTTGAACGCGAGCACTTCGGCTTTCGGAGGTTCGCGCAATTCGACCATCGGAAAACGGGCGTGTGAATCGAGTTTTTCGGCAGCCTTCACGAGATCGCAGGCAAGCTGCATTTCTTCGCCGCTCAGTGGGTCGAGCGGATGAACGATAGGGTGCGCAGCTTTCGTGGCATTCGTGTTCATAAGATTCCCGTCAAGATGTTGGCTGGACCAGACAGCGGGCCGCTTGGCACCGGTGACACGCGGCGCACGCTGAGTCGATGGCAAATCGTAGGAGCCCAATAATATTTTCGCGCTTGCTTATCGCGCCAATTGAGCGATAAAGTGCGCCAGAGGAAACGACTCGGGCAACACGACAGCGCAGACTGGAGAGGAGACGCTCAACATGAAAAAAGTCACGCTCAATGGCAGTTTCCCGATGATTCGCGCGGCGGTGATGGGACCGGTCGTGCGCGCGCTCGATCAGTCGGGCGCCGATTGCGACGCGCTGCTCGAAGCGTTCGGGATGAGCCGGCGGCTGCTGTCCAATCCGTATGAAATCCTGCCGCTCACGCGTTACGTGGCGGCCTTCGAGCGCGCGGCCGAAGTGCTCGGCGAAGCATCGCTCGGCTTGCGGCTCGGCAGCGAATTGCAGTTGACGGAACTGGGGCCGGCGGGCCTCGTCTTTCTTTCGTCGCCGACGCTGAACGCGGCGATGCGCAAGTTCACGCTCGCGCTCGCCTCGTGGCAAAACACGACGAGCTGCGAAGTGCTGCGCGACGACGAGTGGCCGATCTGGACCTACCAGATCGCCAGTCCGCAAATCTGGCCGCGCCGCCAGGATGCGGAGTACAGCCTGTCGACCATGTGCAACATGATCCGGCTCGTGCGCGGCGCCGCATGGAATCCGGTCGAAGTGCATTTCGAACACGCGGCGCCCGCCGATCTCAAACCCTACGCGCGGATCTTTCGCGTACCGGTGCGCTTTCAGCAGCCTTTTAATGGTGTGATTCTGCGTCCGCAGGATCTCGATGCTTCGCTCAAAAGCGCCGACACGCAAATGGCGCGCATGATGGAGCGCCACGCGACCGATCTGATTGCGAACGATGCGATGCCGCACAGCATCGTCGAGCAGGTGCGCGATCTGATTACGCGGCGGCTTGCGCATGAAAAACTGATCGTCGCCGACATTGCCAAAGACCTCGGCCTCTCGCATCGCTCGTTGCAACGGCATCTCGCGCAGGAAGGCACCTCTGTGCGGCAGATTCTGCGCGAGGAGCGGCAGCGCAGCGTCGCGGGATTGCTCGAACGCGACGGGCTCACCAATGCGGCGATTGCGCGTGCGGTCGGTTATGCCGACGCGACCGTGTTATGGCGCGCCACACGCAGCTGGAAAAAATAGACGCGCCGCGTATACGCGTGCTGCTTTCATTCTGAAAATATCGTGAGACCTCGCGCTGACCACACCGGAAAATAACGTCTGGGTTCCTAAGTATCTGCTGCAGACCGGTGAATTCAGGGTCCGCCCGCATTGGCGCGCTTTATCGAAAATTTGGCGCAGTTCGCGAAGTCGCTTTATTTTTTAGCTACCTACCATGCGCTCATCCCGAAGCAGTTGACGTCGGTCAAGCGAGCGCCATAACCAGCAGTGCAAGGGGTTCTGGCGAGTTTCAGACTAGCCAATAACATAGAGGCAGCGATGAACGAACCCTATTCGCCGACCAGTCTGGTCGACGCGGAGAACCCCGTGGAATTGAAGGGCAATACGCTGGGCTTGTGGCAGATCGTGTTTCTCGTGATTTCCGCGGCGGCGCCGCTGACCGGCATGCTCGGCGCGGTGCCGCCTGCGATCAGTCTCGGCAACGGCGCGGGCATTCCTGGCGCGTTCGTGATCGCCGGGCTCGTGCTGCTGATCTTCAGCGTCGGCTTTGCGTCGATGAGCCGGCACGTGGTGCGTGCCGGTGCGTTCTACGCCTACATCACCGCGGGACTCGGGCGGCCGTTGGGCATGGCCGGCGCGCTCGTCGCACTGATGTCGTACACGTTCATCCAGATCGCGCTGTACGGACTGTTTGGATTCTTCTGCACGGTGATCCTGTCGCCGCTGCTGCATACCGCGCTGCCGTGGTATGGCTATTCGCTGATCTGCGTGGCGGTGGTGCAATTCACCGGCATTCGCGGCATCGATCTGAATAGCCGCCTGCTCGGCGTGCTGATGTGTCTCGAACTCGGCATCCTCCTGCTGCTCGCGATTGCGATCGTGATCCACGGCGGCGGGCCCAACGGCCTCACGCTCGCGCCGCTCTCGCCGCAGCATGTTTTCAGCGGCCACCTCGGCATTGCGGTGATGTTCGCGTTCGCGTCGTTCATCGGTTTCGAAGCCACCGCGATCTACGGCAAGGAATGCCGCGATCCGAAAGTGACCGTGCCGCGCGCGACGTACGTGTCGGTCATACTGATCCTCGTGTTCTTCGCCTTCGTCACGTGGACCATCGTCTGCGCGTACGGTCTCGCCGACGTGGTCGACGTCGCGACCAGAGAGCCCGGCGATTTCTGGTTCATTCAATCCGGCAAGTACCTGGGTGGCGCGGTCACGACGGTGATGAGCTTCCTGCTGCTCAGCAGTATCTTCGCGAGTCTGCTGTCGTTTCATAACACGCTGGTGCGCTATATCCACGCGTTGAGCCTCGAAGGCATCCTGCCGCAAGCGCTGAACCGCGTGCATGAAAAATACCGTTCGCCGTACGTCGCGAGCTATCTGCAAACGCTGTCCGTGTGCGTGCTGCTCGGTCTGTTCATCGCGTCGGGCAGCGACGTGTTCAATATCGTGTTCAGCTGGAGTTCGGCGCTCGGCACGATCGGCATCGTGATGCTGCAAGCGGTGACGAGTTTTTCGGTGATCGCGTTCTTCCGCAAGACGCGCAAGGATACCCGCGTGTGGCACTCGTTCCTCGCGCCGCTGCTCGGCGGACTCGGCCTGCTGTATATCGGCGTGATTCTCGTGCGCAATCTCGATGCGCTGAGCGGCTCCGATAGCCCGATCGTCAAGTCCTTCCCCTGGATCGTGTTCGCCGTGGCGCTCGTCGGCGTGCTGATCGGTCTCATCCTGCGCAAGAAGCGGCCGGACATCTACGCGGGCTTCGGCCAGTAAGCGTCTCTGCGCATCAGTCCACGCTCACCACAGCTCACCTCACTTTCCGGCAAAAACATGGCAGAAAAATTCGTCAAGCGCTCGGCGCTTGCGCTGGCCGCGCTCGGCCTCGCGATGGGCGCACACGCGCAATCTTCAGTCACGCTGTACGGCACGGTCGATGCCGGCCTCGTCTACACCAGCAACCAGCAGACGACGCACGCCGACGGCAGCACCAGCGGCCACTCGAATTATCAGCTGGCGGGCGGCAACCTGGTGCCGTCGCGCTGGGGCCTGATGGGCACGGAGGACATCGGAGGCGGCACGACGGTCAACTTTACGTTGGAGAACAGCTTCCTGATCGGCAACGGCGCGATGCTGCAATCGAACACGCTGTTCAACCGCAACGCGTGGGTCGGTCTGAACAACGGTACATACGGCGCGCTCACCTTCGGCCGCCAGTACGATCCGTTCTCCGATTTCCTCGGCGCCTATGTGTCGAGCAACAATTGGGCGACGCTGTACGGCTCGCATTTCGGTGACGTCGACAATCTGAACGAGGCGTTCAACTTCAACAACTCGATCAAGTACATCAGCCCGAGCTTCGGCGGCTTCACGCTCGGCGGGCTGTTCAGTCTCGGCGGCGTCGCGGGCGATTTTTCACGCAACAAGGGATGGGCGCTCGCCGCGAATTACGTGCACGGGCCGTTGTCGCTGAGCGCGGGATATCTGGAGTTGAATCAGCCGCTGGACGCGGCATTGGGCGGCGCCAACGGTTATATCGGCGACTTCAGTTGCGCGAACCCCGGCGCGTCGTACTGCCTGCTGCAGGACGCGAGCAAGGTGCGAATAGTCGGGGCAGGGGGTTCCTATGCGTTCGGCAAGGCGAGCGTGGCGCTGACTTACACGCATACGCGGCTGTCGCAGAGTCAGTACTTCGCGAGTACAGCGCGGCCCGACGGCGCGGATATTTCGTTCGATATCGCCGAATTGAATACCACGTACGCGCTGGCGCCCGATTTGCAGCTAGGCTTCGCCTATATTTTCAACGACGCCAGACCGTCGGGCAGCGCGTCGACGCGGGTGCATCAGGTGAATCTGGGGGCGGTGTACAGCTTGTCGAAGCGCACCGCGGTGTATGCGGTGGCGATCGGGCAGAAGTCGTCGGGCGCGGGGCTGGCGATCGACCCATCGACGGGCGCCACGCAGAACCTCGCGCAGATTCCGAATATCGTCAACTCAGACTCGGATAAGCAGCTTTCTGTGATCGTCGGGTTGCGGCACAACTTCTGAACGCGCTGCACCCGCGATGACTCAATCCGCAAGCCGGCGATCCGCCAGCGCATTCTGGCAATCCGCCAGCACTTGCCTGACCAGTCGCGCTTGCGGATCGAGGTCGTCGGTATCGAGAATTTCCTCGACCGCGTCGCGCGCCCAATCGGTATCGACGAAACGGGCGTGGCGCTGCGCGATGTCGAGCGCCGTGGCCGACAGCTTCGCGATGCTTAGCCAGTCGGCCTCGCGCGCGCGGCGGTCGAGCCACTTGTGAGCGGCCTGCACGTGAAACGCCGCGTCGGGCCAGTCTTCGTTCAGGTAATAGGCGCCAAGGCTCCCGCATGTGAGCCAGCACAACAGCTCCAAACGGTCACGTGGACTCAGATGATGGCGTACATCACTCATGGCGACGCTCGCTGCTGTAAATTGCCCGGAGAGAACGGCGGGACGCCGTCCTCCGCTTTCAGCAACAATATCACGCAAAATTCAGGCGCGGCAATTTCCAGCGTATCCTGGCGCACTGTTTGCAGCAGGCACTCATGCGCTTTGCGCATGCTCGGGCGGCAGGCGTCGCCGAGCGGGGACGGTCCGCGCGGCTAACGCGTCGCGACGATGAAAAGCCGCGGGAACGGCAGCAGCACCGTGCCGTCGGGGAGCGCCGGATAGGCCTTCGCGATTTCGTCCTCGTAGCGTTGCAGGAAGGCCTGCTGTTCGACGTCGTCGAGCGGGGCGAGGAACGGCCGCAGCGAGCTGCCCTTGAACCAATCGACCACCGCGCCGGCCCCCCCGGCGAGCGGGTGATGGTAGACGGTGCGCCACACGTCGACCCGCGTGCACAGCGGCTTGAGCAGGCCGTAATACCAGTCGGCGCCAAAGCGCATGGTCCGCTCGACGCCCTTGAGCCGGGGCGCCCACGTGCCGTGCGCGGCGACCTCGCGCAGCAGACGGTGCGCGGGTTCGTCCAGATTGTCGGGCATCTGCACGCCGAGGCTGCCGCCCGGCGCGAGTTTATGCACAAGCGAGGGAAACAGCCGCTCGTGGCCGGGCACCCATTGCAGCACCGCGTTGGCAAGGATCAGATCGTACGGTCCCGGCGCGTCCCACGTCGAAATGTCGCTCACGTCGAAGCGCAATTGCGGCAGGCGCTGGCGGGCCGCCGCGATCATGTCGGCGGAGCTGTCCAGACCGACGATCGCCGCGCCCGGTGCATGCGTCGCAAGCGTTTCGGTGGAATTGCCGGGACCGCAGCCGAGGTCGACCGCGTGGCGCACGTCCGTCGCGGGGATCGCGGCGAGCAGGTCCCTCACCGGACGGGTGCGCTCGTTTTCGAACCGCATGTACTGTGCCGCCTGCCAAGCCGTTATCTCTGTCATCTGATGCTCCTTTGTAGGCGGGTCGTGCTGACTGGCCGGTTTGCGGCTGCGTTCAAAAGCGCATCCTCGACTCGATACGTCACCCCGGTAAAATGAATTTATCATTTTGATTTCTTCATTTTTCTAATGGAAATCGACACGCTCGGCGTTCAGGCCTTCGTCGCGATTGCGGATCGCGGCAGCTTTCAGGGTGCGGCCGATTCGCTGCACGTCACGCAAACGGCGATCACGCAACGGCTGCGCAAGCTCGAAGCGTTTCTCGGCGTCACGCTGATCGAGCGGACCACCCGGTCGATGGCGCTCACCGAAATCGGCGGCGGGTTCAATGCGCAAAGGCCCGCGCCGTCACGCGCGGTTGCAGCGACGGGAGATCCGCGCCGCGTCGAAGCCATCGCCGGTTTCCCTGCCGTCTCGCACCCGATCCCCGACTGGCGTTGCATCACATCGAACGCACGCAGGCAGCCGTCGCAGGCTTTCATCAGATCATCCATCCACGACAAACGACCATGCTCCAGATACTCGGCAAGACCTCATCGATCAACGTCCGCAAGGTGTTGTGGACCTGCACGGAACTCGGACTGTCCTTCGAGCAGGAAGACTGGGGGGCGGGATTTCGCGCGACGGACGTCGCGGAATTTCGCGCGCTCAATCCGAACGCGATGGTGCCCGTGATCCGCGACGGCGACTTCGTGCTGTGGGAATCCAATTCGATCATCCGCTACCTGGCGGGCCGCTATCACGGCGAGGCGATCTATCCGGGCGACCCGTGCGAGCGTGCGCGCTGCGACCAGTGGATCGACTGGCAGGCGAGCGAGCTGAATCGCTCGTGGAGTTACGCGTTTCTCGCGCTGGCGCGGCATTCTCCCGCTCATCAGGATCAGCAGCAGATCGCGCTGTCGTGCGCGAACTGGACGAAGCATATGGCGATCGTCGAAGGACAACTGGCGCGCACGGGCGCATTCATTGCGGGGCAGGCGTTCTCGCTCGCGGACATTCCGATCGCGCTGTCGGTGAACCGCTGGCTCGACACGCCGCTGCAGCACGAGGATTTCCCGGCCGTTAGCGCTTATATGGCTCGGCTGGCCGGGCGCGAAGGCTATCGCGACTACTGCCGCAACGGCACGCCTTAAGGCAATCGGCCGCGCCTCGCACGGCATGCAAAACACCCATTTTTGCCGAGGCGAGCAGCGCGACCGACGCGGCGCATCCTGCACCGCACCTGTCCTTTTCCTGCTCACCCTACTTACAAAAACCCACCGGAAAAGCTTACGGATTCGCACCTATACAACGCTTCTGCGCACCATGCCCCGACTCCCCTACAATGGCCGCTTTTGCGACACGGATTGAAGGTTCTACGATGCGGTTATGGAAATTCGCGCTGGCTTTGCTGACAGCGTTTTTCGCTCTCAATGCGAACGCCGAGATGACGGCGGCCCAGTACAAACAGTGGGCTCATGCGGATAACAACTCGATCTACGCCGCGTACATCACCGGCACGATCAACGCGTACGGCTGGGCGAACGGCGACCTGGTCGCGAAGAAGCGGCCGCAGCTATTCTGCCCGCCGCAGACGCTCGCGATCGGCAACCAGACCGTCTATCCGTTGCTCGACGCGTTTTTTGCCAACCACCCCGGCATTTCGGACGATTTTCCGATCGGCCTCGCGATTCTGCGTGCGCTTCAGGGCGCGTTTCCCTGCTGATGCCCGCGCGCCGCGCCTGAGGCCAGCCGGAAGGCATCGACGGCCCGCGCCTCGTTCGCGGCGAGCGTCGGCTGGGCGCGCGCAAGCCACTGCATGAGCGGCGTGAGCCCGACGCCGGCGATGGCACCGTCGAACGATTCGGACGAAACGAACAGCGCAACCGCGCGACGAGCCCGCATCGAGCGAGCCCGGCGCGCGCGTCAAACCTTAACCTCAAACCTGCACGAGCTTCGGAATCTGCACGTCGGGATTGACGTCTGCTTCGTAATCCACGCCCGCGATCTCGAAGCCGAACAGCCGCAGGAAATCGGTCTTGTAGCCGCTGAAGTCGGTGAGCTCGTAGATGTTCTCGTTGGTCACCTGGTTCCACAGCGCCTGCACGCGCTCCTGCACGTCGGGGTCGAGCTCCTTGTAGTCGGCGCGCAGACGGCCTTCGTCGTCCAGATGCGGCGCGGCGCCGTAGAGGCTTTCCTTGTACAGGCCGTAGACCTGCTCGATGCAGCCTTCGTGTGTGCCTTTCTCCTTCATGACCTTGAAGAGCAGCGACAGGTACAGCGGCATCATCGGAATCGCCGAGCTGGCCTGCGTGACCACCGCCTTGAGCACCGACACGCGCGCGTCGCCGCCCTTGGCCGCGAGTTTCGTGCGGATGCCCAGCACTTTCTGGTCGAGGTCTTTCTTGGCCGCGCCGATCGAACCGTTCCAGTAGATGTCGTGCGTGATCTTCTCGCCGAGATAGGTGAACGCGGTGGTCTTCGCACCGTCCGCGAGCACGCCGGCTTCGAGCAGCGCGTCGATCCACATCTGCCAGTCTTCGCCCCCCATGACCGCCACGGTGTGGTCGATCTCGGTCTGCGTCGCCGGTTCGAGGACCGTTTCCTTGATGACTTCCTTGTCCGTGTCGATGCCGCGCAGGTTGACGGCCTGGCCGACCGGCTTGAGCGTCGAGCTGAACACTTCGCCGCTCTTCGGATGCGTCCGCTTGGGCGCCGCGAGGCTGTACACGACGAGGTCGACCTGGCCGAGGTCGCGCTTGATGACCTCGATGGTACGCTGCTTGACTTCGTCGGAGAACGCGTCGCCGTTGATGCTGGTCGCGTACAGGCCTTTTTCCGTGGCGAATTTCTCGAACGCGGCGCTGTTGTACCAGCCTGCCGTGCCCGCCTTGGTTTCGCTGCCGGCGCGCTCAAAGAACACGCCGAGCGTGTCGGCGCCGCAGCCGAACGCGGCGCTGATGCGCGCGGCGAGGCCGTAGCCGGTGGATGCGCCGATCACGAGCACCTTTTTCGGGCCGTTGGCGATGGGACCGCGTGCGTTGACGTACTCGATCTGTTCGCGGACGTTGGCCTCGCAGCCGGCCGGATGGGTGGAAACGCAGATAAAGCCACGCACGCGCGGTTTGATGATCATGAAGCACCTCTTGTCGGAATTTGGCGACATTATAGTGGCCCCCGATTATTGCGGGCGCACCGCGCCGGTTTGCCGTCCCGGGTTGCCGTCCATCAGGCAAAAATCCGCCGCCGCCGCGCATCTTGGTAGGATTGCGCCTTTCCCGGCAGACGGTAGCAAGCGTGAAGCGCCTCATCCCCTCGTTTCTGGCGGCCCTCGACAAAGGCCTGACCTTCATCAACCCGCACATCGCGCAGGCGCTGTGGCACCTGCGCCATCCTACCCGCCGCGGCGTGGCGTGGGCATGTGCCGCGCTGCCGGTGCTGCTGCTCCTGTATGTGCTGCTGCTGATTCCGTTCACGCCGGGCATCGGCGACATCCGCAAGGCGAAGATCGAGCAGCCGGCACGCATTCTCTCGGCCGACGGCAAGCTGCTCGCCGAGTTCAAGCCGTCCAACCGCGCGTGGGTGAAGCTCAAGGACATCTCGCCGCATGTGGTGAGCGCGCTGATCGCGACCGAAGATCACCGCTTCTATGAGCATTTCGGCCTCGACTGGCGGCGCACCGCATCGGCCGCGCTACATACGTTTTCCGGCGACCGGCAGGGCGGCTCGACCATCACGCAGCAGCTCGCGCGCAATCTCTATCCGGACGAGATCGGCCGCGCGCCGACCCTCACGCGCAAGCTCAAGGAAGCGATCACGGCGTTCAAGATCGAAGCGCTCTACAGTAAGGACGAGATTCTCGAAACCTATCTGAACACGGTGCCGTTCCTGTACAACGCGTACGGCATCGAGATGGCGGCACGCACCTATTTCGACAAATCGGCGTCCGACCTGAACGTGCTGGAAAGCGCGACGCTCACCGGCATGCTCAAGGGCAATAGTTATTACAACCCGGTGCTGAACCCGGAGCGCGCGCTGGATCGCCGCAATACGGTGCTCGCTCAGATGGTCAAGTACGGCAAGCTGACGCCCGCCGCCTACGAGACGCTCAAGCGCCGGCCGTTGCGCATCGATTTCGAGCGTCAGACCGAGCCGCCCGGACCCGCGCCGCACTTCGCGCAGCAGCTGCGCAAGTGGCTCGCGGCATGGGCAGATCGCAACGACTACAACATCTACGCCGATGGCCTCGTGGTGCGCACCACCATCGATTCGCGCCTGCAGAACATGGCGACCCAGGCCGTGACGCTGCAGGGCAACCAGTTGCAGGGCATCGCGAATTCGGCGTGGGGTACGCGCTCGGGATGTTCGAACGGCCGGGATCTGCTGCAGACTTTCCTGCGCGAGACGCCCGAGTTCCGCGCCGCGAAAGACGCGGGCCTGAGCGACGACGACGCGCTCAAGCGCGTCGCATCCGATCACGATCTGGTGAAGTCGGTCTGCGAGACGAAAACGCGCGTGCAGGCCGACTTCCTCGCGATGGACCCGCGCAACGGGCAGATCAGGGCATGGGTCGGCAGCCGCGACTTCAGCCAGGACCCGTTCGACCACGTGCAGCAGGCGCGCCGTCAGCCGGGCTCGACTTTCAAGCCGTTCGTCTACGCGGCGGCCTTCGAGGCGGGCGCCAAACCGTCTGATACGCTGGTCGACAAGCCCGTCGAAATTCCGCTGGCGGGCGGCGAAGTCTGGCGTCCCAGCGACGAGGACGAACCAGGCGAGCGCGCCATCAGCCTGCGCGACGCGCTCGCGTTTTCGCGCAACCGCATCACCGCGCAAGTGATGGAGACGGTCGGCCCGAACAAGGTCGCGCGCCTCGCCCGCGCCATGGGCGTGCGCGACAGCGAACTCGACCCGGTGCCGTCGCTCGCGCTCGGCACAAGCCCGGTGACGCTCAAGGAAATGGTGTCGGCCTACGGCACGATCGCTAACCTCGGCGGCTATGTGGAACCGGTGATGGTCACGCGCATCGAAGATCGCAACGGCGAGGTGCTGGCCGATTTCGCGCCGGCGCCGTCCCGCCAGGAACTGCCCGCCGATGCCGCCCGCACACTGGTCGACGTGATGCGCGACGTCGTGAGCCGCGGCACCGGTTCGAGCATTCGCGGCCGCTTCGGCGTGCGCGGCGACGTCGCGGGCAAGACGGGTACGACCCAGGGCAACGCTGACGGCTGGTTCATCCTGATTCATCCGCAACTGGTGGCGGGCGCGTGGGTGGGCTTCAACGACAGCCGGGTCACGTTGCGCAGCGATTACTGGGGGCAGGGGGCACATAGCGCGCTGCCGATCGTCGGCGACTTCTTTCAGCGCGCGCAACGCTCGCGGCTGGTCGACACGCATGTCAAGTTCGATACGGCGCAGGAACCGGGCTGGTTCGCCGAACGCACCGGCCGGTTGCGCGACTGGCTCCGCCATTTGTTGGCGGCCTCCCCGCCCAAACCGGAGAAGCCGGTTGCGCCGCGCAGTCCGGTGCGCCGCGCGCCGGTTGAAACCGTTGCGCCTCAGGCGTCGGCAGCGTCCGCCGTGTCGGAAACCGTGGTCGAGCCGCGCGATTTGCCGCCGCTGCTGCAAGCGCCGGGGTCGACGCCGGGACCCACGAACGGGGCAGTCGACGGTGAAGCGCGCGGCGGCGGTGCGCCGGCCATCGCGCCGACGCCTACTCCGGACGATGTCGTGCCGCCGGATGCAGATAGCGCGCCCAGCGAAGGTGCCGCGACGAACGGCGGCGCGGCGCGCTGAGACTGAAGGCCGCCGCCGCGGGGCTCGGTCCTCGCGGTGCGGCGGCTGCGGTGCAAGCTGAGTATGATCGTGTCGCTGAGCGAGGCTTCGATTCCAGTGTTCTGAGCGCGGTCGCCCAAGCTCCCGCAAAGCACCGGTGCGGCCGGCGCGATCGCGTTGATCAGTATGCTCGGGCAGGGCGGCAGGGTCACGAGTCTCTGGCGCGCAGCACGGTCGTCTCGTCCCAGTGTGGCCGCTTCGGCTCACGCGTCGCGTGGCCTCGTCCTCGAGCCGGGGCTACCCGTGCTTCGCGCGCTGCGCGATTTGCTCCATCGCCGCATCTCTGCGCCCCATCCACCACTAAGATCGCGCCACATTGGCACCGCCCGCCGCGCGCGGATCCGGCAAGCCGGATGCCGACGCTTCGAGCGACGCATCGTGATGCAGCAGCAACACTGCCGCGACCCCCACGAGCCCCGCGCCCGACAGGCACAGCAAACCCGCGCCGAAGCCGCCGGTGCTGTCCTTGATCCAGCCCATCGCGAACGGTCCGAAGAATCCCGCCAGATTGCCGAGCGAGTTGATCGCCGCAATCCCGCCCGCCGCCGCGGCGCCCGACAGGAACGCGGCCGGCAACGTCCAGATCACCGGCAGGCAGCCGAAGATGCCGAACCCGGCGATCGACAATGCGATCATCTTCTGCACCGGATTGTCGAGTGCGGCCGCCGCCGCAATGCCGCCGGCCGCGACCAGCAGCGCGATCGCGACGTGCCATCGGCGTTCGAGCTTGCGGTCCGAATGCCGGCCCCACAGCACCATGCTGATCACGCCGACGATATACGGCAGCGACGTCACGAAGCCCGTTTGCAGGTTGGTGAGACCGAAGGACTTGACGATCTGCGGCAGGAAGAAGCTCAGCCCGTAATTGGTCGCGTTCGCGCCGAAGTAGATGAGGGCGATGGCAAGCACGCGCGGATTGATCAGCGCTTCCTTCACGCTGAAGGCGCGCACGGCTTCGCGATGCTCGCGCTCCTGCTTCTGGCGCGCGACCAGCCAGTCGCGCTCTTCGGCGGCGAGCCAGGTGGCGTCGGCGGGGCGGTCCGTCAGATAGAAGAGCACCGCAAACGAAAGGAACACAGCGGGCAACGCCTCGATCAGATACACCCACTGCCAGCCGGCGAGTCCGCCGTGGCCGTCCAGCGACAGCAACGCGCCGGAAATCGGCCCGCCGATCACCGTGGACAGCGGAATCGCCGCCATGAAATAGCCGACCACGCGGCCGCGATAGGCGGCCGGGAACCACAGCGTCAGCAGGAAAATGATGCCGGGAAAGAAGCCCGCTTCGGCCACGCCCAGCAGAATACGCAGGCCATAAAAGACATGCGCGGGGGAGAGTCCCGTGTAGCGCGAAATATCGGGGATGAACGCCATGGCCCCCGCGAGAATGCCCCACGTGAACATGATCCGCGCGATCCAGCGGCGCGCGCCGAAGCGTTCGAGCAGCAGGTTGGACGGCACTTCGAAGAAAAAATACGCGATGAAGAAGACCCCCGCGCCGAAACCGAACGCACTGGCCGACAGGTCGAGCGCCTTGTTCATCTGCAACGCGGCAAAGCCCACGTTGACGCGATCGAGATAGGCGATGAAATAGCAAAGAATCAGGAACGGCACGAGCCGAACCGTGACACGTTTCAGGGTGCGTGCTTCGAGCTCCATCGATGTCTCCTCCGGTTCACTTTCCGGTTTCGTTTGAACGGCGTCGTTACAGACTAGGCGCTCAAGTGCGTTTCCGGAAGGCTTTTACACAAGCCGCGATGTCGCAACGAGCGAGCAACGAATGTGCCGCAGTGACAAGAGGGAATGTAAGACGGAATGCGCCCGCGATGAAATGACGCGTAGATGCGCGCCGCAACGTTTCGAAAGATTGTTAATACGCGCGTAACAGTGTTTTCAGGTGGCGAGGCTGATCTCCTGCATGCGATTGCGGATAATTATGTTCGGTAATCCGCTAGAAAAAGTACAGGTATCGCATGGCTCCCTATCATCCCCTTCGACTACTCGAATCCAACCAGCGCGTGCGCGGTTTGATCGCAGCCGTGCTCGCGTGTGCGAGCCTCGTGGGCTGCGCATCGACGAGCGACGTCGTCGCGAGCGACAAGCCCGGCACTTATACGGTCGCCGCCAGCGCGACAGGCGGACGCATGGCATGGGCGCGCGCACATGAACACGCGGTGAACGAAGCGCGCGACTATTGTGAGCGTCGCGGGATGCAAAGCAGCGTCACGACGGAAACCGTCAGCGGTGTGCAGATGATGTCGGAGCACGCGTCGTCGGTCAATTTTGAGTGCCATCCGAAGTTCTAGTGTGAAGCGGGCACGGGCGGGAGATGCGCTCGCCGCTTTGCGTGGCAACGGGGACCGCTACCACGCCATCACTTCTTGTCGAACGTGACAAGGTTTTTATCTTTTGTATCCGCCACGAAAATAGCAAGCAGCTTTGCCGGTTCGGTCGCGCTCGCGTTTTCGCTGACCGTGTGATGGACTCCGGGCTTTTCGGTCCAGTATTCGCCCGCGTGATAGACGCGCTCCTCGCCATTGTTGACTCGGCTGCGGATCGCGCCCGACAGCACATAGCCGACCACGAAAGCCTGGCCATGCCGATGCGACGGCGATTTGCCGCCCGGCGCGTAGTCGACCACCAGCGCGGTCATCGTCTTGCCCGGCGCGTTCGCAATCGCTTCGGCGAAAGCGGGCGTGATCGTTTCGCGTGCGGTGGTATCGGCGGCGAACGCGGACTGCGAAGCGCCGACGATCGAGAATCCGGCCAAGGTCGCCGCGATAAGGGTGCGAATCTTCATTGCGTTACTCCTGACAAAGCGTCATGACTTGATTGTCCCGATCGACGGCGAGAACGTGCGGGGTAGCCTGAACCTGCTTCGCCCAATTTACCGCTACCTCGGCCAATTCCGCGCGCGCCCGTTCGAGTGCTTCGGCGCGTGCCGCGGGGTTCGCGAACTGCAGCGGCTGCGCATCGACGAAAGTCGGCCTCGCGACGCCGAGGAAGCCAAAAGCCGCTGTCAACGCCGGTGTGAGCGCATCCATCGATTCGTAGGGCGAGCCCGCACGCAAGTCCGCGCCACGGCTCGTGATGAACAGCACCTTCTGGCGCACGAGTTGCCCGGCGGTGCGGCCATCTTCTGAGTGCACGTAGGTGAGGCCGGTGCGCGTGACGCTGTCGATGTACGCTTTGAATGCAGAGGGCATCGACCAGTTGTACATCGGCATCGCAAAAACGAGCGCATCGGCGGCCAGCAGCCGCTCGCACAACGCATCCGATGCCGCCAGCGTCGCCTTCATCGCCGCCGTACGTTCGTGGGCGGGCGTGTAGGTCGCGATCGCGAAAGCTTCCGTGACGTGTGGCGGGGTATCGACCGCGACGTCCAGATAGTCGACTTCGAGGTTCACGCGCTCTTCGCGCAGGCGTTCCAGAAAATAGCGGCTCAATGCGCGGGAGTTGGAGCGCTCGCGTTTCGCGCTGGCGTCGACGTGCATGATCTTCATGAGTTGCGTCCTTCCGTTATTGATTAACGTGAGGGCAGATTAGAGGCTCGACTGGCTTGATGAAATGACCGGTTTTGTCTAATTCAAGGTAACCACCTGACGCGCCGCCCACGATCTCGGAAAATGGGCCGCGCCATGAAACACCGAAGTATCGCAAGCGTGTCGGTGGACGAGGGCAGGTGGGTGATCATGCGGTTCGCGGCCGCCAGCGCGATCGCGATTCCATTGACCGGCTGGCTCATGCAAGGCGTCGGGCAGAATCAGCTCATGCTCGACAAAGGCAAGGACCTCGACCGTTCATTCGCCGGTGATCGTCGCGGTGACGGTGTTCGCGGCAATCCGCTTCGCGTTTTTCGTGATCTTCTGGGAGTTGACCGAAAAAATCCGATCGTCGATCTGAGATTGAAGCGGGCGGATTCATGAGCGCCCGCTGAGGTGCTCATAGCGCAGGCCTCAAAATTTTCAACGCCGCCGCCATTGCCTTTACTGCGGCGCGGCGTTCATCGCTTGTTGTTCGGCGGGCGTCGGACGAACGGCCCACCCGAGAAATCGACCGACGCACGCGCCTGAGGTTCGGCCTTGGCGCGAGAACGGCGAGCAGGGCGTCCAGAGGGGGGCTCGGTGCGCGCCGTTTCGAGTCGCCGCGACATCGTTTCAAGACGCTGGCGAAGGAGGTCCGTCGAAGCGATCCGCTCAACGAGCAACGCATCTTTTTCGGCCAGCTGCGCATCGATCGCCGCACATCGCGATCTCGACGCAGCCAGTTCTGCCTTCGCGGTGGCGAGCCCATCGCGCAAGGCGTCACGCTCAGTGCGATGTTCGGTCTCCAGTGACGCGATCCGTTCGTTGGCCGCTTGCAGTTCCTTGCGTGCGCGACCGGCCGCCGCCCGTTCGCTCTCGATTTCGAGCAACGCCCGCTTTTCGGTCGCCGCCAGCCGCTGTTCGTTCAGATCGTGCGACTGGCGCAATTTGGCCAACTCTTCAGCGAAATCGCGTCGTGCGTCAGCCAGTGCGGCCGCGCCTGCCGATATTTCGTCCTTCGACACTGCCAGTTGCCCGCTCAGCATGTCGTTTGCCGTTTGCAATTCCACGAGGCGCGCTTCCAGTCCGCTGATCTGCTGGCCCAGCGCGGCTGCACTGCTGGCAGCCTGGTCGGCCTTCAGCGCCGCGTCATTGCGCTGCGCTTCCATGTCCTTCGCTTGCTGGCGAGCGGCGACGACGTCCGACTGCGCGTCCTGCCTGAACACGTCCAGCGCGGCGGTTGCGGCGTCGCTCGACAGCCGCCACAGGTTGGCGGCCAGATCACCCGCCGCCTTGGCGACCTCGGGCGGCAAGTCCGGGCGGCCGACGTCGACGCGGGTCTTTTCGCGCACTTCGACCCAGAAGTCGCGCAGCGCCTTGGCCGGCGCGCTCATGCTGCCTTTGCGCACCAGTTGGTAAAGCCGGTTGGCGGTCGGGGTTTCGCCGTAGCGGAAGAACATCAGCGCGCAAACCTCGCGATACAGCGCTTGCGTGTCGGCGGCATGTTCGCGAACGGCTTCAATGTCGGCTTCAAGTGTCATGGGCGCGCGAAAAGATTAAAAATCAAGGTATGTTGATAATACAACGTAAATCCATTATTTCGCTACATATCTCCTTCCAATACACGACATTAGTACTATAATGTCGTGTATGTTTATGCTTGTCTGATTTGGCGTTTCCTTGTAATCCCGGAGCCCTCAAACTGTGTCCAATGCCCAGCTAGCCACCGTACAGCCGGTCGAATCGCTTGCCGTGCCAGAAAGTCTCGATGGCCGCGACGGCACCAATCGCGGCGCGATCGAGGCTTCCCAGCTATCGGCCCGCAACGATCTCGATGCCGTGCGCGCATGGCTGTCGAATTATGCCGACACGAAAACCACCTTCGACAACTACCGTAAGGAAGCCGAGCGGCTGCTGTTGTGGGCGGTCGTGCAACTGGGCAAGCCGCTGTCATCGCTGACCCACGAAGATCTGCTGGTATTCAAAACGTTTCTCGTGGATCCGCAGCCCGCCAGCCGCTGGGTGTCGGCCAACGGCGGAAAATATCCGCGCGGCGACGAGCGCTGGCGGCCGTTCAACGGGCCGCTGTCGCCGGCGAGCCAGCGGCAGGCGCTGATCATCCTGAATGCGATGTTCACGTGGCTGGTCAACGCCGGCTATCTGCGCGGCAATCCGATGGCCTTGCTGCGGCAACGGGCCAAACGCTCCGCGCCGCGCGTCACGCGCTATCTGTCGACGTCGCTCTGGGATGAAGTGAAGCTTTTCGTGGAACAACTGCCGCAGGACACCGACGCGCAACGCGCCTACTACGCACGCTGCCGCTGGCTGACCACGCTGTTCTATCTGCAGGGCATGCGGATTTCCGAAGTCGCCGGCGGCCAGATGGGCAGCTTTTTCCGCCGGCTCGGCGCGGACGGCAAAGATCAATGGTGGCTCGAAACGCTGGGCAAGGGCGAAAAGGAGCGGATCGTCCCCGTCTCAGTAGAACTGGTCCAGGAGTTACGCAGCTACCGGATCCAGAATGGGCTCGCCGCCCTGCCCACCCGCTCCGAGGAAACGCCGCTCGTGATTCCGTTCAAGGGCAGAAACCGCTGTCTGTCGCGCTCCGCGGTCCATGACGCGATCAAGGGCATTTTCAGTGGCGCGGCGTCGTGGCTGCGCGCGCGAGGTCCGGAGTTCGCCGATCGCGCCGATGAACTCGAACGGGCGTCGGCTCACTGGCTGCGCCATACCGCAGGTTCCCATCAGGCCGATGGGGGCGTCGACCTGCGCACCATCCGCGACAACCTCGGACACGTATCGCTCAATACGACGAGTCTTTATCTGCACACGGAAGATGACGCGCGGCACAAGGAAACCGTTAATCGTCACCGAATGAACTGGGACGCGGGCAAGAGCAAAGATGATCCTGCGGGCGATGCCTGATGGGCAGAGGCCTGCATCGTGGGGGGCTTTTTCGAATGGATGTGAGGCACGGTATTTTGCCGACGCAACTACCCATTGTGGCGCAAAACACCCGCCAAACGCACTCCGCAGATTGACGGTGATGACGCCCGCGTTCTACAGCGCGGCGATTTTGCCGACATGAAAAACGATAGATCGCCTAGCCCCTGGTTTCTTTTTCCCGGCAGCAGCCATCCGGTGCGCGGTGCGTCGGTATCACCGCTTTAATCCGAGCCTGTAGGACATTGGAGTTGTCGGTTGAGCGTGACGTGATAGTCACCTGCGAGTTGGTACGCCGTAGACCCGTCACAATTAGTCGAAGCCAAGCGTGACAAGGGGTAGCCGGAAGCGGTCTTCCCGTGCGGCGAAAAGGCAGACTGGCAAAACCATTAGAGTCAGTGTTGACGTGAAAAGGAAACGCTCATGAGCTCAGTGCATCCAGTACCGGTTAGCCTGCAGAATTTCATCGATGCTGCTCCCGGCAAGGGTGGCTCGTCAGAACGTCCGGCAGAATCGTCCACAGGTTATACGCCATCGCATGCTGGTATGGCGTCCCGCCGGCTTCCGTTTGGCCAGCCCAGGAATGACAACAAAAACGATCATTCCATTAAAAAAAGAGCGGCACCTGAAATTGGCGAAACAAAAAATGGGCCGGACAATGATTTTATAAATAAACTGAAAAATTATATCCAGAAACCTGCGCATGGCCGCCTCAAGGCATTTTTTCGGAACAATGATCAAAATCCGGAGATTGCTATCTCGGAGGTGGTTCAAAGGCTATTAAGAAGGCTTATGCGCCAGGTCGATGCCCCGCGGTCTCCCGGGGACGACATCAGTGCTACCGTGCTCAGGGTGAGCAGAATGTCCGATGACAGCGATAATCTTCGGACACAAGACGCACGTGTAAAACTACCTCCCGACTTTTTCTATTGGGAGCCAATTATCAGTGCCGTGAATAAGGGTGATTATGGTACGGCACTTGATGTTATGACAAGAGAGCTCTGGCTTTCAGTCAGGCTGGCGAGTGACAAATTACCTGACGACTCTGGCGGGACTGCGCCCGCACTGACCAGTAGCGCAGGTCGCCCGAAAAAAACCACTGATTTGGTGAGGAATGAGTTTGATCACCAATTTTCAACCAATATTATAGATGAAAAATTGCCTGGCAATTCCGGGCAGAATGCGCCCACATCGAGCGGTAGCGCAGATAAAACAAAAAAACACACTGATTCTGTCACGGACGAATACGATGACGATTTCGCGGAAACGATAATTGAAACGAGTAAAAATCCTACGCAGGAGGAAGTGGAGTCTGCGAAACAAGACATTCGCAGCTCCGTGAGGGCCAGCCGTAGCCGGCTGGTGGACGAATATACGAGCAACATGATCGATAGTACCATGCGTGAAGTGCTGAGCTCGTCACCTACCTTTCTTGCAATACTCGGCTACAACAACAATCGAAATCTGCCACACATCAGGAATGCCATATACAGGACCGCATTTCGAATTAATGAACAACGCGAAAAAATCCCGATCTGGAGAAATAGAAAGGGCTCCACAGATGCCGGCATTTATATTGGTCCAGCGCCAAATAGGCAATCGGCACATTTTCCAACATGGCAATCCTCGCTCATCCACGAATATATACATTATCTTACCAATGCAAAGGATCCATATGGAGCGGAAGCAAAAACCAGACATGGACCGACCGAGATTCTCACGCACAGGGTAGCAGCCGAAATGGGCTGGTCCATGCCTGTATTCGACGGATACATGGACCCGGCTCGTGTAGCATATATTAATAACTTCTATCGTGAATCGATGCGTGAAGTTGAGGATAGACATGCAGATGATCTGGCTGCTTTTTTACAAAGATTTCAAACCATTAGCGATGGCAATGAGGCAAGTCCAGATTTCGGTGAGTTGAGGAATGCGCCGGGTACATCGGACGTTGCCCGTGGCCAAAACAACACGAACGCTTCTCCAGAGGCAGTTGTCGACAACCCGGATATAACCGGGCAGTCGAGCGGGGTTCGTCCTTTTCCATTTGTCGACAGCAGTCCTTCCGGGGCGCCGAGCGGGTATCAGAGTGCGTTGGCTGCGACCAGCGCGAGCTGGGAGACGAAGAGCCGGTTTTTCAAATATGGCGTGCAGATAGAGGGCAATCCTCATTTACGTCGGTACCAATTCCCAGAGGGAGGCCGGGTCGTCATGGAGGCTCATGAACCAGTGCTGTACATCAATGT
>NZ_NPIH01000110.1 GCF_012275575.1 Paraburkholderia sp. SG-MS1 | reverse complement strand
CCCGCGCACGTCGCCGAACTGACGCTGCTCGCGCATTGCGGCGCGGCGTTGCCCGCCGTATTGCGCGGCGAAGTGAGCGGCGCGCAGATTCTGCCGCCGTCACGCAGCAGCCTGGTCGAGCATTTCTTCGAAGCGGCGCCGACGTGGGCACACGCGAACGCGTTGACCAGCGCGTGTCTGCATCGCGCGATCGAAGGATGGAGCGAACCGCGCCGTCTGCGTGTGCTCGAACTGGATTCGCCGCTGAGCGACGTACTGCAACCGCTCGCGATCCACGTGCCGGTATCGCGCTGCGATTACACGATCGCGGGCACGCGTGAGCAGTTGAGCGGGTTCGACGCGAGCGAGCACCCGTCGATCCATATCGCCACCGTCGAATTCGGCGATGCGCCGCGCCTGTCCGGTATCGAGGCGGGCGAGCGCTACGACGTCGTCGTCGCGAGCCACGTGCTGGCCGCGCAAAGCGAGCCGCGTGCGTTGCTCGCCGCGTTGCGCAGCTGGCTCGCGCCTGGCGCGCTGTTGGTGATCGCGGAGCCGCGCAATAGCCGCTTCGCCGACATCGTGTTCGATCTCGATGCGGACGCGGCATATGCCAACGCGCGACGCGCGGCATGGCTGTCGCCGCACACGCTGACGCAACATCTCGAAGCGGCCGGCTTCGAACAGATCACGCGGCACGTGGAACAGGGCCTCGATCTCGAAGGTGTGCCGACCTTGATGGTCGCACGCGAGCCGTTCGCGAGCGGTGCGGCGGAAGCGGCCGATGCAGTAGCCGAAGCGCGGACACCTGTCGCGCATTGGTCGTTGCTTCATGCAGCGCAGACCGTGCCCGACGAGAAGCTTGCCGTCATCTTGCAGGCCGCCGGCCACACGACATTGAGCAGCACGGTGCAGGCATTACGTCACGACATGAGCAAACTGGCCGCGCCGGCCGGGCGTGCTCATCACGTGGTCTTTATCGCGCCGGAGCAATACCTGTCCGCCGACGCGGACGGCGCCGAAGTCATGCACGCGCAGCAGCAGACGACACTCGCGCTCGCGCAACTCGTGCGCGATCTCACAACGATGGCCGGCGTGACGCAGCCGCAATTGTGGATCGTCACGCACGGCGGCGCGCCGATCGCGACACCGTTCGCGGACGCCGCGTCGCTGCATCCCGAGCAGGCCGCGATGTGGGGCCTCGGCCGTGTGCTGGCCAACGAACATCCGGAACTGTTGTGCCGCCTGATCGACCTATCGGTGAAGGGGCACGAAGCGGCCACGCTGCTGGCGCGTGAACTGCTCGCGTCCGATGGCGAAGAAGAAGTACTGTTGACGCCGCAAGGCCGCTACGTGCCGCGCCTGTTGTCCGCGGCGAGCGCGGCTCTGCGCGGCGCGGCGGCCGCGCCGGTGCGCGCGCAGAACGAGGCCGCGGCGCTTGGTTTCGCGTCGCCGGGTTCGCTGCGCAACCTCGAATGGTTCGCGCTGCCGCAACGTGAACTCGCGGCGGACGAAGTCGAAATCGAGCCGGTCGCCACAGGATTGAATTTCCGCGACGTGATGTACGCGATGGGGCTGCTCTCCGACGAAGCCGTTGAAAACGGCTTTGCAGGTGCGACGATCGGCATGGAGCTGTCCGGGCGCATTGTGCGCGTCGGACGCGACGTGCAGCGGTTTGCGGCGGGCGATGCGGTGCTTGGTTTCGCGCCCGCGTCGTTCGCAACGCATGTGCGCACGAAGGCGGAGGCCATTGCGCACAAGCCCGAGCGTCTCACTTTCGAAGAAGCGGCCACGGTGCCGACCACGTTCTTCACCGCGTATTACGCGCTCTGCGAGCTGGCGCGTCTGCGCCGCGGCGAGCGCGTTCTGGTGCATGGCGCGGCGGGCGGCGTGGGGCTCGCGGCGATCCAGCTCGCACGGCACCTCGGCGCGGAAGTCTTCGCGACGGCGGGCAGCCGCGAGAAGCGCGAATTCGTGCGCCTGCTCGGCGCGGACCACGTGTTCGATTCGCGCAGCCTCGCCTTCGCCGATGAAATTCGCGAGCGTACCCAGGGTGCCGGCGTCGACATCGTGCTGAATTCGCTGGCCGGTGAAGCGATGGTGCGCAGTATCGACACACTGCGTCCGTTCGGCCGTTTTCTCGAGCTCGGCAAGCGCGACTTCTATGAAAACAGCCGCATCGGCCTGCGGCCGTTCCGCAACAACATCAGCTATTTCGGCATCGATGCGGACCAGTTGATGAGCGCGCTGCCGGACCTGACCGCGCGTCTGTTCGAACAGGTGATGCAGCTTTTCGCGGACGGTGTGCTGCATCCGCTGCCGTATCGCGCGTTTCCGGCCGAACGGGTCGAAGAGGCGTTCCGGCACATGCAGCAGGCGCGGCAGATCGGCAAGATCCTCGTGACGTACCCGGACGGCACGCCGAGTCCGACGCGCCCAGGCGGTGCCGCGGACACGCTGCGACTCGATCCGTCGGCGGCGTATCTGATCGTGGGCGGCACGGGTGGACTCGGCTTCGCCACGGCGCGCTGGATGATGCTGCGCGGCGCACGGCATCTGACGCTTGCGAGCCGTTCGGGCACGCTTGCGCCGGAACTTGAGCAAGAAGCCGCGCAATGGCGCGACGCCAACGGTACCGAAG
>NZ_NPIH01000011.1 GCF_012275575.1 Paraburkholderia sp. SG-MS1 | reverse complement strand
CGGTGATGATGCGCACGCCGCTCGGCTCGATTTTCTTGCGCAGACGATGCACGTAGACTTCGATCGCGTTATTGCTGACTTCCTCGCCCCATTCGCACAGGTGGTCGACGAGCTGTTCCTTCGAGACCAGCCGGCCGATCCGTTGCAGCAGTACTTCGAGCAAGCCGAGTTCACGCGCCGACAGATCGATCACCTGCTCGTTCACGTAGGCGATCCGGCCGACCTGATCGAACGACAGCGAGCCGTGCCGCACCACCGTCGGGCCGCCGCCCGCGCCACGCCGCGTCAGTGCGCGCACGCGCGCTTCCAGTTCGTTCAGCGCGAAGGGCTTTGCCATGTAGTCGTCGGCGCCGAGGTCGAGCCCTTTGACGCGTTCGTCGACACTGTCCGCGGCGGTCAGGATCAATACCGGCAGATTCGAATTGCGGGCGCGCAGGCGGCGCAGCACCTCGAGCCCGGACATGCGCGGCAGGCCTAGGTCGAGGATCAATAGGTCGAAAGTCTGCATTGACAGCGCGGTATCGGCTTCGACGCCGCTCTTCACGTGATCGACCGCATAGGCCGATTGGCGGAGTGATCGAACCAGACCGTCCGCGAGTATGCTGTCGTCTTCGGCAATCAGAATTCGCATGATGCGCCAGCCTGGCCTTGCCGGCACCGTGGGTGTTCCGGCGCACAGCGGTCTCCGAAAATTATTGTGGGTAGTTGGGCAGCGTGACGGTAAAAATGCGCGTTCGCATAAGAATCGCGCTTGCCAAAACTACTGTTTTTTTATACAGTGTCTAGGTTTCGTGTGCTGTCCTTCAAAAGTGGACGGTACACCTGCCTCAGACGCCGTTCATCATAGCAAAGGACGATTCATGGAAGAAAGCAAGAAAGGCTCGGCTGGACTGACTGCTGAAAAGAGCAAGGCGCTGGCTGCCGCGCTCGCGCAGATCGAAAAGCAGTTCGGCAAAGGGTCGGTCATGCGGCTCGGCGCAGGTGAGGTAGTCGAAGACATCCAGGTGGTTTCAACCGGATCGCTCGGCCTCGACATCGCGCTGGGCGTCGGCGGTTTGCCGCGCGGCCGTGTGGTCGAAATCTATGGTCCGGAATCGTCCGGTAAAACCACGCTGACGCTGCAGGTCATCGCCGAAATGCAGAAGATCGGCGGCACGGCGGCGTTCATCGATGCGGAACACGCGCTGGACATCCAGTACGCGGGCAAGCTCGGTGTGAACGTGAACGACCTGCTGGTTTCGCAGCCGGACACCGGCGAACAGGCGCTCGAAATCGCCGACGCGCTGGTGCGCTCAGGCTCGATCGACATGATCGTGATCGACTCGGTCGCGGCACTCGTGCCGAAGGCTGAAATCGAAGGCGAAATGGGCGACTCGCTGCCGGGTCTGCAAGCGCGTCTGATGTCGCAAGCGCTGCGCAAGCTCACCGGCACGATCAAGCGCACGAACTGCCTCGTGATCTTCATCAACCAGATCCGCATGAAGATCGGCGTGATGTTCGGCAACCCGGAAACCACCACGGGTGGCAACGCGCTGAAGTTCTACGCGTCGGTGCGTCTGGACATTCGTCGTATCGGTTCGATCAAGAAGAACGACGAAGTGATCGGCAACGAAACACGTGTGAAGGTCGTCAAGAACAAGGTGTCGCCACCGTTCCGGGAAGCGATTTTCGACATCCTGTACGGCGAAGGTATTTCGCGTCAGGGCGAAATCATCGACTTGGGCGTGCAGGCCAAGATCGTCGACAAGGCTGGTGCCTGGTACAGCTACAGCGGCGAACGGATCGGTCAGGGTAAGGACAACGCGCGTGAATTCCTGCGTGAAAATCCGGACATCGCTCGCGAGATCGAAAACCGTATCCGTGAATCGCTGGGCGTCAATGCCATGGCTGAAGCCGTGACCGGCGCGGGCGCCGAAGTCGCGGACGAAGAAGAGTAAGCATCAAAGTGATACGCAAGGGCCGACCGTTGTCCGATGGCGGACGCCATTCGGCCGGCCCGCGCGATGAAGGCGACGATCCTTTCGAATCGTTCGACGCACACGACCGCGCTGCCGGCCACGGCCAGCAGCGCGCGCAGTCTGAATTCGCACAGTCCTCAACCTCGGACCCTTCCGAGACCATCTACACCCGTTCGCGGCGCACACCTGGCGAAGCGAAACCGGGGCAAGACGAAGCAAAAAAATCCCAACGTCCGGCACGTTCGCTGAAAGGGCGCGCGCTCGGCTATCTGTCGCGCCGCGAATACAGTCGCGCCGAACTCGCACGCAAACTGAAGCCATTCGTCGAAGAAACCGATTCGCTCGACACGGTGCTCGATGCGCTGGAGGCTGAAAACTGGCTGTCCGACTCGCGTTTCGCGGAAAGCCTGGTGCACCGTCGCTCGTCGCGTCTAGGCGCAAACCGGATTCTCGGCGAACTGAAGCAGCACGCGCTCGACCAGACACTCGTCGAAGAGGCCAGCGCGCAATTGCGAGAGACCGAACTCGCGCGTGCTCAGGCCGTCTGGCGCAAAAAGTTCGGCCAGCTTCCCGAAACGCCGGCCGAGCGGGCCAAGCAGACGCGATTTCTGGCGGCGCGCGGTTTCTCGGGTGCCACGATCGGCAAAATCCTCAAAGGCATCGACGAGGAGTGGGGCGGCGAATAGCCGCGTTGACTTCGGAGGTCGTTTTTGGGCCGTCCCTTCCGGCCTACACCCTTTTCCTTCGAGACAGGCTCCCAGCCTCGCTGGCCGCCCTTGCGGATTCCAACCTGTCACAAATACCCAGTATGCTAAAATTCATGGGTTTTCCAATCCGGCCTTTCCTTCCCGCATGCCGCTTTCCCCGCCAGTGTCCCGTCAGTTGCGCCACCGTCGCGCAATCAGAGCGGAAGCCTATGAGCGAGCCGATGGCCTGTGGGATGTGGAAGCGTGCTTGACCGACGAAAAACCACGCGATGTGGAGCTTGCGTCGGGCGTCCGGCCCAATGGTCAGCCGATCCATGAACTCTGGCTTCGCATCACCATCGATCGCAAGCTCAATGTCGTCGACGCCGAGGCGTCGTCCGACTGGGTGCCCTATCCTGGTTCGTGCCAAGTCAGCAATCCCGCCTATCGTGCCCTCATCGGGCTCAATCTCCATCACAACTTTCGTCGCGATGTTGCCCGTTTGCTCGGCGGCACGACCGGTTGCACGCATCTCACGGAGTTGTGTGCGATTCTGCCGACCGCCGCGATTCAGGCATTCGCCGGCGACGTGTGGAACACGGGTGACTCCAATGGCGGCACGCGAGGCGCGAGCGCAGGTTCAGGAGACGAGTCGTCTAACAGCACAGGCGAGCATTCCAACGACAAACCGCCATTCCAGTTGGGACGCTGCCACGCGCTGCGTTTCGACGGCGAGGCGGTGCAACAGTTTTATCCGCGCTGGTATGGCCACGCGCCGCAGTCAGCAAATCGCGCGGCATCGTCAGGCGAGGGCGGCAACGCGTCCGGCATGAACGACGGCAGCGGAAACGAAGTTCAATCCAACTCTCAGACTGAAGGGAATCACGCATGAAGATTCACGAGTACCAGGGTAAGGAAATCCTGCGGAAATTCGGCGTCGCGGTACCGCGCGGCAAGCCGGTCTTCTCGGTGGATGATGCGGTCAAGGCCGCGGAAGAGCTTGGCGGCCCGGTATGGGTCGTGAAGGCTCAGATCCACGCGGGGGGCCGTGGCAAGGGCGGCGGCGTGAAGGTTGCCAAGTCGCTGGAACAGGTTCGCGAATACTCGAACCAGATCCTCGGCATGCAGCTCGTCACGCACCAGACCGGTCCGGAAGGCCAGAAGGTGAACCGCCTGCTGATCGAAGAAGGCGCGGACATCAAGAAGGAACTGTATGTCGGTCTCGTGATCGATCGCGTTTCGCAGAAGATCGTCGTGATGGCATCGAGCGAAGGTGGCATGGACGTCGAAGAAGTCGCGGAAAAGACGCCTGAGCTGATCCACAAGATCGCCGTCGACCCGGCGACCGGTCTGAAAGACGCTGAAGCTGACGAACTCGCAACGAAGATCGGCGTGCCCGCCGCTTCGCTGCCGCAAGCGCGCGCGATCCTGCAAGGTCTGTACAAGGCGTTCTGGGAAACCGACGCATCGCTGGCCGAAATCAACCCGCTGATCCTGACCGGCGACGGCAAGGTCATCGCGCTGGACGCCAAGTTCAACTTCGATTCGAACGCACTGTTCCGTCATCCGGAAATTGTCGCGTACCGCGATCTGGACGAAGAAGATCCGGCTGAAGTCGAAGCATCGAAGTTCGACCTCGCGTACATCTCGCTCGACGGCAACATCGGCTGCCTCGTGAACGGCGCAGGCCTCGCCATGGCAACGATGGACACCATCAAGCTGTTCGGCGGCGAACCGGCGAACTTCCTCGACGTGGGCGGTGGCGCCACGACCGAGAAGGTCACCGAAGCGTTCAAGATCATGCTGAAGAACCCGAATCTGACCGCGATTCTGGTCAACATTTTCGGCGGCATCATGCGCTGCGACGTGATCGCGGAAGGCGTGATCGCGGCGTCGAAGGCCGTGTCGCTGAAGGTGCCGCTCGTGGTCCGCATGAAGGGCACGAACGAAGACCTGGGCAAGAAGATGCTCGCCGAATCCGGCCTGCCGATCATCGCGGCGGACAGCATGGAAGAAGCGGCTCAGAAGGTCGTCGCGGCCGCTGCGGGCAAGGCGTAAGCCAACCCCCCCAAGCGCGTTTACCAGGATTACGAATGGCGGCGCGTGAGTGACGCAGGAGCGACGCGGGCGAGGACATTCCGCCTCGCGGCGCCACCGCACGACGCCAAACGAACAGAGGTTTATACATGTCGATTCTGATTAACAAAGACACCAAGGTCATCACGCAGGGCATCACCGGCAAGACCGGTCAGTTCCACACGCGTGCTTGCCGTGAATATGCAAACGGCCGCGAAGCGTACGTTGCAGGCGTGAACCCGAAGCGGGCCGGCGAAGATTTCGAAGGCATTCCTATCTACGCTAGCGTCGCTGAAGCCAAGGCTGAAACGGGCGCGACCGTGTCGGTGATTTACGTTCCGCCGGCAGGCGCTGCTGCTGCCATCTGGGAAGCGGTCGAAGCCGACCTGGACCTCGCAATCTGTATCACGGAAGGCATTCCCGTCCGTGACATGATCGAGCTCAAGGCACGCATGCGCGCGAAGAACAGCAAGACGCTGTTGCTCGGACCGAACTGCCCGGGCACGATCACGCCGGACGAGCTGAAGATCGGCATCATGCCGGGTCACATCCACCGCAAGGGCCGCATCGGCGTCGTGTCGCGTTCGGGCACGCTGACGTATGAAGCAGTCGGCCAGTTGACGGCGATCGGCCTCGGCCAATCGTCGGCGGTCGGTATCGGCGGCGACCCGATCAACGGTCTGAAGCACATCGACGTGATGAAGATGTTCAACGACGATCCGGAGACGGACGCCGTCATCATGATCGGCGAAATCGGCGGTCCGGACGAAGCGAACGCCGCTGAGTGGATCAAGGACAACATGAAGAAGCCGGTGGTTGGTTTCATCGCGGGTGTCACGGCGCCTCCGGGCAAGCGCATGGGCCATGCTGGCGCGCTGATCTCGGGCGGTGCGGATACGGCTGAAGCGAAGCTGGAAATCATGGACGCGTGCGGCATCAAGGTCACGAAGAACCCGTCGGAAATGGCGCGTCTTCTGAAGGCGATGCTGTAAGAACGAAATTCGCGCGCTGTTGCGGCGCGCTTTTTGTTACGCTTACGAAGTCCTTTCGTGAGCGGGCGGTCCCGAAAAAGCGGGGGGGTTTAGCCCCCCGCTTTTTTATTGTCCGCGCGGCAGATTTTTTCTTATTCTTCTTCTCATGCTCGAATTTCTCACCACCCTCCATTGGGGCGCGGTCTTCCAGATCATCGTCATCGACATCCTGCTGGGTGGCGATAACGCTGTCGTGATCGCGCTGGCCTGCCGCAGTCTGCCGCCCGCACAACGCATCCGCGGCGTGCTGTGGGGGACGGCAGGGGCGATCGTGCTGCGTGTGGCGCTGATCGCGTTCGCGGTCGTGCTGCTCGACGTGCCGCTGCTGAAGTTCACGGGCGGGCTGTTGCTGCTGTGGATCGGCGTGCGTCTGATGGCGCCTGCGCACGACCCGCATGAGAACATCAAGCCGGCCGACCGGTTGATGTCGGCGATCAGGACCATCATCGTCGCGGATGCGGTGATGAGCCTCGACAACGTCATCGCCATAGCGGGCGCGGCTGAAGCAGCCGATGAGCAGCATCGCATCGCGCTGGTTATTTTCGGCCTGGTGGTGAGCATTCCGCTGATCGTTTGGGGCAGCCAGATCGTCCTCAAACTGCTCGACCGTTTCCCGATTGTCATCGTGCTCGGCGCCGCGTTGCTGGGCTGGATCGCGGGCGGTCTGATCATCAACGACCCGGCCGGCGACCGTTGGCCGATTCTCGACACGCCCGCCGCCGAGTACGGGATGAGCATCGCGGGCGCGTTGTTCGTCGTGATCCTCGGCTATCTGTTGAAGCGCCGCAATGCCAATCGTGCGGCGGCGTGAGGCGCACGGGTCGCATGCGCACATGAGCCCGAAGCCGAAACAGAACCTGCGGCCGCTATAGGGCTTCAGCGCAACGTTAGCCATTCGGCTGACTGTGAGCCGCGAGCGTCGCTGGCTACGATTGAAACGCCTGTCCCCGATCCGGGGGCCAGGCGTTTTTTTGCTTCAGGAGCCTGCCGATGATCGTTACCCTGCCGTATTCCCCTTATTCCCAGTCCTCGCTTGCCGCGCGTTCCCTGTTCGGGCGAGCGGCCTGGTCCGCGCGGCTCGCGCGCGTTTGTCGCCGCTTCGGCGTCGGCTTCACGCTGATCGAACTGATGATCGTGCTGGCGATCGTCGGCGTGATCGCGGCCTATGCGATTCCCGCGTACCAGGACTATCTGGCTCGCAGCCGGGTGGGCGAGGGGCTGTCGCTCGCCTCGTCCGCGCGGCTCGCGGTCGCCGAAAACGCCGCAAGCGGCAATGCGTTCAGTGGCGGTTACGCATCGCCGCCCTCGACCCGCAACGTAGAGTCCATCCGGGTCGACGATGACACCGGCCAGATCACCATCGCGTTCACGACGCGCGTCGCGCCCGCCGGCTCGAACACGCTGACGCTGGTGCCGTCGGTCCCCGACAATGCAGACGCACCTACCGCGCGGGTCGGCCTTGCCAAGGACTCGGTGCAGGGCGGCGCGCTAACGTGGGAGTGTTTCGCGAGCGGCAAAACGGCGTCTTCGTTGCCGGCGCCGGGCGCGGGGCCCGCACCCGCCGACGCACCCACGCTGGCGTCAAATCTCGCACCGCCGGAATGCCGCTCGTAAATGAGCGCGCGATTCGGCCAACGCGTGGCCGCTTGAAGACGGAGCGCATGTAAAAGGCTGATTTTCGGCATATTTCGGCCGGGCCGGCGCACAGCGCAAGGAATTTTTTGTATAGTGCGCCGGTTGCTTGACGCCCTCCGGTTACTCGATGCCCACCCCATTTGCGCGCTACCTGTCTCTCGTTCTGATGTCTCTCGCGTTGGTGCTGCCGTATGCGGTCGCCAACCATACGTACCCGATTCCGACCTTCTACGCTGAGTTCACCGCGCTCGCGCTGTATCTGCTGACCGGTGCGGGGGTCGTGTTGCTGACGGCGACGGCGAGACCGCGCATCACGTTCGCATCGCCGACGGTCGCGCTGGCGCCGTTGCTGTTCGGACTGGTGCTGGTCGCGCAAGCGGTGCTGCTGCCGGTCGCACAGCCGTCGATGAACTGGCTCGGCGGCGGTTTCCTGCTCGCGGGGTTCATGGCGGTTCATGCGGGCTACGGCTTCTCGCGCGCCAAGCTCGACGAGACCGCATTGCGCTGGGCGGCGGGCGCGCTGATCGTGGGCGGGTTGTTCGCGGTGTTCAGTCAGGTCATCCAGCTCTTTCACCTGGAGACGCGTGTGGCGCCGTTCGTCGTCGCGTATAACGTGACCGTCGAGCGCCGGCCGTTCGGCAATATGGCGCAGGCGAACCACCTCGCCACGTATATCGCCTTCGCGATGGCGGGCGCGCTCTTCCTCGTGCAAACGCGGCGGCTGGCCGTCGGCATCTGGCTGCTCGTATCGACGATCTTCGCGGCGGGACTGGCGCTGACCGTATCGCGCGGCCCGTGGCTACAGATGGGGGTGATCGTCGTTGCGGGCTTCTGGATGGCCTTCGCCCAGATTCGCAGCGAACCGCGGCTACGCCGCAGCAACCGTGAGTGGATCATCCCGATCGCTCTTGCCGTGCTGTTCTTCGTGGTCAATGCGCTGATCCGCTGGGCCAATGTGCACTATCACCTTGAACTCGGGCAGTCGGCGGCGGACCGCTTCAAGGACGCCGGTCAGATCGCGCCGCGCCTCGCGCTGTGGAAGTACGGCTGGACGATGTTCAGGACTCACCCGCTGCTGGGCGTCGGCTGGGGCGAATTTCCGAGCTACCAGTACGAGCTGGTGAGGACGCTCGGCGGCGTCGAGATCGCCAATAATTCGCACGATATCTTCATCGATCTGCTCGCGAAGACCGGCCTGATCGGTGTGGCCATCGTGCTGTTCGGGCTCGTCGGCTGGCTCGTGCGCGTGGTGCGTGCCCCGCAAAGCGCGACGCGCGTGTTCGGCATCGCGCTGATTGGCGTACTGACGATGCATGCGCTGGTCGAATATCCGCAGCAGTACATGTTCTTCCTGTTGCCGGCGATGTTCGTGTTCGGCTTGCTCGAGACCCGGCCGTTGCGGCTCGTGCCCGCACGTCTGTCGTTCGGCGTGTTTGCTGGGGTGGTGTTCGGCGGGCTGGCTGCGCTGTATCCGGTATATCGCGACTATGCGCGCGCGGAGGTGCTGTATTACGGCTCGCGGCCGGCGGAGCAATACACTGCGGCTCCATCGTTCCTGTTCCGGGCGTGGGGCGAGTACGGCCTTGCGACGTTGCAGCCGATGAATTCGGTCGACCTGCAACGCAAGCTCGCGATGCACAGGGAGGCCATTGCGTTGCTGCCGGGCGAAACCGTGTTGCGACGTTATGCGGTGTTGCAGGCGCTGAGCGGAGATACGGCGGCGGCGCTCGATACCGTCGAACGCCTGAAGATTTTTGCCGAGGAGTTGAAGGACTGGCCGTCGCAACTGGGCTACCTGTACCAGTTGACCGATGAGCACAAGTCGCTGGCCGGCTTCAAGGCGGAGCTGGTCAAGCGCTATGGCATGCCGTCGTCCGATCTCAATCAGGTCGACGACGAGAGCGACGAGGATTGACGCCGGTCGCGTCCGTCGCAGAGATTGAAAGTGTCAAGGGGAAGGGGTTCATGGCGTAAGCCGCCATCAACCCGCCACCCAATCCCCCGACTTCCCGCCATGCTTTTCCATCACGCGCACATCGGTGATCGTCATCCCACGATCCACCGCCTTGCACATGTCATACACCGTCAGCAGCCCTACCTGCACGGCGGTCAGCGCTTCCATCTCGACACCTGTTCGCCCGAGCGTTTCCACTTGAACCGTGCAATGCACGCCAGGCAGCGTTTCATCGAGCTCGAAGTCGACTTTCACGCGCGTCAGCGCGAGCGGATGACAGAGCGGGATCAGATCGGCAGTGCGCTTCGAGCCTTGAATCGCTGCAATGCGCGCGATGCCGATCACGTCGCCCTTTTTGGCGTTGCCGTCGCGGATCAGCGCGAACGTCTGCGGCAGCATGCGGATCGAGCCGCGCGCGACGGCGATGCGCTTGGTCTCCTGCTTGCCGCCGACGTCCACCATATGCGCTTGGCCCGCGGCGTCGAAATGAGTGAGTTCAGGCATGGTTGGCTCCTTCAGAGGGCGCCTATCATAGCAGTGCGACGCAACCACCCGGAGCGCCGCATCGACTGATTACAATTGCCCCGTGCCCGCTATCTTAGTCCGAGCGGCGGGCGTCGCTTTCCGACTTCGTTACCGACCTCGCGATGCGTCTGAAACGGTTTCTTGCTGCGTTGTTGGCTGCCGCGCTCGTGGCGCCGCCGGGCGCGTTCGCGCAATCGCATGCCGCGCCGAAACTCGCGCTCAACGCGCAGCCCGCTGAAACGCCGTTGATCAGCGGCCCGTCCGACGCCTACGCCGACCCGCTCGTGCCGCCCGACATCGCCCAAGGCGTGTTCGGCGTGTACGGCGGCGCGCAGAGTCGCCTCTCCGGCAACGCCGGTCTGAACAGCAGTTGGCGCGCGCCGATCGCCACGCAGCAATTGCCCGATCTCGGTAGCGGCGGCTCGGGCGCGCTGACGCCGCAAGCCGAGCGCAAGCTCGGCGATCGTGTGATGCGCGAAGTGCGCCGCGACCCCGACTATCTCGACGAGTGGCTCGTGCGCGACTACCTGAACTCGGTGGCGGCCAAACTCGCGGCGGCGGCGAGCGCGCTGTACATCGGTGGCTATCGTCCCGACTTCGAGCTATTCGCGGTGCGCGATCCACAGATCAACGCGTTCTCGCTGCCCGGTGGGTTCATCGGCGTGAATACCGGTTTGATCGCGGCGACGCAGACCGAGTCCGAACTGGCGTCGGTGCTGGGTCACGAAATGGGTCACGTGCTGCAGCGTCACATCTCGCGGATGATTTCGGCCAGCGAGCGCAGCAGCTATGCCGCGCTTGCCGGCCTGCTGTTCGGGGTGCTCGCGGGCGTGCTCGCACACAGCGGGGACCTGGGCAGCGCGATTGCGATCGGCGGCCAGGCGTATGCGGTCGACAACCAGTTGCGCTTTTCGCGTTCCGCCGAGCACGAGGCTGACCGCGTCGGCTTTCTGCTGCTGGCCGGCGCGGGCTACGACCCCTACGCGATGGTGACCTTCTTCGGCCGGCTCGATCGCGCGGCGATGAGCGACACGGGCGTTCCCGCATACGCGCGCACGCATCCGTTGACTGGGGAGCGGATCGCCGACATGGAAGATCGCGCGCGCCGCGCGCCGTACCGGCAGCCGCATCAGGCGCCCGAATACGGTTTCGTGCGCGCACGGGCGCGTTTGCTGCAGGATCGCTCGCGCAGCGAGTACGCTGAAGAGGTGTCGCGCCTGCGCTCGGAGATCGACGACCGCACCGCGGTCAACGTCGCGGCGAACTGGTACGGCATCGCGTATGGGCAGATGCTGCTCGAACGTTATGACGATGCGGTGGCGTCACTCGCGACGTCGCGCGCCGCATTCGCGACTTGCGAGCGCACCGAAGGCGAATCCGCGCGCAGTTCGCCGAGCCTCGACGTGCTGGCCGCCGACATCGCGCGACGTGCGGGCCGCAACGACGAAGCCGCGCGTCTCGCGGAGTTTGCGCAGAAGCGCTGGCCGCAGTCGAATGCCGCCATCGACATGCACATCCGCACCTTGCTGACCTTGCGTCGTTTCGCCGACGCGCAGGCGCTCGCACAGAAGGAAACGCTCGCGCACGCGGATCAGCCTGCCTGGTGGCTGTATCTCGCGCAGGCGAGCGCGGGCAGCGGCGATGCGTTGACGCAGCATCGGGCGATGGCGGAGAAGTTCGCGCTGGAGGGGGCGTGGCCGTCGGCAATCCGGCAACTAAAGGATGCGCGCGATCTGAAGACGATCGGCTATTACGATCTCGCGACCGTCGACGCGCGCCTGCACGAAATGGAGAGCCGCTACAAGGAAGAACGGCTCGATGAGAAGAGTTAGATAGCGGTTGGCGCGGGTCCGGTTATCTGCGCGCACTGAGGCTGAACGTCATGCGCGCCAAGCCTTGGACCTACCTAGACCTTCGCCGCCGGACTCGGCTCGAACCCGAAGCGCGTGGCGACCTCGCCGCGCCGTATCGCTTGCAGCGGCAATGCGACCTGGTCGTTCCAGTGGAACTCGCCGCTCATCGAATCGTCGGCCAGGGTCGCGTGATCGGAGAAGAGCTCCAGATCGTGATCGTGCAAAACTGCGACTCTCGGGTGCGCCGAATTGTCGGCATCGCCAGCACTGCTGATAAACAGAATCCCGCCTTCTTCGTCGACAAACGCAGCCGTGGGCTCGAAGGAACCGCCTGCCTGGTCCTGCAACGCGAGTGTCCCATCGGCGTTCGCCGACAACCGCACCACCCACGGTGTGTAACCCAACTCCACGTACACCCGCTGCGGGCCGTTCTGGAAGAACCACTGCCCGTGTTCGTCGGCGCCGTAGTTCCGGTTGATGAAGCCGAGCAGCGCCTCATGCCGGATCGGCGTGCCCGGCGAGCCGCTCGCCTGGGCCGCTTCGTCACGCATGCGCCAGTTGCCGCGCCGGTCCAGCATCAGCCAGCCCGCGCAGCTTGGCACATTCGGCCATTTGGCCAAAGCCTGTTTGACGATGTCATCCATGATCGACGTGCCGCTCCAGGTAGCCGAACACGCGCCGCGACAGCCAGTCGATGCGGCCCGGGAACGGCCCGGTCATGAAGCCGGCGTGGCCGCCGTGCCTCGGTTGGTCGAGCTCCACAGCCGCCGAGACTTCATGCCGCGACGGCAGGGCCTCCGCGGGCAGGAACGGGTCGTTGCGCGCATTGAGCACCAGGGTCGGCACCTGGATGTGCGGCAATAGCGGACGCGTGGTCGCGCAGCTCCAGTAGTCGTCGGTATCGCGAAAGCCGTGCAGCGGCGCAGTCACCACGTTGTCGAATTCGTACATGGTGCGGCTCGCCAGCATCGCGTCGCGGTCGAACAGGCCGGGAAACTGGGCCAGCTTCTGGTTGGCCTTCTGCTTGAGCGTCTTCAAAAAACTGCGTGTATAGACGAGGCCGAAACCCTGCGACAACGCACGGCCGCCCGCATGCACGTCGATCGGCGTCGAAATCGCCGCGGCCGCCGCGACCACCGACGCGGCGTCCTCGCGCCGTTCGCCGAGCCAGCGCAGCAGCACGTTGCCGCCGAGCGACACACCCGCTGCCACGACCGGCCCGCGATGAGCGGCGCGCAAACGGCGCAGCACCCAGTCGACTTCGTTGCTGTCGGCGAGGTGATAAAAGCGCGGCAGACGGTTCATCGTGCCGCTGCAACTGCGAAAGTGCGGCACGACGCCGTGCCAGCCGTAGTCGCGCGCGGCCGCCATCAGCGTCGCCGCGTAGTGCGAACCCGAACTGCCTTCGAGGCCGTGAAACAGCACGAACAGCGGGGCGTCGACGGCGGGTGTAGAGGGTGCGGCGGACTGGCCGTCCGGTACGACCCAGTCGAGATCGATGAAATCGCCGTCGGGCGTGTCCCAGCGCTCGCGCCGAAACGACACCGGCGGGCGACGCGCGAACAGCGACGGGACGATGGTCTGCGCATGCCGGTTCGGCAGCCACAGCGGGGCGCGGTAGAGCAGCTCGACAGTGGCCTCGACGGCGGCCGCGACCGTGGTCTGGGCCGTGCCGGAGGAAACGGGTTTATCGTGCGTCGAACTCATGCCGGCGTTGGAGCAAAAAATAAAGCGCGAACCTGAATCGAAGACCGTATGTCAGTGCAGCGAGCCCTGACCATGCCGCATCTTGGTGGCGAACTGGCTCGCGGCCTCGTTCGGCATCGGGCTCGCGTGAATGTGAGCGATGCGCCACTCGCCGCGTTCGTGGACCATCACGTAAGTGGTAAAGACCATGGCGGGCGTGGCGGTGGGGTCGGCCGGCCGATGCGCCTCGGCAATCGCATAGACGACGGTGCCAAGACTGTCGTAGACGCGGATGTCGAGCGGCTCGATCGACACGGGCGCGGCCTCGAGCTGGCTCTGCAAGCCGGCGCGAATGCTGTCGAGACCGTGCAGGTGCGAGCCGTCTGCGCAGATGCAGCTGACAAACTCCTCATCGATCCACAGGCCCATCAAGCTGTCGATATTGACCTCGGCGACGGCCTGATAGTAGGCGTGCAGGGTGTCGGCGGCGGCTTCGAAGATATGGGCAAAACGTGGCATGGCTCGTCAGTCTCTTGTGCGCGGCGCGCGGTTGCGGGGCAGCGGTCAGCGGGACAGTCCGGCGCACCGGACCTGTCGGCCCCGGAGCGTCAGCATGCCCGTGCCGCAAGGCGCGAGCATGACGCGACGCGCACGGGGGCGTGCGGTGTTGCGTGCAAGTATCAAGTCGACTATCAGTCGGCTCAGCGTTGCGCGAGCAGCATGCCGCGCAAATCGCCGAAGACCTGTTCGGCGCTCAGCTGCTTCAGGCAGTTCAGATGCCCGAGCGGACATTCGCGTTCGAAACAGGGGCTACATTCGAGATGAAGCCATTGTACCTTCGCAAGCTCCGACAAGGGCGGCGTGTGGCGCGGATCGGTCGAACCGTACACGGCCACCAGTGGCCGGCGCAGCGCGGCTGCCACGTGCATCAGGCCCGAGTCGTTCGTGACGACCGCGTTGGCCCGCGAGATCAGCGCGCAGGCTTCGCCGAGCGCGGTCTGGCCACACAGGTTGCGCACGTTCGGCGCCTTTTCGGCGATCGCCTGGGCGAGCGGCGCGTCTTTCGGCGAACCGAGCGCGATGATCTGCGTGTACGGGAACGACTGGCCGACCATCTGCGCGAGCGCGGCGAAGTGTTCGGGCGGCCAGCGCTTGGCCGGGCCATACTCGGCGCCCGGACAGAACACCAGCAGCGGCACGCGCGTATCCAGATTGAAGCGCGCCGACACGCGCGACGCTTCGTTCAGGTCCGTGTCGAGGCGCGGCATCGGCAGGTTGTCCGGGATTTTGGCGCCGGGCGCGTAGGCGAGGGCAGCGTACTGGCCGACCATCGGCGGGCGCTCGTCCTTGCGCGGATTCGCGTGCCGCACGTTCAACAGGCCATAGCGGCTTTCGCCGGTGTAGCCGATGCGCAGCGGAATGCCCGCCAGCCACGGAATCAGCGCCGACTTGAGCGAGTTCGGCAGTACATAGGCCGCGTCGTAGCCGACATCGCGCAAATCGCTTGCCAGTTGCCAGCGGCGCAGCATCTGCAGCTTGCCGTGCGCGAGGTCGGTGGCGTAGACGTCGCGGATTTCCGGCATGCGTTCGAGCACGGGCGCGACCCACGAGGGTGCGACCGCGTCGATGACGATGCGGGGATGCAATTTCACGAGGCGCGCAAACAGCGGCTGCGCCATCAATGCGTCACCGATCCAGTTCGGTGCGATAACCAACGCGCGACGCATCAGAGTGAGTGTCCGGTGTCGAAACGAAACGCCGCGCGCGCGATGCGCGTGGCGTTCGGATTGATGAAAAGGGAAAAGCCGCGAACCGCGTGGCGCGCTTCCGGGGTGGCCGCAGGCGCCGCGGTGGCGGCCCGATTGGCGGCGCCGTCAGAGCGTGCTGGCTGTCGAGCTTGCGTGCGCTTGCTGTGTCTTCCCGCCCGGGCTGCCTGACGACAAGGCGGACAGCACCATGTTCAGCCTGTGAACGAGCGAATCACACAACGAAACGCCCGACGGGGGCGCACCTTAAAACAGCGACTAACCCGCACCGATCGACCCGCGCCCAACACGCCGAGCCAGCGCCACCAGGTAACGCTCAATGCGCCGTGTTCAATGACCCTTGACCACTTCGCCGTCGCGCAGCTTGTAACGCGTGCTGCAGTAGGGGCAACGCGCTTCGCCGTGCGTGACATCGATAAAGACGCGCGGGTGTGCGCTCCAGCGCGGCATGGCCGGGTTCGGGCAGTACGCCGGCAGGTCTTTTGCCGACAGTTCGACCAGCGGCATTTCCTTGATTTCGCTCATGGGCTTTCTCGTTGTATGCAGGGTGCGGGCGTTGCGCCGGTAGCCGGCCCGAAGGGCAATGGGCCCGGAGATCGGCGCAGCGCGCGTTAGATCTTGGTGAGCCAGTGCGCGTACTTGTCGCTCTTGCCGTTCACGATGTCGAAGAAGTCCGATTGCAGCTTCCCGGTGATCGGGCCGCGTGCGCCCGAGCCGATCGTGCGGTTGTCGAGTTCGCGGATCGGCGTGACTTCTGCGGCGGTGCCGGTGAAGAACGCTTCGTCGCAGGTGTAGACCTCGTCGCGCGTGATGCGCTTTTCGATCACCTCGATGCCCGCGTCGCGCGCGAGCGTGATGATCGTGTCGCGCGTGATGCCGTCGAGGCACGACGACAGGTCCGGCGTGTACAGCTTGCCGTTGTTCACGAGGAAGAAGTTCTCGCCCGAGCCTTCCGACACGTAGCCGTCGACGTCGAGCAGCAGCGCTTCGTCGTAGCCGTCGGCGATCGCTTCCTGGTTGGCGAGGATCGAGTTCACATACCAGCCCGACGCTTTCGCGCGGACCATCGACACGTTCACGTGATGGCGGGTGAACGACGACGTCTTCACGCGGATGCCCTTCGCCATGCCGTCTTCACCGAGGTAAGCGCCCCACGGCCACGCGGCGATTGCGACGTGGATCGTGTTGCCCTTGGCCGACACGCCGAGCTTTTCCGAACCGACCCAGATGATCGGGCGCAGATAGCAGGACTCGAGCTTGTTCTCGCGGACCACTTCGCGCTGCGCGGCGGCGAGCGTTTCGTGGTCGAACGGCACGTCCATCTGGAAGATTTTGGCGGAGTTGAGCAGACGCTTGGTGTGCTCCTGCAGACGGAAAATCGCGGTGCCGCCGTCGGCCGTCTTGTAGGCGCGTACGCCTTCGAAAACGCCCATGCCGTAGTGCAGCGTGTGGGTGAGCACATGGATTTTGGCGTCGCGCCAGTCGATGAGCTTGCCATCCATCCAGATTTTGCCGTCGCGGTCGGCCATTGACATACGATTCTCCAGCGGGTGCGTTGTGAAGTGTGGCTGCGCGCGTCAGGGCAGCCAAGAGCGTTATTTTAGCGTCTTTTGCACACGGAACGGGCATTTGGGCACATCCCGGACGCTATAATCCGGCACACGCATAATTCACATCCGGATGCGCCAGCGGGTGCCTGACGACCTGGCGCCGACTTCCCTTCGTTGCGGCGCCTTGCGCCGGCTCGTTTCGCCTCATGCTCGCTCGTCTGTCTGATACCGATCGCCGTGCCTTCCGTGAGGGCGCGCGCGACTACTCGCCCACGCTCATGGCGATTTTCTCGTGGGGGCTCGTCACCGGTATCGCGATGAGCAAATCCGTGCTCACGGTGCCGCAGGCGCTCAGCATGTCGCTGCTGTGCTACGCCGGCTCGTCTCAGCTGGCGGTGCTGCCGCTGCTCGCCGCCAGGCTGCCGATCTGGACCGTGCTGCTCACCGCGGCGATGGTCAATACGCGGTTCGTGATTTTTAGCGTCGGGCTCGCGCCGCACTTCTCCTATCTGTCGATGTGGCGGCGCATCGTGCTCGGCTATTTCAACGGCGACGTGATCTATCTGCTGTTCCAGAAAAAGAGCTTCCCGACCGGCTACGTGCCGGGCAAGGAGGCGTACTTCTGGGGCATGGCGGTGTGCAGTTGGCTCTCCTGGCAGGTGTCGTCGATCGCCGGCATCCTGCTCGCGAGCCTGATTCCGGACAACTGGGGGCTCGCGCTGGCGGGCACGCTGGCCCTGCTGCCCATCATGGTGTCGGCGATCGCGACGCGCTCCACGCTGGTCGCGGTCGGCGTCGCCGGGGTCGTGTCGTTGCTCGCATTCGACCTGCCGTACCGGCTCGCGCTGCCGCTTGCGGTGATCGCGGCGATCATCGCCGGCAGCGCCGCCGATCTGATGGTCGAGCGTGCCGATCTGCGTCGTATCCGCAACAGCGCCGGAGATTCCCGATGACATCCACGCAAGTCTGGCTCGCCATTTTCGGCATGACCTTCGTCACCGCGGTGACCCGTGCGATGTTTCTGATCGGAGGGGAGCGCACGGTGCTGCCCGCGCGCGTGCAGCGCATGCTGCGCTATGCGCCGGCCGCAGCGCTGGCCGCCGTGGTCTTGCCCGACGTGCTGACGACGCCGGACGGCGCCCTGTCGTTCGCCCCCTCCAACCATGAGTTTTACGCGACGCTATCCGGTCTCGGGTGGTTTTTGTGGCGGCGCACCATGCTCGGCACGATCGTCACAGGCATGGTGGTTTTCACGCTATTGCGCATCTTCGTATGAGGGGGTGCCTGGCGAATGCTGCGCCGCGTCATGGGCGCTGTCATCTCCAAATACGCGAGATTCGCCTGCACGCGGGTCAGAAGGTAGTGTGGATCAGTTAAAATGCCAGTTTCCGGGTTGAGCGCGCTGCTGCCAGCGCGAGAGCCGCGGCCCTGCCGTCGGCGCCCGATCACGTGGAGCCGCTGCCGTGTCACAGCGCTGGAATTCGCCGCGCTCGACGCCCGCGCGCCGTCCGCCACCGCCTTCTCATCAACTCGCACACACACGCCCATGAACAAGGTATTGCGTCTCTCCGATCTGATCGCCGAAGGCAAGCTGTCTGGCAAACGCGTGTTCATCCGCGCCGATCTGAATGTGCCGCAGGACGATCAAGGCAACATCACCGAAGACACCCGGATCCGCGCCTCCGTGCCGGCTATCAAGGCGGCGCTCGATGCAGGCGCCGCCGTGATGGTCACGTCGCACCTCGGTCGCCCGACCGAAGGCGACTTCAAGCCGGAAGACTCGCTCGCGCCGGTCGCGAAGCGTCTGGCCGAACTGCTTGGCCGCGACGTGCCGCTGGTGGCGAACTGGGTCGACAACGGCGTGAACGTCGCGCCGGGCTCGGTGGTGCTGCTGGAAAACTGCCGGGTCAACAAGGGCGAGAAGAAAGATTCCGACGAGCTCGCGCAAAAAATGGCGAAGCTCTGTGACGTCTACGTGAATGACGCGTTCGGCACCGCGCACCGCGCCGAAGCGACCACGCACGGCATCGCGAAGTACGCACCGGTCGCCTGCGCAGGCCCGTTGCTGGCGGCCGAGCTCGAAGCGCTCGGCAAGGCGCTGGGCGCGCCGAAGCGCCCGCTCGTGGCGATTGTCGCCGGGTCGAAGGTGTCGACCAAGCTGACCATCCTGAAGTCGCTGGCCGACAAGGTCGATCAGCTGATCGTCGGCGGCGGCATCGCGAATACGTTCATGCTGGCCGCGGGCCTGAAGATCGGCAAGTCGCTCGCCGAAGCCGATCTGGTGAACGAGGCCAAGGCCATCATCGACGCGGCCAAGGCGCGCGGCGCCTCGGTGCCGATTCCGACGGACGTGGTCACGGCCAAGGAGTTTTCGCCGACCGCCAAGGCTGAAGTCAAGGCCGTCGCCGACGTGCAGGACGATGACCTGATCCTCGACATCGGACCGGAAACCGCGAAGGTGCTCGCCGCACAGCTGGAAAAGGCCGGCACGATCGTCTGGAACGGCCCGGTCGGCGTGTTCGAATTCGACCAGTTCGGCAACGGCACAAAGACCCTGGCGGACGCGATCGCCAAATCGTCGGCGTTCTCGATTGCAGGCGGCGGCGATACGCTCGCGGCGATCGCCAAGTACGGCATCCACGACAAGGTCAGCTACATCTCGACGGGCGGCGGCGCTTTCCTCGAGTTCCTCGAAGGCAAGAAGCTGCCGGCGGTCGAAGTTCTGGAATCGCGGGCTTAACGTGGCGATGCGCTCCCCCCCGGCAAAGTCAGCGAAAGCGCGTAGCGGCCAGCGCGCCAGCCAGCCGCGCGATACCGCGGCAGCGACGGCAGGGGAGCGCGCGGCGTGCTCTGCCGCCACTCCAGCGGCATCCGCCGCAACAGAAGAATCCGGCTCGTCGTTCGCGCTCGCGGAGTTGACCACCGCCGGCGACGCAGCGAAAGTGTCCAGCGGACCATCCGCGCCGTCGCCCGCGGAACGCCCCGCCGCAGAGACCGTCCCTCCGCCGGCACCCTCCGTGCCGGTATCGAACACCGCTTCAACCTATAAAGCGACGCTGGTTTCAACCGGCGCGCAACCCCTATCAGCATCTTTCGGTGCGCAGCCTCCGCATCCGACTCGCAGCGCTCATTCCAGCGATCCTATCCAGACGAGGAGACTCATGCATCGCGCCACCAAGATTGTCGCTACCATCGGACCGGCTTCCAACACGCCGGAAATCCTGCTGCAAATGATTCAGGCAGGGTTGGACGTGGTGCGGCTCAATTTCTCGCACGGCACCGCCGACGACCACCGCCAGCGCGCCGAATTCGTGCGCGAGGCGGCCCGTCAGGCCGGCCGTGAAGTCGCCATCATGGCGGACCTGCAAGGCCCGAAGATCCGCGTCGGCAAATTCGAAAACGGTAAGGTCACGCTGGTCGCCGGCGAGCCGTTCATCCTCGATGCCGACTGCGAACTCGGCAACGGGCAACGCGCCGGTCTCGACTACAAGGACCTGCCGCGCGACCTGAAGTCGGGCGACGTGCTGCTGCTCAACGACGGCCTGATCGTGCTGAACGTCGCGCGGGTGATCGGCAATGAAATCCACACGATCGTGAAGATCGGCGGCGACCTGTCGAACAACAAGGGCATCAACCGCCAGGGCGGCGGTCTGTCCGCGCCGGCGCTCACCGCGAAAGACATGGAGGACATCCGCACGGCGATGTCGCTCGGCGTCGATTACGTCGCGGTCTCGTTCCCGAAGAACGCGACCGACATGGAAATGGCCCGCCAGCTGGCGAACATCGCCGGCGCGCCGTTCGGCATCAAGCCGAAGATGATCGCCAAGATCGAGCGCGCGGAAGCGATTCCGGCGCTGCAGGGCATCCTCGACGCGTCGGACGGCATCATGGTCGCGCGCGGCGACCTCGCCGTGGAAGTGGGGAATGCCGCAGTCCCCGCGCTGCAAAAGCGGATGATCCGTATGGCGCGCGAATCGAACAAGTTCGTGATCACCGCGACCCAGATGATGGAGTCGATGATTTACGCACCGGTGCCGACCCGCGCCGAAGTGTCGGACGTCGCGAACGCGGTGCTCGACGGCACGGACGCGGTGATGCTGTCGGCGGAATCGGCGGCGGGCAAGTACCCGGTGCAGACCATCGAAACGATGGCGGCGATCTGTATCGAAGCCGAGAAGTCGGAGCAGTCGGAGCTGGACCGCGATTTCCTCGACCGCACGTTCACCCGCATCGACCAGTCGATCGCGATGGGCGCGCTGTTCACCGCCTATCATCTTGGCGCGAAGGCGATCGTCGCGTTGACCGAATCCGGCTCGACCGCGTTGTGGATGTCGCGTCACTGGACTCACGTGCCGATCTTCGCGCTCACGCCGCGGGTCGGCAGCGAACGGGCGATGGCGCTGTACCGCAACGTGACCTCGCTGCATCTGGACACCAACACCGACCGCGACACGGCGTTGCAACAGGCGTTGGAGACCGTGGTGAGCAAGGGTTACGCGTCGCGCGGCGACATGGTGGTGCTGACTGTCGGCGAGCCGATGGGGCAGGCCGGCGGTACCAATACGTTGAAAATCGTGCGGGTCGGAGAACCGTACTGATCAGGCATCAGACTGCTCGATCGGCACTGGCCTGATTGAGCGAAGCAGGCCCGCATGCTCCGCGAGAGGCGGCGCACCGCCCTCAATCACGTCTCGAGCGGACAAGGACCGCTCGGCGCGTTAAGGCCCGTGCGACAGGGTATGCGGCTTGCTTCGCGACAAGATCGCCCAAAAAAGAGGCCGACGGCACAAGAATTCGTTTCAATCTAAGGAGTTAAGCATGCCTCTCGTATCAATGCGTCAACTGCTGGACCATGCCGCCGAAAACGGTTATGGCCTTCCGGCATTCAACGTGAACAATCTGGAGCAGGTTCAGGCGATCATGGCGGCGGCCGACAAGGTCAACGCCCCGGTCATCATGCAGGCTTCCGCCGGCGCGCGTAAGTACGCGGGCGAGCCGTTTCTGCGCCACCTGATCGAAGCGGCAGTGGAGTCGTATCCGCATATTCCGGTCGTGATGCACCAGGACCACGGGCAGTCGCCGGCGGTCTGCATGGCGGCGATCCGCAGCGGCTTCACCAGCGTGATGATGGACGGCTCGCTGGAAGCCGACGGCAAGACCGTCGCGTCGTATGAGTACAACGTCGAGGTGTCGCGCAAGGTGGTGGAAGCGGCTCACTCGATCGGCATCACGGTGGAAGCGGAACTGGGCGTGCTCGGCTCGCTGGAAACCATGAAGGGCGACAAGGAAGACGGCCACGGCGCGGAAGGCACGATGACCCGCGAGCAGCTGCTGACCGATCCGGAGCAGGCAGCCGACTTCGTCAAGCTGACGCAGTGCGATGCGCTGGCAATCGCGATCGGTACGTCGCACGGCGCGTACAAGTTCAGCAAGAAGCCCACGGGCGACATTCTGTCGATCCAGCGCATCAAGGAAATCCATCAGCGCATTCCGAACACGCACCTGGTGATGCACGGTTCGTCGTCGGTGCCGCAGGAACTGCTCGCGGAAATCCGTGAATTCGGCGGCGACATGAAGGAAACCTACGGCGTGCCGGTCGAGGAAATCCAGGAAGGCATCCGTAACGGCGTGCGCAAGGTCAACATCGACACCGACCTGCGTCTGGCGATCACCGGCGCGATTCGCCGCTACATGGCGACCAATCCGGGCAAGTTCGATCCGCGCGATTACCTGAAGCCGGCGCGCGAAGCGGCGATGAAGATCTGTGTCGACCGTTACATGCAATTCGGCTGCGAAGGTCAGGCCGGCAAGATCAAGCCGCTTTCGCTTGATAAAATCGCGGAGAAGTACAAGTCGGGCGAGCTTGCGCAAGTCGTCCGGTAAGCTATAACTGCTCTGCGCCTGGCCGTTTGGCCAGGTTGTCGTTAGATCGCCGTTCCCGCATCATCCGGGGAACGGCGTTTCCCTTTTGTTCCGCACACACTTTTTTGCCTCACTTTTAGCGAACCACGACGATGTCTACCCTCTACGAATCCACGCTCCGCTCGCTGCCGCTGCTCGGCCGCGGTAAAGTCCGCGACAACTATGCGGTGGGCAACGACCAGTTGCTGATCGTCACGACCGACCGTCTGTCGGCGTTCGACGTCATCATGGGCGAGCCGATTCCGAACAAGGGTCGCGTGCTCAACGAAATGGCGAACTTCTGGTTCGAAAAGCTGAAGCATGTGGTGCCGAACCACCTGACGGGCGTGGCGCCCGAGTCCGTGGTCGCGGCGGACGAAGTCGAGCAGGTCACGGGTCGCGCGGTGGTCGTCAAGCG
>NZ_NPIH01000109.1 GCF_012275575.1 Paraburkholderia sp. SG-MS1 | reverse complement strand
CACGGGGCGCGCGGTGCGCATGGATGTCGGGCTGCGCGTCGCTCGTGCTGCGAGCGCGGTGCGCGGACATCGCCGCGTTCGTGGTCCGGGGGCGGGCCGGATGCGTACCACGCCGCGTGTGCTGCGCGTTATCCGGCGCGTCCCCTGCGCCACGCATCTGTGTCGATGGCCGCGCCGCAAACTCGATTCTGGCGCGCTTCATGCCCGGGTTCACGCACGCCCCGTCGCAACCTGCGCGGCATGCTGCACCTTCACGCGCGGCATCATCAACGTGACCAGGCCGCCGACGCTCAGCGCCCCCGCGATCAGCACCAGCCCGAACGTCACGCTATGCGTCGCGTCCTTGACGATGCCGAGCACGTACGGGCTCACATAGCCCGCAAGGTTCGCGATCGAGTTGATCACCGCGATTCCCGCGACGGCCGCCGTGCCTTGCAGGAAAGTCGTCGACATCGACCAGAAGATGCCGAAGCCCGCCAGGATGCCGATATACGCGATCGACAGGCCGGTGACGGCGAGCGGAATCGAGTTGGTCACCGATGCGCTGCCAAGCAGCCCCGCCGCGCCGATGAAGCAGCATATCGCGTAGTGCCAGCGCCTCTCGCCGGTGATGTCCGACGAACGGCCGATCAGGATCATGCCGATGCCTGCGGCCAGATACGGAATCGCGGTGACGAAGCCGTTGGTGACGAGGTTGGTCACGCCGAGATCCTTGACGATCTGCGGCAGCCAGAACGAGAAGCCCGCGTTGCCGGTGACGAGGCAGAAGTAGATGAGCGTGAGCAGCCAGAAACGGCCCGAGCGCAACGCGAGCGCGAGACTGTGCTCGGCGCCGGCCGCCGTCGCCGCGCTGTTTTCCCGCGCGAGGCGGCTCGTGATCACGCGCTTTTCGTCGGCGCTGAGCCACACGGCTTCGGTAGGCGTGTTGCGCAGGACGGCGAGCGCCCAGAAGCCCGCGAGAATCGACGGAATGCCTTCGATCAGGAACATCCACTGCCAGCCGCGCAAGCCGTGCGCGTCATGCAGCGCCGACATCAGAAAGCCCGACAAAGGCGCGCCGATGATGCCCGCCACTGGAATTGCCGCCATGAACACGGCGACCATCCGTGCGCGCCGGTCGGCCGGGAACCAGAAGGTCAGATACAGCACCACGCCCGGCACCAGCCCGGCTTCGGCCACGCCGAGGAAAAAGCGCAGCACATAGAACATCGTTTCGCTGCGCACGAACATCATCAGGCACGACAGCAGGCCCCACAGCATCGTGATGCGGGCGATCGTGGCGCGCGCGCCGAACTTCTTCAGCAGCAGGTTGCTCGGCACTTCGAACACGAAGTAGCCAAAGAAAAAGATCCCCGCGCCGAGTCCGTACGCCGCGTTCGACAACCCGAGGTCGCCTGTGAACTGCAGCTTCGCGTAACCGATGTTGACGCGATCCAGATACGACAGCACATAGACGAGAAACAGGAACGGCATGATGCGCCAGGTGATCTTGCGCAGCGCGGTGGCTTCGAGCAGCGCGTCGGACGACGCGTCGGCATTGACGGCGGGCGATGGGGAGCTCATGCGTGCCTCATTCGACGATAGGTAGCGCGCGCACGCGATAGGCGTGGCGCAGCGTGCGGTTCAGGATGGGGTCGTGCAGTTCGAGTTCGAGCGCATCGCCATCGGCCATCCCGACGATACCGCCTTGCACTGCGAGCGTGCCGCAGAACATCGCCGCGCCAGCGGTGAGCGGCGCGCGAGCGAGCAGCTCGGCGGCCGGCAGCAGCGATGCGACGCTGCCCTGCTGATAGATGCGCCGCTCGCCGTTCGCGACGGCGTACGCGCGCACTTCCAGCTGGTCCCAGTGGCCGGCGACGTCGTCAAAACGCCATGCGTCGCGCGCGAGCGGTTTCGGGCAGACCTGTTTGGAGACGGTCACGCCGTACGCCTCGACCTCGCGGTCAGTGTGATCGGAGCCGATCGTCACGAGCACGCCCGCTGGCGATTGCAGCAGCACGCACTCGGCTTCGCCGCTCGACTTCACGCCGACCACGTCGATCTGCTCGGCCTGCGTCAGCAGTTCTGCGCCGAGCCGGTAGAAGCACGGCGTGGTGGACGGCCGCTTCACGCCGAGTTCGGCGAGCTCGGCAATGTGATGCTCGATGGCCGTCTGATCGCGCCCGGCCCACCCGGCGATGGTCAGACGGCTCACTTCAACCTGCTCCGCACGGCTCTGGCCGGCGCGGTCGACAACATGGAAAGACAACGGCTGCATCATTGGGCTCCAAGACAAATATTCGGTAGATATTATTGTGATATTTCACATGAGTCCAGTGTGTCAAAAATATTCCAGCGGACCATGCGAGCAATGGGCGGTATGGCGGGCGAATCCCAAGCTGTCCGGCCTTTTTGCGAGATGGGACGGCGAGATGCGGCTGGTACACTGCCTCCTTGAAATTACTTTTTGTAAGGGACGCATTCATGCACCAGGGGATTGGCTTCATTCAGGATTTGGCGGTCGTGATGGCGCTCGCCGGCGTCGTCACCGTGCTGTTCCATCGCCTGAAGCAGCCTGTGGTGCTCGGTTATATCGCCGCGGGCTTGATCATCGGGCCGTACACGCCGCCGTTCCAGTTGATCCACGACGAGCAGACCATCCAGACGCTGGGCGAACTCGGCGTCGTGTTCCTGATGTTTTCGCTGGGCCTCGAATTCAGCCTGCGCAAGCTCTTCCAGGTGGGCGCGACCGCGATCGTCGCGGCCCTCTCCGAGATCGTGCTGATGCTGTGGATCGGCTACGAGATCGGTAGTGCGTTCGGCTGGAGTCCGATGGATTCACTGTTCCTCGGCGCGATCCTCGCGATTTCGTCGACCACCATCATCGTCAAGGCGCTGTCCGAACTGGGCCTGAAACGCGAACGTTTCGCGCAACTGGTGTTCGGCATTCTGATCGTCGAGGACATTCTCGGCATCGCGATGCTCGTGCTGTTGACCGGCATCGCGCAGACCGGCCAGTTGAGCGCCGGCCTCGCGATGGTCACGCTCGGCAAGCTGCTGCTGTTCATGACCGTGTCGCTGCTGGTGGGCGTGCTGGTGGTGCCGCGTGCGTTGAACTACGTGGCGCGCACGCGCAGCGACGAGATGCTGCTGGTGTCCGTGCTCGGCTTCTGCTTCGGTTTCTGCCTGTTGGTGGTGAAGCTCGACTACAGCATTGCGCTCGGCGCGTTCCTGATCGGCGCAATCATGGCCGAGTCGCGCCATCTGCATCGGATCGAGCATCTGATCGCGCCGTTGCGCGACGCCTTTTCCGCGATCTTCTTCGTGACGATCGGCCTGATGCTGAACCCCGCCGTGCTGCTCGACTACGCGTGGCCGATCGCGGTGATCACGGTCGCGGTGATCGTCGGCAAGATCGTGTCGTGCGGGCTGGGCACTTTCCTCTCGGGGCAGGACGCGCGCACCTCGATGCGCGTGGGCATGACCGTGTCGCAGATCGGCGAGTTCTCGTTCATCATCGCGTCGCTCGGCTTGACGCTGAACGTGACGAGCGCGTTTCTCTATCCGATCGCGGTGGCGGTGTCGGCGCTGACTACGCTCTTCACGCCGTATCTGATCCGAGGCGCCGATCCGCTGACCCGGCGCCTCGGCCAGGCGATGCCGGCCACGCTCGCCAACGCGTTCAGCCTCTATGGCCAGTGGCTGCGCAGCCTGAGCACGCAGAGCGGCGAGCCGACGCTCTTCAGCATGACGCGCAGGATCATCGTGCAGATCGCGGTCAACCTCGCGCTGGTCGCCGCGATTTTTCTGACCGTGTCGTACAGCGCGCCTTATACCGGCATGCTGCTCGCGCACTGGCTGAGTTCGGAGCCGATGCAGCGTGTGGTGCAGTGGAGCGTCGCGCTGGTCGTGTCGCTGCCGTTCCTCGTGGCGGTTTATCGCAAGACCAAGTCGCTCGCGCTGCTGCTCGCCGAAGTCAGCGTGCAGCCGGCGACAGCCGGGCGCTTCACGAGCGCGCTCCGCTACGCGATCTCCGACCTGGTGCCGGTGGTGTCGATGGTCGGCGTGTTTCTGCTCGTCGCGGCGCTCTCGGGCAGCATCCTGCCGCCGACCGGCCTGCTCGCCGTGGTACTGGTCTGCGCGGCGGTGCTGCTCGCGCTCGTGTGGCGCTGGTGCGTGAAGATCCACGCGTCGATGCAGATCGCCTTGCGCGAGACTTTCGAGGAACAGCCGGATCATGAGTGATCGGGATGGGCACTGCGCGCTCTGCGGCTACACCAGCCGCGAGTTCCGCCGCAGCCCTCGCAACAATGTGAGCAATTGTGTGTGCGTTTGCGGGGCGTGCTGGGCTGGCGGATAATCAGGGCATATTCATTCGTTCGCGTGGAAGGCGCCTGTCTGACTGTCATGAGCGAAAATAAACCTGACAACGCCGGCACGCCCGGCAGCCCATCGTCGCCTTCGGCGTCGCCAACGCCGGTGTCGCCGGCAGCAACGCCCGGCGTGTCGAAACCCGGCACCACTCCGCCCGAACCGGCGGCTTCGCTACCTCCCTCGCATGAAGACGCGATCCAGTCGCCGATGAAGGACGTGACGCCGGCTGCCGAAGAGGCGGCCGCGCGCTCGTCCACAGACGACCCCGAGAGCGCCTCGACCGTGACGCCCACCGATCCCCAAACGGCCCGCCAGCGCGACGCGGCCGAGGCGCGCAGTTCGGCCGCTGCATCGACGGCGAAGCAGGAAGCCGAAGTGCATGAGCGCGAGGCGCGCCATGCGGGCGCACCCGCTGCACATCCCGGCATCATGAAAGGCACGAAGAGCGCAGCGGGCGCGACAAGCACCAGGAGCGCGCCGACCTTCGCGAGCGGCGAGCCGCTAGCCGGCGGGTTGACCACGCCGGCCTCGACCGACGACAACGCCGCCGAATCAGCCGAGACTTCCACCTCGCGCCCGGCCGGCGCGCCGCCGCCGGGCTTCGGCGCGGCACCCGATTTCAGCGCGACCCATGCGCCGCCGCCCAATGCGTTGCCGCCGTCGCCGCCGCGCTATCTGAAGCAGAACGATTCGGCGTGGACCGTGTTCGGCCGCATCATCGCGGCGCGCGCGCGTCAGCTGTTCGATCGCGCGGGACAGCGGATCACACAGCGCACGCTGCGCATCGGCGTGTCGGCACGCATCTTCCATCCGGAGCCGGGCGCGAAGGGGCTGCGCGGCAAGACGCTGCAATACCTGGAGGAATCGATCGCGCACTGGGTGATGTCGCGTGACGTCCTCGTGTTCATGATTCCGACCGTCGGTCATCAGGGCATGCTGCATCCGAGCAATATCCGGTTGCGTGACTACGCGAAGCATCTCGACGGCTTGCTGTTGCAAGGCGGCGCCGACGTTTCTCCGCAGACGTACGCGGAAGAGGCGACCAGCCACGAGTGGCCCGGCGACCGCGTGCGCGACATGTATGAGCTGGAGTTGCTGCACGAGTTCGTCGAGTCGGGCAAGCCGGTGCTGGGCGTGTGCCGCGGCTGTCAACTGATCAACGTGGCGTTCGGCGGCACCTTGTATCAGGACATTGCGACCGATGTCCCGACCGCGGCGGCGCACGTCAACGAGAACTACGATCAGCATCGGCACGGGATTCATTTTCCGGACGGTTCGACGCTGGTCAACATGTTCCCTGGCCGGCGCGATGCGATCGTCAACTCGATTCACCATCAGGCGGTGAAAACGCTCGGGCGCGATCTGAATATCGAGGCGGTGTCGGCGACGGACGGCATCATCGAAGCCGTGCGCTACCGGCGTGCGCCGTTCGTGATGGGCGTGCAGTGGCATCCGGAGTTTCATCGCGCGGGCGGCCCGGAGTTGCTCGATTGCACGCCGCTGCTCGATACGTTTTTGCGGGTGGCGCGGGAAACGCGGTTTTGAGGCTTTTTGTGTTTCTCAGGCACGCGTTCTGGTGTGTGACTGGGAGGGGAGCGGGTTGCGGTTGAATGCTGTTTCCCGAAGCTAAATTGTTTGACGCGCCGTCGCGTGATGCGGCGGCGCGCTTCGCGCGGCATTCGGCCCGCGCTATTTCCCTCTGTTTCCATCTTGCAGTTTCCTCTGCACTTTCTTGACGGCTGGTGTTGCGCGAGCTCGCGTGACCGATGCCAGCACTCCGTGGTCGAGTTCGTCAGCCTCTCTTTATCAAGAAAATAAGGAATCCGATCGTAGATAAATTTTGAGATAAAGATCCCGCCGTCTATCGCAATATTAAAACCCGCTCGCTGTTGGATTAGTACAAATCCAAATCCAATAACAAGATGGGAAGCTCGTGCGCGAGGTGGTTTGCTATGGTTTGGTCTATCCCGAAACGTTTATTTCCTGATTGTGCGCTTTGCTTTATCCGGATTCGTTCGCCGTCGATGTATCTCAATTTGAAGTCGTGTCAGGCGGCATTTGAGTGCTTCGCTTCACGGCAAATCCGCGCGATAATCTGCGGCTGTCTTGGGATCTGGATGGAGCAAGCAGGTATGAAGTATCACTTAATAATACGGCGTGCCGTGCTGCTCGCGGTTTCATACGCACTGCTGCCGCATGCCGGTTTGGCGCTTGCGACGCAGGGCGAAGAGGCCGCGCAGATTGGCGGTATGCGGCCGGCAATCAGAGCGTTGACGCCGCAACCCAACGGGGCCGCTCTCGCCGATGTGCGGGCGGACACATTGTCCGCATCGGATGCATCGGACGCAGAGAACTCATCGAGCGACGCGCAAGGCAATGTCGCCGAATTGATGCAAATGATTCACGACGCGAAGCTGAGCGAACTGCGCACCACATACAACGGCAGTTACGGCGCAAGTCTGTTCTTCTACCCGCAAGAAATGACGTACTACGTCGCGTTATTTCAGAACAAACATTTCTGGCGCGTGATCAAGTCCGGGAACGTCGATCGCTCGGAAGTGATCTACGCGGATTTTGCGCAGCAGACGGCGCAACTCGCAGATGTCGAAATTCGCCGCGTGCAGCTACAGGCGCAAAAGGCGTACATCGCGGAGATCATCGCGATGTCGCAGGATCGCGCCAAACGCCTGCAGGCCGATCTGGCCGTCGCACATACGCAGCAGGCCAAGGTCGATGACTACCAGCGGCAAACGCAGGGCGAGGCGGTCACGTTGCGCGCAGAAAAAGAACGTGCGCAGGCGCAATTGCGTGCTGTGCAGAACGAAGTGATGCAACTGCAGCAACAGACGGAATTCGGTCTGCCAATGCAGAGTGGACTGCTGCCGCAAAGCGGGTTGCCGAACCGCAAGTAATGGTCAAATAACGGCGTTGTGTTTGGAGACAAGCCCGGCTAGGAATGAACAGCCGGGTTTTCTTTTGCCGCCCACATTCCGCAGGCGGTGATAGCGGCACGTTTGCGCTTCACTTCCCGAATTGATCTGGGACCTCGGTCACGCGACGCTGCGAAATATGGTTCATCCATTCCGTCCCATTGCCGAGCGGCGAATGGTTGGACGCAGCAGGGCGGGGCGGCGGTGCGATATCGCGCAGGCGCGTAGCGGCGGACATCGTCACGTCGGCGTATTCGTCGATGCCGAGTCGCGCCGGCGCGGGAGGCGAGTACTTTCCCGCAGTGGACGGTGCAGGCGACGTTCGTCGCGCGATCGGCGGGACGGTGATGTGCGGCATACCGTCGGCCATGGAGGCAGCGCGCGATAGCGGATTCGCTGTTGTGCTGCGCGCGAGATGATCGCGTGTTTTTTCTCGCCGGCTGCTGGCCGTTGTGCGAAGCGTGTGGCGGCGTGAGCCAGTATCGCTACTGGCGACACGCGGCGGCGCCGCTTGAGTCGCGCTGGACACGGGCGCATAAGTGGAGCGGGCAGATGAAGATGCACGCTCCGCACGTACCGATGCCGCGCTTGAAGCCCGCGCTTTAACTGCGCCACCGCCAACGGCTTCCCGCCCAATAACCACCTCGGGCACGCGACGCTGCGCCGGCGGCACATCGCCGTTGGCGTTGGCCGTGACCACGGTTTTCTCTACGGCGATCGTCTGGCGATGCGCCGAATGATCGAACGCAATCCATGCGAGTATCGCGGCGCCGCTGAGTGCGCATGCGCCACCTGCAAACGCTTTCCAATGTGGCGGAACATCGCGCGACCTGGACACGAGCACAGGTGCCTCGGCCATCGGCAGCGCACCGGCCTCAGCGCCCCCATGCGGAGTTTCTTCTCGCGCAGGGTGAAACACCGTCGTCGCACGCGTCGCTGTTGCTGCCGAAGCAACTGCGGCAGCAGCACGCCGTGCATTCAACGGCACCCATCTGCAAAACGACAAGATGGCCTTGTCGCTCATGCAGAAGGTGCGCAGCACCGCTGCATAGAGCGCCTTGATGTCGGTGCGCCAGCTTTGGCCGGGCGGAAGAAGCGTCCAGTCACGGCCGAAGGGCGTCGGCAGACGATCGAGCGGACGCAGGCGGGGCATTGCGATCGCGCCTTCGATCAGGGTGAACTGAATAGTGGACATCGGTCTGTTCCGGCGCCTCGTATGGGGCCGCCGTGGGCGGCTGCGGGGATCGATTGGGACGCAGGCTTGCGGTGATGCAGATAGATCACCTTGCATGCATACCGCACATCGACGCGAACATCGGCAAGCGTATTCGCCAGGAACACATGACAGGTGCATGCACGCCCACCAGTGAAGCCTCGACTACTCGCGATGATGACGGACCGCTGTCATACCGGAAATCAGACCGCTCCGAAAAATGAGGACACTCGCCCCGGATTCGACCGGTCCGACCACGGCGACCTCTCGCCGCGCTCGCCGCCTTATCGATTCAGCCGGTACACGTAGCGCAGCGCGGTGATATCCACGCCGCCCATATGATCCGGCTCCGCGCCGACGAACTGCCAGCCCTGCCGCTCATAGAATCCGATCGCCGGCATATTGCCTTCGAGCACGTACAGATACAACTGCGCCTCGCCTTGTGCGCGCGCCCAGTCTTCGGCCGCGCGCATCAGCAGCTTGCCGACACCGATGCCCTGATAGCCCGGCAGCGCATGCAGGTTGTCGAGCAGCACGCCCCACGTGGATTCCGGTTGCCGTTCGGCGCAGACGAAGCCGATCGGCGCGCCCGCCAGTTCGGCAATCAGCACGATGCGGCGCTCGCCGCCCGGCGCGCCGAGCCGTGCTTCCCAATACGCGGCGCGCTCGTGCGTGACTTCGCCATCGAGGAACGCATCGGGCAGCAGGCCACGGTACGTGGCTTGCCAACTGGCGCTGTGAATCGACGCGATCAACGCGGCGTCGTCGACGGTGGCGGGGCGCAACGAAAGGGCGGGGAGGGTTCGCATCAGCTGATGATCAACGCAAGTGCCGGGGCAGAACAGTTTACCGCGATGAATGCTCGCGTCGTCCGTAAGCAAACTGTATGCATTTCGCAACAGCGCCATCAACGGTAACATTACCTGGCGCGGCTTTCCGCATGAGTCTCAAGGTTTGCCCTGATTCCGCGTCACTACGCTCGCCAGGATAATGCTGCGCCCTCCGGCGCGGCCTTTCCTTACCGTTTGCCTGCGGCCTCCGTTTGCACTCATGCAGCGGATCGTTTCAATTGCCCGCCGTCATCGCGTCACGGCGGCGGGCCTATCAGAGAATTTCATGTCCACAGCCTCTCCCACCCTTTCCGTTCAGGAAGAATCCAAGGTCAAGACAGTGTTCCGCGTCGTCAGCGGCAACTTTCTTGAGATGTACGACTTCATGGTCTATGGCTACTACGCCTCGGCGATCGCCAAGACCTACTTTCCCAGCGGCAACGAATTTGCGTCGCTGATGCTGTCGCTGTCGGTGTTCGGCGCGGGCTTCCTGATGCGGCCGATCGGCGCGATCGTGCTGGGCGCCTACATCGACCATCACGGCCGCCGCAAAGGGCTGATCCTCACGCTCGGCCTGATGGCGCTCGGCACGCTCACGGTCGCGGCGATCCCGGGCTACGCGACCATCGGCCTCGTCGCACCGGTGCTCGTGCTGCTCGGCCGGCTATTGCAAGGCTTCTCCGCCGGGGTCGAACTGGGTGGCGTGTCCGTGTATCTGTCGGAGATCGCGACGAAAGGCAACAAGGGCTTCTATTGCTCGTGGCAGTCGGGCAGCCAGCAGGTTGCCGTGGTGTTCGCCGCGCTGATCGGCGTGACGCTGAACAAGCTGCTGCCGGCCGACCAGATGACCGCTTGGGGCTGGCGCGTGCCGTTCCTGATCGGCTGCCTGATCGTGCCGTTCCTGTTCATCATCCGCCGTTCGCTGAAGGAAACCGAGGAGTTCAAGGCGCGCAAGCATCGTCCGAGCATGAGCGAGATCATGAAGTCGATGGCTACCAACTGGGGCGTCGTGCTGGGCGGCATGGGGATGGTCATCATGACCACGGTGTCGTTCTACATGATCACCGCCTACACGCCGACCTTCGGCAAGGAAGTGCTGAAGCTGTCCGCCATCGACACGCTCGTCGTCACCGTCTGCGTGGGTCTGTCGAACCTGGTCTGGCTGCCGGTCGCGGGCGCGCTGTCGGATCGCATCGGCCGCCGTCCGGTGCTGCTCGCGTTCACGATCCTGACGATCGCCACCGCGTATCCGGCGCTGCAATGGCTGGTCGCCGAGCCGTCGTTCGCGCGCCTGCTGGCGGTCCAGTTGTGGCTGTCGTTCCTGTACGGCAGCTATAACGGCGCGATGGTGGTGGCGCTGACCGAGGTGATGCCGGTCGAAGTTCGCACTGCGGGCTTCTCGCTCGCTTACAGCCTCGCGACGACGGTCGGCGGTTTCACGCCGGCGATCGCGACGCTGCTGATTCACGTTACGAGCAACAAGGCGGCGCCGGGTCTGGTCCTCGGCGTGGCGGCGATTTGCGGCTTGATCGCGACGCTGTTTCTGTATCGGACGCCGGAGTCGCGCAATCAGTATCGGGCGGCTTGAGCTTTCGCGACCGCGCTGCGGCTGCACGGGTTAAAGAAAAACCCCGCGTTCTCACGGACGCGGGGTTTTTTTATTGTCGAACGTGACGCGAGCCTGCCATGCAGTGCTGTCGTGCGGGTTGCCTGCTGTCGGTGGCTTGCGGTGCCGCGCTTTGCATCGCGCCGGCGTGCCCGGCGTCCCCAAGCGGCCTGCTTCCAACGCCACGCCGCGCAACTAGCTTGTGCGCAACTCGCTCGCCACCCCGTCGACGACTTCGTCCCACACGCCGGGCCGCGGCTGACGCACGAGCGTCGCGCCCGGATACCACGGGCTGCGCGCGTCGCCCTCGAACCAGCGCCAGTCCGCCGCGAACGGCAGCATCAGCCAGAGCGGCTTGCGCAATGCGCCGGCGAGGTGAGCGATGGACGTGTCGATCGACACCACCGCGTCGAGCCGTTCGATGATCGCGGCGGTGTCCGCGAAGTCGCCGATCCGCGCGTCGAACCGATGGATCGATGCAGCGCGCGGATGCGCGTCGAGCGTCGCGCGTTCGGGGGCGCTCAGGTCGGGTTGCAGCACGATCCAGTCGATGCCGTCGAGCGCGAACAGCGGTTCGAGCGCGGCGAGCGGCATCGAACGCGTTTCGTTCTGCTGGATGCGTCCCGACCACGCGAGGCCGATCTTGCGTTTGGCCTGGCCGCCGAGCGAGCCGCGCCATTTGCGGCCATATGCGGGCGGCACGTTGAGATAAGGCGTGCGGGCAGGGATGGTGTCGAAGCTCGTGCCGAGCGCGAGCGGCAGGCTCAGCAGCGGGCATTGCAGATCGGCGGCGGGGCGCGGCGCGCCCTGGGCGATCAGCGTCACGCGCCAGGCGTGGGCGGCGGGCGCGAGCAGGGGCAACAATTGCGGCTGCACTTCGAGCACCACGCTCGCCGCGCGCTGCGCGGCGAGCGGGACGAAGCGCACGAACTGCAGCGTATCGCCGAAACCCTGCTCGGCGTGGATCAGCAGCGTGCGTTGTGCGATCGGCTCGCCGTGCCAGCGCGGCAGCGTCTGGATGACCGGCTGCGCGACAGTCTGCAGCCGCCATTCGTATTCCGGCAGTCCGCGTGCAAAGTCGCGCAGGGTGAGCCACGCGAGCGCGCGGTTCATGTGCGCGGAGGCGAGGTCGGGGCGCAGGCGCAGCGCCTGATCGAAGGCGCGCACGGCTCGCGCGGGCGCGCCGAGCGCCTGATGCGCGGTGCCGAGACTGAGCCAGGCGAGCGCGAATTGCGGATCGAGGCCGACGGAGCGTTCCAGATACGGCAGCGCCTGCGCGTGGTGTCCCAGTGCCGCGAGCGCGTTGCCCATCCCGTAGATGGCGGGCGGCAGGTTCGGCTGGAAGCTCAGCGCGGCCTCGAACGACGCGACCGCTTCGGCATGGCGGCCGGTGGCGTCGAACGTATTGGCGAGGTTGAAGTGTGCGGCGACGAAGCGCGGCTCGGCGGCGAGCGCCGCCTGGAAGCAGGGGATCGCCTCGTCCGCGCGGCCCAGCGCGTTCAGCGCCATGCCCATGTTGTTCAGCGCGCCGGCATGGCCGGGGCGCAGTTCGAGCGCGCGCCGGAACGACGCGATCGCTTCCGGGTGGCGCCCGAGCGCGTGCAGCGCGTTGCCGAGATTGTTGTGCGACGACGCGTCATCGGGTTGCAGGCGCAGCGACCGTTCGAACGCATCGGCGGCGTCTTCGTGACGACCCAGCGACGCGTACGCGTTGCCGAGGTTGTAGTGCGCCATCGGAAAGGAGGGCGCGAGCGTCAACGCGTTGCGGAACTGTTCGATCGCGTCGTCGATCTGGCCGAGCGCCTTTAGCGCGTTGCCGAGATTCAGTTGCAGCGCGGCGTCTTCCGGACGCAGGTTCACCGCGCGCCGCACGAGTGCGGCGGCTTCGGCGTGCTGGCCTTGCTGATGGCGCAGCACGCCCAGCAGGTGCAGCGCGTCGACGTGCGTGGGATTGCCGTCGAGCGTCGCGCGGTAGCCGCGTTCGGCGTCGTCGAGGCGACCGTCACGATGCGCCGCGAAAGCGCGGTCAAATACTGGTTGCATGACGGGGGATGGCATTCGGGTGAGGCAGAGGCCGCATTTTCCCACACTCGCTGGACCGCGCTCCGGTTTGACCGGTTTGCTTCCTCTCTATAGCATCAGGATACCTGTGCATGGTTTTGCTGCGAGCATCGATTCGAGACATTCGCGGCGGAATTTTCGACCGGGTTCCTGCACGGCTTTCATGCCGGGTTTGTGGCTGCGCCGCCGGCGGCGCGGAGCGGGCCGCTCGCGATGGGTGTGCCGTTGGCCGGGTCGCTTCGCCTGCCTGGCTACTATTCTCTGGATGCGTGATGAAGAAGAAGGATGCAGTGGGTCGCGGGGATGAAGGGCTCGGGGATGTCCGAAGCGGCAATCCGCCCAGCGGTCAGGATGGACGTGGTCACGGCGATAGCCGCAGCGCCCATGGCGGTCACGAGCACAGTGGACACGACCATGGCGGTCACGACCACAACCACAACGCCCACGCCCACGCCGACCACGATCACCGCGACCCCAGCCAGCCCAGCAACACCCACGACCACGCCCACGCCGGCCACCACCATCACCACCACATTCCCGCCGCAGGCCATGGCCGCGCTTTCGCCATCGCCGTCGCGCTGAACATCGCGATCGTCGTCGTTCAGGCGATCTACGGCGTGCTCGCGCATTCCACCGCGCTGCTCGCCGACGCGGGCCACAATCTCTCCGATGTCCTCGGCCTGCTGCTCGCATGGGGCGCAGCCTGGCTCGCCACGCGCCGTCCGTCGGCGCGCTATACGTTCGGCTACGGCAGTTCGTCGATCCTCGCCGCGCTCGTCAACGCGGGGTTGCTGTTGTTCGCGTGCGGCGTGATCGTCGCCGAGGCGATCGGGCGTCTGATGAACCCGGCGCCGGTGGCCGGGCTCGCGGTGTTCGTCGTCGCGACCGTGGGCGTGGTGGTGAACGGCATGTCCGCGTGGCTGTTCATGCGCGGCAAGAAGGAAGACCTCAACATTCGCGGCGCCTTCCTGCACATGGCGGCCGATGCCGGCATTTCGGCGGCGGTCGCGGTGAGCGGCCTCGTGATTCTCTATACCCGTTGGCTCTGGCTCGATCCGCTGATGAGCCTCGTCGTGGTCGCGGTCGTCGTGGCGGGCACGTGGGGGCTGTTGCGCGATTCGCTGCGCCTCGCGCTCGACGCCGTGCCGCCCGGCATCGATCTGCAACGCATCCGCGAATATCTGGCCGCGCAACCCGGCGTGGTCGACGTGCACGACCTGCACGTGTGGGCGCTGTCGACCACCGGCAACGCGCTCAGCGTGCATCTGGTGATGCCGGCGGGCCATCCTGGCGACGAGTCGCTCGACCGCATCGTCGGCGCGTTGCGCGAGCGTTTTTCGATGCAGCATGCGACGCTGCAGCTCGACCTCGGCACCACCGAGCATCGTTGCGCGCTGGACCACGCGCCGCATGCGCATTGATTCAGATAGTGCGCAACTGAGGTGATGCGGCTGGACGCACGTCATGCAGAGCGACCGTGCAATAAGCCGCTCCGGGAACGTCATCGACAGAACGCCGTGTGCTTTCCCACGGTCTGCCGAATGACGCGGCGCACTGCCACCCTCATTATCGGCGGCGTACACTAGAGCGCATTGTTGTCTCCGGAGTGCCGCATGGACGCTGCAGCCTACGACGCGTCGCCGGTGCTGATCGTCGGGGCGGGTCCCACCGGACTTGCCGCAGCGATGAGTCTCGCGCGTGCCCATATTCCCGTGCGTCTGATCGACAAAGCGATGCAGCCGAACCCGTATTCGCGGGCCATCGGCATTCAGGCGCGCACGCTCGAACTGCTCGAACAGCATCGGCTGGTCGAACCGTTTCTGGAACTCGGTCATCGCGCGCGCATCGCCAATCTCTTTTCGAACGGCATGCGCCTCGCGCAACTCGATTTCGATCCGCTGCACACGCGCTATCCGTATCTGCTGTTTCTCGACCAGTCCGTGACCGAGCGCCTGCTCACTGAACATCTCGCCACCTTGGGCGTGACGATCGAGCGGGGCGTCGAACTGACGATGTTCTCGCAGGGCTCCGCAGGCCTGCAGGCGACGCTGCGTCGTGCCGACGGCCACACCGAAACGATGCGCCCGTCATACGTGATCGCCGCCGACGGTGCGCACAGCGCGATCCGTCATCGGCTGGGTCTGAGCTTCGAGGGCAAGACCTTCGAGCAGACCTTCCTGCTCGCCGATCTGCACGCCGAAACCGCGTGGCCCGATGACGAGTTTCACATCTTTGCGTCGGGCGAAGGCCTCGTCGCGCTGTTTCCGATGGGACATGGCCGGCATCGGCTGATCGCGGATCATGCGATCGAACCGGCCGCGGTCGCCTCGCCTCCCACAGCCGCGGTACTCGGCGAGCCGCCGCTCGACCGCGTGCCTGCGCCGTCGCTCGAACAATGCAAGGCGCTGATCGCGCGGCGCGTGCGTGAACGCGTCGACGTGTCGGATCTCGCGTGGTCCTCGTATTTCCATCTGAACAACCGGATGGTGGAGCGGCTGCGCGTCGGCCGCATCTTCCTCGCCGGCGACGCCGCGCATGTACACAGCCCGGCCGGCGCGCAAGGCATGAACACCGGCATCCAGGAAGCGTTCAATCTCGGCTGGAAGCTCGCGCGCGTGCTGAAAGGCGCGGCGCCGGACCGGCTGCTCGATACCTACCACCTCGAACGGCATCCGATCGAGCGCGACGTGCTGCGGCAGACCGGCTTCATCACGCAGATGGCCGAGGCCGATCACGGGCCGCTCAAGCTGCTGCGCGAACGTGCGATGCCGGTGCTCGCCGCGCTCGGTCCGCTGCGCGATGCCGCGCGCCTGACCATCAGCGAGTTGTCGATCCAGTACCGGCGCAGTCCGCTCACGCTCGAACGGGTGCTCGACGGCGGTCCGCGCGCCGGCGAACGCGCGCCCGATGCGCTCGTGCATGTGGTCGATGGGCCGCTTGGCCGCGCGCCGGGTGTCGGCTGCATTTTCGATCTGCACGACCCGGCGTTCTTCTCGCTGTTCCTGCTGGTGCCGCCGCTGCCCGTCGACGAGACGCCGCTCGACCCGGCCGCCAAGCATGCGCCGCCGCCGGACCCGGAACTGGAGCGGCTCGCTGCCGAAGTCGAGCGCCTGCTGCCGGGCGCGGTGCGGATCTGGCGCATCACCGATACGACCGGCGACGGCGGGCCGGCGTTGTCCGAATCGTATGGACGCACGCGGCCGTCGTTCTATCTGGTGAGGCCGGATGGTTATATCGGTGCGCGCGGACGCACCGGCTCAGATTTGCACGGCCTGCTGCGGCATTGCGAAGCGTGGTTTGCGGTAGGAGGCGAGATACCGCAGCAGGCGGCGCTGTGAGCTGAGGCGTTGCTGGTTTTCCACTGTCTTGCCAGGAAGAAGAGGGGAAGCGCCGCGCGACCCGCTGTGCGTGAATGGTGAGAGAGCAGAGACCGATTCGTGAATTCGCCGCTGCCTGAAGCGAAAGGCTAGCCGCTGCCCGATCCATCGAGCAGCGGCCACCGTCTGAACCGCCTAAACGGTCGAAGCCGCCGCGGGCGTCAGCTCTTCACGATGCCTGACGAGCGCCTCCCTGACGAAGCCCGACAACACCATGCCGTTCGCATCCGGTGCCTCGTCGAGCGCCGCCAGCAGCGCGCGCCGCATGCGCGGCTCCCAGAAGCGGCGAATATGATCGGCAACCCCGCTGAGCGCTTCCTCGTGATCCGGCATCGACTCGAAGAAGTCGCCGATCCGGTTCGCCATGTCGATCAGGTTCTGAGTGTCCATCGCTCGCCTCACTTACCCGATGTCGTATTGGCCAGCTCGCGCTGTCTGAGCAGATCGAGCTGCTCGCTGTTAAAGCGCGAGTAGTCCTGCTGCCATTGCGACGGCTGTTCGACCGGCGTCACCTGCACCGCGGTCACCTTGTATTCCGGACAGTTGGTCGCCCAGTCCGAGCTATCGGTGGTGATCACGTTCGCGCCCGATTCGGGGAAGTGGAACGTCGTGTAGACCACGCCCGGTTGCATGCGCTCGGTCACCTTCGCGCGCAACACGGTCTGCCCCGCGCGCGATTCGATGCCGACCCAGTCGGCGTTTTTGATGCCGCGATCTTCGGCGTCCTGTGGATGGATTTCGAGCCGGTCCTCGTCGTGCCAGCGCGAGTTCTCGGTGCGGCGCGTTTGCGCGCCCACGTTGTACTGCGACAGGATGCGGCCGGTCGTGAGCAGCAGCGGAAACTTGCGCGTGACTTTTTCCGGCGACGCGATGAACTTCGTGATCACGAAGCGGCCCTTGCCGCGCACGAAGGCATCGACGTGCATGGTCGGCGTGCCGTCCGGCGCGTTCTCGTTGCACGGCCACTGGATGCTGCCGAGCTCGTCGAGCTTCTGATACGACACCCCGTGGAAAGTCGGCGTGAGACGCGCGATCTCGTCCATGATCTGCGACGGGTGCGTGTAGTCCATTTCATAGCCGAGCGCGCGCGAGAGCAGGATCGTGGCTTCCCAGTCGGCGTAACCCGCGAGCGGCGGCATCACCTTGCGCACGCGCGAAATGCGGCGCTCCGCGTTGGTGAAGGTGCCGTCCTTTTCGAGGAACGACGAGCCGGGCAGCAGCACGTGCGCGTACTTGGCGGTCTCGTTGAGGAAGATGTCCTGTACGACGATGCATTCCATCGACGACAGCGCCGCCGACACATGATGCGTGTTCGGGTCCGACTGCACGATGTCTTCGCCCTGGCAGTAGAGGCCCTTGAAGGTGCCATGCACCGCGGCGTCGAACATGTTCGGAATGCGCAGGCCGGGTTCCGGCTGCAGCGTGACGTTCCAGGCGTCTTCGAACAGCGTGCGCGTGACCGTGTCGCTGATATGGCGGTAGCCCGGCAGTTCGTGCGGGAACGAGCCCATGTCGCATGAACCCTGCACGTTGTTCTGGCCGCGCAGCGGATTCACGCCCACGCCTTCGCGGCCGATGTTGCCGGTCGCCATCGCGAGGTTGGCGATGCCCATGACCATCGTCGAACCTTGCGCGTGTTCGGTGACGCCGAGGCCGTAATAGATCGCGGCATTGCCGCCCGTCGCATAGATGCGCGCGGCTTCGCGCATTAGCTGCGCCGGCACGCCCGTGAATGCCTCGGTGGCTTCGGGCGCGTTCTCCGGCAGCGCGACGAAATCGCGCCACTGCCCGAACGCGCGGGCCTCGCAACGCTCGGCGATGAACGCTTCGTTCAGTAGACCTTCGGTGACGATCACATGCGCGAGCGCGTTCACGACGGCCACGTTGGTGCCCGGCCGCAATTGCAGATGATGCGACGCCTTCACGTGCGGCGTATCGACGATATCGATGCGCCGCGGATCGACGACGATCAGCTTCGCGCCTTCGCGCACGCGGCGCTTCAGACGTGAGCCGAACACCGGGTGGCCGTCGGTCGGATTCGCGCCGATCACCATGATGACGTCGGCTTTATCGACCGACGCGAACGTCTGCGTGCCCGCCGATTCGCCGATCGTCGTCTTCAGGCCATAGCCGGTCGGCGAGTGGCACACGCGCGCGCAGGTGTCGACGTTGTTGTTGCCGAACGCGGCGCGCACGAGCTTCTGGACGAGATAGGTTTCCTCGTTGGTGCAGCGCGACGACGTGATGCCGCCGATCGAATCGCGCCCATGCTTTTCCTGGATGCGGCGGAATTCGGACGCGGCGTAACTGATCGCTTCTTCCCAACTGACTTCACGCCACGGGTCCGTGATCTTCGCGCGGATCATCGGCTTCGTGATGCGGTCCTTGTGCGTCGCGTAGCCCCACGCGAATCGGCCCTTCACGCAGGCGTGGCCTTCGTTGGCCTGGCCGTTCTTGTGCGGCACCATCCGCACGACCTGATTGCCCTTCATCTCCGCCTTGAACGAGCAGCCGACGCCGCAATACGCGCAGGTGGTGACGACCGAATGCTCGGACTGGCCGAGCATGATCACGGACTTTTCCTGCAGGGTCGCAGTCGGGCATGCGGCGACGCACGCGCCGCACGACACGCACTCCGAGTCCATGAAAGGCTGGTTCTCACTCGCCGCCACGCGCGATTCGAAGCCGCGTGCTGCAATGGTCAGCGCGAACGTGCCTTGGGTTTCCTCGCATGCGCGCACGCAGCGATTGCAGACGATGCACTTTGACGGGTCGTAGGTGAAGTACGGGTTGGACTCGTCCTTCTTGTCCTTCAGGTGATTCGCGCCGTCGAAGCCATAGCGCACTTCGCGCAGGCCGGTCACGCCCGCCATGTCCTGCAGCTCGCAGTCGCCGTTGGCGGGGCAGGTGAGGCAGTCGAGCGGATGGTCGGAGATGTACAGTTCCATGACATTGCGGCGCAGCGATTGCAGACGCTCCGTTTGCGTGCGGACCTTCATGCCCGCTTCGACCGGCGTCGTGCACGATGCGGGATAGCCGCGCTTGCCTTCGATTTCGACGAGACACAGCCGGCACGAGCCGAACGGTTCGAGCGAATCGGTCGCGCAGAGCTTCGGCACGTTGACGCCGGCTTCGGCGGCGGCGCGCATCACCGAGGTGCCGGCGGGCACCGTGACTGCCTGGCCGTCGATTTCGAGCGTGACGTCGACGTCGGCGTGACGCGCGGGGGTGCCGTAGTCGGTGTCGTCGAGGAAGGAGCGGGTGGCGCGTTGCTGCGCTTGCGACTTGCACGCGCAGTTGCCTGAGCCGCAGCCGCCGGCGGGAGAGTTGAGCATGTCGGACATGGTGAGCTCCTGGGTCAGGCCGCGGCCTTGGGCACGCTGTGAGTTGTATCGGCGAGACCGAAGTCTTCGGGGAAATGGTCGAGCGCGGACAGCACCGGGAACGGCGTCATGCCGCCCATCGCGCAGAGCGAGCCGGACACCATCGTGTCGCACAGATCGCGCAGCAACTGCACCTGGCGCGTGGACGTGTCGCCGTTGCGGATCCGGCCGATCACTTCGACGCCGCGCGTCGAGCCGATCCGGCACGGCGTGCATTTGCCGCACGATTCGATCGCGCAGAAGTGCATCGCGTACTGCGCCAGCTCGGCGAGATTCGACGTGTCGTCGTGCACGACGAGACCGCCGTGGCCGACCACCGCGCCGACCGCCGCATACGCCTCGTAGTCCATCGGAATGTCCCACTGGCTTTCGGGCAGATACGTGCCGAGCGGGCCGCCCACTTGCACGGCGCGCGCTGGCCGGCCGCTGGCCGTGCCGCCGCCGTAGTCGTAGAGCAGCTCGCGCAGCGTCACACCGAACGCGAGTTCGACGAGGCCGCCTTGCTTCACGTTGCCGGCCAGCTGGAACGGCAGCGTGCCGCGCGAGCGGCCCATGCCGAAGTCTTTATAGAACGCCGCGCCGCGCGCGAAGATGATCGGCACGGTGGCAAGCGTGATCACGTTGTTGATGACGCTCGGCTGGCCGAACAGGCCCGAGAGCGCCGGCACCGGCGGCTTCGCGCGTACGATCCCGCGCTTGCCTTCGAGCGATTCGAGCAGCGCGGTTTCCTCGCCGCAGACGTACGACCCGGCGCCTTTCGCGACGAACAGTTCGAAGCGGTGCGCGCTCTCGCCGAGCACGCTGTCGCCGAGCCAGCCGGCGGCGCGCGCACGGGCGATGGCCGCTTCGAGCGTCGCGATCGAATGCGGATATTCGCTGCGCACGTAGATGTAGCCGACCGTCGCGCCGGTCACGACGCCCGCGATGATCATGCCTTCGATCAGCATGTACGGATCGCTTTCCATCACGAGGCGATCGGAGAAGGTGCCCGAGTCGCCTTCGTCGGCATTGCAGACGATGTACTTTTGCGCCGCTTGCGCGCCGCGCACCGTGCGCCATTTGATGCCGGCCGGGAACGCGGCGCCGCCGCGGCCCCGCAGGCCGGATTCGATCAGCGCGGCGCAGGCGGCGTCGCCGTCGGTTTGCAGCGCCTGACGCAGGCCTTCGAGGCCGCCGTGCGCGACGTAGTCGTCGATGGACAGCGGGTCGGTGATGCCGATGCGCGCGAAGGTCAGGCGTTGCTGCTTCCGCAGATACGGAATTTCGTCGACCACGCCGACGCGCCGTGCATGCTCGCCGCCTGCGACGAAGCCGGCGTCGAACAGCGCGGCGACGTCGCCGCCTTCGATGTTGGCATAGCCGATGCGGCCTTCGGCGGTGGCAACTTCCACGAGCGGTTCGAGCCACAGCAGGCCGCGCGAACCGTTGCGCACCAGCTCGACCTCGACGCCGCGGCGCGCGGCTTCGGCTTCAATGGCCTGCGCCACGGCATCGGCGCCGAGCGCGAGCGCCGACGAATCGCGGGGAACATAGATACGTGTCATGCCGGCACCTCCACGCATTTGCTGGCGGCGGCGAAGAGCGCGTCGAATTTCTGCGGCGTGACCCTCGCATGCAATGTGCCGTTGACCATCATTGCCGGCGACAGCGCGCATTGACCGAGGCAATACACCGACTCCAGTTCCACCGTCGCGCCAGGCTGATGGCCGGCGTCGAAGCGGCAACCGGTGTGCGCCTCGATGTGCTGGGCGAGCGCTTCGGTGCCCATGCTGCGGCACGCTTCCGCGCGGCACAGTTGCACGGTGACCGGCGCGGCGGGCTCGCTGCGGAAGTGGTGGTAGTAGGTGATGACGCCGTGCACTTCGGCACGCGACAGGTTCAGCGCACGCGCGAGCGGCGCAACCGCACCGGGCGGCACATAGCCGAGCTCATCCTGAATCGCGTGCAACACCGCAAGCAACGACATACCCGGACGCGCGTGACGCTGCACGAGCTGATCCGGCACGATAGCGAGGGAATCGGTCAAAGGGGCTCCTCCAAAAGTCATATATGCACTTGTTATTCATAAAGCGTGCACTTATGCTTTGTTTATTCAATATGGTATAGCCGAACGATAGGCGGGCAAATCGGCCCGCGCAATAGGAAAGAGTTGAACATATATGATCAGGATCGAATGTCAGGTGCAGCTGGTGGTGAAGGGTGCGGACGGTCGCGAGTCCAGCCTGTCGGACGTGGTGCCGCTGCTCACGCTCGTCGACGAATCCGGCAGCATCGCGCAGGCGGCGACGCTTAAGGGTTTGTCCTACCGGCACGCGTGGGGTTTGCTGCGCAGCATCGAGGAGCGTTTGGGTGGTCCGTTGATCGCGAAGGAGCGTGGCCGCGGTTCGGTACTATCGGAACTCGGGCAGGCGGTGCTGCGCGCGCAGCGTCTGTGCGGCGAGCGGCTCGACGGCAACATGCAGGCGCTCGCGAGCGAGGTCGCGAGCGACCTGAACCGCTGGCTCGCGCCGCTCGCCGACGACGTGCGGATTCACGCGTCGCACGGCTACGCGGTGGCCACGCTGGTGACGGCGCTGGTCGCGAACGATCTGCCGGTCGACATCAAATACCGCGACGGTGCGGACGCCGTCAGCGCGCTCGCGCGCGGCGAGTGCGATCTGGCGGGCTTTCACCTGCCGCTCGGCGAGTTCCGCGCGGCTTGCGCCGACACCTACCGGCGCTGGCTCGACCCGCAGCGTCACGTGCTCGTGCATCTCACACGCCGCAAGCAGGGGTTATTCATCGGCAAGGGCAATCCGAAACGGATCGACGGACTCCGCGATCTCGCACGCGACGACATTCGCTTCGTCAATCGGCAGCCGGGCTCGGGTACGCGCATCCTGCTCGATCTCGCCCTGCGCCAGCTCGGCATCGATCCGGAGCGGGTCAATGGCTATGCGTCAACGGAACTCACGCATTCGGCGATCGCGGCGTTCGTCGCGAGCGGCATGGCGGATGTGGGCTTCGGCGTGGAGCCCGCGGCGCATCACTTCGGGCTCGACTTCATTCCGATCGTCGACGAGGACTATTACTTCGCGAGCGACCGCGCGAATCTCGAACGCACGCCGCTTGCCACGGTGATCGATCTGTTGCGTGGCAGCGCGTTTCGACATAACGTCGAGCGTCTCGACGGCTACGATCCGCGCGGCTGCGGCAAGCTCGTCGATCTTGCCGCCGGTCTCGCCGGATCCCCCGATGCCCTGGCGTAAGACGCTGTAAACTTCGGGCTGCCTGCGCCGCTGCGGATCGCCGCCGTTTCGGCTACTCTCTCAACTTCCGCTTCCGCCTTAACCGCGCGCCACGCCGCGCTGACTCGATATGAACGCTCTTCTCCACGCATGTGCCGCCGCCGCGACGGCGAGTGTGCTGCTCGCTACCGCCTCGGTCGCCTTTGCACAGAATTCACCCGGCGTGCCGGGCGGCATCCTGCAAGACCAGTTCCGTCTTGCCGAACATCCGCAAATGCCGTTTGCCGCGTCGGCGCCGTCGGATAAATACCAGTCCGGCAAAAAATCGGCCATGCGCAAGCGCGGCGACATGGGCGATCCGAACGGCTGCAATCTGCAGTGTCCTAAGGACGAATAACGTTGCGCGCATGGCGGCGCCGGGTTTGCCCCGCGCCGCCGTTTCACGGCCGATCTTCGATCGGCCGCTGCTCATATTCAGGGCTTGGCCGTGTGCCACATGTCCTTGAAACCTTCCCCCTTCGCATCCCCCGCCTGCTTGTCCGCCGCGTAGCGATACAGCGGATGGCCCTTGTACGCCCATTGCTGCTTGCCGTCGGCGCTGGGGATTAGCGTCCAGTCGCCCGACGGTTTGTCCGTTGGTCCTGCCGTGGCCGCGGGCCAGTAGCTCATGCAGCCGCCGGTGCAGGCGCTCACGCCGGGCGTGGTGTCCTTGTCGAACGTATAGAGCGTCATGCCGTCCGCGTTGACGAAGCGGCCGTTGTTCACCTTGGGCGGCTCGGCGAACGCGCTTTGTTGCAGCGCGACCAGCGCGAGCGGGGCGAGGAAAAGGATCGTTTTGCGCATGATGCGGGCTCCTGTGTTGACACCGTGGTTGACTGCGAGTGGTTGGAGTATAGGCAGCGGTTGGAATCGGGCCGGCCGCTGCTGTGCCTGCCAGCAATAAACGGATGAGCGCGGTTGAATATTCCGTGTGGGTCGTTTGTTGCCGGTTTTGTACGGCCGCGATTGCGGCGATCAAGTTTATTTGAATTGCAAATGGGTTGTGAATTTTCCTTATGAAATTGGGAAGGTTCTCAGTAATTTTGATGAAAAATACTTTAGTTTATTGGCGCGATTTTAATGTAATAGGACTGTTGCCATGTCTGGTCAATGAATAGATCAATGAATTTCAGCTGGCTGCAATTAAAATAAGGCGCACACGGACAACATCGTCGAGCCTTGCCAGGCCTTATGTATAGGGCATGAGTAAGAAAATGCGCCTGCCATTTGATAATTGAATGGTGGTTATTGAATACACGCCGGAAGTGTAAAAAAACGCAAAGAGCCACTCATAAAAAATTCCTGATGTTAGGATTTGCATGGCTCGATGAATCGGGGTTTTATCTCGCGAGCTATTTTTTAACCATTAGATAGGTAATCGAAATGCAAAAGATCAATCGCAATGACTTGGCTAAATCCGCTGTCGCAGGCGGCTGCTGCAAGGGAGCTGCCAGTAAGCCGGTTACGCCGGCGCCCGTTGCCAAGGCGTAAGGTTGTGAAGGCGTAAAAGTCTCACGCGCCGGAGTGGTCGCCGTATAACCACTCCGGCCCTTTCGCGTCAACGTGGAGTGAAATATGGGGTGGTGGAGCGCCGCTCCGGTCGGGATGACTTCGCTGCGGAACGAAATCGCGCGCGCAAAGCGCCGGCTGCAAGGATGGTTGATCGCTCGTATGCCGTCTTCGGTAATCGAACCGTTTGCTGCCGCCGTATGGAAAGCGCACAGCCTCGTCGACGCGCGTGCGCGCTGGAACGGCATCTCCCGCTGCGAGATCGGGCGCGACATGCCGGGGCTGGCGCCGTTCAGCGCGACTCAGGTTTCGGCCGGCAGCTTGCGTGAAAGCCTGATCGACAAGCGGATCTATTACGGCCGTCTGCTACGCGGTCGCGAGGACTGGCCCGACCTGCAACAGGTGGCGCAGACGCTTGCCGCCCGAATCCGGCAATTGCAGGCGGAGGTGCCGGGGCGTCCTGTCATCGTGTCGCCGTTTCACTACGTGTCGCAATACGCGAACATTTATGTGATCGACGCATTGCGGGAAATGCTCGGGCTCGAATCGATTTCGGTGGTGTCGGGCGTGCCGCGCGACATGTACGGAGAAGACCAGACTCTCATCCCCAGCGTGACCGTGCTGTACACATACGGCGACGATAACCGTAACGGCCTTGGCCTGCGCGTCGCGAGGACGTTGAGGCGCAACGGTGTCGCAGTACTGTTCGCCGACGTGCCGCCGTTCGCGCTGCACCGCTATCCGATGGAAACGGTTGGCGTGTCGATCTTTGGTCGCAACGCGCGTATTCACAACGGTGTGTTCAGGCTAGGCGCACCGTTCGATGCCATGCTGCTGCCGTTTTATCTGCGTTTCCAGCAAGGGCGGTTCAGCGCCGAACTGTTCGAGCCTTTGCCGCTTGCCGAGCCTGACGCTCCGCAAAGGCTAGCCAGTTATATCGAAAGCGCGGCGCTCGACAACTATCCCGACTGGCTCCTGTCAGGACATCCGTCGATGTACGCGTTCGCGCCGGTTCGCTAGACACCTCAGCCCAGCCCGGCGGCCGCGCGGCTCAACATTCGCCTGGTCGGACCGCTGCGGCGGAACTCATAACAACACTGGCCGGCACCGGGCAGCAATCACGCTATGGAACCTATCAATCTCCCCCAGTTCAGGGACGTCTCATGGCGCTGGATCGCGTATGCGACCTCCGCGCTCGTGAGCGCCGCCATCGTGTTCGCGTTCGTCTACGACGTCGAACTGAAGCAGGACGTGCGCGCGGAAATCGTGTCGCCGTCCGAAATCAAGATTCAGGGGCTGAGCGGCCTCGTGTCGGACATCTATGTGAATCGTTCGACGCGCGTCGCGCAGGGCGCGCCGCTGTTTCGTCTGGACCGCGATTTCTCGCTCGCGAGCAACGGCCTGCAACGCAAAGCGTTCGACGAGAATGACCGCGACGAACAGATCCGCGCGAGCGACGCGCAATACCTTCAGCGCAGGGCCGATCTGGCCGCGCAACTGAATGCCGCGAGGCTCACCGCACAAAGCCGCCGCGCGGAAATCTCCGCGCTCGACGAACAACTGGCGCAGAACCGCGCGCTCGCCGACGAAGCCGGCCACAAGCTGACGCGGCTAGTGTCGGTGGCCGACTACATCACCGCCGACCGGATCGAGCAGGCGAGTGCCGACATCCATCAGGCGAAAGTCGCGCTCGCGCAAAGCGTGGCGCGCCGTCAGCAACTCGACGCGGATCTGGGCGCGGCGGTCGGTACACAAACGGGTCTGGGCGCGCAACTCAATGAACTGGACGCGCGCCACGCACGCGAGTTGCAGGACATTCGCATGCGCTTCGAACAGACCCGCCAGGACGCGACGATCTCCGCGCCGAAAGCCGGCGTGGTGACCTACTCGGGCCTCGTGCCCGGACGCACTCTCGCACCCGACGATGTCGCGCTCGTCATCTCGACCGGCGGGAAGGGCGCGTTGCGTGCCGCGCTGCGCATTCCGTCGCGCCGGCGCGGTTTCGTGCGCGAAGGGCAGATCGTGCGCCTCAAGTTCGACGCGTTTCCGTATGCGAAATTCGGCACCTACCCCGCGCGGATCGATTCGATCTCCCGCACCACCGTGCGCTCGGCGATGTCGCCGGCAGCCGCGTCCGAGCCGGGCAGTCCCGACGGAGACTACATGGCTTGGGCCACGTTGAGCGGCGACACGTTCCACTTCGAGCGGCAACGCTTCGACATTCTGCCAGGCATGGTGGCGACGGCGAGCATCGTGATCGAGCGCCGCACCATCGCCGAATGGGTGCTCGCGCCGCTGTTCCGTGTGCTGCGAGGCTGACGATGCGCGCGATCTATCAGAACGAAGTCGCTGAATGCGGTTATGCCTGTCTGGCCATGGTGTTGTCGCACTTCGGCCGGGCGACCGAAGTGCGCGAGTTGCAGGCGTTCAGGCCGATCTCTGCGAACGGTTTGACCATGATGGACCTGTACGACGTCGCGGTTGAATACGGGCTCGCGGTGCAGGCGTACCGCTTCGGCAGTGGCGATCTGGCGAGCGTGAAGCGCGGCTCGATCATGCATTTCGGCGGCGCTCATTTCGTCGTGTTCGAAAAGTACGGGCGCGGCTACGTGCAGGTGATCGATCCGGCCACCGGCCGGCGCCGTATTTCGATGGACACGTTCGTCGCCAATGTGTCGGGCTTCCTGCTCGAATGTGCGCCAACGCCGGCCATGCCGCGCGTGCGCAACAAGTCGCGGGTGCCGGCGGCGCTCGCGCGGGTGCGCGCGCTCAATCCGCAACTCGGCGCGCAGATCGTCAAGGTGATGTTCATTGCGCTCGGCAGCCAGTTCGCCATTCTCGCGATGCCGTACCTCGGCAATCTCGTGCTCGACGACGTGGTCGCCGCCGACAACCTGAATCTGCTCAACGTGCTGGTGCTGACGTTCTCCGGCATTTTCATCGTCGGCGCGCTGAGCCAGTACATCCAGACCTACCTCGTCGAACTGTTGCACGGCCTCGTGCAGATGAACATGACCGAGGGTTTGCTCGCGAAGCTGTTGAGCAATCCGATTCCGTACTTCGAGAAGCGCCATGTCGGCGATCTGTTCGCGCGCGTGAAGGCGCAGGACGAGATCAGCATCTATGCCACACGCACCGCGATTTCGCTTGGCATCGATCTTGTGGTCGGTTTGCTCGCGCTGCTCCTGATGCTGGTGCAGAGCCCGCAGCTGACCGCGATTGCGCTGCTGATCTTCGTGCTCTACGTGGCGGTCTCGTTTGCGCTGTTCACGCGCATGCGCGATACGCACGCACTGGTGCTCGAAGAATCGGCGCGTTGCGACGACATGCTGATCGAGACGATACGCGGCGCGTCGTTGATCAAGCTGTCGCAGGGCGAGACGCGGCGTACGGCGATCTTCATGGCGAAGTACCGCGCCTATTTTGCGGCGCTCGTGCAGAACAGCCGTCTCGGCAGCGCGCGCGATGCGATCCTGAAGCTCGTCAACTACGCGGATATGATCGCGATCGCGTGGTTCGCCGCGCGCCTGATGCTCGGCGGCGCGATTTCGGCGGGCGTGTTCTATTCGTTTCTGATCTACAAGTCGCTGCTGTCGGAGCGCTTTGCGAACTCGATCAACGCGGCCTTCGCGTACTTCATGCTGAGCGTCCCGGTCGCGCGGGTCGGCGATATCGTGGACGGCGACGCGGAGCGCTACACGCCGCCGGGCGATCTGCACAAGAGTGTCGAAGTGCGTGCTTTCGAGCGCATCGACGTGCGCAACGTCACGTTCCGCTACGGCGCGTCGGATCAGCCCGTGCTGAAGAACGCGAACATCGTGATACGCAAGGGCGACAAGATCGTGATCACCGGTGCGTCCGGCAGCGGCAAATCCACGCTGTTCAAGCTGCTCGCGGCGGCTGAACCGCTTCAGGAAGGCGAGATCAGCCTGAACGGCATCGCCTGGCCGAATCTCGCCGTCGACGAAATCCGCCGTCACGCCGTGCATATGCGGCAGGGCGATCTGATCCTGCATGGCTCGATTGCGGACAACGTGACACTGTTCGCGGGCAACGTGGACGAAGCGCGCGTCCACACGTTGCTCGACGACGTCGGGCTGCTGCGCGACGTGATGCGTTTGCCGATGCGCACACGCACGGTGATCAGCGACACGATCGCGAATATTTCCGCCGGGCAGCGGCAGCGCCTGCTGCTCGCGCGTGCGCTGTACCAGCAGCGCGATCTGCTGCTGCTCGACGAGCCGACGTCGAATCTCGATCCCGCGTCCGTGCGGCAGATCGTGGCGTTGCTGCAGCGTATCGAACGCACGGTCGTCGTGATTACGCACGACATGTCGCTCGCGGCGGCGTTCGACACGCGCTACCGGCTGGTCGAAGGCGAGCTTGTGTCCGAGGCGCGCGCCGAGGCGTTGACCGATGAATAAGCGCACCGTATCGGGCCTGCTGATCGTGCTCGCCTGCGCCGCGCAGACGAGTACCGCGGCAGCAGCCGACCTGCTCACCGTCGCCGCTCAGGCCGCCGACCATGACGCGGACCTGGCCGCCTCGCGCGCGGGTTCCCGGGCCGCCCGCGAGGCGCTGCCCAAAGCCCGCGCGGCGTTGTTGCCGCAACTGTCGGGTGGCTGGGGGCGCGCCTACAACCGCACGGCGATCGAGGGTTTGCCACGCGATAGCTACTGGCAGAACGGCTGGACTGTCGAGCTGTCGCAACCGGTCTTCGACTGGGGCCGTTGGACGGCCTACCGGCAGGCCGATCTGATCGGCGCGCGCGGGGTGGTCGATGCGGCGCGCGCGCAGCAGGCGGCCATTCTGCAGGCAGTACGCGCGTACTTCGACGACCTTGCCGCCGAAGACGAACTGGCGCGCGCCGACGACTACACGGCCGCGCTCGAACAGCACATGGTTCAGCTGCATCGCCGGCGGGCGGCGGGCGAGGCGACCGTGATCGACTTGCAGGAGGCCGAGGCGGCGCGCGAACAGGCGCAGGTGCAGCAACTGGATGCCCGCAGCGATTTGCAACTGCGGCGGCTCTCGCTCGAACAGATCACCGGGCAGCCGTTCGTGGGGTTGTCGCGGCTGCCGGATACCGTGTCCATGCCGCGCCTGAATCCCGACAACCAGGCAAGCTGGATCGCGCAGGCTGAAGCACACGACTATCTGGTGCAGTTGAAGCAGATCGACCGGCGCATCGCGCAATTCGACGTCGAGAAGGCGCGGGCGAGAAACCTGCCGGTCGTGAACCTGACGGCGAGCCATACGCCGGCAGGCGCTGCCTCCGGCTACTCCCGTCCGACTACGACCACGACGGCAATGCTGTCGGTGACGATTCCGATTTTCGAAGGCGGCGAGACGGACGCGATCATCGACGAAACGCTGGCGCTTCAGGACAAGGCGCAGGACGAACTGGTCGGCGCAACCCGGCTGGCTGGCGCGACGGCGCGGGAAAACTGGTCGCGCTTTCACGACGGCGTCACGCGGATCGATGCGCTGACGCGTCTCGCGCAGGCTTCACACGCCGCGTTGCTCGCGACGCAGGTGGGCTACAAGGTGGGCAGCAGGACGAGCACCGACGTGTTGCGCGCGGCGGATTCGTTCTACGCGAATCGCCGGGATCTGATCCGGGCGCGCTACACGGCGCTTGTTGCGTTGCTCCAGCTGAAGGCCGCGACTGCGGCGCTGGACCTGGACGAGGTAGCGCGGGTGAATGGTTTGCTGATTGGCGCGGACGGGGCCAGCGCGATCGGGACGGACCGCGCCGCCGTGGAAAAAACCGATCGAAACGTTGCGTTTGAAAGCATGCCGCCGGCCAGGTCGATCGACAGGCCGTCAGTGATGACGCCGTTCGAAGCCTTGCGCGTCGCGCAGCGCAAGGCGATTGCGGCGGCTCCTTGAAGCGCGCGGCTGGGCCCAGGTCGAAATGCTGCGAATGCTGGTTGCAGTGGCGGAAACAAAAAAACCCCGGGAGCCTGCGGCTAACGGGGTTTTCATACAACGCTATTGCTTGCAAGGTGTTTGGTGGAGGCGGCGGGAATCGAACCCGCGTCCAGAAGCACTCTACGACCAGTTCTACATGTTTAGTTCTGTCATTTGATTTAACCTCAGTGACGCGGACGAACACGCTGCACCAAGGCGATTCACTAGATTTTCGACCCGGACGTCGTGACGCCGCCAAGGCTTAACTGACGTATATGACCTCTGTCGGTATTGCTACCGGTCTTGCGACACTAGCCCGTCAGTGAACTAGGCAGAGGACGGCGGCCCTTAGGCTGCCAGTGCGAACGTATCGTCGTTTGCAGTTACGTTTTTCCCATTGATTAACGAGGTGACGGGTCCTCGACATGCCCTAGCCGCTTTGCAACCCCTGTCGAAACCAGGTCGCCCCCGCGGTTCGTTGCTCAAGATTTCTGAGCCAGACGTATATTTTACAGTAGATCGACGGCCGCGTCCTGACTCATTGGCACACTGGCCACCGAGGTGCTTCAGCCGATATCGCGCAGCAGCTTCTGCAGTTCGCCCGGCGATTGGACGACATGCTGTGCATGCCATTGCGTCGGTGGAATATCGGTGCCGCAGTAGCCGTACGCGGCTGCCACGGTCTTCATGCCCGCCGCGAAACCGGCCTGCACGTCGCGCAGGTCGTCGCCCACATAGACGATGCGCTCCGGCGCCACGTCCAGTTCACGTGCGGCGTGCAGCAAAGGCGCCGGGTGCGGCTTCGAATGCGCAGTCGTGTCGCCGCTCACCACGCAGCCCGCGCGCTCTTCGAGGCCAAGCTGCGCGACCAGCGGCTCGGTCAGCCGCGCCACCTTGTTCGTGACGATGCCCCAGCGCACGCCGCGCGCATCGAGATCGTCGAGCAGTTCGGGGATGCCAGGAAAGAGCGTCGTCTCGATGCACAAGTCCGCTTCGTAGTTGGCGAGAAACTCTTCGCGCATCGACGCGAACTCGTGATTGTCCGGGCCGATGCCGAACGCGCCGCCGATCAGTCCGCGCGCCCCCGCCGATGCCAGCGGACGCAGGTCTTCGAGCGGCACCATCTCAAGGCCCCGATCGTGGCGCATCTTGTTGACGGCGGCCGCGAGATCGGGCGCCGTGTCGGCCATCGTGCCATCGAGGTCGAACAGCACCGCCTGGCAAAGACCGAGCGCGTCGTCGTTGTCTTCGCGTTGCGGCAGGGGAGTAGGGTCGCTCATTGTCGGATTGGGTTGGGCGGATCGGTGCGGGTCAGGCGTCGCGGCGGCAGGCGAGCAGGTAGTTCACGCTCGTGTCGGCGGACAGCGTGAAATGCTTGCTGAGCGGGTTGTAGACGATGCCTTTGATGTCGGCTGTGCGCAGGCCGGCGGCGCGCACGAAGCTCGCCAATTCCGACGGACGGATGAAACGCGCATAGTCGTGCGTGCCCTTGGGCAGCATCCGCGCGATGTATTCGGCGCCGATCACCGCGAACAGATACGACTTCACGTTGCGGTTCAGCGTGGAAAAGAACACCCAGCCGCCGGGCTTCACCAGCGTCTTGCAGGCCTCGACGATCGCACCGGGCTCGGGCACGTGTTCGAGCATTTCCATGCAGGTCACCACGTCGTACGTTGCCGGTTCGCGGGCGGCGAGCGCTTCCGCGGCGATTTCTTCGTAATTAACGGTTACGCCGCTTTCAAGGCTGTGAAGATCGGCGACGCCGAGCGCTTGGGTCGACAGGTCGATGCCCTTCACGTACGCGCCGAGGCCGGCCATCGATTCCGAGAGAATCCCGCCGCCGCAGCCGATATCCAGCACGTTCTTACCCGCGAGATGCGCGTGGGCGTCGATCCAGCTCAGGCGAATGGGGTTGAGTTCGTGCAGCGGCTTGAATTCGGCGTTCGGGTCCCACCACCGATGCGCGAGGTCGCTGAATTTCTGTAGTTCGTGGGGATCGGCGTTGGTCATGGCGAAAGCTGCCTCGATGAGAGCGGTGAGCGAGCGCTCGAGGATAAACCCTGAGTATATAGGTCGAGGGACAGGGCGGCAAAAGGACGGCTTGTGGCGTCGCGTCGACAAGGTGGCCACGCGGCTTGATGGGCGCCGCTCGCCTCTGCCGCAGGGCGACGCGACCCGCATTGCGCGACGTGGCCATGCATAAAAAAAACCCCGCCGAAGCGGGGCTTTGATACTGCGGCAGTCTGAAGCTTACTGCTTCGGCGTGCCCACAACTTCGACTTCCACGCGACGGTCCGGTGCGAGGCAGGCGATGAGTTGCTTGCGGTTCTTCTGGTTGCAACCGGTCGTGACCGGGTTGCGACGGCCCTTGCCTTCCGTATAGATACGGTTGGCTTCGACGCCCTTGCTGACGAGGAATGCCTTCACAGCTTGAGCACGGCGCATCGACAGACGGTCGTTGTACTTGTCCGTACCGATACGGTCCGTGTGACCCGTTGCGACGACGACTTCCAGGTTGATGCCTTGAATCTTTGATGCGAGTTCGCTCAGCTTTTCCTTGCCAGCCGGCTTCAGAATTGCCTTGTCGAAGTCGAACAGCGCGTCAGCTTGATACGTAATCTTTTCGCTAGAGATAGCCGGTGCAGGTGCGACCGGTGCCGGCGGGGTCGGAGCCTGGGCAACCAGGGCGCCGTCGCACTTGGCGTTGGCCGTTGCCGGCGTCCAGAATGCATCGCGCCAGCAAAGCTCGTTCGTGCCGTTCATCCACACGTATTCGCCGGTACCATTCACCCAGTTGTCGTTCGTAGCTTGTCGCGACGCCGGCACCGATTGCGCCACGGCGGATGCAGCCATAACTGCGGTAGCTGCAATGAACGCGAGCTTTGAAAGTTTATTCATATTTCTCCTCTCGAAATTGAGATTACCGCAGGTTTACTGCGAGCCTGTTGACGAAGACAAGTCATACATTGCTCGAAGTATAACATTGGTGCCGAACAAAAAACCTGGTGTGTAGACTTCGAGCAGTGTCTAACTCTTTGTGCGTTGGCATTTTGCCATATCGTTCCCCTCCGACGATAAAAAAATCCGCGCCCGATCAAATCCCCCTGTAATTGTGGTGCATGCGCAACAGAAGCAATCGCCGGGAGGCACCGCCAGTCATGGCTAAGCGGCGGATTGCCCTACGCACGAATCGCGCCCGGCCGGCGCGAAAACGGAGTCCTCGCCAGCGCCTCGCGGAACGCCTGCTAGTAGGTATACGTACCCTCGGCGGAGGCGGATTCACGGCATGTTAGAATCACGTGATGCGTTGCGCCTGCAATGCTTACGCGAAGGCGCGGGGTTGATCCGTTGCCTTGGCATGTAAAAGATACGGATAATGGATCAATTCGCCAAAGAGACTCTGCCAATCTCCCTAGAGGAGGAAATGCGCCGTTCGTATCTCGACTACGCGATGAGCGTGATCGTAGGGCGTGCGCTTCCCGATGTCCGCGATGGCTTGAAGCCGGTGCACCGGCGCGTGCTGTACGCGATGCACGAACTGAACAACGACTGGAACCGCGCGTACAAGAAGTCGGCGCGTATCGTCGGCGACGTCATCGGTAAGTATCACCCGCACGGCGACACGGCTGTATACGACACCATCGTCCGGATGGCGCAGAATTTCTCGCTGCGCTACATGCTGGTGGACGGCCAGGGCAATTTCGGTTCCGTCGACGGCGACAATGCCGCGGCGATGCGCTACACCGAAATTCGCATGGCGAAGATCGGCCACGAACTGCTGGCGGACATCGACAAGGAAACGGTCGACTTCACGCAGAACTACGACGGCAGCGAAAACGAACCGGCCATTCTGCCCGCGCGCATTCCCAATCTGCTGATCAATGGCTCGTCCGGCATTGCGGTCGGCATGGCGACCAACATTCCGCCGCACAATCTCAACGAGGTCGTCGACGCCTGCCAGCATCTGCTGAAGAATCCGCAAGCCACGATCGACGAACTGATCGAGATCATCCCTGCGCCCGACTTCCCCACCGCCGGCATCATTTACGGCGTGGCCGGCGTGCGCGATGGCTATCGCACGGGCCGCGGCCGCGTGGTGATGCGCGCGCTCACGCACTTCGAGGAAATCGATCGCGGCCAGCGCATGGCGATCATCGTTGACGAGCTACCGTACCAGGTCAACAAGCGCTCGCTGCTCGAGCGCATCGCCGAGCTGGTCAACGAGAAGAAGCTCGAAGGCATTTCCGATATCCGCGACGAGTCCGACAAGAGCGGCATGCGCGTCGTGATCGAGCTGAAGCGCGGCGAAGTGCCGGAAGTGGTGCTCAATAATCTGTATAAGGCTACGCAGCTTCAGGACACCTTCGGCATGAACATGGTCGCGCTGGTCGACGGCCAGCCGAAGCTGCTCAACCTGAAGGAAATGCTGTCGTGCTTCCTGTCGCATCGCCGGGAAGTGCTGACGCGGCGCACTGTATACGAACTGCGCAAGGCCCGCGAACGCGGTCACGTGCTTGAAGGCCTCGCGGTCGCGCTCGCCAACATCGACGAGTTCATCGCAATCATCAAGGCCGCGCCGACTCCGCCGATCGCCAAGCAGGAATTGATGGCGCGGCCGTGGGATTCATCGCTGGTGCGCGAGATGTTGTCGCGCGCCGAGGCGGAAAACGCGTCGGCGGGCGGTCGTGAAGCCTACCGTCCGGACGGGTTGAACCCGTCATTCGGTATGCAATCCGACGGACTCTACCGTTTGTCCGACACCCAGGCTCAGGAAATTCTGCAGATGCGTCTGCAGCGCCTGACCGGTCTGGAGCAGGACAAGATCATCGGCGAGTACCGCGAAGTGATGGCGCAGATTGCCGACTTGCTGGACATTCTGGCTCGCCCGGAACGCATTACAGCGATCATCGTCGACGAACTCACGTCGATCAAAGCCGAATTCGGTGACGCGCGCCGCTCGAAGATCGAGCTGAACGCCACCGAGCTGAACACCGAAGATCTGATTACGCCGCAGGAAATGGTCGTGACCATGTCGCATGCGGGCTACGTGAAATCGCAGCCGCTGTCCGAGTACAGCGCGCAGAAGCGGGGCGGTCGCGGCAAACAGGCCACGGCGATGAAGGAAGACGACTGGATCGACACGCTGTTCATCGCGAACACTCACGATCACATTCTGTGTTTCTCGAATCGCGGACGGGTCTACAGCGTAAAGGTCTACGAAGTTCCGCAGGGTTCGCGGAATTCGCGGGGCCGCCCGATCATCAATATCTTCCCGCTTCAGGAAGGCGAAAAGATTACGGTTGTTTTGCCGGTCAAGGAATTTTCCGCGGACAAATTCGTCTTTATGGGCACTGCGTTAGGAACCGTGAAAAAGACGCCGCTGGAAGCCTTCAGCCGCGTGCTGCGCAAGGGTATTATTGCCGTCGGTCTGGATGACGGCGATTATCTGATCGGCGCAGCGATTACGGACGGTCAGCACGACGTGATGCTGTTCTCGGATTCGGGCAAGGCGGTTCGCTTCGACGAGAACGATGTGCGTCCGATGGGGCGCGAGGCGCGCGGCGTGCGCGGCATGCAGCTCGAAGACGGGCAGAACGTGATCGCGTTGCTGGTCGCCGGCGACGAGCAACAGTCGGTGCTTACCGCTACCGAGAACGGCTTCGGCAAGCGCACGCCGATCATCGAGTACACGCGGCACGGGCGCGGCACGAAGGGCATGATCGCGATCCAGACGTCGGAGCGCAACGGCAAGGTCGTCGCCGCAACGCTGGTGGATCAGGAAGCGCAGATCATGCTGATCACCAATACGGGTGTGCTGATTCGCACGCGCGTGTCGGAAATCCGCGAAATGGGACGTGCAACCCAAGGTGTTACACTCATCAGCCTTGACGAAGGGACCAAGCTTTCCGGTCTGCAACAGGTTGCTGAGGCGGAAACGGAGGGTGAAGTGGAAGGCGACGCCGAAGGTCCTGCTGAAGGTGGCAACGGCAGTGAAGACGGTGGCGCAGCCTGATTCGCGTCGGCCGATTTCAGTCTCAGTTAATGGTTGAAAGCTAAGCTGCGCCGGGAATGATGGCGTGTCGGATCGATACGTATCCCGCGCAGCGCGCAGTTCAAGTTAATTTCTCTCAGGGAGTAATGATGCAAAAACGATTCAAACAACTGATGTTGCTGGCTGCCCTCGTGCCGACCTTCGCTATGGCTCAAGCACTGCAAAGCCAGGCGCCGGCGGCCCCGGCTGCTGCCGCAGCACCGGTTGATCCGGCCAAGCAGGCTGCCATCAAGGACCTGCTGGACGCAATCGACGCGCAGAAGCTGGTCGGCGCGATCGGCAACAGCGCGCAGATGCAAGCGAAGCAACTGGTTCCGGCTATCCTGTCGGACGCGCTGAGCGAAAACAAGACGATGTCGGACAAGCAGAAGCAGGCCGCTGTGCCGTCGCTGCAAAAGAATGCCGTGCCGAAGCTGGTTGACGGCGCGGGTCAAGTGTTCGCAACGGACAGCTTCCGTCAGGACGCAATGCAAGCGCAGTACGACGCCTACGCGAAGTACTACAGCACGTCGGAAATCAAGGACCTGACCGCGTTCTACAAGAGCGCGACCGGCCGCAAGTTCATCCAGGTGCAAGACCAGGTTGGCCGCGACGTCGTGAACGGTCTGATGCAGAAGTACATGCCGCAATCGATCAAGGCAACGCGTGACCAAGCTGACAAGGAAGTCGCTTCGGTCAAGCCGGCCAAGTAATTCCAGGTCGAAAGGCTGCGCTGAAGTCGCGTGAGCCGCCGCCTGGTAAGCGCGCCTCGTAGTGCTGGGCGCGCCGGGTTTGGCGGGTTGGCGTTGACAATGCGATAATGGCCGTTTGCGCACACGCGCAGACGGCCATTTTCTTTTTTGTCGCAGAATCTCGGCGGATTCGTAGTATTCGCTTTGGCCAGTTCTCGCCAAGCGAACCGAAGCCGTCGAATTCGCGAGGCCCGCTTCACCGTGGCTGCTTGCCGGTTGCCACCTTCGCCGATTTTTGCGCGATCTTTCTTTCTTCGCGCCCGCTTCCAGGACTTCACGATGCGCGTCTTTAATTTCTCAGCCGGCCCGGCGGCCATGCCCGAAGAAGTGCTACGCCAGGCTGCCGACGAGATGCTCGATTGGCAAGGCAGTGGCATGAGCGTGATGGAAATGAGCCATCGCGGCAAAGAATTCATGTCGATCCACGAGGAAGCACTCACCGACCTGCGCGAATTGCTCGCGGTGCCGGCGAGCCATCGCATCCTGTTCCTGCAGGGCGGCGGTTTGGGCGAGAACGCCATCGTGCCAATGAACCTGATGGGCGCAAAGCCGCGCGCGGATTTCGTCATCACCGGTTCGTGGTCGCAGAAGTCATTCAAGGAAGCCCAGAAGTACGGCACCGTGCATCTGGCCGCTTCCGGTCAGACGGCGGACGGCTTTACACGCGCACCGGCGCGCTCGGAGTGGCAGTTGTCGGACGATCCGGCCTATGTGCATCTGTGCACGAACGAAACCATCCATGGTGTCGAAACTTTCGAGATTCCCGACCTCGGCGATATTCCGCTCGTCGCGGACGCGTCGTCGCACATCCTGTCGCGCCCGATGGACATCGCCAAATACGGCGTGCTGTTTGGCGGCGCGCAGAAGAACATCGGCATGGCCGGCGTGACGGTCGTGATCGTGCGCGAGGACATGCTGGATCGTGCGCAGGCAGTCTGCCCCTCGGCCTTCGAATGGAAGACCGTCGCCGAGAATAATTCGATGTACAACACGCCGCCCACCTACGCGATATACGTCGCCGGACTGGTGTTCAAGTGGTTGAACAAGCAGGGCGGCCTTGCCGCGATGGAAGCGCGCAATCTCGAGAAGTCGAAGCTGCTATACGACGCAATCGACTCGAGCGGCTTCTATCTGAACAAGGTCGAGCGAGGCTCGCGCTCGCGGATGAACGTACCGTTTTTCCTCGCCGACGAGTCGCGCAACGAAGATTTCCTGGCCGGCGCGAAAGCGCGGGGAATGGTGCAGCTAAAGGGCCACAAGTCCGTCGGCGGCATGCGGGCGTCGATTTATAACGCCGTCCCGCTCGAAGGCGTCAAAGCGCTTGTCGAATACATGAAGGAATTCGAACAGCGTAACGCCTGAGCCATTGACTCGCAGGCGCGCGCATCCTTTCCAGCAGTTACCCGGCAGGACCATTTTCACGCAATGGACGACGAACTCAATACCCGACTCAAACCCCTCCGCGATCGCATCGACGCGCTCGACGCGCAGTTGATCGCACTGCTCAACCAGCGCGCCGCGGTGGCGCTCGAAGTGGGCGAGGTCAAGAAGCATTTCAACGCGCCGGTGTTCCGCCCCGAACGCGAGCAGCAGGTGATCGCGCGTTTGCAGAATATGAGCGAAGGGCCGCTCGCGAGCGAGCATATCGGCGCGATCTGGCGGGAAATCATGGCGGCAAGCCGCGCGCTCGAAAAGACCATCAAGGCCGCTTACCTCGGGCCGGTCGGCACCTATAGCGAACAGGCGATGCACGAGTACTTCGGTCAGTCGATCGAAGGGCTGGCGTGCCCTTCGATCGACGAAGTGTTCCGCTCCGTCGAAGCGGGCGCGGCGGAATTCGGCGTCGTGCCGGTCGAGAATTCGACCGAAGGCGCGGTGTCGCGCACGCTCGACCTGCTGCTGCAAACGCAACTCACGATCGGTGGCGAACTGGCCTTGCCGATTCACCACAACCTGTTGACGCTGAACGGCGGCCTCACGGGCGTGAAACGCGTCTGCGCGCATGCGCAGGCGCTCGCCCAGTGCCAGCGCTGGTTGTCGACGAACGTGCCGCATCTGGAGCGCCAGGCGGTGTCGAGCAATGCGGAGGCCGCGCGGATGGCGGCGGACGACCCGAGCGTCGCGGCCATTGCCGGCGACCGGGCCGCGACCCATTACGGTCTGCTCGTGGTGAACGCGCTGATCCAGGACGATCCGCACAATCGCACGCGCTTCGTCATGATTGGCAAGCAGCCGGCTGGCCCGAGCGGTTACGACCAGACTTCGTTGATCGTGTCGGTGGTCAACGAGCCCGGCGCGATGGTCAAGCTGCTGGAGCCGCTCGCGCGCCATAGCGTGTCGATGACCCGTTTCGAATCGCGTCCGGCTCGTGTCGGCACGTGGGAGTACTACTTCTACATCGACGTCGAAGGCCATCGCGACGATCCGGCGGTTGCCGCCGCGCTGACCGAACTCGGCGAAAAAGCCGCGTTTCTGAAGATACTCGGTTCGTATCCGCGCGCCCGCTGACGGTAAACCGGCAACGGAACGCAAGCAATGAGACTCGGGCGGCGGCAGGCCGCCCAGCCGCATATTCAATTACACATAGTCGTTCGGAGATATTCATGACAGCGTCTTTCGGCCCCTCCTACGTGCGCGCGATCGCGCCTTACATCGCTGGCAAGCCGATTTCGGAAGTGGCCCGCGAGTTCGGTCTGGACGAAGCGACCATCGTGAAGCTGGCATCGAACGAGAATCCGCTCGGCATGCCGGAGTCGGCCCAACGCGCGATGGTGCAGGCCGCGAGCGAACTCGGCCGCTATCCGGACGCGAACGGTTTCGAGCTGAAGGCCGCGCTGAGCGAGCGCTATGACGTGCCGGCCGACTGGATCACGCTTGGCAACGGCAGCAACGACATCCTCGAAATCGCCGCGCACGCGTTCGTCGAGAAGGGGCAGTCGATCGTCTTCGCGCAGTATTCGTTTGCGGTCTACGCGCTGGCCACGCAAGGCGTGGGCGCGCGCGCGATCGTCGTGCCGGCCGTCAAGTACGGCCACGACCTTGACGCGATGCTTGCCGCGATCACCGACGATACGCGCCTCGTCTTCGTCGCCAATCCGAACAATCCGACCGGCACCTTCATCGAAGGTCCGAAGCTCGAGGCGTTTCTCGACAAGGTGCCGCGCCACGTGGCCGTGGTGCTCGACGAGGCGTACACCGAGTATCTGCCGCAGGAGAAGCGTTACGACTCGATCGCATGGGTGCGCCGTTATCCGAATCTGCTGGTGTCGCGCACGTTCTCGAAGGCGTTCGGCCTTGCCGGGCTGCGCGTCGGCTTTGCGATCGCTCAGCCTGAATTGACCGATTTGCTGAACCGTCTGCGTCAGCCGTTCAATGTGAATACGCTGGCGCAAGCCGCGGCCATCGCCGCATTGAACGACAAGGCGTTTCTCGATAAGAGCGCGGCGCTGAACGCGCAAGGCTATCGCCGTTTGACCGAGGCGTTCGACAAGCTCGGTCTCGAGTACGTGCCGTCGGACGGCAACTTCGTGCTGGTGCGCGTCGGCAACGACGATGCGGCCGGCAACCGCGTCAACCTCGAATTGCTGAAGCAGGGCGTGATCGTGCGTCCGGTCGGCAACTATGGTTTGCCGCAATGGCTGCGCATTACGGTCGGCCTGCCGGAAGAAAACGAAGCATTCCTCGCGGCGCTCGAAAAGACGCTCGCCACCGCGTAAGCGGTACTTCCTGACCCGCGCGCCTGATCGGCGAACTTGATCGGCATGACTGGCGCGCTTTTCCTGTGACCGACGTGGCCGCGTTTTCTTTTAACAAGCTGGTGATTTTCGGTGTCGGATTGATCGGCGGATCGCTCGCGCGCGCGCTGCGCGAACGCGGCGAGACCGAGGGAGCACGCAAGGTGATCGGCGTCGGGCGTTCGTCCGCGTCGAGCGAGCGCGCTTTGGCCTTGGGCGTGATCGACGGCGCCGCGGCGTTGAGCGACGACGCTGCGCTGCGTGAGGCGCTGTCCGGTGCCGACTTCGTGCTGCTGGCGGCGCCCGTTGCGCAAACGCAGCCGTTGCTCGAACGCATCGCGCCGTATCTCGACGCGAGCACGATTGTCACCGATGCCGGCAGCACCAAGTCGGACGTGGTTGGCGCCGCTCGCGCGGCGCTCGGCGCGCGGATCGGCCAGTTCGTGCCGGGGCATCCGATTGCGGGCCGCGAATCGAGCGGTGTCGATGCCGCCTTGCCCGATCTGTATGTGAATCGCAACGTCGTACTGTGCCCGCTGCCGGAGAACGCGCCGCAGGCGGTCGAGCGGGTCGCGGCGATGTGGCGCGCCACCGGCGCCCTCGTGCGCGAAATGATGCCCGTGCAGCACGACCGTGTGTTCGCGTCGGTCAGCCATTTGCCGCACGTGCTGTCGTTCGCGCTGGTCGAGCAGATTCTCAATTCACCCGACGCCGCGTTGAAATTCTCGTTCGCGGCGGGCGGCTTCCGTGACTTCACGCGGATCGCCGCGTCGAGCCCGGAAATGTGGCGCGACGTGTGCGTCGCCAATCGCGTCGCGCTGCTCGACGAACTCGACGCGTACACGGCAGTGCTCGCGCGCCTGCGCGCGGCGATCGACGCCGCCGACGGCGCCGCGCTGGAAGCCGTATTCTCCCGCTCGCGGGTGGCCCGCACCGAATGGCAGGAACAGCGCGCGGCGGGCACGGCCCAAGGCGACGCGTCGAAATAACCGGAAACTGGACTCAATCATGGAATTCCTCGATCTCGGACCGTTTTCTCGTGCGTCCGGCACGGTTCGTCTGCCCGGCTCGAAGAGCATTTCGAACCGGGTGTTGCTGCTCTCGGCGCTCGCCGAAGGAGAAACGACGATCACGAACCTGCTCGACTCCGACGACACCCGCGTGATGCTCGACGCGCTCGACAAGCTCGGCGTGCGTCTGAAGCGCGAGGGCGACGCCTGCGTCGTGACCGGCACGCGCGGCGCCTTCACCGCGCGCCAGGCCGAGCTGTTCCTCGGCAATGCAGGCACGGCGGTGCGTCCGTTGACCGCGGCGCTGGCCGTGAATGGCGGCGATTACCGGATTCATGGCGTGCCGCGTATGCACGAGCGGCCGATCGGCGATCTGGTCGACGGCTTACGCCAGATCGGCGCGAAGATCGACTACGAAGAGAACGAAGGCTATCCGCCGTTGCGGATTCGCCCGGCGCATATCACCGCCGACGCGCCGATCCGCGTGCGCGGCGACGTGTCGAGCCAGTTCCTGACCTCGCTGCTGATGACACTGCCGCTGTTGCGCACCGAGAGCGGCGTGACCACCGTGCAGGTGGACGGCGAACTGATCTCGAAACCGTATATCGAGATCACGATCAAGTTGATGGCGCGCTTTGGCATCGAGGTCGAGCGCCACGGCTGGCACCAGTTCGTCGTGCCGTCGGGGCAGCGCTATCAGTCTCCGGGGACGATCATGGTCGAGGGCGACGCATCGTCCGCTTCGTATTTCCTCGCGGCCGGCGCGCTCGGCGGCGGGCCGCTGAAAGTGGAAGGCGTGGGCCGCGCGAGCATCCAGGGCGATGTCGGCTTTGCCGATGCGCTCATCAAGATGGGCGCAAACCTGCAGATGGGCGACGATTGGATCGAAGTGCGCGGCGTCGGCAACGACCACGGCAAGCTCGATCCGATCGACATGGACTTCAACCTGATCCCCGACGCGGCCATGACGATTGCCGTCGCCGCGCTGTTCGCGGACGGCACGACCACGCTGCGCAACATTGCCAGCTGGCGCGTCAAGGAAACCGACCGGATCGCCGCGATGGCGACCGAGTTGCGCAAGGTCGGCGCGAAGGTGCAGGAGGGCGAGGATTTTCTCGTCGTCACGCCGCCTGAAAAGCTGATTCCGAACGCTTCCATCGACACCTACGACGACCACCGGATGGCAATGTGCTTCTCGCTGGTAAGCCTCGGCGGCGTGCCGATCCGCATCAACGATCCGAAGTGCGTCGGCAAGACGTTTCCCGATTATTTCGAGCGCTTCACCGCGCTCGCTCAACCCTGATTCGACCCCGAATCGACTGACGTGCGACTTTTTCGATGAAACCGACCCGTCCCTTTCACCAGACGCCCGTCATTACGATCGACGGCCCGAGTGCCTCCGGCAAAGGCACCGTGGCCGCGCTGGTTGCCGCGAGTCTAGGCTTTCACCTGCTGGATAGCGGTGCGTTGTACCGGCTTGCCGCGCTGGCCAGCCTGCGCTATGGCATTGCGCCTGACGACGCTGACGCCCTTGTCAAACTGATCGACGACCTGCATATCACTTTTCGCGAGGGGCTGGCGCAGCTCGACGGCGTCGACGTGTCCGCCGAAATTCGCGCCGAGGAAGTCGGCAGCCGCGCGTCGGCGATTGCCGTGCACGTGCCCGTACGAGCCGCGCTAGTGGCGCGTCAGCGGGCTTTTCGCAAGGAGCCGGGGCTGGTTGCCGACGGCCGCGACATGGGCACGGTGATCTTCCAGGACGCCGTGCTGAAGGTGTTTATGACCGCCAGTGTCGAGGCCCGCGCGGCGCGGCGGCATAAGCAATTGATCCAAAAAGGATTTTCTGCTAATATGGATGACTTGCTTCGGGATTTGCGTGAGCGCGACGAGCGTGACAGTCAGCGCGCAGCCGCGCCACTCAAGCCCGCAGCGGATGCAAAGCTGCTTGATACCTCCGCATTGTCGGTCGACCAGGCGGTCGAACAGGTGGTGCAATGGTATGAAGCTCTAGTCCCGCGTGGCTGATCCACGAGCAGTGTTTTGCGTCAGCGCGTGGCCGCAGTAGAAGTCCGTTGTCAGTAGGTGCTTTGCGATTGTCGTGAAGCGTTGTATTAACCCTTTAACCCCGCGTGGCATTCGCTTTCTTGCCGAAGTTGCTGACCGTCCGGCCAGCCGGGCACCGCGAGAACCATGCAAATTTTGATTTTTATGTCCGACCTGCAAACCTCTACCCCGAATACCGAATCTTTTGCGGCTCTGTTCGAAGAGTCGCTGACCAAGCAAGACATGCGCGCCGGCGAAGTGATTTCCGCTGAAGTCGTGCGTGTTGACCACAACTTCGTGGTCGTCAACGCTGGTCTCAAGTCCGAAGCCTACATCCCGCTCGAAGAGTTCCTGAACGACGCGGGCGAGGTAGAAGTGCAGGCGGGCGACTTTGTTTCCGTCGCAATCGACGCGCTGGAAAACGGCTATGGCGACACGATCCTGTCGCGCGACAAGGCGAAGCGTCTGGCTTCGTGGCTGTCGCTGGAAAAAGCGCTCGACAACAACGAACTCGTGACCGGCACGATCACGGGCAAGGTCAAGGGCGGCATGACCGTGATGGTCAACGGCATCCGCGCGTTCCTGCCGGGTTCGCTGGTCGACACGCGTCCGGTCAAGGACACGACCCCGTACGAAGGCAAGACGCTGGAATTCCGCGTCATCAAGCTCGACCGTAAGCGTAACAACGTCGTGCTGTCGCGTCGTGCCGTGATCGAAGCAACCCAGGGCGAAGAGCGCGCAAAGCTGCTCGAAACGCTGAAGGAAGGCGCGATCGTGGAAGGCGTGGTCAAGAACATCACCGACTACGGCGCGTTCGTGGACCTCGGCGGTATCGACGGCCTTCTGCACATCACCGACATCGCATGGCGTCGTGTGCGTCACCCGAGTGAAGTGCTGTCGGTTGGCCAGGAAGTCACCGCGAAGATCCTCAAGTTCGATCAAGAGAAGAATCGCGTTTCGCTGGGCATCAAGCAACTGGGCGACGATCCGTGGGAAGGCATCTCGCGCCGTTACCCGTCGGGCACGCGCCTGTTCGGTAAGGTCACCAACATCACCGACTACGGCGCATTCGTCGAAGTGGAATCGGGCATCGAAGGCCTCGTCCACGTGTCGGAAATGGACTGGACGAACAAGAACGTTGCACCGTCGAAGGTTGTGCAGTTGGGCGACGAAGTCGAAGTCATGGTTCTGGAAATCGACGAAGACCGCCGCCGTATCAGCCTCGGCATGAAGCAGTGCAAGCCGAACCCGTGGGACGACTTCAGCCGCAACTTCAAGAAGGGCGACAAGCTGCAAGGGGCAATCAAGTCGATCACCGACTTCGGCGTCTTCATCGGTCTGCCGGGCGGCATCGACGGTCTCGTTCACCTGTCGGACCTGTCGTGGAGCGAAACGGGCGAGGAAGCAGTTCGCAAGTACAAGAAGGGCGACGAAGTGGAAGCGATCGTTCTCGGCATCGACGTCGAGAAGGAACGTATTTCGCTGGGCATCAAGCAGCTCGAAGGCGACCCGTTCAGCAACTTCGTTGCCATGAACGACAAGGGCGCGATCGTTGACGGCGTGGTCAAGACGGTGGACGCGAAGGGTGCAGTGGTTCAGCTGTCGGCTGAAGTCGAAGGCTACCTGCGCGCTTCGGAAATCGCACAAGACCGCGTGGAAGACGCTCGCAACGTGCTGAAGGAAGGCGACAAGGTCAACGCGATGATCATCAACATTGATCGCAAGTCGCGTGGCATCAACCTGTCGATCAAGGCTAAGGATTCGGCTGAGCAACAGGAAGCCATCCGTGGTTTGGCTTCGTCGGATTCGAGCGCGGCTGCTACGGGCACGACGAACCTCGGCGCGCTGCTGAAGGCCAAGCTCGACGGCCAGAACCAGTAAGCCTGAGAGGTCTGCTGCAGTATGACCAAATCGGAATTGGTCGCCCAGCTGGCTACGCGATTTCCGCAGCTTGTACTTAAAGATGCGGATTTCGCGGTGAAGACGATGCTCGATGCGATGTCGGAGGCGCTTGCCAACGGTCATCGCATCGAAATTCGCGGCTTCGGCAGCTTCGGCCTCAACCGCCGTCCCTCCCGCGTCGGACGCAATCCGAAGTCAGGCGAGAAGGTGCTGGTACCTGAGAAGTACGTACCGCACTTCAAGCCGGGCAAGGAACTGCGTGAGCGGGTAGATCGTCGCGCGGGCGAGCCGTTGAAGGCCGAAGAGCCGGATGACGACCTGTAAATGCTTCGCTGCGCGTTTTGCAGCGTGGCATTGGTAGCGTCAGCGGCCAAAGCCAGTTGGCAAAAGACCAGAAAAAGCGCCTTTGGGCGCTTTTTTTTCGCCCATAGATTTTCTAGCCGCGTTGTCGTAGCTGCTTGACCGCACCGCACCGCACCGCACCGCACCAAGCCAAGCCAAGCCAAGCCAAGCCAAGCTCACGCGTGCCCGTCCCCGCGTGACTCTGCCAGGCCCAGCCACGCCTCCAAATCCTATTTGCGGCGAGAGCGCGATAAACCCCACGTAAGCCGCAATCCGCCACTTCCTGCCCAGCCACGAGGGCTTCAATTACAATACGGGTCACTTCGGCGCGGGCAATACATTGGCGCGACGCGTCATCGAGCCGGCGTCACCCCGCAACTGCCGTCAAGAGACAAATTTATGAAATTTATCGTCTGGTTGATCCGTGTGCTGGTGTTCGTGCTGCTGCTGGTGCTGGCGCTCTCCAACACACAACCTGCTACGTTGAATTTCCTCGCCGGCTATATGTGGTCGGCGCCCTTGATCCTGATCGGTCTCGCGTTCTTCGTGGTGGGACTGGCGGCCGGCCTGGTGTCGGCGATGCCGACTACTGTGCGCCTGCGCATGGAAAATGGCAGACTCAAGCGCGAGTTGCGCGTGGCGCGCGAAACGCCGGTGGTGGTCGAACAGCCACCCATGCCGCCACTGATCTGAATTTCCATCCGCCGCGCAAGATTGAGCGCGGCTTTCCGTTCCCGCTTTCCCGCACATTTGCATTAATCGCATGGATCTAGACTTCTGGTGGCTGCTCGTCATACCCGTCGCTTTCGCGTTCGGCTGGATGGCTGCGCGCTACGACCTCAAGACGCTGCTGTCCGAAAGCGCTAACCTGCCGCGCTCGTATTTCCGCGGCCTGAACTTCCTGCTCAACGAGCAGCCTGACCAGGCGATCGATGCGTTCATCGAAGTGGTCAAGCTCGACCCTGAAACGATCGAGCTGCATTTCGCGCTCGGGAATCTGTTCCGGCGCCGCGGCGAGACGGACCGCGCGATTCGCGTGCATCAGAATCTGTTGAGCCGCGCCGACCTGCCGGTCAGCGAGCGCGACCACGCGCTTTACGAACTGGGCCAGGACTTCCTGAAAGCGGGCCTGCTCGATCGCGCGGAAGAAACTTTCCGGTCGCTCGAAACCGGCGACTACGCGCTAGGGGCGCAACGAGCGCTCCTCACCATCTACGAGATCGAGAAGGACTGGGTCAAGTCGATCGACACCGCGCGCCATCTGGAAACGATGGGCGCCGAATCGCTCGGCAAGGAAATCGCGCAGTTCCATTGCGAGCTTGCGCAGGAAGCGCTGCAGCAGAAGAATCCGGACGAGGCCCGCCGCCAGCTCGGCTTCGCGCTGAAGGCGAACCCGACTAACGTGCGCGCCACTATCCTGTTCGGCGACGTCGACGCGGCTGGCGGCGAGCAGGCCGCGGCCATCGAGCAATGGCGGCGCGTCGAGGAGCAGAACCCGGCCTATCTGCCGCTGGTCGCGGAGAAAGTGATGAAGGCGTACGAGGCGCTTGGCCGTCCGCAGGAAGGCGCCGATCTGCTTACCGCCTGGGTCGACCGGCATCCGACCAACGATCTGCTCGATGTCGCGTATCAGCACGTCGCGTCTCTGCGCGGTCCCGATGCGGCGCACGCGCTGGCACGTTCGCAAATGCAGAAGTCACCGAACCTGGCCGGCATGACGCGTCTACTGGAGGCGCAGCAGGCCGTCGCGGAAGAACCGCGGCGCAGCGAACTCGAACTGATGCGTACGCTGATCCGTCAGCGCACGAAGAATCTGCCGCGCTATACGTGCCAGAATTGCGGCTTCAGGGCGCGGCTCTTCTATTGGCAGTGCCCGGGGTGCAGCGGGTGGGAAACGTATGCGCCGCGTCGTGTCGAACCGATTGTCGCGTCGAGTTGACGCCACTGCGGCCGTCGCGGCGTTAATCGCGCGGCCGTCGCGCCCCGCATGGCGGCAGCACCGACGCGGGCAGATTTTGCAGTGAGTTCGTCCCGGCCTCATGACCGGCAATCATCACCGGAACCCTCTACCGGAAAGCGTATGAAAATCACCATTATCGGCACAGGCTATGTCGGCCTCGTCACTGGCGCGTGTCTCGCTGAGATCGGTCACGACGTTTTCTGTCTTGACGTCGACCCGCGCAAGATCGAAATCCTCAATAACGGCGGCGTACCGATTCATGAGCCGGGTTTGCAGGAGATGATCGCCCGCACGCGTGCGGCGCGCCGCATCACGTTCTCCACGGATGTCGAGGCCAGCGTGGTGCACGGTGACGTGCAGTTCATCGCGGTCGGTACGCCGCCTGACGAAGACGGCTCGGCCGATTTGCAGTACGTGCTCGAGGCGGCTCGCAACATCGGCCGCACGATGAACGGCTTCAAGGTGGTCGTCGATAAATCGACGGTGCCGGTCGGCACCGCGCAGCGGGTGCGCGCGGTGATCGCGGAAGAGCTTGCCAAACGCGGATTCGCGGACAGCGAACAGCATCGCTTTTCGGTGGTCTCCAACCCCGAGTTCCTGAAGGAAGGCGCGGCGGTCGACGACTTCATGCGGCCCGATCGCATCGTGATCGGCAGCGACGAAGATGAAGCCGGCCAGCGCGCGCGTGAGCTGATGAAGCGGCTGTACGCGCCGTTCAACCGCAATCACGAACGCACGCTGCACATGGACGTGCGCTCGGCCGAGTTCACCAAATACGCGGCCAACGCGATGCTTGCCACGCGCATTTCGTTCATGAACGAAATGTCGAATCTGGCGGACCGCGTCGGCGCGGATATCGAAGCGGTGCGCCGCGGCATCGGCTCGGACCCGCGCATCGGCTATCACTTCCTGTATGCCGGTTGCGGCTATGGCGGCTCGTGCTTTCCGAAGGACGTGCAGGCGCTGATTCGCACCGCCAGCGAGAGCGGCCACAATCTGCGCATTCTCGAAGCGGTCGAAGAAGTGAACGACAAGCAGAAGGACGTGCTGGTTCAAAAGATCACCGCCAAGCTCGGCGACGATCTGAGCGGCCGTACGTTCGCTGTCTGGGGCCTCGCATTCAAGCCGAATACCGACGACATGCGCGAAGCGCCGAGCCGTCGCGTGGTCGCCGAATTGCTGGCGCGCGGTGCACAGGTGCGCGCGTACGATCCGGTCGCGGTGACCGAAGCGCGCCGCGTATTCGAGCTCGATCTGCACGACGCGCCCGAGCAGCTCGCGCGTCTGACCTTTACGAGCACGCAGGACGAAACGCTCACGGGCGCCGATGCGCTCGTGATCGTGACCGAATGGAAAGAATTCAAGAGTCCGGATTTCGTGTACCTCAAATCGGTACTGAAGTCGCCGCAGATTTTCGACGGCCGCAACCTGTACGAGCCGGACGCGATGACCGAACTCGGCATCGACTATCACTCGATTGGACGCCCTTATGCCCAACCCTCTGAACTTCCGGCCGATACCTGAGGCCATGCCGGGAGCCCTCGCGTCCACGCCGGCGGCGCCGCTCACGGTCGTGCCGCGCGCGCGGCTCGGCGCGGCGCGCGTGCTGGTGGTCGGCGACGTGATGCTCGACCGCTACTGGTTCGGCGACGTGAACCGTATCTCGCCCGAAGCGCCGGTGCCGGTGGTGCACGTGCAGCGTCAGGAAGACCGTCTGGGCGGCGCGGCGAACGTCGCGCGCAATGCGGTCGCGCTTGGCGCGCAGGCCGGCTTGCTGTGCGTGGTCGGCCATGACGAACCCGGCGAGCGCATCGTGCAGTTGCTCGGCGAAAGCGGCGTGACGCCGCATCTCGAACGCGATCCGGCGCTGCTCACCACGATCAAGCTGCGCGTGCTGTCGCGGCAGCAGCAGTTGCTGCGCGTCGACTTCGAAAACTCGCCGGCGCATGAAGTGCTGCTCGCGGGCCTCGCGCGTTTCGACGAATTGCTGCCGTCGCATGATGTGATCCTGATGTCGGATTACGCGAAGGGCGGGCTGACCCACGTCACGCAGATGATCGCGAAGGCGCACGCGGCGGGCAAGCCGGTGCTGGTCGATCCGAAGGGCGATGACTGGGAGCGTTATCGCGGCGCGACGCTGATCACACCGAATCGCGCCGAGTTGCGCGAAGTCGTCGGTCAGTGGAAGTCCGAGGAGGATCTGCTCGCGCGCGTGACGAAGCTGCGTGCTGAACTGGCGTTCAAGGCGCTGTTGCTGACGCGCTCGGAAGAAGGCATGACGCTCTTCTCCGACGACGGCGTCCTGCACGCTTCGGCCGTCGCACGCGAAGTGTATGATGTCTCGGGTGCGGGCGACACCGTGATCGCCACGCTCGCCGCCATGCTGGGCGCGGGCCTCACGCTGGTCGACGCGGTCGGCCTCGCGAATCGCGCGGCGGGTATCGTGGTCGGCAAACTCGGTACCGCCACCGTCGACTACGACGAACTCTTTCATTGATGCGGCCCGCCGGGTCTTTCGTCACGCGCCATCGCGCAGCGTGAAAAGAACCCGCGGGGCGTCACCGAAGTTCCACGCAAAGCTGTCGGTTGGAACTGGCGCTTTAGCGCTCGACCCCAGTCCCACGCAAGGCTCATTACCGCAGGATCATCATGACACTCATCGTCACTGGCGCGGCCGGTTTCATCGGCAGCAATCTCGTGAAGGCGCTCAACGAGCGCGGCGAACAACGGGTCATCGCTGTCGACAATCTGACGCGCGCCGACAAGTTCAAGAATCTGGTCGACTGCGAAATCGACGACTATCTCGATAAGACCGAATTCGTCGAGCGCTTCAAGCGCGGCGACTTCGGCAAGGTGCGGGCGATTTTCCACGAAGGCGCCTGCTCGGACACGATGGAGACCGACGGCCGCTACATGATGGACAACAACTTCCGCTACAGCCGCGACGTGCTCGATGTCTGCCTTGCGCAGAACATCCAGTTTCTGTATGCGTCGTCCGCGGCGACGTACGGCGGGTCGAGCCGCTTCGTCGAAGAGCGTGAAGTCGAGCAGCCGCTGAACGTGTACGGCTATTCGAAATTCCTGTTCGACCAGGTGATCCGTCGCGTGCTGCCCACTGCGAAGAGCCAGATTGCGGGCTTCCGTTACTTCAACGTGTACGGCCCGCGCGAAACGCATAAGGCACGCATGGCGTCAGTCGCGTTTCACAACTTCAACCAGTTCCGCGCCGAAGGCAAGGTCAAGTTGTTCGGCGAATATAACGGCTATGCGGCGGGCGAGCAGACGCGCGATTTCGTTTCCGTCGAAGACGTGGTGAAGGTCAACCTGTTCTTCTTCGACAATCCGGACAAATCGGGCATCTTCAATCTAGGCAGCGGCCGTGCGCAACCGTTCAACGACATCGCGAGCACCGTGGTCAACGCGCTGCGTGCGCTGAACAACGAGCCGGCGCTGTCGCTCGCGGATCAGGTGCAGCGCGGCCTGATCGAGTACATTCCGTTTCCCGACGCGCTGCGCGGCAAGTACCAGTGTTTCACGCAGGCCGACCAGTCGAAGCTGCGCGCGGCCGGCTACGATGCGCCGTTCCTGAGCGTACAGGAAGGGGTCGATCGTTACGTACGTTGGCTGTTCGGCCAGGTGTAAATAATTCGGATCCCTCTTTAAACTGGAATCTCCCGGTTGGTGATGGTCGCCAACCGGTTGTACGAGGGAGGTTCCACATGTTTCGAAAAATTCTGGTTACCGCGGCCATGCTCGCCGCATTCGGCCATGCGTATGCGGCGGTCGACGTCAACACGGCTAACGAGGATGCGCTGCGCGGCATCAAAGGCATCGGTGCTGCCAAAGCGAAGGCCATTCTCGACGAGCGTGCAGCGCATGGTCCGTTCAAGGACCCGGCCGATCTCGGCAAGCGCGTCAAAGGCATGGGCGGGCATACCGTCGAGCGCCTGCAGGCGGAGGGTCTCGCTGTCGGTCCGGCTGGCGCGGCTGCTAGCACGCAGGTTGCGGCGGCTGCACAGAGCAAAGGCGCGGCCGCTCCGGCGGACGCGTCCAAAAGCAATCCTGCAGTGGCGGTGAAGAAATAAGCCGACGCGGGCCGTGCGCGCGGTTGCTTCACTGCGCGCACGGCCCGCGGCCGGTATCCCCTTCATGGTCGGAGTAGAACGAACACTCCTTCAGCTGTCATGCAGATGACTGGCTCCCGCGGTTCTCAGTCGCGGGTTTTTTGCGTGGCGGGGCGCACGGCTCAGGTCGGTTTTTTCCCGCGTCGCAGTAGCAGGGCGGACGCCCGCGACGACCGTATTGCATCCATGCCGCCAGAAGGGCCGCACGGCAGCGGCGAGCACGGTGGTTTAGAATCGATGGATTGAAGACTCCGCGCAGCGACAGCACCTGAACCGATATGGCTTACAAAACGATTGAAGATACGATCGGCAATACGCCGCTCGTGCAACTCGTCCGGCTTCCCGACGACGAAATCCGCAGCCGCAATAACGTCGTGCTTGCGAAACTCGAGGGCAACAATCCCGCGGGATCGGTGAAGGATCGCCCGGCGCTGTCGATGATCAAGAAAGCGGAAGCCCGCGGGCGCATCAAGCCGGGCGACACGCTGATCGAATCGACGAGCGGCAACACTGGCATCGCGCTCGCGATGGCGGCGGCGATCCGTGGCTACAAGATGGTGCTGATCATGCCGGAAGACCTGTCGGTGGAACGCCGTCAGAGCATGGCGGCCTATGGTGCGCAGATCGTTCTGACGCCCGTGACCGGCGGCATGGAGTACGCGCGCGATCTGGCCGAGCAGATGCAGCGCGAAGGCAAAGGCATCATCCTCGACCAGTTCGCGAATCCGGACAATCCGGCTTCGCACATCGAGGGCACGGGCCCTGAAATCTGGCGCGACACCGAAGGGCGCATCACGCACTTCGTCTCGTCGATGGGGACGACCGGCACGATCATGGGCGTCTCCACTTATCTGAAGACGCAGAATCAGGCGATCGAGATCATCGGCGCGCAGCCCGAGGAAGGCTCGCGCATTCCGGGTATTCGCAAATGGCCGGAAGCTTATCTGCCGAAAATTTTCGACCGTAGCCGCGTGGATCGCGTCGAGAACGTGAGCCAGGCCGCCGCGGAAGCGATGGCGCGCCGGATGGCATCGGTCGAAGGCATCTTCGCCGGCATTTCGTCGGGCGGCGCATGCGAGGTCGCGCTGCGTATCGCGCGCCAGGTCGAGAATGCGACGATCGTGTTCATCGTCTGCGATCGCGGCGACCGGTATCTGTCCACCGGAGTCTTTCCCGCTTGAGCGTGCATCGCCACGCCCGCCTATGAAAAAGCGCCGGTCGAACCGGCGCTTTTTTTATGTTCGCTGGTGTGAGGCGCACAGAGCACGCGCGTCACCATCGCTCTATTGCGGATCGCCGTTCGGGGCCGCCGCGCCATTGGCGCCGTTCACCGCGTTGCCTGCCTCCATCTGCGCTTTGACCTTCTGGCCCAGCTGGTACACCGCCAGCGCATAAAAGAAGCTGCGGTTATAGCGCGTCAGCACGTAGAAATTCTTCAGCCCCAGCTTGAACTCGGTGCCGCGTCCCGGCGACGGCAGGTCGACCACCGTCACCGGCGTGCCGGCCTCCGACGCGACGTCCACGCCCGGTTCGTTCAGCAGCAGTCCGGCGCGCAGCAACTGTTCGAGCGGCCAGTGCGGCTCAGGCTGGCCGTCGGCGGCCGCTTGCGCGACGCCAAGGCTGCCGGCGTCGGAGCCGATCCGCCACACCACAGGCCGGCCGCTTTCCCAGCCGTTCTGACGAAGATAGTTCGCCACGCTGCCGATCGCGTCCGCCGGGCTCGTGCGCAGGTCGATGTGCTTGTTGCCGTCGTAGTCCACCGCGTATTGCGTGATGCTGCTCGGCAGGAACTGCGGAATGCCGATCGCGCCGGTGTACGAGCCGAGCACCGTGGTCGGGTCGATCTGCGCGTCGCGCGTCCACACCAGATAGTCTTCGAGATTCTTGCGGAAGGTGGCCTGACGGTCGCCGCGATTGGCGGTGTTCGGGTAGTCGAAGCTGAGTGTGGTCAGTGCGTCGAGCACGCGGAAGTTGCCCATGTAGCGGCCGTAGATCGTTTCCACGCCGATGATGCCGACGATCACTTCCGGCGGCACGCCGAATTCTTCGTACGCGCGTTGCAGCGTGGCCTGGTTCTCGCGCCAGAAGCGCACACCGGCGTTGATGCGAACCGGGTCAAGAAAGCGCGACTGATACACGCGCCAGTTCTTCACTGCCGGCGACGGCGAGGGCGTGACGAGCTTGACCGCGGTCGCTGAATAGCTGACGCCAGCGAACAGGGTGTGCAGCGCGGACTCGTCGAAGTCGTAGCGCGCGACCATGTCGTTGATGAACGCGTCGACATTCGCATTGTTCGCGTAGCGCTGCGGGATGATCTCTTCTTCAAACGTTTGCCCTTGCGGCACGGACGGTTGCGGCTGGCCTTGCGCGAGCAGTACCGGCTGTTTCTTGCCGACGCCTTGCGCGAGCGCCGGACTGGTTGCCATGACCAAGCACGATGCGACGGACAATGAGGCGGCCAGCGCGCCGAGATGAAGCCGGTTTCGTGCAGACAGAGCAAGCTTGACGGTCATAGTGAGCAAGGGGTGCAGTGTGCGGGAGACGGGGAAAAAGATTCGGGGCAGTATACCCGACGCCTTCTGCAAAACCGTGTCGAACTCGTCACAGCGGCATCGTGTGGTAACTTGACGAATGTCGGCGCGCCGCGAGGGTGCGCCTCTGGAAGGAGACACGCTACGCGCGCTGCGAAGGCGTTCGCGTGGCAGAACAAAATCATGGCAACAGGCTTTTATTCTCACGCCGATTGTCTGCTGCACGACATGGGGCAATGGCATCCTGAATGTCCCGCGCGCCTGCAGGCCATCGAAGATCAATTGATCGCGAGTCGCATCGACTCGCTGATCGAGCGCGAGTCCGCGCCGCTCGTCGACGAAGCCGCGCTGCTGCGCGTGCATACGCAAGCGCACGTCGACTACATCCGCAGCCGTTCGCCCGCCGAAGGCATCGCCGAGATCGATCCCGATACGACGATGAACTCCCACACGTTGCAAGCCGCGTTACGTGCGGCGGGCGCCGCGGTGGCCGCGACCGACGCGGTGATCGAAGGCCGTTACAACAACGCCTTCTGCAGCGTGCGTCCGCCCGGCCATCACGCGGAGCCGGCGCGCGCGATGGGCTTCTGCTTCTTCAACAACGTCGCGATCGCCGCGCGTCATGCGCTCGACGTGCACGGGCTGCAGCGCGTGGCGATCATCGACTTCGACGTGCATCACGGCAACGGCACTGAAGCGGCCTTCTCGGGCGACCCGCGCGTGCTGATGTGCAGCATCTTCCAGCATCCGTTCTATCCGTTCACCGGCGCCGACAATCAGGCGTCCAACATGTGCAACGTGCCGATGCCCGCGCGTTCGAAGGGCATGGAGGTGCGCGAGGCGGTGGACATGCTGTGGCTGCCGCGCCTGCATGAATTCAAGCCGGAAATGCTGTTTATCTCGGCGGGCTTCGACGCGCATCGCGAGGACGACCTCGGCAACATGGGCCTCGTCGAAGACGACTACGCATGGATCACCGATCAGATGTGCGAGATCGCGAAACGCCATGCGCGCGGACGCATCGTCAGTTGTCTCGAGGGCGGCTACAACCTGTCGGCGCTTGGACGCAGCGTGGTCGCGCACATGCGCTCGCTGGCCGGCATCTGAGCGGCTTGCCGTACCACTGGCGGCAACTACGCAACGCGAATGAGGAGCGAGCCATGAACACGGAGGCGAGCAGCGCTTCACTGATCGAGATCGAACACGATGCGTATCGGGTGCCGGGTGTCGTGCTGTTGACGATGAACCGGCCTGACGCGTTCAACGCGCTCTCCGAGGGTTTGCTCGACGAGATGCAGAGTGCGTTGGCGCAGATTGCGGCGTCGGATGCGCGCGTGGTCGTCATCGCGGGCGCGGGGCGGGCGTTCTGCGCGGGGCACGATCTGAAGGAAATGCGCGCGGCGCCATCGCTCGCTTATTACCAGCGGCTGTTCGCCCGCTGCACGAAGCTGATGATGACGATCCAGCGTATGCCGCAACCGGTGATCGCGCGCGTGCAGGGCATTGCCACGGCGGCCGGCTGTCAACTGGTGGCGATGTGCGATCTGGCGGTCGCGGCGGACTGCGCGCGTTTCGCCGTGTCCGGCGTGAACCTGGGGCTGTTCTGCGCGACGCCTTCGGTGCCGCTCTCGCGCAACCTGTCGCGCAAGGCGGCGCTCGACATGCTGCTCACCGGCGAGTTCATCGATGCCGCCGAAGCGAAGCAGCAGGGCCTCGTGAACCGCGTGGTTCCCGCCGACGCCCTCGACGCGGAACTCGCGCGGCTTGCCGCGACGATCTGCGCGAAACCGGTCGAAGCGGTGAGCGCTGGAAAGGGGCTTTTCTATCGCCAGCTCGAAATGGGCATCGAGGCGGCTTACCAGCTGGCCGGCCAGACGATGGCCTGCAACATGATGGATGACGCCGCGCTCGAAGGCGTGCAGGCATTCATCGACAAGCGCGCGCCGGACTGGAAGCGTTAGGCGGGCGCAACGGATGGCTGTGACTGTTGTGGCCGGCGGCGCGCCGCAGATTGGCGGCGCATCACAGCGAGCCGTCTGCGAGCGGCAACAGGCAATCGGTGGCCGGCGCGAGCAAGCCCCACGCTTTGCCCCCTCGCATCAAACGCTCAACGCCCCACCGCCCGCTTCTCGATCCAATCGATCAGCGCCTCGATCACGCGGTCGCGGTCGAGATCATTCATCGTCTCGTGATAGCTGCCTTCGTGCAGCGTGAGCGTCTTGTCCGGCGAGCCCGCGTGCTGGCCGAAGGCGCGGCTGCCTTCGGGCTCGGTGAGTTTGTCCGCGGTGCCGTGGTACACCAGCAACGGCATGCGCAAACCCGCACGGCCACGTTCGATCCGCGCCATCGCCAGCAACAGCTCCGCGCCGGTGCGCGCCGGAATTGCGCCATGATGCACGAGCGGATCGTTGAGATTGGCGTTCACGACCGGCTGAAGGCGCGATAGCAGCGCGGCGTCGATTTTCATCGCCGGGAAACCTGGGTAGATACGGCTGATCACCTGACTCAGTGCAAGCATCCAGCGTGGCACGTCGCGTCCCGGCGCGAGCGCGGGACTCGACAGGATCAGACCGCCCAGCCGCCGGCCGCTCGCGTCGAGCCGCTCGATCGCGTACAGCGCGGCGATCGCGCCACCCATGCTGTGGCCCATCAGAAAGAGCGGCGCGCAGCTTTGCGCGGCGGCGTCGAGCAGCGCCTGCGCGTCGAGCAGATAGTCGTCGAAACGCTTCACGGAGACCCGCTTGCCGGGCGCGTGTCCGTGGCCGCGCAGGTCGATCGCGACTAGTTCGATGCCCGCCGCGTTCAGCCGCCCGGCCAGCGCGGCGTAACGGCCCGCATGCTCGGCTAGGCCGTGCAACAGTGCGACGGTGGCGCGCAGCGGCCCGCTGGCCGGCCAGCGGTACAAGGGCAATGCGACACCATCGGCTGTCGTGACCGACGAGCGCTGCGGCCCGTCGACGTTCTGCTTGCCGCCGCTCGCGCGCACGTTGTTGTTTCCGGATATTTCCATGGCTGCGGCTCGTCCTGATTTTCGTTCGCCCGAATCATAGCCGCAGCGATGCCCGCCCCGCGAGCATTGCATGTCTCGCCACCCTCTAATGCTCGGAGGTTATGAAAAGATCGTAATTGATTATTAAAGGAAATGTCGGCCCTGCGGTAGAATTACGGCCTCCAAATCCCAATAAAAGCAACGGCGGCTGCTTGTCGGGAGCGCACAACGCTCGGTGACAGAGTCCGCCGTTTCGTTTTTCCATGATCGAAATACGCAACATTTCCCAGCGGTTCGCCGGGCCCCGGGGCTGGGTCGAGGCGCTGCACAACGTCAATCTGTCGATTCCGGCCGGTGAGGTGTTCGGCATCATCGGCCGCAGCGGCGCAGGCAAGAGTACGCTCGTGCGCACCATCAACCTGCTGACGCGGCCGTCCGAAGGCAATATCGTCGTCGACGGGCGCGATCTGACCACGCTGCCTGCCGCGCAGTTGCGCGAGGCGCGCCGCGAGATCGGCATGATCTTCCAGCACTTCAACCTGCTGTCGTCGCGCACCGTGTACGAAAACGTCGCGCTGCCGCTCGAACTCGCCGGCATGAAGCGCGACGAGATCGAAGCGAATGTGCTGCCGCTGCTCGATCTGGTCGGTCTGTCGGCGCAGAAGGACCGCTATCCGGCGCAGATCAGCGGCGGGCAGAAGCAGCGCGTGGGCATCGCGCGCGCACTGGCGAGCAAGCCGAAAGTGCTGCTCTCGGACGAGGCCACCTCCGCGCTCGACCCCGAAACCACGCGGGCGATTCTCGACCTGCTCAAGCGCATCAATCGCGAACTGAACCTGACGATCGTGCTGATCACGCACCAGATGGACGTGATCAAGCAGGTCTGCGACCGCGTCGCGGTGCTGGATGCGGGCCGCGTGGTCGAAGAGGGCAAGGTGATCGACGTGTTCCTGCAGCCGCGTCATGAAGTGACGCGCGCGCTGATCGGCGACGTGATCGCGCAAGATTTGCCGCCGGCGATGAAGGCGCGTGTCAGAGAGCGCCTGAAGACCGGCAGCGGCCACTTGCTGCGGCTCGCGTTCACGGGCTCGGGTGTCGACCAGCCGATCCTGTCGGAAACGATTCGCCGCTACGAGCTCGACTTCAACATCCTGCACGGCCAGATCGACGAGATCCAGGGGCAGGCGTTCGGCTCGCTCGCGGTGCTCGCGGGCGGCGAACCGACGAAGGTGGCGCAGGCGCTGACGTATTTGCGCGAACAGGGTGTGGTGGTGGAGGAACTCTCGCATGTTGAGTGAAATGTTCGATATGTTCGTTCAGTCGTTCTGGGAAACGCTCGTGATGGTGGGCATTTCCGGACTGGTCGGCGCATTGGTGGGGTTGCCGCTCGGCGTGCTGCTGTATCTGACGGACCGTCAGGGCGTGCTGGAAAACGTGGCGGTGAATCGTGTAATGGGCGTGATCGTCAATGCGGTCCGCTCGACGCCGTTCATCATCCTGCTGGTCGCGGTGATTCCGTTCACGCGCCTCGTCGTGGGTTCGTCGATCGGGACGGCGGCAGCGGTCGTGCCGCTGACGATCGCCGCCGCGCCGTTCATCGCGCGGCTGGTCGAGACCGCGCTGCGCGAGGTCGATCGCGGGCTGATCGAAGCGGCCCAGGCGATGGGCGCGACCACCGGCCAGATCGTCTTCAAGGTGTTGCTGCCGGAATCGCTGCCGGGCGTGGTCGCCGGCTTGACGATCACGTTCGTGTCGCTGGTCGGTTATTCGGCGATGGCCGGCGCGATCGGCGGCGGCGGGCTCGGCGACCTCGGTATTCGCTACGGTTATCAGCGTTTCCTGCCAGAGGTGATGCTGACGGTCGTGGTGATCCTGATCGTGTTCGTACAGCTGGTGCAGTCATTCGGGGATTGGCTCGTGCGTCGTTTGAGCCATAAATAAACACGGGTCATCGGCACCCGCTAACAGAGTTGGAAAGGTCCATCATGCAACGTCGCTTCATTCTCAAGCTCGCGGGGGTGTTCGCCGCCGCGTCGCTGTTCGCCGCGGCGGCCCACGCCGAAGACAGCATCAAGGTCGGTGTCACCGGCGGTCCGCATGCGCAGATCATGGAAGTCGTGAAGACGGTCGCGGCGAAGAACGGTCTGAACATCAAGGTCATCGAATTCTCCGATTACGTGCAGCCCAACGCTGCGCTCGCCGGCGGCGATCTGGACGCGAACAGCTACCAGCACGACCCGTACTTGCAGGCGCAGGTGAAGGATCGTGGCTATAAGCTCATCCGCATCGCGGACACGGTCACCTATCCGATGGGGATTTATTCGAAGAAGGTGAAAACGCTCGCCGAACTGCAACCGGGCGCGAAGATTGCAGTGCCGAACGATCCGACCAACGGCGGCCGGGCACTGTTGCTGCTGCAGAAGCAGGGTCTGCTGAAGCTGCGCGCCGACGCAGGTCTGAAGGCGACGCCGCTCGATATCGTCGAGAATCCGAAAAAGTTGAAGATCGTCGAACTTGACGCCGCGCAAATCCCGCGCTCGTTGAACGACGTCGACGCGGCCGCCATCAACACGAACTTCGCGATGGAAGCCGGCCTGAAGCCGAAGCAGGACGCGATCGCCGTCGAGGATCCGAAGGGCCCGTACGTGAATATCATCGCCATTCGCGAAGCCGACCGGAACAAGCCGTGGGTCGCCAGGCTGGTCGCGGCGTACCATTCGCCGGAAGTGAAGCAGTTTGTCGACAGCAAGTTCGGTGGGTCGGTGATCACCGCCTGGTGAGCGAGCGGCCTGCATATCGGGCAAGAGACGACGGCCATGACGAGTTAGAGGCGTAAGTTGAAACCCGGGGTTGCCGCCCGGGTTTTTTCGAGATTAAAATAGAACGATCGTTCGTTATTGCCGTCACGCCACTGAGGAGCGATATCCTTGTGCTAAAGCGCCCGCGACAAAAGGCTGTCCGGAGGGCAGTCGCTATAATGTCCGTTGGGTTGACGTATTCGTAACTTTGGAGCGTGTGCATGAAAATCCTGGTGCCAGTCAAGAGAGTGGTCGATTACAACGTGAAAGTCCGGGTCAAGTCGGACGGCACGGGCGTCGACATCGCGAACGTGAAGATGTCGATGAATCCGTTCGATGAAATCGCGGTGGAAGAAGCGGT
>NZ_NPIH01000108.1 GCF_012275575.1 Paraburkholderia sp. SG-MS1 | reverse complement strand
CCTGCTTCTGTTCGTCCTGACTGAGAGAAGGCTGCCCCATCGTTACTTGCGGCCAGAACGCGAACGCCTTCACGAGACCTTGCAACTGGTGCGCGGCGAACACCGGGTCCGAGGTATCGAGACGTCCATCGGCGGCGGCCGCGCGTACCCATACCGTCAGGTCTTCCTCGCGTTCGCCCAGGCGCGCCACCATGTCCCGCGCACGCTCCGGCGAATGAATGCCCGCCGCGATCGCCACGCGTGCGAGCGACAGGAACGCATCGTCGTTCATCAGCGTCAGCTTGCGCGACAGCAGTTCGAGCAGCTGCGCGCGCAATGGCTGGTCGGTGCGATACGCCGGCGCGGGTCCCATATGACTGGCGTCCCACAACTGCCGCAAGATCTCCGCGAACAGCGCTTCCTTGCTGGGGAAATGGTTGTAGACCGTGCGCTTGGAGACGCCCGCGCGAGCGGCGATGCGGTCCATGCTGGTCGCATCGAAACCGGCTGCGAGAAATTCTTCGATGGCCGCGCTGATGACGGCGAGACGCTTGCGATCGGTGAGCCGCTGAGGGGGGAGATTCGGGTCCATCACAGAATTTTATACCGGGTAGTTTACTTTTCAGGATAATAAACTACACTATTCAGTCTACTTTTCGCATCCAGGCATTCCCTATGACATCGTTCATCGGTTCCATCAGCCGGGCTTTGGGTCTCACCGCGGCGAAACGCGGGCGCGAGTTGTCCGGTTCGTCGGCGCAGCATGACGGCCAGCGCTTTCGCAACGTGAAGCCGCGTCCCGTGGAAGGATTCGGCAAGACCTTGCGCATCGCGTGGAACGTGTTGTTGAACAAGCCTGCGGGCACCGTGCCGTCCGGCGCGTTGCCCGTCGATACGCTGACCCGCGAGCAGCTTGACGCAGCGCCCAATCGCAGTCTGTATCGGCTCGGGCATTCGACGATGTTGCTCAAGCTGCGCGGCCAGTTCTGGCTGACCGATCCGGTGTTCGCCGAACGCGCGTCGCCGTTCCGGAATGTCGGCCCCAAGCGCTTTCATGCGCCGCCCATCGCGCTCGCCGATTTGCCGCCGCTGCGCGGCGTGATTCTCTCGCACGATCATTACGACCACCTGGATCGCGACACGGTGCTCGCGCTTGCCGAGAGCACGGGCGTGTTTCTCACGCCGCTCGGGGTGGGCGACCGACTGATCGAGTGGGGCATCGCCGCGAGCAAGGTGCGCCAGTTCGATTGGTGGCAGGGCGAGCAGATCGATGGCCTGGCATTCACGGCGACGCCCGGACAGCATTTCTCGGGTCGCAGCCTGTTCGACGGCAACAGTACCTTGTGGGCATCCTGGGTCATCGTCGATGACGATCTGCGCGTCTTTTTCAGCGGCGATACAGGCTACTTCGATGGTTTCAAGGCCATCGGCGAGCGGCTCGGCCCGTTCGACGTCACGCTCATCGAGACGGGCGCTTACGACGCGCAATGGCCGTATGTGCACATGCAGCCCGAAGACACCGTGCAGGCGCATGTCGATTTACGCGGAGACTGGCTGATACCGATTCACAACGGCACCTTCGATCTGGCGATGCATCGCTGGTACGAGCCGTTCGAACGCGTGATCGGCCTGGCCGCCGCGCGCGGCATCACCCTGTCGACGCCGCGCATGGGCGAGCGGCTGGATCTTGGCGCACCGCATCGCGGCGAGCGCTGGTGGCGCAATGTCGTCGAGACTGTCGATGCGCCGAAGACGTCGCGGCGCTGGTTTGCCTGTCGCCATACCGGGCAGGCCAATTCGTGAAACGCACCGGTCGTTGACGACGTCGAGCCCTTCGGCGTCGTTATAAGGGCAAGCTCAGAGACCGGCTGGTTCACGCAAGACAGGCGATGTGCGAGCCGCTCGCATCAGGGCGCGCCATCATCGGCGGCCGTCGCTCGCGCGGGGTGAACCGCCAGCATGTGGCTCGAAAACCCTTTGTCCTGTTCGAGCCGCCACGTCGCCCATAGACGCCTGGCTGGCCCGTCGAATTCGATGGCGAGCCAGTTACGGCGCGGCGCGAGGCGCATGCCCGCGCCCGGCAACTCCATCATCTGCAGCCGATGCTCGGTGTCGATCGTTTCGCCGGCTTTCGCGTTCTGCTCCATGTAGGACAGAAAGAAGAAATCCGCCACGCCCGACGGTGCGGGATGGACGACGGCCGAACTCGTCAACTGGTTGAGCCTGCGTGCGTTATTCCCGGCGGCGCCGTTCGCTTCGATGATGCCCCACGCGGCCACGTGCACATCGCCGGACACCATGGTCACGCGGCGCTTGCGCGGGCCGTCCGCGAAAGCGACGAGGTTGCGAACGAGGCGCTTGCGCTGGCCTTCGTGATCGTCGTGGGACCAGTGATCGTGGATGTCGTCGGACAGGCTTTTGGTCACGTGCTCGCGCAGCAGGCCAAAACTATAGACCGCCTCGGCGATGCGGATCTTCGGATGCGCAACCGGCACGCTGCTGATGAACAGCAGATGCTCGACGGTGTCGGGCAGCGTCGCGAGCCATTGCGTCATCGCGTCCCACGTCGTTTCGCCGATCACCTGCAATTGCGAGCGCTCGCTGCGCAAGTCCGGTATGAGAATGGCGAGCGACCCGAACACGCCGGCATGCGAAAACCCGGGCTGGTGCGGCAGGAACGAGGGCGCAAGCGGGTCTTGCTTCACCAGCGCATCCCAGTCGATCGGATCGAAACGCGGCAGGCGGGTCGGTTGATCGGGCAGCGTTTGCGGCGGCAACAGTTCCTCGGGCATCTGCAACTGATACACCCAGAAGTTGCGGCGCGCCGCGGCGAACAGCGCGCGAAATGCGGGGCTCGCCTGCAGCTCGGGGCTGTAGGAGCCCCAGCCATCGAAGATATCGTGGTCGTCCCACATGATCAGCGAGGGGATCGTCGCGAACGCGCAGGCGGCGTCGAGTGTGGCGTCGTACGCATTCGCGGGCCACGGTGCTTTGCCGCGCGCATAGCGCCAGCGGTCGATGTATAACCCGAAGTAGTAGCGCTCGATGTCCTCGGCGAGCTTCGCGCTGACGGCGACGCCCGGCTGGTCCGCCACCGGAAGATTGCTCCATGTCTTGAGCGCTTCGATGTCTTCCCAGATCGAATCCATGTAGATCTGGTCGCCGCCCATCAGCATCGCGTGAAATCGCAGCGGGATGCCTTGCTGAAAGAGTGTGGAGTCGACCCATGCCTGATGCTCGTCCCAGTCGGTTTCATGGGCTTTGAGCAGTGGGCCGTCGTGATTCGTGATCAGATCGGCCCACACATTGCTCGCGTCGTGCTGAAGATCCTTGATCACCTTCACCGACGAAAACCCATTGCACGACACATAGGTGAAACGCGGCGTCTGGCCGGCGGCGGGCACGATAAAGCGCCACGTCGCGTTGCCGCCGAACGAATACGTGACGACCCGTTCTTCCGCCGATTGTTTGACCGGCATCGCGTAGCGCAGCACTTGCGCGTCGTTCGTCTTGCGCAGCAAGCGTGGCGCGGCGGGATCGGCGTTGCCCTCGACAGTGAGCGTGGGCGGCGCCGCGTCTGCGCGAATGACGATCAGCGCGGTGATGCGCCATAGCGTCGGCGCATCGGCCGTGCTGGGCCGCAAGCCGAGCACCGGGCCCATCAGCAGATCGTTCTGCGAGGATGCCTTCTTTCTGGTGGTGGCCATGCTTCACCTCGCCGTGTTGACGTCGCGGGTCCGCGCGCGTCATTCGGGCAGCTGGATGGTGGGGCGGTGCGCGTCGATTTTGCGCGGTCGGCCGGTGAAGATTAGTGCAGCGCGCCACCGAACATGCATCAGGACGAACCCTGGCGCATGGCTTCACCGCGCCAGGATAGCGGTTTGTGGCTCGCATCGCCAGCGCGTACAGCGGCCACGCGACGCGCTCGCTGTGCGGCACGCTTGATTCAGGCGTGCCGCACAGCGTCGATTTCCGCGCCAAGCGCGGCCACGACGCCAGTCCAATCACCTCGTGTGGTTTGTCGAAAGAGCCGCGCTTGTGCGTACCACGGACTATCGTTTCGTTCGAGTTGCCATCGCCAATCCGGCATGAATGGCAAAGCAATCCATACGGGTTTGCCGAGCGCGCCCGCCAGATGCGCGACCGCCGTGTCGACGCTGATCACGAGGTCGAGGCGTGCGATCAGTGCAGCGGTCTGGGCGAACGAGGTGAGCCGCGCGGAAACATCGCGCAACCGCCCACGCTGTTCCAGTTGCGCGAAGCACGCTCGGTCGCTTTCGCGCACCTCCTGTTGCAGCGCGAAGAATCTGGCGTCGATATTCAGCAGCGGCTGCAATTGATCGAGCGGTATGGAGCGGTTGCGATCATTCAGATGCGTCGTGCTTCCCGACCACGCGATTCCAATCTTGAGTTGTCGATCGGAGTCGGCAAAAAGATCGTCCCACTGACGGCTAAGCGCGTCGTCCGCGTGCACATACGGTGCGAGCACAGCGAGATCGGCTGCGCGAAGCTTGAGCGCGAACGGCAGGCTCATGATTGGAATGTGATAGTCGAAATGCGGCACCGGCGCCGTCTCGCCGATGACTTCAGCCGCGCCGCGATAAGGTTGCAGAAGAGGCAGCAACGCATCCTGAACACGCAACACCACGCGAGCGCCGGCTGCGCTGAGTCGATCCACGAAGCGCACGAATTGCAACGTATCGCCGAAGCCCTGCTCGTGATGAACAAATACGGTCTTGCCGGCTATCGGCTGGGCGCCGGTCCACAGCGTGTTCTGCGGGAAACCGTGGCTGCCGGTGCCATCGCGCCAGCGCCATTCGTATTCGCGCCAGCCGTGTTCGAATTCGCCGAGCAGCAGGTTGGTCTGAGCGCGATTGGTGCGCGCGCCGGCATCGTTCGGATCGAGCGAAAGCGCCTTCTTGAACTGGAGCAAAGCCTCACCGAAACGCGACAGGTCTCGCAACGCCACGCCGAGATTGACGTAGGCGCGCACGAAACGCGGCTTGAGCGCGATCGCCTGCCGGTAGGCATCCAGTTCGTCGTCGTAACGCTCCATCGTGCCGAGCAGCGCGCCCCGGTTGTAGTGCGCCTCGGCGGATAGCGGCTGGACTTTGCACAGGCGCTCGAGCATCGCAAGTGATCGTTGCAATTCGCCACGCTGGATCAGCGACATGGCGGCGCCATACAACGAAGCGGCATGGTTTGGAAACTGAGCGAGGCAGCGTTCGAACAGCGCAATCGCATCATCGTGACGTTGCGCCGACTGGCACACTTGCGCGGCGAAATTCAGTTGATCCACGGACATTAACGTGGTTGCCGATGGCTGCGTCAGATACTCCGCTGCGCGCGCATGATCGCCCAGCCTCGCGGCAATGGCGCCGAGACCTGCCAGCGCTTCGCCGTGATCGGGAACGCTGGCCAGAATGGTATGCAGCAGACTGGCGGCTTCGTCGAAGTGACCGGCGTCAAAGCTCTTTTGCGCAGCGGCGAGCGTGGGTTCGATGTCGTGATTCATGGCGAGGAATGCGGCGCGGAATGCGATCTGTCGACGAATGAGCAACGGCTCATTGTACGGGATCGCATCGAACGGGACCGGCACTCGACGCACTGCGGTAAGGGTGGGATTGGACGCTGTGAGCGCGGCCTGCACGCCCCACACTCAGTTCAACGCCACCGCCGCCGCCGCGCTCACCGGTGACCCCTCAATCGCCACCGACTGCCGCCCGTCCGGACCGACCGGCACATCGCCGACGAGCGTCGTGCGATACAACTGGCGGTCGAAGTCGAGATCGAAGATATCGGTGGGCGCGAGATGCGCGGTCGCGCGGTTGTCCCAGAACGCGACGCTGCCCGCTTCCCACTTGAAGCGCACCGTGAATTCCGGCCGCGTCACATGTTCCCAGAGCAGTTCGAGCAACGCCTGGCTCTCACGCGGCGTCACGTCGACAATCGATTTCAGAAAGCTCGGGCTCACATAGAGCGCACGCTCACCCGTTTCCGGATGCACCCTGACGAGCGGATGCTCGGTGACGAGTGCGCGCTGTTCGACGGCTTTGACGAACGCCTGCGTGCCGCTCGCGCCGGCGGGCGGCGTGAAACGGTGAATGCCGCGCAAGCCATCGACGAACGCGCGCAGCGGCGCGGAAAGCTTCTGGTAGGCGCGCACCAGATCGGTCCACTGCGTATCGCCGCCGTAAGGCGGAATCGTCACGCCGCGCAGAATCGAGGCCCACGGCGGATTGACCGCGGCAGTCACGTCCGTATGCCAGCCGGTCCATGGACGCAGCAATGCCTGGCCCTCGAAACGCGTGGCCTTGCGGTACTTCGAAATCGAATAGACCTCGGGATGTCCGTCGACATGACCGAACACCGGATGCCCCAGCGTCAATTCGCCGAATTGAGCGGAGAACGCGACGTGCTGCTCGTGCGTCAGAAACTGCTCGCGAAAGAACACGACCCGCCACTTCAGCAATGCCGCGCGAATCTGCGCGACCTCGCTCGGCTCCAGTTTGCGCGTGAGATCGACACCGTGAATCTCCGCGCCGATATGCGCCGAGAGCGGCTTGACTTCAATCGACTGTGCTTCATGCAATGCGGCTGCGCTCATGCAAGGCTCCTCGCGAAAAGAAACGTGTCCGATGTCGGCTCACAGGCCGTCGGCTCTCACGTTAAATTCGCCGATGCTCGAATCCAACCAATCTTTGCGCATAAGAAAATCAGTCCACGTGCGAACCTCGGCGCATGCAATCGAGGACCGCGTACGCTGGTGCGAACAGACAAATAAGTAAAGCGAAATTTGTTGGTTTGGCTGGCACTCCCGCGCCGCGATACTGGGTGCCCTAACGATGGCAGCGATTCCTGCCGACGTATTCGCCTGCCGTTCAACTATCTGGCCGAGCCCCACACCATGACGCAATCGACTCACCCCGATCAGCAGGCACTCGACACGTTGCGCCTGATTGGCCCCGCGCCGGAAAACTGGGTGCCATCGCGCGAGGGCATCGATCACAACGTGGTGGTCGTCGGCGGCGGGCAGACCGGCGCGGCGTTCGCCTTCGCTCTGCGGCGCGCCGGCATTGGTCAGGTGAGCGTGATCGACGCCGCGCCCGATGAAGCGCACGCGGGCGTGTGGTTAAATCGCGCGCGCATGAACAGGTTGCGTACGCCGAAAACGCTGGCCGGCCCCGAAGCGGGTCTGCCGGGTTTGAGCTTTCAGGCGTGGTACGAAGCGCGCTTCGGCGCCGCTTCGTACGCGGAAATCGACCGGATTCCGCGCAAGCGCTGGGCGGAATATCTCGCGTGGTACCGGAGTTTTCTCGACATTCCGATTCGCTACGGCACACGCCTCACGCTGATCGAGCCGGTGGGCGAGCATTTCCGTTTGCATCTGAAGGTACGAGACGGCGCCACGGTGCGCAGCGTCGTCGAGACGGCGCGCAAGATCGTCCTCGGCAACGGCGTCGCGGGTAATGGCGCGCCTTTTGTTCCTGCCGTGCTGAACAGCCTGCCGCCTGGCCATCGCGCACATACCGCCGACGCGATCGACTTTGCGGCTTTGCGCGGCAAATCGGTGGCGGTGATCGGCGGCGCGGCGTCCGCGTTCGATGCGGCGGCAACGGCGCTCGAAGCCGGAGCCGCCGACGTCCATCTATTCGCGCGGCGCGAGCATATTGCGTCCGTGCCGGTGACGCGTGCGCGTGCTTATCCGGGTGCCTACGACAACTACTTCCATCTGCCCGACGCGCTTCGCTGGGCCCAGGCGCGGCGCTTTCGCCGGGCCGGTTCGACGCCGCCTGTCGACGCAGTCGAGCGCGTCACCCGTTTTCCGAATTTTCATCTGCACCTGGGCGCGTCGTGGACCGATGCGAGCATCAGGAACGAACGTGTGGAAGCCAGCGTAGCGGGTGAGTCGTTCACATTCGATTTCGTGATTGCCGGAACGGGGTATGTCGTCGACCCGGCGCTGCGGCCCGAGCTTGCACAGGTCGCCCAGCATATCCGTCTATGGCGCGATCAATACGTGCCTGCCGCAGACGATCACGACGACGCGCTGGGCGCGCATCCTTACCTCGGCGCTGCGCTCGAATACCTGGAAAAGACAGACGCAGATGCGCCTTACCTGAAACATATCCACGTCTACAACCCGGGTGCCTTCGTCAGTTTCGGCTTGCCCGTCGGTGACGTACCGAGCATGAAGCGCGATATTCCTGCGGTCGTGCAGCGCATCAGCCGCGACCTCTTTCTCGCCGATCTGCCTGCGCATGAAGCGCGCATCAACAGCGAGATCGCCGCCGACTTCGACGCTTCGATCTACGCACACAGCATCTGGCAACACGATAAGGCCGACGTCGCGTAATGGCGTTTTCACGTAAGCGCTCACGCCACCTCAATCAGTCAGAAGGACGAAACCGGCATGTCCACTCAGTTCGAATCGATCGCAACTCGCGCTCCGGCGAGCGGCGCGACCCCAGGCGACGGCACGCGCGCCGTCTCCCGGCGCGGGCTCTCGCGCGAGGTGCTGATCGCCGGTCTCGCGGCGATCGCGTGGTTTGCGAGTGCGGCGCAGAGCGCATGGTGGCCGAGTCTCGACGACTGGCCGTACACACGGGAATTCATCGCGCTCAAGTTGGTGCTCGCAGTCTTCGCCGTTATAGCGGGTGTGGCGGGATGGCGTCGCACGTCAGCTGCGTCGATCCCACCATCGCGCACGAGCGCATGGCTACGCGCGATGCCCTGGCTGCTGGCGTTGGCGTTTGGCGTCAGCGCGTGGGAGGCCGTCACCGCGCAACTGGAATGGCTGCCACGGCCGTTCTTTGCGCCGCCTCAAGCGCTGATCGCTGTCTTCGCCAGCGACTATCCGCGGCTAGGCACCAGTGTCGTGCACTCGTTCGGACTGCTCGCCTATGGGTACGTGCTCGGCGCCCTGGCTGGCTTCGTCACTGGCGTGAGCATCGGCTGGTCGCAGGCCGTGAGCTACTGGGTCCACCCGGTGCTGCGCCTCATCGGACCGTTGCCGGCCACCGCGTGGTTGCCGCTGGCGTTTTTCTTCTTTCCGTCGAGCTTTAGTGCGAGTGTTTTTCTGATCGCGCTGGCGACAGCCTTTCCGGTCGCCGTGCTCACGTGGTCCGGTGTCGCCGGCGTCAATCCGGCCTATTACGACATCGCGCGCACGCTTGGCGCGCGGCCCGGCTTTCTGATTCTGCGCGTCGCGATTCCGGCGGCGTTGCCGTCGGTGTTCGTGGGACTTTTTATGGGACTTGGTGCGTCGTTTTCGGTGCTGATCGTCGCGGAGATGATGGGCGTCAAAGCGGGGCTTGGCTGGTATCTGCAATGGGCACAGGGCTGGGCGGCGTATTCGAATATGTATGCCGCGTTGCTCGTGATGGCGCTGATGTGCTCCGGTCTGATCACCTTGCTGTTCCGTGTGCGTGACCGTCTGCTGGCCTGGCAAAAAGGATTGCTCAAATGGTAGCCGTACGCGAAGTGCTGAATCAGCCCGCCGTTCAAGCGTCGGTTCGCGACGGCGCGCGTATCGACGTGCGTCACGTGAGCCATCGATTTGCATTGCGCGGCGCCGCGTTGCCGGTGTTGCAGGACGTCAGCTTCTCGGTCGAACCGGGCGAATTCGTCGCGCTGCTCGGCCCGAGCGGTTGCGGCAAATCCACCTTGCTGCGGCTCGTGGCGGGGCTCGATGCGCCGACCGAAGGCAGCGTGAATGCGGACGGCGCTGCGATCGCGGGTCCTGATCCTGCGCGCGTGGTCGTGTTCCAGGACCCGACGCTCTATCCGTGGCGAACGGTGCGCGGCAACGTCGCCATCGGTCCGCAGGCGCAGCGGCGGCGCTTTGCACGACGCGACGCGGCACACGAAGAGAAGGCGCAGAACAGGATCGACGCCGCGCTGGAACTGGTCGGCTTGAGCGAATTCGCCGAAGCGTTTCCGCATCAACTGTCGGGCGGCATGGCGCAACGCGTCGCGTTGGCCCGCGCGCTCGTCAACGATCCCGCGCTATTGGTGCTGGACGAGCCGTTCGGCAAGCTCGATTCGCTCACGCGCATCCGCATGCAGGGAGAGCTCGCGCGACTGTGGCAAGACGCACGTTTTTCCGTACTGCTGGTGACGCACGACGTGGAAGAGGCGCTGCTCCTCGCGAATCGCGTAATCGTTTTCAGCGAGCGCCCGGCGCGAGTCGTCGCCGAGGTGTGTAACGACGCGCCGTATCCGCGTCATCGCGACGATCCGAAACTGGTGGCGTTGCGCCGCGAGGTACTCGCACAGCTCGGACTCGACACCTGAACGAATAAAACAATCCATCGCGACCTGAGGAGCAGTCAACCATGAATCCCTACGATGAAACGCCGCTGAGCCCGGCGCGCCGCGCATGGCTGCGCAAGACGGCTTGGCGGGCGGGCGCCGCCGCGCTGGGTGGCGCGTCGCTGAGCCTGCCGGGCTCGCTCGCTTTCGCGCAAACGCCGTCCGCGCCTTTGAAGCAGCTCAAGCTCTCGTGGAACGCGGGCTCGGTTTGCACCGCACCCGTGGCTGTCGCGGTCAAGCAGGGCTTTTTCGAGCAGCACGGCTTGCAGGTCGAACTCGTGAACTTCTCGGGCTCGACCGATCAACTGCTCGAAGCGATCGCCACAGGCAAGTCCGACGCGGGCGTTGGCATGGCGCTGCGCTGGATCAAACCGCTGGAGCAGGGCTTCGATGTGAAACTGACCGCCGGCATTCACGGCGGCTGCATGCGTTTGCTGGCCACGCGCACATCGGGCATCGTCGACGTGGCCGGCCTGAAGGGCCGCACGATCGGCGTTAGCGATATGGCGAGTCCCACCAAGAACTTCTTTGCGATCGTGTTGAAGAAGATCGGCGTCGATCCCGAGCGCGACGTGAACTGGCGTCAGTACCCGGCGAACCTGCTGGGCGAGGCGCTGAAGAAGGGCGAAGTACAGGCCATCGCGGACGGCGACCCGACCATCTGGTCGATCCGCGAATCGGATCATCTGTACGAGGTGTCGAACAATCTGTGCGGCGAGTACCAGACGCGCTCATGCTGTGTGCTGGGCGTGCGCGGCTCACTCGTGCGCAAGGATCGTGCGACCGCGCAGAAGCTGACGCAGGCGCTGCTCGAAGCGACCGAGTGGACCGCCAATCATCCGGCGGAGGCGGCCGCGATTTTCTCGGTGTATACGCCGTCCGCGGAGGTGGGCCAACTGGCCGCAATGCTCAGGAGCCACACGGACCATCATCATCCGGTGGGCGACGCGTTCAAGAAAGAGATCTCGCTGTACGCCGACGATCTGAAGACAGTTGGTGTGCTCAACAGCGGGACCGATTCGAATCGTCTCGCGGATCGGGTCTTCTCGAACGTGCTGACTGCGTGACGGTTGGCGGTGCGTAGTCCTGGCGCGGCCACCCCTCATTGACGAGACATCCCGTTCGAACAGCTCAAAGCGCCGGGTCGCTTCGATCCGTGCGCATTCAAAAGGAATACAGGCATGCAGGTATCTCTCGACACAGCGGCCCCCACGGCGCTCGATGCAGCACTGGCTGGCTTGCCGGCATTGGTCCGGGCAATCGGCGAAGACGCGGCACAACGAGAGGCGCGACGCGAATTGCCGTTCGACCGCTTTGCGTTGTTCCGCGAGTCGGGTCTCGGTTTGCTGCGCTTTCCCGTGGAGTGGGGCGGCCTTGGTGGGTCGCTCGACGATCTCTTTCATGTCGTCTCGACGCTGGCTGCCCATGAATCGAATGTTGCCCACGCTTTGCGGATTCACTACGACCTGACCGAGCAATTGCTGTTATCGCCACGGTCGGATTTCAACGACACGCAGATCGAACGCGTGCGCCAAGGGGCGATTTTTGGTGGTGCGTCCACGGAACTCGGCACTTCGCGCCCGGGAGAAATCGTTACGCAACTCGTGCGTGATGGCGAGCATTTTCGCGTCACGGGCAAAAAGTACTATTCGACCGGTACGGCTTTTTCGGACTACGCGCGAATCAACGTGCAGGATGAGAACGACGAGAAAGTTTCTATCGTGATTCCGGTGGCTCGTGAGGGCCTGCAAGTACTCGACGACTGGGACGGCATGGGCCAGCGCATGACGGCGAGCGGCAGTCTCGTGCTCGACAACGTGCAGGTTTTCGCACATGAAGTCGCAACACGCGGTTATACGAGTCTGGCCGGCCGTCACGGCAGCGCTGTGCGGCAATTGCATCTGGTTGCCGTAGCGGCCGGCATCGTGCGCAATATTCTCGCGGACGCGCGCCGTTACGTGGTTCAACATGGCCGCCCCGTGCTGCACAGCCCGGCGCCGTCCGCGCGCGAAGATGGCTTCGTGCAGCAGGTGGTGGGCGATCTCGCCGCACATAGCCTTTCGATCGACGCATTGGTGCAGCAGAACGCGCGGACCCTCGATCGCTCGGCGGTTGCGATTCGCAACGGCGCGGCCCATGCCGAAGACCTGGTGCTCCAGGGCGCGCTCGCAACTGCCAAGACGCAACTGGTGGTCAGCAAATTGGCGCTGCATGCGGGCGAGCGCCTGTTCGAGATCGGCGGCGCGTCGGCGACCGCACGCTCGCACAATTTCGATCGCCATTGGCGCAATCTGCGCACCATCTTCAGTCACAATCCGCTGCTGCACAAGGCGCGCGTAATCGGCGACTACGAGTTGAACGGAGCGACCACGCATCTCACCGAAGGCCGTGTGTTCTGACGAGTACTGCGTCATCCATTCCCTCACCATCCATCACGGAAAATCATGAGCCGACGAGATCTGCTGTTGTTGCTAGAGCCGGGCTTCACCGATCCGAACCATCCGGGCGAGCGTTTCATCTGCCCGGACGGCGCGCCCATTGAGGGGCTGCTGGCGAGCGACGTGGCGCTCAATGCGCGTCTGGACATTCGCCGTCTGCCGTTCGCGCGTCCACGCGCGGCGGTTGTCGACGCGCTCGACGCCGAACACCAGAGTTTGCCGGTGCTGATTTTCGGCGATGAGCAACCTGCGCCCGCCGACGCGCAGGTGTTGGGCGAAAAGCGCTTCGTGACCGATACGCGTCGAATACTGGATCTGCTGGCCCAGCGTCACGGTTTTCCAAAAGTACATTGAACGCGGCGGCGCGGCGTGATGTCGAGTGCCGCGCCCGCTGCCTGTGCCGCGGACGAAGATCGCTCCGCCCGTCGTGTACGTCGTGGCGACGGAGACAGTCTGCTGAGTGCGTGCCGATGCGAATCCGGCGATCACCGGTTCGACGTTGCGTTGCTGACTAAAAAGCCATAACGTCAGCGCGCACGATTTATCTATGCAATCCTCAATTTGTTTGTCCTTGTTCGTGCCGTTGATTGATATCTTGCGACGCTTCCGGTAAGCATCGCCTGCCGTGTCAGGCGGATTAAAAAGGAGCGGGCATGAGTGATCGCAACGAGTTTGATTCGGGACGTCGCAATGCGTTGATCGGACTTACGGGAAGTGCGGCCGGCCTGACATTCGGCGCGTTCGGATCGCTGGCGCGCGCGGCCGCGCAGAGCAGTACCGTGGCGCCGCGTCACGGTGGCCGGTTGACCCTGCTCGTGAATCCCGAGCCGAACGTGCTCGTCAATTTCGCCACCACGGCCGGCGCGGAACAGAAGATCAGTCCAAAGGTGACCGAAGGGTTGCTGAGCTACGACTTCAACGTGCAACCGCGCCCACAACTTGCGAGCGCCTGGTCCATCAGCGGGGATGGTCTGCAATACACATTCAGGTTGCGCGACGGCGTACGCTGGCACGACGGTCAACCGTTCACGTCGAAAGACGTGGCAGTGTCGATCGGATTGCTGAAGCAGTATCACTCGCGTGGCCGTTCGACATTCGCCAACGTGATCGAAGTGCGTACGCCCGATGCGCGTACGGCGGTGCTGAGGTTATCAAAGCCCGCACCATATCTGATCTACGCGCTCGCCGCATCCGAGTCGCCGATCGTGCCTGCGCATATCTATGGCAGTGGCGATCCCCTTAACAATCCTCACAATATCGATCCGATAGGGACCGGTCCTTACCGGTTCAAAAGCTGGGAGCGCGGCAGTCATGCGGTGTTCGTGCGCAATCCGGACTACTGGGATGCACCGAAGCCATATGTCGACGAACTGGTCGTGCGTTTCATTGGCGATGCGGCGGCTCGCGCGGTTGCGCTCGAAACAGGTGAACTGGATCTGGCCGGCGAGAACCCGGTGCCGCTCGTCGACATACAACGGCTGCAGGCATTGCCGCATCTTGCGCTGGAAACGCGAGGATACAGCTATGACGCGGCGCAGACGCAGTTGCAGTTCAATCTCGACAACCGGTATCTGTCGCAGCTGAAGGTGCGCGAGGCGATTGCCCACAGCATCGACCGCAAGGCCATTTTGCAGTCGGTGTGGTACGGCTACGGGATCGTGGCGCCGTCGCCGATCAGTCCGCTGCTGACGCAGTTCTACGATCCGCAGGCGCCGTCCTCGCCATTCGATCTCGCGCTAGCCGGGCGCCTCCTCGACGAGGCCGGTTTGCCGCGTCAATCCAACGGCTTCCGGTTTGCGCTGACGATCGACTACAACCCCTACGACCCGACGTTCGCGCGGCTCGCCGACTATCTGCGGCAAACACTGCGCCGCATCGGCATCGAATCGACTGTGCGTTCGCAGGATTTCGGCGCCTACGTGAAGCGTATCTATACCGACCGTGATTTCGATCTCGACGCGAACTTCCTCGGCAATACGTTCGATCCCACCGTTGGCGTGCAGCGGCTCTACTGGTCGCGCAACTTCAGGAAAGGCGTGCCGTTCTCCAACGCGTCCCACTACGACAACCCGGAGGTCGATCGTTTGCTCGAAGCGGCGGCGGTGGAGAACGATCCCGCCACGCGCGTCAAATACTTCCGGCAGTTCCAGCAGGTGGTGGGCCGTGATCTGCCGATCATCGATCTTGTCACGCTGAAGCAGGTCACGCTCTACAACCGGCGCGTGCACAACCACACCGTGACCGCCGACGGCCTGGACGGCAACCTCGCCGACGTGTTCATCGCGTGACGCAGGGTGTCGCCCGTGCCGATGGGTCTTTCGTCCGTGTCGTGCTTTGCATATGCGGAACCATTGGTTCTTTTGGCGCCGCAGCGGCTTTATCGTGAGCGTTGCGGCAGCAGTACGGCCGTCGACACGACCACGACATCACGAAGACACCACGACGACTCGCGAGGCATCCCCGCCGAGCGGGTCGTCGGCAACCAGGATCTGGATCACATGGCAGGACTGAATCGACGCGACTTTCTGATTTCATCGGGCGCAGCGCTCGCCGCGGCCAGCGTGCCGGCATTGGCGTTCGCACAGGGCGAGGCCGTGCCGAAACGGGGTGGCACCTTGAACATGCTGATCAACCCGGAGCCGCCGGTACTCGTGTCGATCTTCCAGACCACGGGGCCTGCGCTCGTAGCGAGTTCGAAAGTGCTCGAAGGCCTGCTCGCGTACGACTTCGATCTGCGGCCGAGGCCGCAACTCGCCACCGCGTGGACGGTCAGCCCGGACGGCTTGAAATACACCTTTACGCTGCGCCAGAACGTCAAATGGCACGACGGTCAGCCGTTCACATCGGCGGATGTCGCGTTTTCAATCGACTTGCTCAAAGCGGTGCATCCGCGTGGACGCAGCACGTTCGCCAACGTGACGCGCGTCAGTACACCCGACGCGCGCACCGCGATCATCGAATTGTCGAAACCGGCGCCGTATCTGCTGAAGGCGCTATCGGCCGGTGAGTCGCCGATCGTGCCGAAGCACCTGTACGCGTCCGGCGATCCACTGACGAACCCGCACAACAACGCCCCGATCGGAACGGGGCCGTTCCGTTTCAAGTCGTGGACGCGCGGCGCCAATATCGTCTACGAGCGCAACCCCGACTACTGGGATGCGGGCAAGCCGTATATCGATGCCCTGGTATTCAAGGTGATCCCCGACGCGGCGGCTCGCTCGGCGGCATTTGAAACCGGCGCGCTCGATCTGGGCGGTGAAAACCCGGTGCCGTTGACCGACCTGCAGCGCCTCACGCAATTGCCGCAGCTGGCCGTCGAAACGCGCGGCTATCGCTTTCTCGAACCGTTGTCGGAGATCGACTTCAACCTCGATCACCCGATCCTCAAGGACTTGCGCGTGCGCCAGGCGATTGCCCACGCGATCAATCCGCAAGTCGTGCAGCGCACGATTGCGTACGGCTACGCCGATCTGTCGCCCACGCCGATCACGCCTGGCTCCCCGTATCACGACGCGAAGCTCGCGGCCTACGCATTCGATATCGCAAGCGCGGAAAAGCTGCTCGATGCGGCGGGCTATCCGCGCAAGGATGGCGGCGTGCGCTTCCAGTTGACGCACGATTTCCTGCCCTATGGCGATCTATACCGCCGTCAGGCCGACTACGTGAAGTCGGCGCTCGCGCGCGTGGGCATCGACGTCACCGTGCGCTCGCAAGACTTGCCCGCCTTTCTGAAGCGTGTGTACGCGGACCGCCAGTTCGACTTCACGAGCATCGGTGTGAACACGCTGTTCGATCCGAGCGTCGGTGTTCAGCGTCTCTACTGGTCAAAGAACATTCGCCCGGGTGTGCCGTTTTCGAATGCGCCGCACTACAGCAACGCCGAAGTCGACCGCCTGCTAGAAAGCGCCTCTGTCGAAACCGACGAAAGCAAACGCGTCGCGCTGTATCAGCAGTTCCAGCAGATCGTCTATCGCGATCTGCCGATTCTCAACCTCGTCGCGCCGCGCATGGTCACGTTGGCGAACCGGCGCGTGCACAACCACACCGTCTCCGCGCAGGGCCTCGAAGGCAATCTCGCGGATGTCTATCTGAGCGCCTGACAGGAGATCGACGATGAGCCGAAGTCTGCGTTTCGGCGCGATAGCGCGGCGCACCGCATGGCAGGTCCTGCCGACGGTGGTCGGCATCGTGATCCTGAATTTCTTTCTGCTGAAACTGATGCCGGGCGATGCCGCCGACGTGCTTGCCGGCGAATCCGGCTCGGCCACCGCGGAAACGATGCAGGTGCTGCGCGCGAAGTTCGGCCTCGATCAGCCGCTGCTGCATCAGTTGTGGTCGTACCTGACGCATCTGGCTCACTTCAGCCTTGGTTATTCGCCGCGTTACGACATGCCTGTCATGCAGTTGATCCTGTCGCGTTTGCCGAATACGTTGCTGCTGATGGGGGTGGCGTTGTCGCTGGCCATCGTGATCGGCGTGGCGCTCGGCGCGGTGATGGCGCATTGGGCCGGCAAGTGGCCGGACCGCGTGTTGTCGGTGCTCGCATTGCTGTTCTATTCGACACCGAGCTTCTGGATCGGTCTGCTCGCCATCGTGCTGTTTTCGGTGCACCTCGGCTGGTTGCCGAGCGGCGGCAACGTGACGCTCGGCGTGCAACTGCATGGCTTGGCGTTATTCGCCGACGCGGCAAAGCACGTGCTGCTGCCCGCTGCGACGCTGGCGACGTTCTTTATCGCGATCTATGCGCGGCTCACCCGCGCGGCGATGCTCGAAGTGCAACGCCAGGACTTCGTGCGGACCGCGCAGGCCAAGGGACTGCATCCGTGGCGCGTGACGGTCCGGCATGTGCTGCGCAACGCGCTGATGCCGCTGACGACGATGGTCGGCATTCATTTCGGCACGCTGCTCGGTGGCGCGGCGGTGACGGAGACCGTGTTCAGTTGGCCCGGTCTCGGGCGGCTCGCGCTCGACGCCGTGATGGCGCGTGATTTCAGCGTGTTGCTCGGCGTTCTGCTGCTGTCGTCGCTGCTCGTGATCGTCGCCAACGTGTTGGTCGATCTGCTTCAGGCCTGGCTCGATCCACGCATTGCGTGACTTTCACGCTTGCGCCGACCCGTTGTTCACCAGAGAAATGCAATGGCTTCTGACTCTTCCAATCTGATTACCACCTCGCCCGAACCGGCGGTTTCAACGTGGCGCCGTCAACTGGCCGGTGCGCTGTTCGGTCAGCGCCGCGCCGGCAGCGCGCCGACGTCCGCTGCGCCGCGCAGCGGACGTGGCGTATGGCGGGCGCTGCTGTGCAATCCGTCGGCGCTGACCGGACTCGTGCTGCTCGCCGCGTTCATCGCGCTCGCATTCGGTGCGGGACATCTCTTTCCCGGCGATCCGCTCGACATGGTCGCCGCTCCTTTCGAGTGGCCGGGCACCGACCCGCTGTACCGGCTCGGCACCGATTCCCTCGGACGCGACGTCGCTGCCGGCATTGCGCACGGCACGCGCGTGTCCTTGCTGATTGGCGCAGCGGCGGCGGGAATCGGGCTCGTGATCGGCACGCTGGTCGGCGCGGTGGGTGGCTTCTTCGGTGGTGTCATCGACAACGTGCTGGTGCGCGTGACCGAACTTTTTCAAACCATTCCGTCGTTTCTGCTGGTGATCGTGATTGTCGCGATCGGCCGGCCGAGCGTCACGGTAATCGCGCTGGCGATCGGCATCGCGTCGTGGCCAACCGTCGCGCGCATCGTGCGCGCCGAATTTCGCACGCTGCGCGAGGCGGACTTCGTGCTCGCGGCGCGCAGCCAGGGGTTCAGCAACGCGCGCATCATCTTCGGCGAGATTTTGCCGAATGCGCTGCCGCCGGTGATCGTCACCGCCTCGGTGATGGTGGCGAGTGCGATTCTGATCGAGTCGTCACTGTCGTTTCTCGGCATGGGCGACCCGAACGTCGTCAGTTGGGGCGGCATGATCGGCGCGGGGCGCGATTCGCTGCGCACCGCGTGGTATCTGACCGCCATTCCCGGCGCCGCGATCGTCATCGCGGTGCTGGCGCTGAACCTGCTCGGCGACGGCCTGAACGACGCGCTCAATCCGCGTCTGCGGGCACGCACCTGATCATGAAACCGGGGACTCACGAAGTGAATAGATCGGCAAACCTGCTGGAAGTGCGCGATCTGCGCGTTAGTTTCGGCGCGCATGAAGTGGTGCGCGGGCTGAATTTCGATGTTGCGCAAGGCGAGACACTGGCGCTGGTCGGTGAATCCGGATGCGGAAAATCCGCCACCGCACTGTCGCTGATGCGGCTCGTGCCGGCGCCGGGGCGCGTGAGTGGCAGCCTGCGATTCGACGGCCGCGAACTGCTCGATTTGTCCGAACGGGACATGCGCGCGGTGCGCGGCCGGCAGATTTCGATGATCTTCCAGGAGCCGATGACCTCGCTGAACCCGGTGCTGTCGATCGGTGCGCAGATCGTCGAGACATTGCGCCAGCACGAGAGTCTTTCCAAAGTGGCCGCGTGGAAGCGTGCAATCGAGTTGCTCGAGCTGGTGCGGATTCCCGAACCGCAGCGGCGCGTATTCGACTATCCGCACGAACTGTCCGGCGGCCAGCGGCAACGCGTGATGATCGCGATGGCGGTGGCATGCCGGCCGCGTCTGCTGATCGCGGACGAACCGACCACGGCGCTCGACGTCACGATCCAGGCGCGCATTCTCGAACTGCTCGACGGCCTGCGGCGGGAGTTGTCGATGTCACTGCTGCTGATCACGCACGATCTCGGCGTGGTCGCGCAACATGCGGACCGTGTCGCGGTGATGCTGGCGGGCGAGATGGTGGAGCAGGCGCCGGTCGCGCAACTTTTCACGCAGCCGAGGCACGCGTACACGCGCGGCCTGCTCGGCGCGTCGTTGAATCTCGCCGACGATCTGCACTATCGAGGCTGGAAACTGCCGGAAATTCGCCACGGTATCGGCGATGACGACCAGCCGAACTTTGCGGTCGTGCCCCGCTCGCCGCGTACCGGTCAGCATGACGAACTGCCCGCCGCGCGACGCGCACCAGACGACGCACCGCTGCTCGCGCTGCACGACGTGCGGATCGACTATCCGCATCGTGACGGCAAGACGACGCTGCGCGCAGTCGACGGTGTGTCGCTTCAGATCGCGCGTGGCGAAACGGTTGGCCTTGTCGGCGAATCCGGTTGCGGGAAATCGACCCTGTCGAAAGCGATTCTGCGACTCGTACCGGCTGCGGGCGGCGAGATCCGCCTGCGCGGCACCGATCTGGTGCCGCTGCGCGAGCACGAGTTGCGGCCGCTGCGCCGTCACGTACAGATGGTGTTTCAGGACCCGTATGCGTCTCTCAATCCGCGCCGTACGGTGGGCGAGATTCTGGATACGGTGCTGGTGGTCAACGGTGTGAACGACGCGCGGCAACGCCGCTCGCGCATCGCCGCGATGCTAGACCGGGTTGGACTGCCCAGTTCCGCACCTCAGCGCTTTCCGCACGAGTTTTCGGGCGGCCAACGTCAACGCATCGGCATCGCGCGGGCGCTGGTGCTCGAACCGGATCTGCTGATCTGCGACGAACCGGTGTCCGCGCTGGACGTGTCGATCCAGGCGCAAATCCTCAATTTGCTGGTGGAACTCAAACGTGATCTCGGGCTTGCCTATCTGTTCATCTCACACGATCTTTCCGTGGTGCGCTATATCGCGGACCGCGTGCATGTGATGCAGGCGGGGCGCATCGTCGAAAGCGGCGATCATCGCGAGATCTGGCGCGCGCCGCAGCATGGCTACACACGTACGCTGCTCGACGCGATTCCCGGCAGGCGTTTCGACGCGCAAGCGGCTTGATGCTTTGTGGAAAGAGGCGGCCTGCGCCGGCTCTTTCCGATGGTTCGTCTTTATGGTCGCCTCACGCGACCCGACTCAATCCTGCAGCGTACCGTGGCGTGCAATCCGGCCGAAGAACGGATGGCCCGGATCGTTGAAGCCCGGCGTGGACGGATGGCCGCTCGTGACGAGCGAATCGACAAACGCTTCGTCTTCCGAAGTGAGTCGATAGCGCAATGCCGGCAGGTAGTCGCGCCATTGCGTTTCAGTGCGCGGCCCCGCAATAGTCGAACTGATATAACGGCTATTGAGCACCCACGCAAGCGCGAATTGCCCGGCTGTGAGGCCGCGCGCTTCGGCGTGCTCGCGTACGCGCCGCGCCAGTTCCAGCGATTCGGGGCGCCATTCGGTCTGCTGCATGCGCCGGTCGCTGCGGCCCGCGCGCGAGTCGGCGGCAGGCGTCGCGCCCGGTTCGTACTTGCCGGTCAGCACGCCGCGCGCAAGCGGGCTGTACGAAATCACGCCGAGCCCATAGCGGTGCGCCGCGCTCAACTGCTCCGCTTCGGCCTGGCGATTGGCGATGTTGTAGAGCGGCTGGCTCGCGACCGGCGCATCGAGCCCGAGCGCCTGCGCGGTATGGCTGAATTCGGCGATCTTCCACGCGCGATGGTTCGATAGCCCGTAGTAACGCAGCTTGCCTGCCCGGATCAGATCGTTGAGCGCACGCACCGTTTCTTCGACCGGCGTCTGATGATCTTCGCGATGAATGTAGAGCAGATCGATGTGATCGGTGTTCAGGCGCTTCAAACTCGCGTCGACCGCACGCACGATATGTTTGCGCGATGCGCCGCTTGCATTCACGTCGCCCTCCTGCAGCGGGTTGGCGAACTTGGTCGCAAGCACCCAGCGTTCACGCTGCGCGGCAATGCTGCGGCCCACCACGCGTTCCGATTCGCCTTTGACGTAGACGTCGGCAGTGTCGATCGAATTGACGCCCTGTTCCTGAGCGAGGTCGATGATGCGGGCCGCGGTGGGCTCGTCGGCGGGGCCGCCGAACATCATCGTGCCGAGCGTCAGTGTCGAGACCTTGATGCCGCTGCGGCCGAGCTGTCTGTATTCCATGTTTATCGGATTCCGTGAAAGTGTAAAGGGTGAGGTGGATCAACGTTGCAGCCAGAGATCGGCGAAACTCGCCGATACGCCATCGGGCGAAATCGTGTGGTTGTGCACCGCGCGCGCGTACACCGTGATGTATTGCGGTGACACCAGGTTGATGTCCGGCAGGTCGCGCTCCAGGATGCGCTGGATTTGCGAGAACAGCTGCTTGCGCGTCGACTCGTCGGTTTCTTCGGCCACGCGCGAAAACAACTGGTCGATCTCCGGATTGCTGTAGTGCGAGCCATTGGTGAACGGCACGCCGCGCCGGAAGTTGCCGGTTGTATAGAGCCGCGCGACGCCGACCACAGGATCGAACAGATTGCTCATGCCGTTGATGCTGAAATCGAAATCGCGGTCGGTATAAATTCGCTTCAGATAGGCCGGCAAATCCTGGCTGCGCACCGTCACGGCAATGCCCACGCGCGCCAGCGCGGACTTGACGTAGGCGGCGGTGCGGGCAGGCAGATCGCCGATCGGCAGCGGATCGACTGTCAGCGCAAAGCGGGTGCCGTCGGCTTTGCGCGGATAGCCAGCTTCGTCGAGCAATGCGTTCGCGTGTTCGACGTTGAACGGATAGGGCGTAGGCGCCGGGTCGTGATAGGGGCTCGACGGAATGATCGGACTGGCGAGCGGTGTTGCGTAACCGTAATAGATGACCTTGCGGAGCACTTCGCGATCGAGGGCCGATGCGATAGCCTGGCGCACCTTCGGATTCTTCAGCACCGGATTGTCGAGATTGAATTCGATGCGCGCCACGCCCGCCTGGAATTCGTAACCGCGCGACTCGATCCCGAGCTTCGGGTTGGCCTTCAGACGCGCAAGGTCGGACAGCGGCACCGGCGTATCGCCGCCCAGATCGACCGAGCCGTCTTCAAAGGCGACGGTGCGCGCAGCCGGATCGTTGATGACCTTGACGACGATCCTGTCGAGCCAGGGCTTGCCTTTGTCCCAGTAGTCGTCATTGCGCACATATTCGATGTAGCTGCCGCGCACCCATTTGACGAACCGGAAGGGGCCCGTGCCGATCGGCGCATTGTTGGCGGGATTGGTGAGGACGTCGGTACCGTCGTAGATATGCTTCGGCACGATCGGCGTTTCCGACGACGAGAACGCTTTGATCAGCCACGGTGCGGGTCTCGACAACGTGATGACGACCGTGTACGGATCGGGCGTCGAGATATCGGTGACATTGGCGAAGGTGGTTTTCGCACGCGGGTGGACTTGCCTGAGCGTCTGGATCGAGTACGCGACGTCCGCTGACGTGAAGGGCTTGCCGTCATGCCATTTCACGCCGTGGCGCAAATGGAAAACGTATTTGCGGCTGTCGTCGCTGATTTCCCATGAGGTCGCGAGCGAGGGTTTCGGTTCGAACTTGAAGTCGTACTCCAGCAGACCTTCGGTGACTTTGCCGCTGACCTTCAGCACGTTGGTCGCGGTGGTCGCCAGATCGACGAGCGCGGTCGGCTCCGGTGTGACGATGAAATTGAGCGTGCCGCCGCGCGTCTGTGCTTGCGCCGTGCGGGCGGCGAGCGCGACGGCGAGTGTCACGGCAAATGTCACTGCAATTGTCACTGCACTTGCGAATACTCCGCTGAAGACCTGCTTGCCGTAGCGACGCAGTGTGGCCTGCGTGGTGACATGTGCCATCTTTTCTTATTGGAGAGGAGGAGGGAAGGAGGATACGCAGACCGGTCAGACTGCCGATGCAGCCAGCGCATTGCGTCGTTCGAGTGCCGCGGCGAGCGGCGCTGGGTCGACCCACGCGTCGAAGTCGAAATCCGTCGCAATGAAGCCCCATTTGAACAGGAACTGTTTGAAATCGGCCAGAGCGGCAAGCGCTTGCGGATCGAGGCCGATCGCCAACTGCCGGTGCAGGCCGCCCGGATACGCGCGTTCGACCCAATGCTCGGCGCTGCGAACCTCGCGGGCGACATAACTCGCTACTTCCGCGGCGTGTGTGTCGGCCCAGTCGCCGGCGGCGAGGGTGCGAGCCAGCACGCGCTCCACGAGATCGGGGCGCTCGCGCAGCAGCTTCGCGTCGACAGTCAACGGACGCGGCGTGCCATTGTTCGCGTGCAGCACGCGATTGGATTGCGCGCCGATCTCCACAAGGATTTTCGCGCCGAGCAGATTCGCGATATCGAGTCCGGTCGCACCTTTGACGAACACGACATCGGCCTCGCCGCGCAGAAGCGCCTCTGCTTCGCGGGCGAATTCATGCGAACGTTGCGCGTCGAGCCACACGCCGAGCGGGGCGTCGCTAGCGGGCTTCGCGTCTTCGAGTCCGCGCGGCGTGTGCGGCAGTTCGACCAGATCGACATCTTCAAACTGCGCGCCGACTACATTGAGCAACGAAGAAAACCCGCGCAGCGCGGTGGCGCGATGAAAATCGACCACGTTCGCGCGCGTATTGCGCGGAAAACCGAAGCGACGTCCGGCGAGCGCGTGCGGTGTGGCGTCCAGTTGCCGGTCGAGCGTAATCAGCGCCTGGAATTCGTCGACCCAGCTCAGACCGATCAGGCGTGTATCGCTGCCCTGAGCGCGCGCCCACAGTGCCGGAATATTGCCGCCCTGGCGAAACGACCACGGCTGGCTATGTGTGAAGTGGGAGCGGCGGATCAGCACGTCGTCGGCATCCTGCAATGCTTTGACGTCGATGCCGTCGGCTGCGAACTCCTGCTGCAGCCAGCCTTTTTGCGCCGCGATGCCGAACGGGGTCGGTGCCGGGCAGCGCGTGTACCAGATTCGGCTCATGCGGATCACCTGCGAGGTTGAGTGCAATATCGTTAGGATGGTTGCCGCGTTCGCCGAACGCGGCGCGCCGACGCGATCAATAGCGCAAGCCGGCTTCGCGCAGTAATGGCAGCACGCGCTCGCCGAAGAATTCGAGGTCGGGTTTGAAATCGAAGAAGCTCAGTTGCACGCCGTCGACACCGGCGCGATGCAGCCGCACGATGTAGTCGGCAATTTGCTGCGGCGAGCCGACGATCGAAATGTTGCCGCCCACCGCGCGCGCTGCCGCCGAATTGCGTTGCTCAGCGCCGCCGCGCCATGCATGCGCGTCGCTGTCGAAGCGATGGAAACTGCCTTCGTCGCCGTGCGCGACGATTGCATCGTGGTAAGCGCGTGCTTCGGCGGGCGTCTCGCGGCAGATCACCATCGGGTTGATCAACGTGCGAATCTTGCGGCCATGCGCCTGCGCGGCGGCTTTCACGCGAGCGGTGTGCGCCGGCAGCGCGGCGAGCGCCGCTTCGATTTCCGAACCGGCCGGGCTCGTGATGAACACCACGTCCGAATAGCGCGCGGCGAAGTCGATGCCGGCGTCCGAGCCGGTCGCGTTGACGAGCAGCGGGCGTCCGTAGCGAGGCTTCGGCGTGACAAAAGCCTTGTCCAGTTTCCAGCTCGACAGTGCGGGCGCGAAACTGAAGTTATCCGGCTGCGACCACAATTGCTGCACGGCGTCGAGAAATTCGGCTGCCAGTTGATAGCGCCGGTCGTGGTCGATGCGATGCCAGCCGAACATCTCGTGTTCGATCGCGCGATGTCCGGTAACCACGTTGATGCCCCAACGACCCTTCGAGATGTGATCGAGCGTCGCGGTGAATTTGGCGAAATGCAGCGGATGCCACGGGCCATATAGCACGTGGCTGGTGGCAACAAGGATGATGCGTTCGGTACGCGCGGTCATCGCCGCGAGCGACATGAACGAATCGAGTGCCTCTCCGTTGAATACGCCGCCGTAGCCGCCCTTGGGCAACCATTGCGACAGGGCGAAGACCAGATCGAAGCCAAACGATTCCGCTTTCTGCACCAGCTCGAGGTTGTACTCGAAGTTCCAGTCCGTCGTGCGCGGCAACGTGGATGCGCTCCAGCCGCCGGCCTGAATCGGCAGGAACAGGCCGAGCAGCAAGGGCTGTTCGAAGGCGCGCGAAACAGGACTATCCGCAAAGGTGACGGGCGAACGGACTGCGACGAAAGGCGATGCATCGCGCGCACCGTCGGCTGGAGGTGTCGATGTGCGTGACGGTGGAGTGACGATTGAGTCGGGCACAGTGGAATTCCTTGCGATGCAAGTGTGAACGTATGCGTTGTCCGCGAGATCGCATGCGACGGGGCAGAACCTGGCGGTGCGAACAGTAGAGCACGTCGCTATCTGGACCTCCAAACAACGAAAACTGCTTTTAATCTGAAGTGCCAGGTGATGCGTGAAAGTGCTGCTCTAGCGCACTGGTTCGACGCATGAGCATGGTTTAAGCGCTATGCTTTCCAGACGATGTCGCGCACGTCGACCTTCTTTGGAATCAGCCCGAGGGTGAAAAGGCGATCTGCTGTCGCCTGCTGGCTGTCGAGCAAGCGCGCGCTGAGGGCAGTCACGTCGAAACTCGCATTGCGGTTCACGGCCGCCATCACATCGGGCGCGATGCCGGTGGCACTCGCCAGTACTTCAGTCACGTCCACCGGGTGTGCTTTGGCCCATTCGGCTGCCTGCTTCGAGCCTTCGATGTACTCGTTGACCAGATCGGGATGTGCCGCAGCAAACGTGCTGTTCGCCAGCAGAAAGCCGGAGCTCGACTCGATGTCGCCGCTATAGGCAAGCACACGTGAAGGCGTGTGTTTTTGCGCGAGCGTGAAGTAAGGGTCCCAGATTACCCACGCGTCGATATTTCCGCCTTCGTAAGCGAACGCGGCATCTGCTGCGCCGAGCGAGAAGGTTTCGATCTCCGACAATTTCACGCCGGCCTTTTCGAGCGCCGCGGCGATCAGATCGTGCGAACTGGAGCCTTTTGCATAGCCGACTTTCTTGCCGCGCAGATCGGCGAGCGTGCGTATGCCGGAGTCTGCCTTAACCAGAATGCCTTCGCTTTTCGCACCTGTCGGTTGCGCGGCGATGTAGTTGACGTGGCCTCCCGACGCCTGCAAAAAAATACAGCCGACGTTGCCGGAATTGCCGAATGCAATCACGCCCATATCGAGCGCCTGCAAAAGCGTCAGTCCCGACGGGAACTCGATCCATTTGACGCGGATGCCGCGTGGCTCGAAGCGCTTTTCGAATACCTTGAGTTGCCGCGCAACGAGGGGAATGCCCGTCTTCTGAAAGCCGAGACTGATCGTATCGGGCGTCGCCGCCGAGGCTTTGCGCGTCGACGTGGCGAATGCCGCGCCGGCGAGTGCGGCAGCGCTGGCGGCGAGAAATTGACGGCGTCCTGGCATGCAGGCATCTCCTGGAGAATGGACGGATAGCGAAACGGTGAAAGCCGCACGGTTAAGGGGCACGGCGTCCGCCTCAGGTCTGCCCGCTAGTAGGTGGCCTTTCGCCGTTGAGATAGAAGTTGCCGACCGCCGCGTATTTCCAGCGCGCGGCGTCATGCAATGTATGCACGCGGGCATTGCGCCAATACCGGTCGAGATTGAACGACGGATGCGTGGACCGCGTGCCTGCGAGTTCGAACAGCTTGTTGCTGGCTTCGATGGCGATTTCAGTCGTCAAGGCTTTGGCTTCGGCGACCGCGATCGACGCCTCGGCGATCGTGTCCGCGCCTGGGTCGGCGAGGCAACTGTCGATCGCGTGGCCGGCGCGGTCCATCATGGCTTCGGCCGCATGCAGACGCGTTTTCAGTTCGCCTAGCTGGTAGATCACATAGGGGTCCGTGCCGAGGGCAGCCGTGGACGGCGCGGAATCGGCGTCACGCTGCCGGATGAACGCGATCGTCGCGTCGATTGCGCCGCGCGCAATACCCGCGTCTATGCCGACGTGACTGATCTGCGAAATGGCGTTTTGCGGCCAGTCTTCGTAGCTGCGGTAGATCGGCAAGACATTCAGCGCAGGCACCCACACGTTGTCGAAGATCACCGTACCGCTCGCGGTGGTTTTCTGGCCAAAACTGTCCCAGTCGTCGGCGATCTTCATGCCCGGATGCCCCGCGGGCACAATGGCCACGACGCGGCGCCCTTGGGCGTCCTGGCCGATGGTCGAGACATAGTCGGCAAACAGCGCACCGGTCGAATAGATCTTGCGGCCGGACAGCCGGAAGCCGCCGTCGTCGGCTGCGATGGTCATGGCGGAGCCGGCCGGGCGCGGTCCGCCGACGTCGACGTTGGCGTTGCCAAAGCGTGCGCCGCACAGAATCTCGCCGAGGAAAAACGCGCGCTGCTGCTCCGTGCCTGTTTTCCAGAGCCAGAATACGGCGCTGTTATGGTTCTGCTGGATCTGCGCGATCGACGGGTCGGCCGCGGCGAGGATCGCGAACACGCGCCCGACGGTCACGTAGGAAACCTGTGCACCCCCATACGCTTTAGGCACGGTCATCGCCCACAGGCCAGCGTCCGACGCGGCATCGAGTTCTTCGTGCGGCAGGCTGCGGTCTCTGTCGCGACGCGCGGCATCGGCGGCGAAGCGGCTTGCGAGGTGCCGCGCGGTGGCGATCGCTTCTGCGTCGGACTCGATGACGTGAGCCGGTTTGCCGGAGCGCCGTGCGGGCGCGGCAGGGTCGGCGAACGCGACGTTCGACGTTTGAGTGGGCATCAAGGGCTCCGGAGCGATCGGTTCGGGATCGTGTTGAACAGAGATATTGGCGCGCATGAAGCGAGACTCGCTGCTTCGAGGTATCGGTAAAACGTCGAAAATTATGCGAAGAAAATGGATGATGGACAACGAACAATAATTGCTATTCTTAGCTGATTCCTGATGCGATCCATTCGACGGCTCCCTGTGCCGAGCGCGTAAGCATCGCGAACTTGCCGTGCTCATAACGTTATGAGTTTCGCTTCGTTGCCATTCGCCGCCTGCACGGCTAACGTCGGCTCCTTCGCTATCCAGATCACCCGCGAGCGCCGCGGCTCCAGGCCGGTCCAGAAGCGCACGCGGTGCGGACACATCGTCAACCCTTCTTCGCGGACCTCCATGAGCAGACGTAGCGGGCACTTGCACCTCGGCGCGTTTCTTTATCCATCGGGACATCACATCGCGGCGTGGCGGCATGCCGAGGCGCAGGCCGATGCCGGCGTCAATTTCCGCCATTACGTCCAGCTTGCCCAGGCGGCCGAAGCCGCGAAGTTCGACCTGGTGTTTCTGGCCGACGGTGTGGGTACGCGCGGCGACAACGTCGACTTTCTGAGCCGTACCGCGCACAGCTATGTCGCACAGTTCGAACCGATCACGCTGCTGTCGGCGCTGGCGGCGGTGACCGAACGCATCGGCCTGGTCGGGACAGCCTCGACGAGCTTCAACGAGCCGTATCACATCGCGCGCAAGTTCGCGTCGCTCGATCACATCAGCGGTGGACGTGCGGGCTGGAATCTGGTCACGTCGTCGAGCGAGCACGAGGCGAAGAACTTCAATCGCGACAAGCATTTCGATCACGCCGAACGCTACGAACGCGCGACCGAGTTTGCGCAAGTCACGCAAGGGCTTTGGGACAGTTGGGAAGACGATGCGTTTGTTCGCGACAAACCCAACGGACGTTTCTTCGACCCGAAAAAGCGGCATGTGCTCGATCATAAGGGACGCTTCTTTCAGGTCCGAGGTCCGCTGAACGTCGCACGCTCTCCGCAAGGGCATCCGGTCGTCGTGCAGGCGGGGTCGTCGGAAGCGGGCAGGGAATTGGCGGCGAGCACGGCCGAGGTGATCTTCACCGCGCAGCAAACGCTCGCGGACGCAGTCGCCTTTTACGCCGACGTGAAGGGACGCATGCAGGCTTATGGCCGCGAGCCCGACGATCTGAAGATCATGCCGGGCGTATTCCCGATTGCCGGACGCACCGCGAGCGAGGCGAACGAAAAGTTCGAGCAGTTGCAGTCGCTCGTCGATCCGAAGGTGGGACTCGCGCTGGTGTCTGGACTCACCGGTGGTGTCGATCTGTCGGACTATCCGCTCGACGGGCCGATTCCCGAGTTGCCGGAAACGAACGCGAGCAAGAGCCGGCAGTCGTTGACGATCGAGTTGGCGCGGCGCGAGAACCTGACGATACGCCAGCTCTATTTGCGGGTAGCGGGTGCGCGGGGTCACTGGCAACTTGTCGGGACTCCGGAGCAGATCGTCGATCAACTCGAAGAGCGCTTCGTGAACTATGGCGCAGACGGTTTCAATGTCATGCCGCCGGTGCTGCCGAACGGCCTGACCGATTTCGTCGAACTCGTGTTACCGGAGTTGCGCAGACGCGGCCTGTTCCGCAGCGAGTACGAAGGGCGCACGTTGCGCGAGAACCTCGGTTTGCGGCGGCCCGCGCATCGCGCTCGATAGGTGGCTTTCGTCGGGCCACGCGCTGTGTTGTGCGTGACGCGCCCACATCAGCGATGCTGCGATCGATATCACAATAGATTGTTTGGCGGGTTTGCGCTCGGTTGTTAGCATCACCGGCTTGCCTACGAGCCCACCAGTACGACAAAGCGCCGCCGCCATCATGAATGCCCGCATCCCGCCGCCGCATCCGTCGCCATCGCGCACTCGCCGCCGCCTGCTCGGGCGTCTCGCCGCAGGCGGCCTCGTCGCCTCGCACGCCGCGGCGGCCGCCGAACTGCTCAAGCCGCTCGACATCGCGCCGTCGAGCCGTGTGCCCGGTGCGCCCATACTCGAGCACCCGTACGGTGTGCCGTCGCCACACGAGGCGGACGTCGTGCGGCGCAGCGCGCGGGCGTGGCCGCTGCCCGGCGCGGCTTCATCGATGACGCCGCTTGCCGATCTGCACGGCACGCTCACGCCGAACGGTCTGGTCTATGAACGGCATCATGGAGGCGTGCCCGAGATCGACCCCGCTCAGCATCGGCTCGCGGTTCACGGACTGGTGCGTACGCCCAAGCTGTTCACGATGGACGACCTGCTGCGCCTGCCGTCCGAATCGCGCATCCATTTTCTCGAATGCTCGGGCAATACCGGCAATGAGTGGAATGGGCCGAGCGGCCTGCCGGTGCAACTCACGCATGGTCTGCTCTCGTGCTGCGAATGGACCGGCGTGCGCTTGTCGACCTTGCTGGAAGAAGTGGGCGGCCTGTCGAATCAGATCGATCCGGCGCGTGGCTGGCTGCTCGCCGAAGGCGCGGATGCCGCCGTGATGACGCGCAGTTTGCCGCTCGAACGGATACTCGAGCGCGCACTCGTCGTGTACGCGCAAAACGGCGAACGCCTGCGTCCGGAGAACGGTTATCCGCTGCGTCTGATCGTCCCCGGCTTCGAAGGCAATACGAACGTCAAGTGGCTGCGCCGTCTGAAGGTAGTCGATGCGCCGTTGCAAACGCGCGAGGAAACCTCGAAGTACACGAGCCTGCTCGCGAACGGCACCGCCCGTCAGTTCGCGTTCGAGATGGATGCGAAGTCGGTCATCACGCGGCCCTCGCCGGGGCATCGCCTCACCACGCACGGCTATTACCCGATCACGGGGCTCGCCTGGTCAGGGCGTGGAACCGTTCGCAAGGTCGAAGTATCGACCGATGGCGGGGCGACCTGGCGTCTTGCACGTCTCGATGGCGCGATTCACGATCGCGCGCTCACGCGCTTTCAGGCGGACTGGCGCTGGGACGGCGGCCCCGCCGCGATTCTCTCTCGCGCGACTGATTCGACCGGCTACGTGCAGCCCACACGCGCGGAACTCGTTGCCGCTCGCGGGCTGAACTCGCAGTACCACTACAACGCGATTCAGCAATGGCGGGTCGACGCGAACGGCGAGGTGCGTAATGCGTGATGCTCATTCGACACGCTGGCGAGTGCGCGCGGCGTTGGCCGCATGGCTCTCGCTATGCACGCTGGCCTCCTGTTCGTCGATCGCACCGGATGCGTCCAACGTTCAGGGCGCGGCGCCCGACCACGGCGTCGGCACGCCGCTCACCGAACGGGAGCTCGCTGCCTGGAACATCGACATCGCGCCGGATGGCCGCGGTTTGCCCGCGGGCAGCGGCGACGTCGCCACGGGCGCGCATCTGTTCGCCGCGAAGTGCGCGGCGTGCCACGGCGCACAGGGCCAGGGCGGGCTCGGCGATCCGCTGGTCGGCGGCCAGGGCACGCTGAGCAGTGCAAAGCCGAAGCGCACCGTGGGCAGCTACTGGCCCTATGCGACGACGCTGTTCGACTATATCCGCCGCGCGATGCCTTACAACGCGCCCGAATCGCTGTCCGCCGACGAGGTCTACGCGCTCAGCGCGTTCCTGCTGAACCAGAACGGCATCGTTGCAGCCGATGCGCGCCTCGACGCGGCGTCGCTGCCACGCGTGGTGATGCCCAACCGGCAGGGTTTCGTGGCCGATCCACGCCCCGGACGGCTATGACGCGCAGGCCCGCCGACGCGAAGGCCGAGGCGGCGCCCGCGAGTAAAGCGCCCGTGCCGCGCCGGAATGCGTTAAAGCATCGGGTTTATCACTCCAGCAGATAAACGTATCGGATTTGCTTCGTTGTCGCCGCGCGCGTGCGCCGGTACATTCGTTGGACTGCGCCCTCGACGGCGTCCTCCGAACAGATCAACGACGAGTTTCCTGTGACGACTGCCTTTGCCCCCATTGCTGCCGGCCATGACGGCCACGCCATTGAAGCCCAGCCCTTCGAGATTCGCGCGTTCGACGGTCCCGTCGGCGCGGAAGTCCTCGGGCTCGATCTCGGCAAGCCGCTGAGCCAGGACGATTTCGCGCGCATTCATCGCGCCCACCTCGATCACCATGTGCTGGTGTTCCGCGACCAACGCATCACGCCGGATCAGCAGATTGCTTTCAGCCGCCGATTCGGCCCGCTGCAGATTCATGTGCTGCATCAATTCCAGTTGCCGGGCTATCCGGAAGTGCTGGTGGTGTCGAACATCGTCGAGAACGGCAAGCCGATCGGTCTCGGCGATGCGGGTCATTACTGGCATTCCGATCTGTCGTACAAGGAAAAGCCGAGTCTCGGTTCGCTGCTGCATGCGCAGGAATTGCCAGCCGAAGGCGGCGACACGCTGTTCGCCAACATGCACCTCGCGTGGGACACCTTGCCCGCGCATTTGCGCACCGCCGTGGAAGCGCGTCAGGCCGAGCACACGTATCTCGCCAAATACGCGGAACTGCAGAAGCGCAGTCCGTGGCGGCCCAATCTGTCCGCTGAACAGATCGCCTCGGTGAAACCGGTCGTGCAGCCGATCGTACGCACGCATCCCGAGACCGGCCGCAAGGCGCTGTTCGTCAGCGAGCATTTCACGACCCGCGTGATCGGTTTGCCGGAAGACGAGAGCAAGGCGCTGCTCGACGAAATATTCGCCCATAGCGTTCGCCCCGAACATCTGTACCGGCATCAGTGGGCCGAGCACGACATGGTGTTCTGGGACAACCGCTCGCTGATGCATCTCGCGGCGGGCACACCGGACCATCTGCGCCGAAAACTATATCGCACGACGATCGAAGGTGACGCGCCGTTCTGACGGCACCGTTGCCCGCCTTGACCACACTACACGCTGACCGGAGTTCCAATGCTTGCCAGGTTTCGCCCGACCGCCGCGCGGCCGTCGTTTGTCCGCCGTTTTTCCGCGACTTTGCTGACCGTATCAATGGGCATCGCGGGCTTCGCGGCCACCGCCCCCGCGCATGCCGAGGGGCAGATTCGCGTCGCCGAACAGTTCGGCATTGTCTATCTGTTACTGAACGTCGCGCGTGACCAGCAATTCGTCGAGAAAGAAGGGCGTAAAGAGGGGCTCGATATCAAGGTCGACTGGGTGAAGCTCTCGGGCGGCGCTGCGGTCAATGACGCGTTGCTGTCCGGTGCGGTGGACATCGCGGGCGCCGGCGTCGGTCCGCTGCTGACGATCTGGGACCGCACGCACGGCAAGCAGAACGTCAAGGGCGTCGCGTCGCTCGGCAATCTGCCGTACTACCTCGTCAGCAACGATCCCAACGTGAAGACGATTGCCGACTTTACCGAGAAGGATCGCATTGCGGTGCCGGCCGTCAACGTGTCGGTGCAATCGCGCGTGCTGCAATATGCGGCCGCCAAGCGCTGGGGCGACAAGGATTACAACCGTCTCGACAAATTCACCCAGGCGTTGCCGCATCCTGACGCGGCCGCGGCGATCATTGCGGGCGGCACGGAAATCACCGGGCACTTCGGTAACCCGCCGTTTCAGGAGCAGGAACTGGCAGGCAATCCAAAAGCGCATATCGTGCTGAACTCATACGACGTGCTCGGTGGACCGAGTTCGGCGACCGTGCTTTACGCCACCGAAAAATTCCGTGACAACAATCCCAAGACGTACCGCGCATTCGTCGATGCATTGGCCGACGCCGCGCGTTTCGTCACGGCCAATCCCGAAGCCGCTGCCGATATCTATATCCGCACGAATCAATCGAAGATCGACCGCAATCTGCTCGTGAAGGTCATCAAGAATCCGCAGGTGCAATTCAAGGTGGCGCCGCAGAACACATTCGGGCTCGCCCAGTTCATGTATCGCGTGGGCGTGATCAAAAACGAGCCGAAGTCGTGGAAGGACTACTTCTTTGACGACCCCGCGACGGCGACGGGGAGCTGAACATGTTCATCATTGCGCGACATTTGCCGGCGCGTTTAGTCCACACACACGGAGCAATCTGATGGTGGCCAATCCCACGCTTCTGTTTCCGAACCGCGACGGGCAGACCGCCACGGCGACCAGCGAAAGACTGCTCGCGGTCGAAAACGTCAACCTCGAATACCGCACGCGCGAGCGCATCGTGCGCGCGACGCACGACGTCAGCTTCGACGTCTACGGCGGCGACCGCTTCGTACTGCTCGGGCCGTCGGGTTGCGGCAAGTCGACGTTGCTCAAGGCGGTGGCGGGTTTCATCCAGCCGACTTCGGGCAGCATTTCGCTCGACGGGCAGACCGTGCGCGGCCCCGGCGCCGATCGCATCGTCGTGTTTCAGGAGTTCGACCAGTTGCCGCCGTGGAAGACGGTGCTGCAGAACGTCGCGTTTCCTCTGCGTGTCGCGAAGAAGCTCTCTCGCGCCGAAGCGAACGGGCGCGCGCTGCACTATCTGGAGAAGGTGGGACTGGCTTCGTTTGCGAATGCTTATCCGCATACGCTGTCGGGCGGCATGAAGCAGCGGGTTGCGATTGCCCGCGCGCTGGCGATGCAGCCACGCGTGCTGCTGATGGACGAACCGTTTGCCGCGCTGGATGCGCTCACGCGCCGCAAGATGCAGGAAGAACTGCTGCGGCTATGGGAAGAGGTGAACTTCACGCTGCTCTTCGTCACGCATTCGATCGAGGAGGCGTTGGTGGTCGGCAACCGGATCCTGCTGCTGTCGCCGCATCCAGGCCGCGTGCGCGCCGAGCTCAACAGCCATCAGTATTCGCAGGATAGCTTCGGACGCAGCGATTTTCAGCGCAGCGTCGCACGTATTCATCACCTGTTGTTCGAGCAGACGGAGACCGTTCAATGAGCTCGCCTGTCACGTTGCTGCCGCCGGTTCGCGAGGAGTACGAACGCCCGCTCGAACCACTCGGCGAACTCGTTCTCGAAGCGCCGTTGCCGCTCGGCAAACGTGTCTTTGCGCAGGGCTGGTTGCGCAAGACGCTGATTGCGCTTGTGCTGATCGCCGGATGGGAGATCGCCGCGCGCCTGGTGGACAACGATTTGCTGCTGCCGACGTTCGGTGCGACGTTCAGCGCGTTCGTGCAAGGCATCTGGTCCGGCGAATTGCTGCAAAAAGCCGCGGTGTCGATGTCGGTGCTGCTGCGCGGTTATCTGCTCGGCGCGGCACTCGCCTTCGTGCTGACCTCGCTTGCCGTGTCGACGCGCGTAGGGCGCGACTTCCTGTCGATGCTGACCGCGATGTTCAACCCGTTGCCGTCGATCGCGCTTTTGCCGCTCGCGTTGTTGTGGTTCGGTCTCGGCACCGGCAGCTTGCTGTTCGTGCTGGTGCATGCGGTGCTGTGGCCGCTCGCGCTCAATACGTACTCCGGTTTTCAGTCGGTGCCCGCGACGCTGCGGATGACCGGGCGCAACTACGGCCTGACGGGCTTGCGCCACGTGCTGCTGATCCTCGTGCCCGCGGCGCTGCCATCGATTCTGGCGGGTTTGCGTGTGGGCTGGGCGTTTGCGTGGCGGACGCTGATCGCGGCTGAATTGGTGTTCGGCGCGAGTTCGGGCAGCGGCGGACTGGGCTGGTACATCTTCCAGAATCGCAATGAGCTGTACACCGACCGGGTTTTCGCCGGGCTAGCGGCGGTGATCGTGATCGGGTTGCTGATTGAACACCTGGTGTTCGATACGCTGGAGCGCGTCACGGTGCGGAGATGGGGTGTTCAGCAGTAGTGGGTTTTGCGGCGTAAGAGATTCATTTTGACGCTTCGCTCGGGTCGTCCAATGACGCTTATCCGACAGCGCAGGGTCGCGCGCAGTGCGAGAACGCATGTGCGGCGAATGGAGTTGCGTCGAAGCGGCAGGCGGAATGGGTTTCAACTTCCGCCTTATTTTTACGCCTTGGCGAATAAAGCAGAATTCGGGACAAATACTGGAACGTCCGAACGATATACGATTCTGTGCGCGACGTGCGGTTGAGGGCGCCAGCGCGTGCGGCATCGGGCGCGTTCGCCACGCAGGGTCTTCACCCGACACGTTCATACTGGCGCCAATCAGCGAACTACTACGCTTTCCTTAACAGTCAAATGTCGTTATTTACTTAAAATGTCACACACTGCATAAAAAAATAGTGGTGTTTTATGGAGCAAATATAAACGCAGAACGCGTAACGATTGGAATACAATCCCAGATTCCTGTGCGACCAGATACGGTCTATCGTGGAAAAATTCCTGCGCGATCAATTGAATTTAGCAAGGTCCAGGCTCGGCTGGAGTGTCCTCATTTTGGCGCTGTTCGGGTGCCGGGTTGCGATCGGCCAGACCAATACGCCCGTACCTGGCATTAACCTGGGCAGTGAAGTCAGCGACATCATCTTCCGGAATGCCGACAATCCGACTCAGGCAATCAGCAATTACATGGCTGGCCTGGCGGCGACAAAGGCCCGCTGGGTTCGCATCGTCATCAACTGGGAGCAAACCCAACCCTCGCCAACGATCATCAACGACAGCGATCCTAATCCGGGCGCCAGCAGTGGGTTGAGTTGGGGAGTGGCGGACACGATTATCCGGGCCGCCCGCAATAACGGCTTAAGAGTGCTGGGCGTGATTTTGCTGACCCCTCCATGGGCGGCGAGTTCGGCCTGTTCCAGCAGCTATCAGCAAGCGAATTACGTTCCATTCTGGCTGTGCGCGCCCGATCCGACTCTCTATACCAATTTCGCGCGGGCCGCTGCCAAGCATTACAGCAGCGATAGTTACGGTGGCCAGGTCGACGCGTGGGAGATCTGGAACGAGCCGAACTGCGGCGGTGATTTCATGCCTCACGATCCCGCTCTTTACACGACGATCCTGAAGAGTGTCTACCCGGCTATCAAGCAGGCAAATCCAGGCGCCTATGTATACGCTGGCGGTAGCGCAGGCTGTCCTACGTGGCCGAATAACGCGACCGGTGCTCTGCCGTCGAATGGCATTGTTGGGCTCGTCAATTCGACCAACCCCAGCTACCCGGCGCCAATGCAGTGGAACCCGCGCGACTGGCTGGCAGTGATGTACGCGAAGGGTGCGCACGGATATTTCGATGCGCTTGCCCATCATCCCTACTGTTATAGCGACGACTGGCAGTCGGCGCCCGACCAGTGCCCGAGCACGACGCTCAACTCGGCGTTCCCGCAATACTCGAATGCATTCAACATGATGTGGCATACGTTTTCGTCGCCATCGTACGGTTGGCCGGAAAGCGATGGAGGAAACACATTTGCGAGCTATACGGGCACGAGCCTGCGCGAACAGATGAACGCGCACGGCGACGGAGCGAAGGCGATCGCCCTCACCGAGTTCGGCGTGCCGACCACGGGTTCGGATGGCGCGACAAATTTCACGGGTTATTTGGGCGACGACCTAACCACGTACACGAACGCCAATTTTAAAGTCTGGACGGACCTCTCGTCTTACCTGACGCAGGCCAACCAGGCACGCGAATACAGTGCACTGATGGCTTGGGTTGGGCGTCAACCGAAGGGATGGTATGGTCCGGTCTACGTGTACAGCTATTCGGACCAGGCACTGTGGTTGCCGAGCAGCACGAACGTCTACGAACCGTACTTCGGCATCATGACGCTCGGCTCGACGACAGGATCGACGGGCAACACGGGTGCGGCGAAGATTGCTGGGAGTTCTCAGGCGCCGTCGAGTCACTACTATCCCGCATGGCCCAATTTTGGCGCCATGGCAGCGGCTGCCGCGACTGGCAGCGGGGGATACGCACCGATAGGTCCAGGCTGGTTCAACGCGCAGGGCAAGTAACTCGTCGTCGTGCCTCCAGATGACCGAATAGAGTCGGTCGCAGCACATCATTGCCGGCCACGCCGAAAGCGTGTGCAAGCGGGCGCGTCCCCACCGGCGTCTGTCGGCGGGCGCAGTGCGCCGAAGCCGCGTTCCTTGAGCGTCGTGATCTTCTCGCGCGGCAACCGATGATTCCGTTCCCGTTCCTCGGCAAGGAAACCTTGACCTTAAAGCTCACTTGAGAATTCTCGTGCGATCTGTTGCTGTGTTTCCTCACAGCGGAGGTGGAGGATCACTCGTGGTGGTTAAAATAATGCGGGTCGTCCCAGTCGGCGTAGAGCGAGCCTGTGCTGTAATACTTTTCGCCATTAAGACGCCAACGGCTATTGTCGGCCGGATCGCGCATCAGGTGACCCAGTTGTGAGTCGAACCCGTGCGTTCGGAAATGGCGGCGCCGAACAGCACACCATTCGCGGCCGGTCTGAGCCAACGTTCGCGCGATGCTTCGTCGCTGGTTTCGAGCCGCGTTTCGATGGAACCGAAATTGAGCCGCAGAATTTGCGGGAGATTCGAATTCGCTTCTCCCAACTTCACGAGCAGTCTGAAAAATTGTGGGAGCGTGATGCCGTCGCCGCCATATCGTTTCGGAACTCGCAGGGCGGTAAAGCCTGCATCGCGCAGCCATTGAATGGCTTCATAAGCGAGTTCGCGGTTCTGCTCACGTTCGACCGCGCCCGCTGCAACGCGCTCGAAGAGTTTGCTAAAGCTCGCTTCGAGAATGGCGTCGAGGTTTAGCGGAGTGTGAGTGTCGGCGGTTCGAGCAAGATCGGCGATCTGGGCCGGGTGCTTCGGCAAAGTGGACATGCTTGCCTGATCGGAGAGTCGTGGTAACCCGATACATTAAGCATCGCGAACCGTTTGAAAAAACAACAAAACGCCATAAGTTTATCGGCGTTTTGCGATGCAATTGTTCGAACGATGAATCACGTGCCATAGCGTGGAAAGCGTTTGATCAAGCGTCTTTGCTGGGTCTTTCCGACAGACCGCAATGTGGCGAGCGAACACGTTCACACCTGCTGCGCGCGCCTTTTGTCTCTCGACAGCTGCCGCACTTCGTCACGCAGTTGCCGCGCCGGGTGATGGTCCGGCAGCAGTGGTCCGCGTCCCGAGATCTTGTTGCGCAGAGTGCCCGGCGCATACTCGGTCTGCATCAAGCCGCGTTTTTGCAGCTCCGGCACGACCTGATCGACGAATTCAGTCCACCAGCCGCGCGTCGTCACCGGCACCACGTTGAAGCCGTCGACCCCCGCGTCCGCATACCGCTGCACTTCATCTGCGATCTGTTCGGGCGTGCCGGCAAAGCGGCCCGAAACGGTTTCCTTCAACAGGTCCGCGAACGTCACCGTGCGATCGGGCGCGGCTTCGATAAACGCGCGGACGTTGCCGCGAACGTGATTGTTCTGGAGCAGTTCGGAGAGCGGCTGGCCCGGATCGATGTTCGATAGATCCACCCCGAGTCCGCCGCTGTAGAACGATTGCAACGCGTCGACACTCAGCCACTCCTTCAACTCACGGCGCCGCGCGTGTGCCTCCGCCTCGGTCGAGCCAATCACCGGCGCGAGCGGCACGATGATTTTCAGCTCGTTGTCGCGGCGGCCGAGCGCGCGGGTTCGCGCGCGCAGATCGGCGACGTGATGCGCCGCGCTTTCGGGCGTGCGCGCGGCGATGAAGGTGGCCTCCGCGTGGCGCGCGGCGAAGCGGCGACCGGCTTCAGACCCGCCAGCCTGAAACAGCAGCGGCGTGCGTTGGGGCGAGGGCTCTGAAAGATGCGGGCCTTCCACCGAATAGCGCGCGCCGCGATGGTGAATCTTGTGCACTCTGGCAGGCTCGGCGAAGACGCCGCGCGTGGCGTCGGTGACAAGCGCGTCGTCTTCCCAGCTGGCCTCCCACAGCTTGTAGACGACGTCCACGTACTCTTCGGCCCAGCGATAGCGTTCGTCATGTTCTTCGAGCGCTGCGTGGCCGAAGTTGCGCGCCGCATTGTCGAGATACGACGTGACGATATTCCACGCGACGCGGCCGTCGGTCAGATGATCGAGCGTGGACAGCTTGCGTGCGAAGTCGAACGGATGGTCCTGAATCACCGAGCTGGTCACTGCGAAGCCGAGGTGCTCGGTCACGGCGCCGAGCGCCGACACGAGGCTCGCCGGATCGAGACTGGGAAACTGCATCGCGGTGCGGATCGACGTGTCGCCGTTGCCGCGAAACTTGTCGTAGACGCCCACTACGTCGGCCAGAAAAACGGTATCGAAGCGGCCGCGCTCGACTGTGCGCGCCAGATCGAGCCACGGTTGCAGACGTTTGTAGTCGAGTTGCCCCTGGCCGTCGGGATGTCGCCAGTAACCATGGCTATGGTGGTTCGGCGTGACGTGCGTGAAAGCGTTGTAGATCAGACGGCGGGTCATGTGAGCAGCTCGGCGGGGTGAGGGGCGGCGAGAAGGGTGCGCGGACGCACGGGCAGGACGGCGTCGAGCAGCCGGCGGGTCGAAGGTTGAACGGCGTTCGCGCTGAGGTCGGCGGCATCGAAGCTTTCGATGATGCGGCCTTGCTCCATCACCGCAACGCGATCGCACAGGAATTCGATCACAGGCAGGCTGTGGCCGATGAACAGATACGTCAGGTCGAGCGTCTCGCGCAACTCCAGCAGCAGATTAAGGATCTGCGCCTGGATCGAAACGTCGAGCGCGGAGGTCGGCTCGTCGAGCACGATGAATTCCGGCTTCACGACGAGCGCTCGCGCGATCCCGATGCGCTGGCGCTGTCCACCGGAAAACGCATGCGGGTAGCGATGCAGGTGACGGGCTTCGAGCCCGACGCGCTCCAGCGCTTGCCGCGCGAGTTCAAGAGCGTGGTCTTTGTCTTCCGCCACGCCGAGCCGCAACGCTGGATCACACAACTGATCGGAAAGCGTGCGGCGCGGATTGAGCGCCGAGGTGCTGTCCTGGAACACAAACTGGAACCGTTGGCGAAAGCGCTTCAGGGCAAGCCGATCGAATTGCGTCACCTCTTCGCCAGCGAAATGGACCGAGCCCTCGGTGGCCGGCGTCAATTGCGCGACGACCCGCGCGAGTGTCGACTTGCCGGAACCCGAGGCGCCGATCAGGCCGAAGATTTCGCCGCGTTTGACCTCGAAAGCGACCTCGCGCACGGCCTCCAGGGTATGGATGCGCGAAGGCCACCACGAGCGCCGTGTCACGAAAGCTTTGGATAAGCCTCGAACCTCGAGGAAAGGTGGCGCAGCATCAGCGTTTTGCGGCGAGGCTCGCTGAACCGGCGGGAAGCGAGCCTCTTTCACGAGGGGCCGGGCAGCGCCGCCCAGCCGCCGAGCCGGAGTCCGATCGGCGCGCCGCAAACCCAGCTCGGGCACGGCGTCGATCAGACGGGCGGTGTATGCATGGCGCGGCGCAGCCAGGACTCGAGCGGTCGCGCCCTGTTCGACGATACGGCCTGACTTCATCACCGCGACGCGGTCGCTCAGCCACGACACCACGCCGAAGTCGTGCGTGATGATGAGAATCGCCGTGCCGAACTCGCGATTCAGCTCCTTCAGTAGCGCGAGAATTTCTTTTTGCAGGACGGTGTCCAGCGCGGTGGTCGGCTCGTCGGCGATCAGCAGACGCGGCCGGTTCATCGCCGCGAGAGCGATCATCACGCGTTGTCGCATCCCGCCGCTCAACTGGTGCGGATAAGCACGCAACACGCGTTCGGTGTCCTGTATGCCGACGCGTTCGAGCCACTGCGCCGCGCTGGCTCGTGCCGAGGCCGCATCGAGATCACGACGGCGCAGGCGCGCCATCTCGATCAGCTGATCGCCGATACGAAACGACGGGTCAAGGGAACTCAGCGGATTCTGGAAGACCATGGCGATACCGCTGCCGCGTATCTGCTGGAGCGAGTCCTCGGTCAGATCGAGCAATGGTTGCCCGTCGAAGTGGATGTCGCCCCGTATCTCCACTTTGTCGTGCGGCAGCAGCCCGGTAATGGCTGCCGCAGTCACGCTCTTTCCCGACCCGGACTCGCCGACCAGCGCGACGATCTCGCCTGGCTCGATGGCGAGGCTGACGCCGCGCACGGCCGGCTCAGCGGCTCGCCGGCCGACGAAGTCGACCTCTAGATGTTCAATAGTGAGCAGCGTCACATTATCTCCTTGCAAGGCCTTAATCGCGCGGGTCGAGCGCATCGCGCAGACCGTCGCCCAACCAGTTGAAGGCGAGCGAGAGCACGACGATCGCGAGAGCCGGCAAAGTCGCGACATGAGCGCCGCCGAGCAGCATCAGGCGGGTACCTTCGCTGACCATGCGTCCCCAGTCGGCGGTCGGCGGCTGGACCCCGAGTCCGAGGAAGCTCAGGCCAGCCACGAACACGATCATCCCGCCAACAAGCGTCGTGCCGTAGACGACCAGGGGCGTCAGCACGTTCGGCAGAATCTCGCGGAGCACGATGTTGAACGACGACGCGCCAAGCGCCTGGGCGGCCTCGATATATTCCTTGTCTCGTTCGGCACGCACGCCGGCATAGACCACGCGCGTCAGATACGGCAGCGCGCTGAGCAGCACCGTAATGCCCACCGTGACGAACCCCGGACCGAGTGTCGTCGCCAGATTGATGGCGAGCAGGATCATCGGAAAAGCAAACAGTATGTCGATGAGCCGCATCACGAGCGCAGCGGCTCGGCCTCGTGCGAAGCCGGCATAAAGACCGATTGCGAGGCTCAGCACGCATGCGGTCGCGACCGCTATCACCACGACGGCGAGTGCGCTGCGTCCACCCCAGATGAGACGGCTGAGCAGATCGCGTCCCTGATCGTCGAGCCCGAGCCAGTGGCCCGGCGTGCCGATGCCCGCGAGCCGCAGAGTGGGATCGCCGAGGTTCGGATCGTAGGGCGCGAGCCATGGCGCCGCGACGGAGATGAACGTGACCAGCACGATCACCACCACGCCAATCGCGGCCAGCCGGTTGGAGCACAGACGCGCGAGCGCATCGTGCCCGCGCGGGGGCACGTCGAGCGCCACTTCGTCATGCGGCTCGGAGTCAGGGACGTGCGCGGCGTCCGCGGTATTGGCATAGGCGTGATACGCGCTTTTATGCAGAGCATCGAGATGAGTCATCTCACGGTCCTCGGTGAAGCGGCTGATAAGCTCGCCATGCTCAGGCCCGCAGGCGCGGATTGAGCAGATCGAGCGCGATATCGGTGAGCAGATTCATACCGACGAAACACGCGGCGATCAGCATGACGCCCGCTTGCGCCATCGGGTAGTCGCGGCCCGCGGCGGCGACGTACAGTTGTGTGCCGAGTCCCGGCCATGCGAACACGTTCTCCACCAGAATCACACCGCTTAGCAGATAGCCGATCTGCAGGCCGGTCACGTTGACGATCGGGCTGAGCAGATTGCGGCCAATATGCCTGCGCACGATGCTCGCCCGCGAAAACCCCAGGGAACGATAGGTACGGATGTAGTCGGTCTGCGCAATTTCGATAACGCTCGCGCGCACCAGCCTCGCGAGCAGCAGCATCGAAATCAGCGCGGCGGACGTTGCCGGTAGAACCAGATGTTTGAGCAGATCGAACGGTCCGCCATCGCCCCGCATGTCGGCAATGCCGGATGACGGCAGCCAGTGCAGCTTGAGCGCGAAAATCCACATCAGCACGAGGCCTAGCCAGAACACCGGCAGGTTGTGGCCGACCTGGATCACGAACATCGAAATCGAATCGATCCGCGATCTGCGATGCAAACCGGACGCTATGCCGATCGTCACGCCGAACAGCACACAGATCAGGACAGCGGCTGCCGTCAGGATCGCGGTGTTGAGGAAGGCGTGGCCAAGTACGCTCATCACCGGTACCTTCAGCACGATCGAGTCGCCCCAATGGCCCGACGCCAGATTCGCGAGCCAGATGAAGTACTGCTCGACGAGCGGACGGTCAAGGCCGTACGCATGTCGAAGCGCGTCGATCGACGCCTGAGGCATCTGTCCGGACAACGCGTTCGAGATTGGATCGCCTGGCGCAAGATGCGCCGACCCGAACACCAGCAACGAGATGGCGAGAAACACCGGAACCGACTGGAGCAGACGGTAAGCGATCGTGCGTATCATGCTGTCAGCCACACTTTGGAGAGGTCGTACCAGTTCTGCGCGGGCACGTTGAAGCCGTTCACTTTCGAGCTACTGGCGAAATAGCGGGTGAACGTCAGCAACGGTACGATACCGGCCTGCTTTTGCAACAGCACGTTCGCTTCTTTCCAGCGTTCGATCGCTCTCTTCTCGTCGGTTTCGAGCGAAGCGGTTTCAACTGCGTTTGCCACTTCAGGGCCCAGCAGATCTTTGCCGCCGCGCGCCACTACATAGCCCTGATACACGATGCGCAACCACAGTGGTGTGATAAAGCCCCACTCCATGCTGGCGAGAGCGATGTCGTCGGAGAGCTTCGGCAGGTTCGCGGTGTAGGTCAGCCACTCCTGCGAAAGAATGTCGACGTGAATGCCGACCTTCGCCAGGTCGCGCTGAATCCATTCAATGGTCGGCTGGTTGGCTTCGTCCGTGGCAATCGTGAAATGAATGTCGCCGTCCTTGAAGCCTGCATCGGCCAGTAGCTTTTGCGCCGCGGGAGGGTCGTAGCTGAAGTCACGCTGCGCGGGGTCGAACGCGACGTGTTCTGATTCAGAATGTTGTACGCCGGATCCGCGTGACCTTTGAACAGTGTCTTTGCCAGTCCTTCGCGATCGATAGCCTGGATGATCGCCTGACGCACCGGCAACTGCTTTGCAAAGCGGTTCTTGAAGTTCCAGCCCAGATAGAGGAGCCCCGCGCCGGCGCTTTCAGGCACAGTGTAGCCGCTGCCGGTCAGGGTATTGACGGCATCCGCCGGCGTACGGGTGAGGATGTCGATCTCGCCGGCCTGCAGTGCGGCGAGCCGGGTCGAGTCGGACACGATCGGCCGGAACACCACGCGCTCCACGTGCGCCGCTTGTCCCCAGTAGTGGTCGTTGCGCACGAGTTCAGTACGCTCGCCGTGAATCCGCTTGACGAGTCTGAATGGGCCCGTGCCGGCCGCGTGCTCCGCGAGTCCGTCCTGACCGTAGGTCTTTAGAGCCAGCGGACTGAAAATGCCTGATACGTAATTGCCTGCGGCAGCATGCGCGGAAAGTCGCGAAACGGCTTGTTGAAGGTGTAGCGCACGGTGTGATCGTCGATCAACTCGAAGCCTTTCAGATCGCCGTAGACCGCTTTCATGAACGCCGCCGCCTTCACGTCGTAGTACTCGAACTGCGGGTCGTGAAAGCGGCGCACGTTGAACTCGACTGCATGGGCGTCGAAATCGCTGCCGTCGTGGAATTTGACGTCCCGGCGCAACTTGAACGTGAACGTGGTGGCGTCGTCGCTGATCTGCCAGCTTTCGGCGAGTGCGGGGATCAGCTCGGGCGGACCTTCGTGCGCCGGCTTGGTCAGGTCCTCGGCAATCAGCGATTCATAGATATGGCGATCGACCCGATATGTTTCCCATGAGTATTGGTGATTCGGATCGTAGACGGTCGGCTCCTGATATTCGCCGATCACCAGCGTGCCACCCTGGCGCGGCGTTCCGCCGCCGGTGGCAGCCGGTCCCGGAACAGCGTCCTGCGCGCCGGGAGTGTGTCTCCCGTACAGGCCGTATGCGATCGCGCCGGCGCCGACGAGCGCTCCACCGATCAGGAAGCCGCGACGGCCGGAGTGAGTGGGAACGGCCGCCTTGGCGGCACGGCGGGTAGGACGCTCTGACATTGGGTATTTCCTGAACGCACGGAGACTGGAAACCAGGGAAGGCTGCCGCGCGGTCATTCCGGACAGCGGCGACAATCAGCAATGGCCTTCGAGGCTAAGGTTTGCATCCGTCTGAAGCAACCAATGAATTACGGAAAACTTATGATATCCGGCTGGTTAAGTCGGATGACTAACAAACGTAAAGCGTGACCGCACGCAGAAGGTAAGGTTGCAATTGCCACTACCTGCAGAGCGGGATCGTATGAGCCGTTAAGTCACGCGAACAACGACACCCCGGCCCGTTGCAGGGCAGGGGCCGGCCTCTTTAGAAGAGATGCTTGATACCCGCCGAGACGGAGACCTGTTTGCTGGTCGCAGACGGTGTCAGGTATCCGATCGCCGCCACCGCCGGACGTCCGAGAGAATCGGTGCCGCTCGCGTGCTGGAATGCACCCGTGAGATATAGGTCAGTCGCCTTGGAAAGCGAATACGCCGCGCCCAGATTAACCTGTTCGTACTTCGCGCCTTCCTTGCCGCTCGTGCTCCCGCCTTGCGTGTAGTCGAACGAAGTGCCGAAGCGCAGGAACGGCGTGGCCTGATAACGCAGGCTCGCGCCAACGGTATAGAAGCTTGCCGTGCCGTGGTATCCGAACGTGTTCAGCGCCGCATTCGTGCCGAGGCCGCGGAACTGTGTGTTCGAATAAGACACGCCGAAAATCGCCTGTCCTGCCGTATAGGTGCTCGCCACGGAAATGGTTTGCTGCGAATTGGCCGATGCGAACCCCGCAATAGCCGGGTTGGATTCGGCCGTCGTCGCGGAACCGGCGGAGCCGAGATTGTTACCCGTGGTGGTCGCGTTAGGATTGGTGCCATAGAGCGACACATTCGGATTGCGCGCGTCGAAGATCGACGCTGCAAGTGCGAACGACCCGCCGGTATAGCTCGCTCCCAGAGACCAGTACTGGTTTTGCGTGACATTGCCCGCTACGCCGCCAAGGCTGTACAAACCACCGAAACGAAAGCCGTTGTAGGTATCCGATAAGTACTTGAGCGCATTGTTGATACGGTGCGTGAAGTTGAGGTTGTCATAGTCCGCGGGATGGATGGCGAGATTGCCCCAGTACCAGCCGTAGATGAGCGGCGAGACGAATTCCACCGACGCGTCGCCCTGGCGGCCCAACGTGAACGTGCCGTAGCGCGGAGCAGAGAAGCCTACGTACGCCTGGCGGCCGAAGATGGCGCCCCCTTGTCCCAGCGCGCCATTATTGACGCTGAAACCATTTTCAAGCTGGAAGATAGCCTTCAATCCGCCACCGAGATCTTCTACGCCTTTCAGGCCCCAGCGGCTCGATGCGAGCCCCGACGAGCCGCTATCGAATTGCGCGACCTGCGCGCCGCCTCTCGGCCTGCCGGACGCTGAGGTGGCGGTGGTTTGTGCATTGTTGGTATAGGTCACATTGCCGGTCACGATCCCGTAGAGCGTGACGCTGCTTTGAGCACTGGCTGTGCCGATCATCAGAGAAGAAACGCTGAAGGCGAAAAGCAGTTTTTTCATAGTTGTATGGATCAATGTTGAGCGTGTATTCGGAGAAGTGATTGACTTGGTAAGACCTCTTGGAGTCGGCGTGAACGATAAGCAAAACGAATCTATCTACCAAACGATCAAATGCGATATTCATATCGAGTTTATGTTTGGAAAATGCGTTTAAACGGCGGTTGTCGAGCGATAGCACCGTCCATCGACGATAGATTTTCGATCGGCGTCCATGTGTCGTTGCTTCATTGACGATTGCTCTGCAACGTGTGATTCCGGACTGCGCAGAGCTTGCGCATAGAAAAGGAATTGGTAAGACGCGCGAGAAGGTTTGGCCGGCTTAATGTCGCGTTCGTGCAACAGGAGCTTGCGCTCACGCGACAGACATTCAAGGCGCCGGCTCAGTTGGAACGTTTGATACGCACGACGGAATCCAATCCACAAAACCTTGTTTGCGCTCCTTTCCGTTGAACGCTAGATTGGCGCACATCGCCAAGCCGGAACGCAAAGTGCCGAACAAACCGATCATTCTTAGCGCCTTCACGATGAACACCGCGTCCCATCTCAACTTTGGGCTATGGCGGCATCCCGCGGATCAGACTCATCGCTATACGGAGATCTCGTATTGGGTTGAACTCGCGAAGCTGCTCGACGGAGGCGGCTTCGATAACCTCTTTATCGCCGATGCACTCGGCCTGCTCGACGTCTATGCGGGCACACCGGAAGCGTCGTTGCGCACCGGCACGCAGTCGCCGGTCAACGATCCGACGCTGCTGGTCTCAGCAATGGCGGCGGCCACGCGTCAGCTGGGATTCGGCATCACCGTGTCGACGACCTATGAGCAGCCATATCTGCTCGCGCGCAAGTTCACCACGCTCGATCATCTGACGAACGGCCGCATTGCGTGGAACGTCGTAACCTCGCTGCTGGACAGCGCAGCGCGCAACCTGGGCCACGAACGCCAGGTGGCTCACGATGAGCGTTACGACATGGCCGACGAATTCCTCGAAGTGGTCTACAAGCTTTGGCAGCACTCGTGGAAGGAAGGGGCCGTGTTGCGCGATCCGGGCGATACGCGTCATTCGGGCGGTGTGTACACGGATCCGTCGCGAGTACGATCGATCAACCACCGTGGCAAGTATTTCACCGTGCCCGACGCGCATCTTTCCGAACCGTCGCCGCAACGTGTGCCCGTGCTCTTTCAGGCGGGCGGCTCGCCGCGCGGCCAGGCGTTTGCCGGCCGGCATGCAGAGGTCGTGTTCGTGGCCGGTGCGGACGCCGCCGGCATCCGCCGCAATGTCGCCCAGCTTCGAGAGGTCGCGCGCAAAAATGGACGCGCGCCGGATTCGATCCGGTTCATCAGCGGCGTGGTGGTCGTGACCGGCGAGAGCGATGCGGTGGCGCAGGCAAAGTTCGACGAATATCGGGCGTACTACAACGTCGAGGGCGCGGTCGCGCATTTCTCGTCGGGTGTGGGAGTCGACTTTTCGACGCAGCCGCTCGATACGCCGCTCAAATATCGCGAAACCGATTCGAGCCGCTCACTGCTGCGCATGTTCGACGATCCGGCATCGAGCAAGACGTGGACCTTGCGCGAAGCGCTGGCGCCCGAGCATGGCCTGGGGCGTAGCAAGACAATCGTCGGCGGTCCTGCGACGGTGGCCGACGGCATCGATCAATGGCTGGCCGATACGAATACCGACGGCATCAATCTTATCTACATGGTGAATCCCGGCAGCTTCGCCGATTTCGTCGAACACGTGGTGCCGGAACTCAGGCGTCGCGGCCGTCTGCATGAGCGCGGCACCGGCACGCTGCGCGAGCGGTTGTTCGAACACGGTTCGCGCTACCTCGCCACGGACCATCCGGCACACCGGTTACAGCTCGATGAAGCCGTAACCGCGTAGTTCGATGGTGGAAGCGCGCGACGCTCATGCCGTCGCCGCCGCGTCCTCCTGTTTCTCGTGAAGGTGACGGCTCACCGGCCGTGGCAAACTGAAGTGGTCGCGCAGCGTCCTGCCTTCGTATTCGGTCCGGAAAAGCCCACGTTTTTGCAACAGCGGCACCACGCCGTCGGCGAAATCCTGCAGACCACCAGGCAATACGTCGGGCATCAGATTGAAGCCGTCGGCGCCGCCGCCCCTGAACCAATGTTCGATGTCATCGGCGATCTGTTCGGGCGTGCCTACCACCACGCGATGGCCGCCGCCTCCCGCCAGGGCGCGGATCAACTGCCGCGCGGTGTATCCGTTGTTGCGCGCCTGCGCGAGCGTCGCGTAAAAGAACGTGTGATTGCCGTTGCCGCCGTTAGGTAGTGAAAGATCGGCGGGCAGGCGTTCGTCGAGTTTCAGATGCTCGACGCTCACGCCCAGAATGCCGGCGAGCCGGGTGAGGCTGTAGCTCCACGGGATCAGGTCGACCAGTTCATCGCGACGGCGCAGCGCTTGTGCTTCGGTCGCGCCGATGATCGTGGTGAGGCCAGGCAATACCCGGATCGCGTTGTCGCCGCGGCCTAGCGCAGCGGCGCGCGCCTTGAGGTCGCGCGCGTAGGCTGCTGCTTCATCAAACGACTGCGACGCGGAGAAAACCGCTTCCGCGTGACGGGCCGCGAGCGCTCTTCCGTCTCCCGAACCGCCCGCCTGGATCAGCACCGGATGCCCCTGGGCGCTACGCGGCAGATTGAAGGGCCCGTCGACGCTGAAATGTTTGCCGCGATGCTCGATCCGATGCACCTTCGCGGGATCGACGAAACGGCCGCTCGCCTTGTCGCCGATCAAAGCGTCGTCCTCCCAGCTATCCCATAGCGCTTTGACGACCTCGGTGAATTCAGCCGCACGCTCGTAGCGCGCCGCGTGACCGGGCACGGCTTCGTGACCGAAATTGCGGGCCGAGCCGAGGTCGGCGGTGGTCACGATGTTCCAGCCGGCGCGGCCCGCGCTCAGGTGATCGAGCGTGGCGAAGCGCCGCGCGATGTTATACGGCTCGTTATAGCTCGTGGACGCGGTGCCGATCACGCCGATATGCGTGGTGGCCGCGGCAATGCCGGCGAGCAGGACCGTCGGTTCGAGCGCCGTGATCGGGCGGAAGTCGATCTGGTCGGCGATCGACGCGTTGTCCGCGAGAAAGACCGCATCGAATTTTGCCGCCTCGGCGATTTGCGCGACACGCACATAGTGGGCGATATCGACGAAGGCGCGCGGATCCGCGTCTTCGGTGCGCCATGCGGAAGGAACGAAGCCGGAATGGAGGACGTTGATGTTCAGATGAAGTTGGCGTGGCGGTGCGATTGTCATAGGTCGTGTCGAATGCAGGATGGGCTGTCATTCTCATTGTCGATAAGTCCACGATTTCAGACAACGAACGAATTCTGACATCGATATGGCGGTCATGACTTGCAAAGCGTGGTGAGCTTCATAACCATATCGGAACTCGCTCTTTCTCAATTCCGACTATCTCTGCCATTCTGTATCGAGGGCATTTGCGCGGCAGCTGCGAGGCGTCGATACATTCTGATGGAGTGAACAATCCCGATGAGCATGGACCCACTGATCGACAGTTTGATGCTGAAGCTGCGGCACAACCGTGTCTACACGGCGAGCACGTTGGCGCGCCTGTTCGGTGTATCGGAGAAAGCGGTCGAGGCCGCGCTCGCCACGCCGCTTGTGCCGCGCCGCTTCGACGGTGCCCTCGCCGGATACGACGGGCGGCTCCGCGAGCATCGCTCACTGGCGATGCTCGTGCGTCGCTGATGTACGCGCTCGTTCTTCGATAGCGCCGGTCGACATCCAGCTGATCTCATTCATTTCGTTACTCCGCTTATCCAGATATCGAAAGCAAATTTGCTTCGTTGTTGTCTGCTCCGATTGAAACGTATTCTCGTGGATCATTTCTTCGAGATGCCATACCTATGACCGCGCATGTATTGGCCGACGCAAACTCGCCGAGGTCGTTCGCTAAATGAAAGCCCTTCACATGTCTCTGGCTGGGCTCGTCGCCGTGGCCTGCGCTTCGATCCTCGGCGGCTGCAATAAATCCGATCCGGTGCCGACCGTCCAGGCGGCGCAGGCAGCGAAGCCTGTGTCTGGTGGCACGCTCACGTGGGGCGTGACGACCGAGCCCGCCTGTTTCGACCCGCACCGCTCGTCGCAACAGAACGCCTTCTGGGTCGAGCGCAATTACATCGACTCGCTCATCAGCAAGAAAGCCGACGGCACCTACGCACCGTGGCTCGCGAAGTCGTGGAGCGTGGCCGACGACGGCAAGAGCTACACCTTCGATCTGCGCGACGACGTTCACTTTACCGATGGCACGCCGTTCAATGCCGCCGCCGTCAAGGCCAATTTCGATTACATCCTGAACAATGTCAGCACCACGTCGGCGTCGGCGTCGCTGCTGGTTCACTATGACCACGCCGAAGTCGTCTCGCCCTATGTCGTGCGTCTCGTCATGAAGCAACCCGACTCGACCACGCTCGAATCGCTGTCCAGCGTGAAGCTCGGCTTTATTTCGCCGGAAGCGTTGGCTGAAAATCGTGACCTGTGTGGCGGCGGCCCCGGCGTGGTGGGCACGGGCCCGTTCGTGTTCAACGCCTATCAACGAGGCCAGTCGGCGGTCTTTACACGCAATGCTGCCTACAATTGGGGGCCGGGCAATGCACAGCATCAAGGCGCGGCGTATCTCGACCGGGTGACCTATCGGTTCCTGCCCGAAGCCGCGGTGCGTACGGGCGCATTGAGTTCGGGTCAGGTCGATCTGATCGAAGGCGTACAGCCCACGGATGCGAGTGTGTTCGACAAGGTCGAAGGCTTCCAGTACTTCACGGGCCCATCGGCTACGACGTCGTTCACGTTGAACGTAAACTACACGGTTGCTCCCGCCAGCGACGTGCGCGTTCGGCGCGCGCTGCGCGACGGCTTCGATCTCGATGCGATCGTGAAGAGCGTGTATCTCGGCACGGTGCAGCGAGCCTGGTCGAACATCGGCCCGGACAACGCGGACTATAACGCCGCGCTCAAGGGTTCGTGGGGCAATGACGTAGCCGCGGCAAACAAGCTGCTGGACGAAGCCGGTTGGACGCAACGCGACAGCGAAGGCTTTCGCACGAAAGACGGTAAGCGTCTGTCGGTCGAAATCGGTTATCCGCAACCGTATGTGCGCGACAGCCGCGATGTTCTGATCCGCGCTGTGCAGTCGGCGTTGCGGCAGAACATCGGCCTCGACCTCGGCTTGCGCATCACCACCGCGGGTGATTTCGCGAATCAGAAGGCCACCGGCAACTGGACGATCTATCCGAACACCGACAATCCGTCCGACGTCGCGATGGAGCTGTGGGACATGCTCGGCGATCAGGGTTTCCTGTATAACGCGATCAGGAATCCGGACCCGACCATCACCAGCGCGATCAACCGCTCGCGCCTGCTACCGGTCGGCGACGAGCGGCGCAAGCTACTCGCCGACATTCAGAAGCGCGCCGTCGATGAGGCCTATATCGTGCCGCTGTTCGCGCCAGCTTATCACCTGGCGGCGAAGTCGTCGGTGCATGGCATTGGTTTCGAACCGGAACTCGACGGTCCGGCCAGCTCGTACGACATCTGGGTCGACAAGCAGGGAGGGTGACGTGCTCAGGAAAATTGCCACACGTCTGCTGACCGGACTGCTCGTGCTGTGGCTTGCCGCCAGTGCGGCCTTCGTTGCGATTCACGCGCTGCCGGGGCGTATCGAAGACGTGCTCGCGGGCGATCTCGCGTACCCGGGACTGCGCGAGTCGATCGCCGCGCAGTGGGGACTCGATCACAGCCTGCCCTGGCAGTACGCGCAGTTCCTGCTGCGCCTTGCTCACGGCGATCTGGGCACCTCGTTTGTGCTGCAGCAACCGGTGCTCGCCGTCCTCGGCAGCCAGCTCTGGCCGACCGTGCAACTCGCGGTGGCGGCTGGGGTGCTGGCTATCTTGCTGGCGCTGGTGGTTGCCACCTCGACGGCCGGATTGCGCGGCGGGGGCGGTGTCTGGGCCAGCCGCGTCGCCTCGACGCTCGAACTCGCCTTTACGTCGACACCCGTGTTCTGGCTCGGCATGTTGCTGCTGATCGCGTTTTCGTTTCACTGGCGTTTTTTTCCAGTCTCCGGTGCGGCGGGCTGGCGCTCGCTGGTTCTGCCCGCAGTGACGCTCGCACTGCCCACGGCGGGCGTGCTGTCGCAAGTCATGCGCGAAGCGTTGGAGGCGACGCTCGACAAGCCGTTCGTGCTCACCGTGCGCTCGCGTGGCGTCTCCGAAGCTGCGTTGCGTGTGCGTCACGTGCTGCGTCATGCGCTGCTGCCCGTCGTGACGCTCGGTGGCTGGTTGATTGGCGGTTTGCTCGGCGGAGCGGTCATTACGGAAAAGATGTTCGGGCGGCCCGGCATCGGCAGCGTCACGCTGGCTGCGGTGACGTCACAGGACGTGCCGGTCGTGCTGGCCGTCGTTCTGCTCGCGGCTTTCGTCCACGTGGCCATGTCGACGTTGCTCGACGTGGCCTATCTCTTCATCGACCCGAGGCTGCGCAACTCATGAGCGACGTGCCGCTTTCTCCTGTTTCGTCGATCGCGCGTGCGGGTTGGGTCCCGCGTATTCCGTTGACGGTTTGGCTCGCCATCGCGTTTCTGCTCGTGCTCGCGTTTTCGATGGCGTTTGCGCGTGTCGTGACGCCATATGACCCACTCGTCAGCGACGTCGCGCACGCGATGCAGCCACCCGACGCGAGGCACTGGTTCGGCACGGACCGAATCGGCCGCGACGTGTTTGCGCGGGTGATTTACGGCGCTCGCTATTCGCTGCTCATCGGTCTGTCGAGCATGATCGTCGCGCTCGTGATCGGTCTCGTGCTGGGCATGACGGCCGGCCTCGGCGGCCGCGCAGTCGATGAAGGCGCGTCGCGCATCTTCGACGTGCTGTCGGCCTTTCCACCCGTCCTGCTGTCGTTGTTCGTCGTCACGTTCCTCGGTCAGGGGATTGTGAACATCGCGATTGCGGTCGGCATCGCGGGGATTCCGAAGTTCGGACGCGTGCTGCGTGCGCAAACCCTCATCGTGAGACGAGCCGATTACGTGACCCATGCGGTGACGTACGGCGTGCCGCGTGCCCGCGTGTTCATGCGGCATATTCTGCCGAACGTGCTTGCCACGGTGCCCGTAATCGCCACGATCGATATCGGCAGCGCGATTATTGCCGTGTCGGCCCTGAGCTTTCTCGGCCTTGGACCTCAACCGCCGACGCCCGAGTGGGGCGTGATGCTTGCCGAAGGACGCGACGTGTTGCGTGTCGCGTGGTGGCCGAGCGTGTTCCCGGGCCTTGCGATTACGCTGTGCGTGATGGCGTTTTCGCTGATCGGCAAGTTTCTGTCTCGCGTCTATGGAGTGCGCACGCGATGAAAACCGATATACGGCACCTGCATCTGAATCCGCAGTTGCTCGTCGATATACGCGGGCTGAACATCCGTTTTCCGCATGCCAATGAAGGTAAGCCCCTGGTATGTGGCGTCGATCTGTCGATACACGCGGGCGAATGCGTCGCGCTGGTCGGTGAGTCCGGTTCTGGCAAAAGCCTGACCGCTCGCAGTCTGATCGGTCTCGCCGGACAAGGTGCGCAGATCGATGCGCAACGCTTCGATATCGAGGGCCGCTCGGCGCTGAGCTTTCGGGAACGCGACTGGCGTGCGCTACGCGGTGCGTTTGCGGGACTCGTCATGCAGGACGCGCTCGTGTCGCTCGATCCATTGAGGACGATTGGCGCGGAGATCGGCGAGTCTGTTGCATTGCACGCTGGGCTACGCTCGCGCGGCGAGCGTTCGGCGCGTTTGCGGGCTGTCATGAGCGACGTGGGGATTGCCGAACCCGAGCGGCGTGTGCATCAATATGCGCATGAATTGTCGGGCGGCTTGCGTCAGCGTGCGTTGATCGCGTCGGCGATTGCGGCGGGGCCGAAACTCGTCATCGCCGACGAGCCCACCACAGCGCTCGATGTGACGGTGCAGATGCAGATCCTCTCGGTTTTGGCGGCCCGTTTGCGCGACGGCATTGGCGTGTTGCTGATCTCGCACGATCTCGCGGTGGTGGCGGATATCGCCGACCGCGTATTGGTGATGCATCGGGGCGAAGTGGTCGATAGCGGCACGACCGAAAACGTACTGAGCCGGCCGTCTCATCCCTATACGCGGCAATTGCTCGCGGCCCAGCCATCTGCGCAGTCGCGCGGGCACAAGCTCGCGTCAGCGCGGATGGTGACCGACGCGCGAGGCGCGAGCGGAGGCCGCGAATCGACTATTTTTCGGGAACCTCTGCCAGCCCGGCCGGCGCCATCGGACGAACTCGTGCTGAAGGTCGATGCGATCGGCAAATACTATGCAAAGCGTGGCGCAGCCAGCCGCAATGTATTCACCGCACTCGACGACGTATCGTTCGACGTACGCAAAGGCGAGGTGGTGGGGATCGTCGGCGAGTCCGGGTCAGGGAAAAGCACTTGTGCGAATATCGTGCTCGGACTCGCCACGCCCTCGGCGGGCACTGTCGATTTCCTCGGCACGCATTGGAACGGCGTGGATTTCAAGGAAGGTGCGCGTCACGCATTACGGACTCGTCTTCAATATATTCCGCAAGACCCACTCAGTTCGTTCGATCCCAGGCACAGTGTGCAGCAATTACTGGAGGAAGCGTTGTTCTCGTCGAAGCTGTCGAAACACGCGGTGATCGAGCGGAGTGTCGAATTGCTCGAACAGGTAGGACTCGACGCAGGCTATCTCGGACGGCAGCCCTCGACGCTCTCCGGAGGACAACGTCAACGCGTGGCCATTGCGCGAGCGATTGCGCCCGAGCCCGCTTTGATCGTGTGCGACGAACCGGTTTCGGCGCTCGACGTGTATGTGCAGGCTCAGGTGCTGGATTTACTGGGCTCGTTGCAGGTGCGGCTCGGTATGTCTCTGCTGTTCATTTCGCACGACCTGGACGTCGTGCGTCATCTCGCCGATCGCGTGCTCGTGTTCAAGGAAGGGAGGGTTGTGGAGGCGGGGAAGACGGAGCGCGTCTTTGTCTGTCCGCAGCATGCGTACACTCGTGAGTTGATGGCCGCGTCGCGCTCGTTGCGAGGGTCGGACCGGCCGCTTGAACTGATGCGGGCTTAAGGGGTTTGCTCTGCGCCGCAGATGAACAAAAGAATAAGCATCAACCAGACTGACGGAGTATCTAAGTTCTGCGTGACGCTATCGAATGTTCACGATCACATCTTTGACGTTCACCTGCTTCGGGATGATCGAACTGCGATAGGCGAGGTCGGCGGTCGCCTGCTGGGCGGCGATGACGTCATTCGTCAACGGGTAGTGCACGCCCCATTCGAGGCGCGGGAGCGCCTTCGTCCACACGTCCGTTGGCACGCCGGTACTGCGCGACAGGAAAGCGATCGTTTGCTCCGGATGCGCGAGCTCGTTTGCCGTTTGCCGGTCCAGCACGTCGAACAGCAGTCGCAAAGCCGCCGGATGCTGCTGCGCGAATTCACGCGTCCCGATATAGAACTGGCCGAAGCTTCAACATCTTCTGCGCGAACGGCCGGAACTGCGCATCGAAATAATTAACGACTACGGCCTGTCCAATATCGTGGAGGAGCGTTTTGATGTGGGCGTACGTTTGGGAGATCAAGTTGAAAAGGACATGATCGCTGTGCGGATTGCACCGGACGAAACGCTGGCGATCGTCGCCACACCCGAGTATCTGAACCGAAGATCTGCGCCGACCGCCCCGCAGGATCTCGTCGCCCATAACTGCATCAACCTGAGGTTGCCGACCAGAGACTCACTCATGCCATGGGAGCTTCACAAAGGCCGGCGTCGCATGGAAATCAAAGTGAGTGGTCAACTTGTTTTTAATAATTCGTATCAGATGCTAGACGCAGCGCTAAAAGGCTTTGGTCTCGCCTACATTCCCAAAGCGCTCGCGGAGCCAGACGTGAAGGCCGGCCGGCTTTGCTGGGTTCTGGAAGAATGGTTTCCGACATTTACAGGTCATCATGCCTACTATGCGACGCGTCGCCAATCTTCGCTCGCCGTCCGCCTGGTTATCGAGGCCCTGCGCGGCGCGCACACCCGATAGCGCGATGAGACGACAGTATTCAACGTTCGCCATTCGCGCTTGAGCCGTCATTCGATTGGCCCTTGCCGAATGTCCCAACGGGTCGAAATTGCCTATCGACTTGACTCCTGGGCCGACTCCGTCCGCTGCCGCGTTCGTTCAGTACGCGGTCTACCGGCGTCGTGCTGACTCCGGCGAGCTTTGCGATCTCGACGATTCGTGCAGTGCGCTTACGCCATCGCGATGGCGTTTCGTGTGCCACGTTGCCCTCCCACTGCCGTCCGTGCTGGGAGATCTCACGACGCTGACGCTTCCTACCCTATAAAAATAACGAATTTCGTCAATCTTCCCTTTGAGGCACCTCGTCCTATCGACTACTTTTCTTGGATGAAGCGCCGCATCGTTCGGAACGGCGCCCAATGAGACAGGAGATGCGGGTGAGCGATACGGACGAAAACACAAAAGCATATGGACCTTCTGCAGCGCGCGACGCTTACCGGCTGGTCGGCGGGGCGGGCGAGCGCGCGCGTGCCGCAGGCCTTGTCAATGCGCAGTGGTACAGGAGTCCGGTGGCCCGGCCGGTGATGAAGCAATTGATGCAGCGCAGCGACGCGCGCGCGATCTGCGACACGTTGCTCTGGTACGCGGCGATCATCGCAAGCGGCGTCCTCGCCGGATGGGCCTGGCACGCGCATTCGTGGTGGGCGATGCCGGCGTTTTTCCTGTACGGCACACTCTATTGCAGTCCCGCCGATTCTCGTTGGCATGAGTCGGGCCACGGTACGGCGTTCAGGACGCGCTGGATGAACGATCTGCTTTACCAGATCGCATCGTTCCAGGTGTTCCGCCGCGCGACGGTCTGGCGTTGGAGCCATGCTCGCCACCACACGGATACGCTTGTTGTCGGGCGTGATCCGGAAATTGCCGCACCCCGGCCCACCGACTGGCTTGCACTCGCGCTCAACGTGTTCGCGCTCAAGCACGTCTTTCACGAACTCCCGAAGATGGTCAGCGCGGCATTCGGCCATGTCGGCGCGGCAGAAGAGACCTTCGTCCCTGCCTGCGAATGGCCGAAAGTGGTCCGTGAGGCTCGCCTCAGTCTGAGCGTCTACGCACTCGTGATGGCTGCGTGCATCGGTTTGCGGTCGGTGTTACCGCTGCTCTATGTCGGCTTGCCGAGCCTGTACGGTGCGTGGCTCTATCTCTACTTCGGTCTTACCCAGCACGCCGGCATGCCGGAGAACGTGCTCGATCATCGGCGCAATTGCCGCACGGTGATGATGAATCCGCTGTTCCGCTTTCTCTACTGGAACATGAACTATCACGTCGAACATCACATGTTTCCGATGGTGCCGTTCCATGCGTTGCCGCAATTGCATGAGGTGGTGAAGGCGGACATGCCGCCGCCGTATCGCAGTAGCCTGGCTGCGTACGCGGAAATCATTCCAGCGCTGATACGGCAGACGCGTGACCCGTCGTATGCGGTCGTGCGGCCGGTGCCCAGTAGTGCGCAAGCTTGACCCGGCGCGAACTCACAACACGAGGGAGACAAGATGACACAGTGGATCGATGCAGCAGCACTGGACGATATAGAAGACGAAGATGTCATGCGCTTTGATCACGCAGGCCATACGTATGCGATCTATCGGATCGACGACGGTGTCTACGCAAGCGATGGATTATGCACCCATGAACAGGTCCACCTGAGCGATGGGCTCGTGATGGGTTTCGTGATCGAGTGTCCGAAGCACAATGGCCGCTTCGACGTCCGCGATGGCCGACCGCTGTGCGCGCCGGTGTGCGAAAAGCTGCAGACCTATCCTGCGAAGGTTGAAGCCGGTCGCATTCTGATCGAAGTCCGACGCGATGGCGGCCGATAGGGTGATGGCCGATAGCATGCGGTGTCACGCCGGTCACGATCTGCGCCAGGCGCTCGCTCAGGCGGATGTCGTGTCGGTGCCCATGCCGAAGTCAGCAGAGGGCCCGTTTTGATGCGCTTCTGACTGCGCTACGCGAGGGCGCAACGATGCCGGTAACTCCAAGGGACGGCCGTCAGGCGTTGCGACTCGCCAACTGCGCGCCAAGAACATTGAATCTCGTCAGGTCCGAAAACATACGGGTGAATCAATCATGCAAGAAATTGGCGTTGGAATCATCGGGACCGGGTTCATGGGAAAGACCCACGCTCTGGCCTATCGCGCGGTGGCGGGCGTGTTTCCGGAATCGCTCCGTCCGAAACTCGTTGCGGTCGCCGATATTGACGAAGACGCCGCGAAACGCGCTGCGGCGCAGTTCGGATTTGCGCGAGCGAGCTCGGACTGGAAGTCACTCGTCACCGATCCCGCCGTTGAGGTGGTATCTATCACGACGCCCAATCGGGTGCACAAGGAGCAGGCGCTCGCGGCGATCGCTGCGGGCAAGCACGTGCATTGCGAGAAGCCTATTGCGCCGCGCGCTGCGGACGCGAAGATCATGATGGAGGCCGCGGAGGCCGCCGGGGTGGTGACACAGGTGGGCTTCAACTACATCAAGAACCCGATTCTGGGTCTCGCACGCTCCATGATCGTGGCAGGCGAACTCGGGGACATCGTGAGTTTTCGCGGCATTCATGCTGAAGACTACATGGCCGACGCCGACGTGCCATACAACTGGCGCGTGGATCCGTCGGGCGGCGGCGGGGCGATTGCCGATATCGGTAGCCATATCATCGGAATGTCGCGCTTCCTGCTGGGGCCGATCGTGGAGGTGATCGCCGATCTGAGGACGGTTGTGGGGAGCCGGCCGGTCAGTCCGGGGGCGGCCGAGCGAAGGAAGGTCGAGGTCGACGACATCGGTCGGGCGATCGTTCGATTCGAACGCGGCTGCAGCGGCAGCATCGAGGCGAACTGGGTCGCGCTCGGCAGGAAGATGCAACTGGGTTTCGAAGTGACGGGCACGAAGGGAACGCTCGTGTTTTCGCAGGAACGCCTGAACGAACTGCATTTCTATCGTGCCGGTGCAAATCCGCGAGAGGCAGGATTTGTCCGCATCGAGGCGGGACCGCAACACGCGCCATACGGGAACTTCATTGTGGCGCCTGGGCACCAGCTCGGTTTCAACGAACTCAAAACGATCGAAGTTGCCGATTTTCTGCGGGCCATTGCGGGCGGTGAGCAGAAGGGGCCTGATTTCCGCGAGGCATGGGAAATTCAGAAAATCATCGACACCGCTATTCAGTCCTCGAAGGAGAGGCGCTGGCTCGCCGTTTCGTAAAGTGCGCCGGTGTGCCCCTCCAGGAAGCGGCTTGAGCCGAGCGAGACCGGCCATGTCAGGTCCGCACTAGCCGCGGTCGTAGGGCGACCTGGCCACCAGATTCTCAAAGCATCAGGTCGACGACAACCCGGATAGACGTGAGGTCATCGGTCAGCGCAGCCAAAGCGGCGACGCCCACCCGGACGCTGAGGCTCAGGCTTGCAGGAGGCGAATACTGGTGGCATCGTTTGCCTGACAGCCCCTAACAGGGACATGCGGCGCACGCGGAACGACGAGCGAAAAGAAACCGAAGACGGCCAAAGAAGCGATTGCCGAGCAGATTGTCCCAGAAGAGAACCAGGAGGGGACCGTCAGCAGGTAGCGCGGTTTTTCACGCAGAATCCCAACGTGGTGGCGCTGGAGCTCGGTGCCGTCGCGCTGATGACGTCACTCAAGCACCCGTTGATGATCCTGTCGACAAGTCTCGCGCCCGCGCTCGCTACGGGCAATAGCGTCGTAATCAAGGCGTCGGAACAGACGCCGCTCACGACGGTGCGGCTCGTGTGTCTGCTGAATGAAGCAGGCGTGCCGAAGTGTGTCGTCCACGGTGAAGGAATCGGCGAAGAACGCGGCTGCATCCGTTCCGGATAGCCGATAAGCCACCGCATTTCGAACGGCGGCGGCTATCACGGCCTGTTCGCGCCGCAAGTCTTCAATGGGCTTGCCGGTGTCCCAATTCTCCGAAAATTTTCGACAGCCCGTTCGGGCGACGCCTGAGCCAGGTGTCTTTCGAACAACACCCGATCGGCTCGATTATTCCCATAAAAAGTCGCGATGCCCGTGGCGCCCTGCCAGCAGGGCGATGTGTCTTGTTGCGGATGGTTGAGCGGCGTTTCGCCAGCCTTGGCCGACAAAGCGCGACCCGGACTTACCCGCCGACAATCGTTATGCGATCGTCCTCCGCTCAGAGATGGTTGTGGTGGATGCGCGGTTTGGCATCGGGGCGAACTGATCGCAATGACACCTTTCCGCGGCTGGCCGGTTTCAGCATGGTCACCGTCGCGGCGTACGCGTGATTGAACGGCGCCGAGAGACCTTCGTCGCGGAACATCACCGGACCCATTTGAAGTTGGCAGTCGGGTACACGCGTATCGCCGCAACTCGAGAGGAATACGCCGCCTTCCGCTTCCGCCGACGGTCGCGGCACTGGTCGCCGCGTGCTGGCCGGGGTATGAGCCGCGCCCACCTTTTTGATCGCGCCCGGCGCCTGGTTCTGCGCATTTCATTGCGCGCGCGACCTGAAGCCGGGCCCGACGGCGTATGGCTGTATTCGCTGGTGCTGGTGGCTGGCGAGGTATCGGCGAAACTCGTCGCCCATGTGCGATGCTTCGCGCGTCGGCGCTCCGGTCGTCGCGCGAAGGCTTCGCTGCCGGCACCGAAGGATGTGCGGCAGCAGGGGCTGTTTTCCTGGGTGGTGAGCAACCGCGGTTTGGCCGCGATGCTTTTGCGCCTTGATTCCAGACTTGAACTGGCCGAAAAGCTGACCGGCACATGCCCAGATCATCGGGCATGGGGCCTGACTTTGGCGCAGGTTGCGCAAGTGCTTGAAAAGCTGCGCGCGACGGAAGATCTAACTGAGGGTCGACGGTGGCGACGATGAGATGCCCGCGTGAGGCGCTCGTCGCTGGGGTCGAGTTGGCGCCGCGTCAGCTAAAAGTATGTCCGTTATCTATCAAGGGCCGGTCGAACATTTACTTCCGAAACGCACTTACCTTCACTTCGTCCGACGTCAGAGTGAATAGAGGGATCGGTTGGCCATGTGGGAGGGAAAGCGGTGAACCGGTCGATGGAAAGGCCCGCCGGCTCCTGGATTGAGTGCGACGACCCCAAGATTTCGGGCATTAAACGCAGTGGTGAGAATTGCAGATATCACTCGCCCCGGAATTCTCCGCGACAGGTCGGGCAACCGGGCATTGTTCGGCTGGAATGCGTAACCGGTGCCCACGATGCGGTGATATCGCGGGTCTGCACAATCACCGCCTATTTCATGCCGACGACCATCGACTTACCCGGCCAAAATAAAGGCTCCTCGCGCACGGTCATACTCCACGAGATGGGCTGAGTCTTCCGCCTCGAGGGTTTTTTCAGCGATCTGCCAAGGAATGATAGTCTCGAAGTGCCCGTCGGCGTCTTCCATTTCGATGTACTCGTTGCGCCTACCGAGCTCATCCATCAGTATGGACGTTGTGCTCATGCCGAGCTTCTTCTTGATAAGCTCTGCCTTTTTCTTTGACGTGAGTGCGTGATGCACGACGGTTTTACTGATGTAAATACGCGTCAGCGGTGTCGCGTTGTTGATACTTAGTATTGCTCCTCCGTCCTTCGGATTCGAACCGTCGATGTACCCAGCCGAGTGTTCGGGTGACGATCCTACGTAGAATGCCTTCCAGTCCGGCTCATAGTCGAGCTGCGGCTGGCGCTGGATGCCTTCCTTGATCGCCTTCGCAGCTGCTGCGGTGCAGCCGTGGTACCCCAGTTGGCCCTTCGGCATCGGTATCTTAACGATCCCTTGCAAGCGCTTGGCTTTGGCTACCAGCTCTTCCCCCAAAGCATGAGCTTCCCGGTAGCGCCGCCAATCATGGTGATCCATATTGGTGAGAAAGCTTCGGAATTGGTTTAGTGACTTCGCCCACTGAAACATTTCGTCGATCTCGGCCCTTGGCCAGTGTTGCGGATTTTGGTCCTTGAGAGTCATCACGTCGACTGCTTCAAATTTTTTCAAACCTTCCATATTCATAACTCGCCTCGCTACACTGAAGAATTCCCACTAACGAGGCCATAACCTTGCTCTCAGGTTGCAATGGACACGCCTTATCAAGATTCGGTTGCGCTTCTGCCCACCGCTCAGCGAGCCGCGCCACCGACAAGATAACAGGGCAGGCGGCCGAATATTCCAACGGCGTTCCCCCACTCTACTCATAACGAAAATGAATGACTGCGTTAGAACCCAATGACGAATATTGCGAGGATGGAGGGTTGCCGCCTGGGTAAAGCGTTCGCGATTCGAGCCGATTTTGCTTGAGCTTTGCCCGAACGGTCCCACGTTTGTGAAGGAGGAGAGCCGTGAGATCTAACACTCGCGCGTCATTGACGTTGAGTCTTGCCGCGCACAACCTGTCAGCATTCTGCGCGGCCGACTGCTGGCTGTTAGCATACCGACCGAGCGTATCGTTCTCGAACGAAAGGCCCGGCGAGCCACAAAGAGCAAGGCCGAAATCGTGAAACTCCTGCCTGCGACACTCGTTGAGACGCCGGATGAAACGTTTTCGGCTCTTGCCGGGAAGCTGGGCGTGACTGCGACAAGGTTGGACCAGTTGTTTCCGGCATTGGTGTTTGAGCTGCGTGAAAGACGCCTTGGCTTGGGTCGACAGTGCAGATGGTTGCGGCTTCTAAGGATCGGGCGCAATCTGCGCGCGCTCAAAGCGCAATTCGAGCACGAGGGGCTCGCGTTCAATCGAGGCAATCTATTCAAGCACGGCAAGATCATTGTTTACAGAGGGGGCCAGAGGAACGACTGTTTCTCTGGATAAAAGAAAGAACGCCCGCTTGAAGTTGTTGCGTGCGTAACCGGCGACAAAGCGATAAATGATCTTGTTCGCAAAGTTAGCCGATAGATGACTTTTCCAAAAGTAAAGCGATAGCCGATCTTATGTGTCAACTATCGCTTTATTCGTCACGCCTTCACACAGCGGAACCCCGCATACACATACTGATAATGCGCTTGAAACCAGTTGCGGAAAGCCGGCCGCAGCATGCACTGCGCGGTGCGTGCCGAGCCACCTTTGAGCACGTAATGCTGCCCATCGAAGAAATTGGCTGAATACCCCGGATAGAACGGAAACGCTTCGAAACCAGGCAGTGCGTCGAATACCGTCGAGGTCCATTCCCAACCATTGCCGAACTGACCTTCGACGCCGAACGCGCTGACGTTCTGCGGATACGCGTCGACTGGCTTTGGGTCCCAGCTGCGAAAATCGAAATTGCCCGACTCGGCGTGCGGCGTGCCTTGCGCCGCGCGTTGCCATTGCGCTTCGGTGGGCAGGGACTTGCCGGCCCAGCGCGCGTAGGCACTGGCTTCGGCATGGCTCACGTAGGCTGGCCAGTCGAGCGGCAGCGGCACGTCGTCGAACATCGTGCGCAGCATCCATTCACTCGCGTTGCCGCCTGTTTCGCCGCTCGCCTCGCGTTGCGACCAGCAGGCAGGATGCTCGATGTGTTCGGCTTGCCGCCATGCCCAATCTTTCTGCGACCACCATTTGGATTCGCGATAGCCGCCGGCCTCGATGAACTCGCGAAACGCGCCGTTCGTCACCATGTATCGATCGATCTCGAAGGCGGGCACGTCCACGCGCATTTCGCCGAACTCGTTGTCCCAACCGAACTGGCCGGCATCGCGCGACATGCCGAGGACAGCCGCGCCGGCCGGCACGCCGACCATCGATGCCAACGCGTCCCGGCGCTCGGGATGCGTGACCACGGACTCGCGCAGTTCGGTGACCTTCTGTGCAAGCGGCAACTGATGAAGCATGTATGCGAGCGTTTCGGCATGCATCAGCCGGTGCTCGATGGCGACGTTCAGCAACTGCCGGCAGGTGTCGGCTTGCGCGCTGTCGCGGGCGAACCTCGCGGCGTCCGCGAGACGTGCGAGCGCGTCGTCGATCTGCTTGCGCGCGCGCGAGGCATACGCGCGTACGGTGTCGAGCGACGGCCAGTCGCCGGGTTGATCGGTGGGAAAGCCGCCGTCGACCGGGTCAATGCCGAAAGCAAAAAGCTGGTCGAGTTCCGGGGCGAAGGCGGGCAGGTCGCACACACGTCGATCGAACAGATTGCGATCGAACGCTTCCAGATGGCCGACGTAAAACACGATCCGGTGGCGTTCACGGATCGGCCGTTCATACAGAAATTCGGGTTTGACGATCGCAAACAGTGCGTCAGTGACCTGACGCGCGTCGATCAGACGCTGGACGAGCGGGTGACGTGGGGCGGGGTCGCGATTCATTTCGCCGGGTCTCCTTGCGGGGGAGGGACTAAAGACTGTACCCGCTCGCAGGAGCCATGCCAAGCCGAAATCGCGCCAAACGAGCGTGGGCGGGGCGCCGGCTGAGCCCAGCGACTGGCTCAGACCTGGCGCAGTCGGGCCAGATCGACGATGCGGATGTGCTTGCCTTGCGTGTCGATCAGGCCGCGCTTTTGAAATCTTGACAAGGTGCGGCTCACGGTTTCGAGCGTCATACCGAGGTAGCTGCCCATGTCGTCGCGCGTCATGCGCAGGTTGAATTCGGCCGACGAATAACCGCGCTGCGCATTGCGCTCCGATACGTCCAGCAGGAAGGCGGCGACCCGTTCGTCCGCGGACAGTGAGCCGAGCATCAACATCTGCGTGGCTTCGCGGACGATTTGCGCGCCCAGCAGTTTGTGCATGCGCTCCTGCATCGAACTGATTTCGCGGCACAGACGTTTGAGCGCGCTGTAGGGGACGATGCAGACGGTGCTGTCCTCGAGCGCCACGGCGCTGCACGCGTGGACGTCTTCGCTAATGCCGTCGAGCCCGAGCGCCTCGCCGGCGAGGCGCAGCCCGGTGACCTGCTCGCGGCCGTCGCGGTGCGCCATCACGGTTTTCATCGAACCGGAACGCACGGCGTAGACGCTGTCGAAACGGTCGCCGCTGCGGTAGAGCGCTTCGCCGCGCTGGACCGGGCGCGCGGAGCAGATGAGCGTTTCAAGTTTCGTGAGTTCCTCGGCCGACAGGCCTTGAGGCATGCAGAGTTGCCGCATCGAGCAACTCGAACAGCGAGCGGTGGTGCGCGCGCTTGCCCGCACCGGTGCCGCGCGGCGGCCGCTGCGCGTGGACGACGAACTTGCGGAGGAACCGTCGATACCGGTGGAGTGCGTTACAGCGGAAGGAGTGAGCATGTCTGCAGGCGATTATCGGAGTAATGACGATTGTCCCATCCGCCCTAAACCCGGCTTGGCGGCAAAGTGACGCGTTCAGCCGGTTAGGCATCTTGAGCGTTGTGGCGCCTGGATAGGTGGTCGGGCGGTCGGACTGCCATGTATTTCTTGAGCGCTTCGCGCGGTGCGGAGCTCATAATGAGCCGCCATCGCTCGACGCCGGTTCACACGGCAAACAGCAGTCGCATGATGCACCGTTACGGGGTGGCCGGTTCCTTGTCCTGGCCCGCGGCGGCCGGAATCAACAACACGGGGATGGTGGCCTGGCGCACGCAGCGCTCGGCGACGCTGCCGAGAATCAGCCGTTGAAAGCCACGCCGGCCATGTGTGCCCATGACGAGGAGGTCGGCGTCGAATTCGGCGGCAGCCTTCAGCACGATGTCCGACACGTCGCCCAGCGACGATGCCTCGCTGACGGCCGGGTCGCCCTTGACGCCTTGCTCGGCCATCGTCTGCGCGAATTCCGCGCGCAATTCCCTGCCTTCTTCGATCAGACGGTTGCGCAGGATCGACGGGTCGTAGCCGGGCGCTTCGAAGTACATGGGCGTGTTTTCGACAACGTAGAAAGGCCGTAGAACGGCGCCGTTGGATTTGGCGAGCGCGAGGGCTGCCTCGAATGCACGGCGGGAAGTGTTGCTGCCGTCGACCGCTACAAGGATGCGTGTGTACATGGCGACTCCGCGTCTGAAAAATCCGTATGCCGTAGCCCTTTTCACGGCCCGGCTCCTTGATCTTTTATACCAACGAAGCTTAGATGATGGCCGAAAAAGATGCACTCAACCAGGATGTAAATCAAACTCTTGTCGAATTCTTGGGTGTGGTGTGCTTACCGCCAGGCGTGACAGCACGGCAGCTGGCGAATCCGGGACTCGATTCAGGACGCATATTTCCATAAAGGACGGCCAAAGTCGGCCTGACAATCAAGTGATGTTCAGACAAGCTGTTTCGCCGATGAACGAGCGCAAAGCCACAGGCCTGCCCGACAAGATCTACGGCGACATCCTCAATCGCATTCTTGAAGGGCAATACAAGGAAGGTGAGCGCTTGCCAACCGAGCACGCGCTGGCGGAACGGTTTGCGACCTCGCGGCCGACCGTGCCCGAAGCACTGGCGCGCCTGCGGGCGGACGGCATCATCATGACGCGGCATGGTTCGGGCACGACGGTCGCGCGGCGGCCCGATCCGGACGTGCGCCGTTTCGCGCCGCTCGAAACGCTGTCCGACATTCGGCGATGCTACGAATTTCGCATCGTGACCGAGGCGGGCGCGGCCGCGCAGGACGACTTTCTGTTTCATCTGGCCGTGGCGCGCGCGTCGAAGAACCCGTTTTTCGTCACGGTCATGTCGTTCATCGAGGAACAGATCCTGTTCAGCATGAACCTGTCGCGCAACCTTTCGCTCGTCAAGACGGTGGAGCGTCAGCGGCTCGTCCAGGCCGAGCACAGGGCGGTGCTCGATGCGATTTGCCACAAAGACGCGGCGGCTGCCGCCGCGGCGATGCGCGCGCATCTCGAGAATGCGCTCGAACGAATGTTCGGCTCCTGAGTTCCGGCGTACCGACCCGACGCAACACAGCCGCGGCACACCGTTTGTCCCGGTCAACCGCATGGCCCGCAACCCAGGTGGACGCGCTTGCGTGAACCGACGCCAGGCGCGAACCCGCCGCCGGACTAAGCCGCAACCGCCACCGGCCCGAACAGGGCCGTGAGGGTCTTCGGGCTCACGGCAACGTTCAGCGCCACCGCGCGCTCCACGCCGATCTGCACCGGCGCGCCAAGCCGGCTGATGTCGATGCCGGTCCTGCGCAGGAGTCGCTCGATCGGCGTGGTGGTCACGGTGACGTACTGCGTGATACCCATTCGCTGCGCGAATTTCATGACTTCCTGAATCGCCTGGATCGTCATGTCCGTGAAGCCGAACGACTGCTCTTCGCCACCGGTTTCGATCGCAAACCGGCTCAACTCCCAGATATGCCGCCCGACCGGAGCCTGCTCGCCGTGCAGTAGCTGGGGGAAAGTGTCTTTCAGCATATTGGGGCCTTCGGTTGGCATCATGCGCCAACAGCCGCGCAACTTCCGGTCTTCGCTCTGAATCAGCATGTAGTACGGCCCGAGGGCGTCATAGCCGTCGATCTCCATGCCCGCTATGGTCGGGACATCCCAGCCGAGCCGCCCGTGAAACACCCGTGCCCGCAGGCGGTACATCTCGTTGATGTCCGAGTTGTCGAAATCCTGGCGCATTCCAATCCGGATTGCTGTTTGCATGCCGTTCTCCTGAACGAGTTGAGAAACCAATATCAGGAAAACTTATGCATATTGAATCGTTCTGCCACCTACCTACCTGGATAGGTGTGCATGCTTATCGGGTAACGCAGAATTCGAGACACGTATCCGCATCCAACCGACGAGGCAACGAAAATGGAACTTCTCGAAAATCACTGGCAACCGCTGACTGGCCTCCAAACGCGCCCCGCGGAGGCCCCCACGGCGGTGGATCGTGTGCTGATCATTGCGTACCGCAAGAAGAAAAAAGAAAGCCAGCGCCGCTTCTGGGCGCGGTTCGGCGTCACTCAGTCGCGTGGAAGCCGGTTCGAATCCGGTGCTGAAATCCCGGCGCCGGTGTCGATCCTGCTGGGCTTGTACTTCACGAAAACCGTTTCCGATGCTGATCTGGGCCGTGCCGAGCGAGTGCTGTATAGCCGCGACGCCGCCGCGTTTCTCAACCCGGGTCAATAAGCCCGAGTTGCGCCGCGATGACGGCAGCTGCACGCCGCGAATTCACACCGAATTTCGTCCTGATATTTTTCATGTGGAAGTTCACCACGGCTTCCGAACAGTTCAGGATATGGGAGATTTCCCAGGTGGATTTGCCGCGTGCGGTCCATTTGAGGCACTCGCGTTCGCGCGGCGTGAGCTTGGGCAATACGGTCTGAGCGTGCGTATCCAGATGGCGCTGGCTGGTATCGATCACCAGGTCGCGCAATAACACCAGATTGGGTAGCGCCGCGTTGACATGGCGCTGGAAATCGTCGATCGAACTGCTGTCGTTGACGAAGCACATCATGCCGGCTTCCTGGTTCGGTCCGTGAATCGGTACCGTCACCCCCGCGCGCAGCCCGTATGAGCGCGCTTCCTCGTACATGGATTGCTGCGCCGCGGTCGAGAAGATTGCCGGCGACCAGATCAGCGGTGCCGCGCGCGCCATGCAATGCTCGACGGTCGGGTCGATGTGAACCAACCCCTCTTTGTCATACGTCTGTCGCCAAGCCGGCGCGTAGGTGCTGCGTATATAGGCATCTTCCAGCCGCATGGTGGGGCGCGGCAGCATGGCGATCAAAATTTTGTCGAAGCCCCATGTCTCGGCAAGGCCCGCAATCGCACGGAACCATTCCGCTTCGTCGGCGGCGTTCAGTAGCGGTGCCATCTGCTCGATAAAATGTAGCGACAATTTTTTTAACTCTCTCAGGCTCGCAAACATCCCGTTGCGGTTCGTCGCGGAACTGTAATTCGTCCGGCTGTATTAATCGTCATAATCTAACACTAAAAAAACCTGCACAGCGCCAAACGCGGTCGAACGGCATGACGGGGCGCGTCTGCGAAGAAAAACGAGCGAATTGTCATCTAAGTGTGTTTCATCCCGCGATTAAGAGTTATAGGCTCTTGGAATAGGTAATTCTCCCGTCGGCGGCATTTTGAAGCCTTTCATTGGCAATATTATTACCCGCTGATTTTAATTAAGCACGAGGCCCAGGTTGCCGGACCCAACCGCGCATTCGTCCACGATAACGCGCGGCTGCGCGTTATCTTGCAAGGGGCAGGCATGGACCCGTCGGGCTCCATTGTCATATAAAAGTGACAGTTCGCAGTAGTTTCGAGACACGACGGCCAAGTTCGCCCGAGCATGTGCGCGAGTTCGGGCTCGCAGCATGGACAACCGGTTCGGGATGCCTCGCGCCGCGCAGGGTCATGGCCTTGGTGCAGGCGGTCCGCAGTGGTGCTCACGAAACGGCGCAACGGCTGTAAGACGCGTTCCTGCCGCTCGAAATCTGCGCGACGCAAGCTCGCTGATCCGCGTGCTGCACCATGCGTCACGTTCGCGCAAATCGCCGACATGGCTCCGACGCTGCCACAGCTCAGTTCGACGCCGCCCGAACATCATGCGAAGATCGACGCTGCCGCGCGAGCACTGCTTGCGCTGGAACGCGAGTTTGCGCGAACCCATTCATCGATCTCCGAACCCCAATCACCAGCATGACCGACAACAGCCGACGCTATCCCGATCCTTCTATCCGCGTAATCGATCCGCGCTTCAAGTCGCTGATTCTTGCCTCTGCTTCCGTCGAGTGTCTGTACCAGGGCGCGCGCTGGTCGGAAGGCCCGGTCTGGTTCGGCGATGGCCGCTATCTGCTGTGGAGCGACATACCCAACGACCGCATCCTGCGCTGGGACGAACCGAGCGGCACCGTCAGCACGTTCCGGCAGTCGTCGAACAATGCGAACGGCCACACGCGCGATCGACAGGGACGCCTCGTCAGTTGCGAGCACCTCACGCGCCGCGTGACGCGCACCGAATACGACGGCTCGATCACCGTGCTCGCCGACCGTTATCAAGGCAAGCGTTTCAATTCGCCGAACGACGTGATCGTGAAGTCGGACGGCTCTATCTGGTTCAGCGACCCGACCTTCGGCATCGACGGCTTCTACGAAGGCGAGCGCCAGGCGTCGGAACTGCCGGCGTGCGTGTACCGCGTCGACGGGCAGTCCGGCGAGGTGTCGATGGTCGCCGACGACGTGCTTGGCCCAAACGGCCTCGCGTTCTCGCCGGACGAGTCGGTGCTGTACATCGTCGAATCGCGTGGCGAGCCGCGCAAGATCCGCGCGTTCGATGTCGGCGGCGACGGCGCTGCACTGTCGAACAACCGCGTGCTGATCGACGCCGGTGCGGGCACGCCGGACGGCTTTCGTGTCGACGTCCATGGCAATCTGTGGTGCGGCTGGGGCATGGGCACCGACGAACTCGACGGCGTGCGTGTCTTCACCGCGCAAGGCGAGCCGCTTGGCCACATTGCATTGCCGGAGCGTTGCGCGAACGTGTGCTTCGGTGGGCGTCATCGCAACCGGCTGTTCATGGCGGCAAGCCATGGTCTGTATTCGCTCTATGTGAATACGCAGGGCGTGCAAGGCGGCTGAAGCGCGAATCGGCGTGAGCAGATGTGGATGGGCGCAGATGAACGCACCAGGCATTCTCCTGTTGCTTGACAACGAATCGTGCGACCACCTCACCGGCTCCGGGTTTGCCCTTGGATGCGGCGCGCTCCGCTTTGATCGATAAGAATTCCCCGCAAAAAACGGCGGTTTTCATGCGCCGCGCGCGCTCGCGAGTATTTGCTTGACATCGGCTGTTCCGCTTCGCTATGTTGCGTTGGTAGAGAGACACCGCCCGCTGCGCACCTGACGGGTGGACTTCCATACCAAGAAGCGAGGAGACGCAATGACTGTTTCGCACAGGTTGTCGCTCAAGCTGGTGTCCGTATGTCTCGCGGCGAGCGCCGCATTTGCATCCGCAGCGCACGCGGCCGATCCGGTCACGATCAACATCGTCGACGTGGCCGGCGATCTCCAACTCACGCAAAAGGGCTTCGAGGCATTCAAGGCGAAGTATCCGAACCTCGTCGCCAGTCTCACGTTCACCAACGCGCCCGCTCCGCAATTGCCCGGCAAGATCAAGGCGATGCAGGGCGCAGGCCGCTCCGACATCGATCTCGTCCTGACCGGCACCGACGCGCTCGCGGCCGGCATCGAACAGAACCTGTGGATCAAACTGCTGCCGGACAACGCGGCGCAGTTTCCCGGCGTGCTCGACAAATACGCGCCGGGTCCGCGCAAGATGCAGGACCTCGCGCAGGGCTATGGCCTCACGGTCGCGTATATGCCGGCCGGTCCGCTGCTCGAATACAACCCCGCCAAAGTCGGCGATCCGCCCAAGACGCCCAAGCAGCTTCTGCAATGGTGCAAGGCGCATCCGGACAAGCTGATCTATGCACGGCCGGCCAACTCGGGTCCGGGCCGTACGTTCCTGATGGGCTTGCCATACGTGCTCGGCGACAAGGATCCGCAGGACCCGATTCACGGCTGGGACAAGACGTGGGCCTTTCTGAAGCAACTGAACGAGTGCATTCCTTACTATCCTGGCGGCACCTCGGCGGTGATGAAGGAACTGGGCGAGGGCACGCGCGACATGACCGTCACGGTAACGGGCTGGGACATCAACCCACGAGCGCTCGGCATCGTGCCGGCTGAATTCCGGGTGCAGGCGTTCGACAACATGACATGGGTGAACGACGCGCACTACATGGTGATTCCAAAGGGCGTGCCGAAGGAAAAGCTCGACGTCATCTACAAGATGATGAACTTCATGCTCGAACCGGCGCAGCAGGCCATGACTTATGACGACGGCTATTTCTATCCCGGCCCGGCGATCAAGGGCGTGAGCGTCGAACAGGCGCCCGCGCACAGCCAGGAGGTGCTGAAGAAGTACGGCCGCCCGGAATACGCGAAACTGCTGGCTGACCGTCCACATGCGTTGCCGTTGAATGCGTCCGCCATGGTCGCGGCGTTCAAGAAGTGGGATGCCGAGGTCGGCGCACAGAAGACCAGGTAGTCCGCGCATCCAGCCATGCATGCCGTCGCGATTCGCGCGTGACAGGTCGGGAGGAGCATTCGTCGACATGTCACGCGTATCAGGAAACCTCCATGAAGCATCACTTTGAGCAGTTGCGGCTCGACTCGGTGAGCCGCAGTTTCACGAATGCGCAAGGCCACGCGATCGCGGCGCTGCAGGAACTCGATCTGACGATCCAGCGGGGCGAGTTCATCGCGTTGCTCGGGCCGTCCGGCTGCGGTAAATCGACGGCGCTCAATTGCATTGCCGGCTTGCAGCCGTTGACGGGCGGCGGCATCTGGCTCGACGACAAACGCATCGACGTGTTGCCGCCGGAAAAGCGCGGCTTCGGCATGGTGTTCCAGAACTACGCGCTGTTCCCGCATATGAGCGTGCTCGACAACGTCGGCTTCGGCTTGAAGATGCGCGGCGTCGGCAGAAGCGAAACGACGCGTCGCGTGCGCGAGGCGCTGCAGCTCGTGCAACTGGTCGGTCATGAACACAAGCTGCCTGGTCAATTGTCCGGCGGTCAGCAACAGCGCGTGGCGATTGCGCGGGCTATCGTGATCGAGCCGCCGCTAATCCTGATGGACGAACCGCTGTCGAACCTCGACACCAAACTGCGCATCGAAATGCGCGCTGAAATTCGCCGTATTCATAGCCAGCTCGACCGCGCGACGCTCTACGTGACGCACGATCAGGATGAAGCGCTGTCGATGGCGGACCGCATCGTCGTCATGAAGGAGGGCGTGGTGCAGCAGGTTGCCACGCCGAAAGAGGTCTACACACGGCCGCACAATCTGCATGTCGCGCGTTTCATGGGTTATCGGAACGTGGCTGAATTCACGCTCGAAGGCACCCACGGCGACGGCGTCGCGGTGAGCGTGAACGGCGTGCGTCTGATCGGCACGCCGATGGCGGGCTTCGACAACAAGCGCGTGAGCGTCGCGCTGCGGCCCGAGGATATGGAGCGCGCCGCGCCCGGCGCGGACAACGCGTTCGACGCGCTGGTCGACGCGGTCGAATACGGCGGCCACGATTCGTTGCTGCGTGTGAAGACTGCATTCGGCGACGTGTGGGCGCGCATCGTCGGCGAATTCGTGGCGGGCGAGCGCATCAGTTTGCGCGTGGCGCCGTCGCGCGTGCTGGTCTACGACGCCGAGGCCGCATGAACACGCCTACATTGTCGCCGCCCGCTTCGCCACCGCTCGCGGCGCGCGACGCCAAGGCATGGCTCGTCACGCCGGCGTTGCTGTTCATCGTCGCGATGTTCATCTATCCGTTCGCGTACGGTCTCGTGCTGTCGTTCCGGCCGATGAACGGCGGCGGCCTATGGGCCAACTACCTGACGTTCTTCACCGACACGTCGATGTGGCCGACGATCCTCGTCACCCTCAAGCTCGCGGTGCCCGCGACGCTGATCAACGTCGGCGTGTCGGTGCCGGTAGCGTTCGCGCTGCGCCGCTACTCGCGCTATCAGAAGATCGTCACGACGCTGCTGGTGATTCCCGTCACGCTCGGCACCGTGCTGATCGCCGACGGCATGCTGACCTACTTTGGCCCCAACGGCTGGTTTCCACAGGCTTTGCAAGGGCTGCATCTGTACACGCGCGAAGTGCGCCTCACGCACAATTTCTGGGGCGTGCTGATCTCGCTGATCGTGTCGGGCTTTCCGTTTGCGTTTCTGCTGACGCTGTCGTACGTGAGCGGCATCGACCCGACGCTCGCGAGCGCGGCGGCGACGCTCGGCGCGAGTCCGTGGCAGCAGTTTCGCCGCATTTATCTGCCGCTGCTGGTGCCGGGGCTGACGATGGCAGCGTGTCTGTCGTTCGTGCAGGCGTTTTCGGTGTTTCCGTCGGCGGTGCTGCTCGGCGCGCCCGCGGGTCCGACGCGCGTGATGTCGATCGCCGCCGCCGAAGCCGCGTTCGAAAGCTACGACTATTCGCTCGCTTCCGCAATCGCGATGGTGATGGGCTTCGTGCAATTGCTGGTGGTCGCCGCGTTGCTCGGTGCGCGCCGCTTCTTCTACAGCGGACCGGCAACCGGAGGCAAAGGCTGATGACGAGCGAACGTCGTGCGGCGCAGCCCGCGTGGTCCGGATCCGCTTCGACAGGCCGCGGCGACGGCGCGCGCGAGCCCGTCAAACGCGCGACGCAGCGCGCCGGCGTGCCCGGCCGCGTATGGCGCGTGCTGGTGTGGGCCGTGATGGTGTTCTTCCTGCTCAACGTGGTGCTGCTGATCGCGACCGTCGCGGTCAATTCGGTGGCGACGCGCTGGTTCGGCACCCTGTTGCCGCAAGGCTTCACGCTGCACTGGTATGCGCAGGCGTGGAGCGATTTCCAGCTCGCGAGCGTGCTGTGGGTGACCGTCGAGGTGGTCGGCGCGGTCGTGCTGCTGTCGGTGCTGCTGGGCGTGCCGGCGGCATACGCGCTCGCCCGCGTGCAGTTTCGCGGCAAGCGCCTCGTGATGCTGATCTTCCTGCTGCCGTTGATGGTGCCGCCCGTCACCTACGGCATTCCGATGGCGACCGTGATGTACAAGACCGGTCTCGCCGGCACGCTGAGCGGCGTGATCCTCGCCAACCTGGTGCCGGCGCTGCCGTTCGTGATTCTGGTGATGACGCCGTTCATCGAGCAGATCGACCCGAATCTCGAAGCGGCGGCGCGCATTTTCGGCGCCAACACGTTCCGTTATTTCCGCTATGTGCTGCTGCCGCTGCTGGTGCCCGGCATGCTCGCGGCGGGGCTGCTGGTGCTCGTGCGCACCATTGGCATGTTCGAGCTGACTTTCTTCACCGCGGGGCCCGCTACGCAAACGCTGGTGGTCGCGTTGTACTACGCTGTATTTTCAACCGGCGTGCGCGCTCCGCAATCGATCGATGCGATGGCGATGATCTATATGGCGATCACGCTGATCTGGGTGCTGATCGCGCTGCAATTCGTCAGCCCGACGCAGATCGTGTCGCGCGTGAAGGAGCAGAAGCGCTGAAGCACTCCCGACGCTATTCGTGGAGCCGACGTTGACGAAGAGAAAGACCCCCGAGGAGCTGCGCAGCCACCGCTGGTACGGCGCGAACGATATGCGTTCGTTCGGCCATCGCTCGCGCACCGCGCAGATGGGCTACAACCGGGAGGAATACTCGGGCAAGCCGGTCATCGCGATTCTCAACACGTGGAGCGAGATCAATGCGTGCCACACGCATTTCAAGCAGCGCGTCGAGGAAGTGAAGCGCGGCATCTGGCAGGCCGGCGGCTTTCCCGTCGAGCTGCCGGTGCAGACACTCTCCGAGCCGTTCCAGAAACCCACCACGATGCTGTACCGCAACTTCCTCGCGATGGAAGCCGAGGAGACCCTGCGCTCGTATCCCGCCGACGGCGTCGTGCTGATGGGCGGCTGCGACAAGACCACACCCGCTTTGCTGATGGGCGCGATCTCGATGGACCTGCCCGCGATCTTTCTGCCCGCCGGCCCGATGCTGCGCGGCAACTGGCATGGCGTGACGCTAGGCTCCGGCTCGGACGTCTGGAAGTACTGGGCCGAGCTTCGTGCCGGGACGATCACGCAGGACGACTGGCAAGGCATCGAAGGCGGCATTGCGCGCTCGCCGGGGCATTGCATGACGATGGGCACCGCCTCGACGATGACGAGCGCGGCCGAGGCGCTCGGCTTCACGCTGCCCGGCTTTGCGTCGATTCCCGCGGCGGATTCGCGCCATGCGCAGATGGCGGTGCAGACCGGCATGCGCATCGTCGACATGGTGTGGGAGGATCTCAAGCCTTCCGACCTCATCACCGCCGGCTCGGTCGATAACGCCGTGACCACCTGCCTCGCGCTGTCCGGCTCGACCAATGCGATCGTCCACATGATTGCGCTCGCGCGCCGCGCAGGCATCGCGCTGACGCTCGATCGCTACGACGACATCTCGCGCCGCACGCCGGTATTGGCCAACGTCCGGCCGACCGGCGTCTACCTGATGGAGGACTTTTTTTACGCGGGCGGCTTGCGGGCGCTGCTTGCGGAGTTGGGCGAGCTGATCGACGGTTCGCAGAGGACCGTGAACGGCCGCACGCTCGGGGAGAACCTCGAAGGCGCGCGAATTTTCAACGACGAAGTGATTCGCCGCCGCGACAAGCCGCTCTTGCCTGACAGCGGCCTCGCGGTGCTGCGCGGCAATATCGCGCCCGACGGCGCGGTGATCAAACCCGGCGCGGCCGAGCCGCATCTGCTCGTGCATACCGGCCGCGCGGTGGTGTTCCAGGACTATAACGATCTCGCCGCGCGCATCGACGATGAAGCGCTCGATATCGACGAGACCTGTGTGATCGTGCTTCAGCATGCGGGGCCGGTGGGCGCGCCGGGCATGCCCGAGTGGGGGCAATTGCCGATCCCCCGCAAGCTGTTGCAAAAGGGCGTGCGCGACATGGTGCGCATCTCGGATGCGCGGATGAGCGGCACGAGTTACGGCGCGTGCGTGTTGCACGTGGCGCCCGAGTCGTTCGTGGGCGGGCCGTTTGCGCTGGTGCAAAGCGGCGACTCGATCGAGCTGGACGTACCGCGGCGCAGGCTCAACCTGCTGGTGCCGGACGAAGAACTGGCGCGGCGCCGAGCCGCGTGGGTCAGGCCGGCGCCGCGTTTCACGCGCGGCTATGGCGCGATGTACCAGGTGCATGTGATGCAGGCGAATCAGGGCTGCGACTTCGACTTCCTGCAACGAGGCGGTGCGCTTGCCGCATCGCAACCGGACAAGCCGGACAAGCCGGGCGAGCCGGAGATTCACTGAGGATCTGGCAGCCCGGGCGCGACGCACCGGGTTTATCGAGGGCCGTCGGCAGAGCAGTGCAGCCGCCATGGCGCGGCGACACAGCGAGACCGCATCGCGTGATTCCCTCGACATTCAATACCCCACGCGATACACCCGTCCCGTCTGCGCGCCTTCCACGCTGCGCACGTAGGCGAGCGCAGCGCGTTGCGCCGTCACCGGCTCGAAGCCGCGGAAGTAGGGCGCATAAGCGTCCATCGCTTCGGTCAG
>NZ_NPIH01000107.1 GCF_012275575.1 Paraburkholderia sp. SG-MS1 | reverse complement strand
AGCGATACGGCAGCGGTACGACAGCGTCATTTGCTCAGCATGCGCATTGCGCTTTCCAACCCGGCGAGCGTGAGCGGGTACATCCGGTGTCCGAGCACTTCGCGGATCGCGCTGACCGATTGCCGGTACGCCCACAAACCTTCCGGCTCCGGATTGAGCCACGCGTGATGCGGAAAATGATCCGCGAGACGGCGCAGCCACACAGCGCCCGCCTCGGCGTTGTTGTATTCCACCGAGCCGCCGGGCTGCAGCACTTCGTAGGGGCTCATCGTTGCGTCGCCGACGAAGATCAGTTTGTAGTCTGGGGTGAACTTGTGCAGCACGTCCCACGTCGGCATGCGCTCGGCGTGGCGGCGGCGGTTGTTCTTCCACAGGAAGTCGTACACGCAATTGTGGAAGTAATAGAACTCGAGATGCTTGAACTCGGCCTTTGCGGCGGAGAAAAGTTCTTCGGTACGCTTGATGTGATCGTCCATCGAGCCGCCGACGTCGAGCAGCATCAGCACCTTCACCTTGTTGTGCCGCTCCGGCACCATCTTCAGATCGAGCCAGCCGGCGTTCGCGGCGGTGCTGCGGATCGTGTCGGGCAAATCGAGTTCTTCCGCGGCGCCTTCGCGCGCGAAGCGGCGCAAACGGCGCAGCGCGACCTTGATGTTGCGCGTGCCGATTTCGACCTGGTCGTCGTAGTCGCGATAGGCGCGCGCTTCCCATACCTTCACCGCGGTGCGGTTGCCCGCCGCGTCGCCGCCGATGCGCACGCCTTCCGGGTTATAGCCGCCGTTGCCGAACGGCGACGTGCCGCCCGTGCCGATCCACTTGTTGCCGCCTTCGTGACGCTCTTTCTGTTCGTCGAACAGTTCCTTGAGGCGCTCCATCAGCTTGTCGAGCCCGCCCATTGCTTCGATCTGCGCTTTTTCCTCCGGCGACAGGTCGCGTTGCAGCTTCTTCTTCAGCCAGTCGAGCGGGACGTCGAACGCCAGTTCCGACGCTTTCGCGACGCCGTTGAAATACGCGCCGAACGCCTGATCGAACTTGTCGAAATACTGCTCGTCCTTGACCAGCGTGATGCGCGAAAGGTAGTAGAACTCGTCGAGCGACGGCGCGATTACGTTGGCTTTGAGCGCTTCGAGCAGCGTGAGATATTCTTTCACCGACACCGGCAGTTTGGCGGCGCGCAGCGAGTAGAAGAAGTCGATCAGCATGCGGTGTCCCCTCCAGCGGCGAATGATCGGTGCGGCGCGTCGGGCGTCGGTGAGCCGGAATCGCCCCGGCGCTCGCTCTTCGACGTGGCTCGCCCGATCACCGGTTGTTGCGGTTCATGAAAATCAGCCGTTCGAACAGGCTCACGTCCTGTTCGTTCTTCAGCAGGGCGCCGTGCAGCGGCGGAATGATCTGCTTCTGGTCGGACGAGCGCAGCGCTTCGGGCGGAATGTCTTCGGCGAGCAGCAGCTTGAGCCAGTCGAGCAGCTCCGAGGTGGACGGCTTCTTCTTCAGCCCCGCCACCTTGCGCAGTTCGAAAAAGCTCTGCATGGCCGCGGCGAGCAGTTCCTTTTTGATGCCGGGGTAGTGCACCTCGACGATCTGCTGCATCGTGGCCGGATCGGGAAACTTGATGTAGTGGAAGAAGCAGCGGCGCAGGAACGCGTCCGGCAGCTCCTTCTCGTTGTTCGACGTGATGATCACGAGCGGGCGCTGTTTGGCGCGGATCAGCTCGTGCGTCTCGTACACGTAGAACTCCATGCGGTCGAGTTCACGCAGCAGGTCGTTCGGGAATTCGATGTCGGCCTTGTCGATCTCGTCGATCAGCAGCACGGTTTGCTCGTCCGACTCGAATGCCTGCCACAGCACGCCCTTGACGATGTAGTTGCGGATGTCCTTGACGCGCTCGTCGCCGAGCTGCGAATCGCGCAGGCGCGACACCGCGTCGTATTCGTACAGACCCTGCTGGGCCTTGGTGGTGGACTTGATGTGCCACTGCAGCAGTGGCATGCCGAGCGCGGCCGCGACCTCTTCGGCGAGCATGGTCTTGCCCGTGCCCGGTTCGCCCTTGATCAGCAACGGGCGCTTCAGCGTCATCGCGGCGTTGACCGCGAGCTTGAGGTCGTCGGTGGCGACGTACTGCGATGAGCCTTCGAAACGCATGGCGAGATGCTCTTGATCGGGAAAAAACCCAGTATAAGTCAGAAGCCCTGTTGGCCTGGAGTCGGCTCGCGTAGGGTGTCAGCCGAGGTTCAGCCCGACGCGCGGCCCGGTAAAACGGGCGTTGCATGCTTGATGCATGTGTTGCGCGCGGGTGGCCCGCGTGCCCGTTTGGTGTTCGTTTGGGATCCGCCTCGCGCGGCTGGTGCGGGCGTGAGCTGTGCCTGCCGGTGTTTGAGCCGGTGGACCGTACGCTCGCGCACCCGTCAGGCCTTGCGCGGCGGGCGTGCCGGAGCAAAGCGGCGCCGGCCATGGCTTTGCAGCCGGCGGGCGGCCGCTGACCCCGCGCGGTGGACGTTCTGCGCGGCGTCGCGGTACAATTAGCCCGATTTTTTTGGCCTGCGTGGCTACCCTATAAGAAGAACGGCGCGGGCCGTTGCCTTTTTGGGCGCCCGTTCCCCTCATGCCAGGTTACATGCTATGAATAAATTCGTCGGCAAACACGTCGTGATCGCAGCGCTGTCGGTGCTCACGGGCTACGCGGTCAGCGCCCAGGCAGCGGATGTCGTTGGTAACGCGAAGGCAGGGCGGGCCAAGGTCGCGATGTGTATCGGCTGCCACGGCATCCCCGAATACCGTACGGCTTATCCCGAGGTCTACCGTGTGCCGATGCTCGGCGGCCAGAATCAGGCATACCTCGAAAACGCGTTGCGTGGCTACAAGAAGGGCGACCGCCATTTCGACACGATGCACGCCATCGCCGTCTCGCTGTCGGATCAGGACATTGCCGACATCGCCGCTTACTACGCGGCGCAAAATGCCTCTTCGAAAAACAATCCCGACAAGTGATCGGCCGCGGCCGTCCATCCAGTCACCCGGCTATCAATTATTCGCGGGATAGGAGAATTCATGATTAAGCCCCAACAGGCACTCCATACGGTGTTCAAGGCTGCTTGCGCGTCGGCGGCAGTGATCGGTCTGGCTGCAGCGAATGTCGCGCACGCCGCCGACGCAGGCAACGGCAAGGTGCTGTCCGACAGCCACAACTGCGCGGCTTGCCACGGCGTCAATCTGAACAAGCCGGTGAGCCCGGAGTATCCGAAGCTTGCGGGCCAGCACGCCGACTACATCTACTGGGCGTTGCGCCAATATCAGATGGGCGTGGGCAATCCGCACCTCGGCCGCAACAACGCGATCATGCAGGCACAGGTGCAAAGCCTGTCGCAGAGCGACATGAAAGATCTCGCGGCTTATATCGAATCGCTGGACGGCGATCTGGTGCAGAAGAAGTAAGCGCGCCGCGTCATGGCTTGAGCGCCATTGCCGCGCTGCTTGCCGGATTCGAACGACACCCCGCCCTGGCGGGGTGTTTTGTTTTGGGGGCGGCGGCGCGCGGTTGGCGTTCAGTCGCGCTCAGTCACGCGTCGCGCGCCGCTCGATGCGCTGCAGATAGGCGTCCGTATCCGGTGGCGTGCCGGTGCGCTGCGCTTCCCAGATGGTTTCGCCGAGGCACTCCATGATCGCGTGCTGCGCGTCGTGAGTCGAGCCGAGGCGCGACGCGAGCCGCTCGTGCGCCGCGCGAATGCCCGGCGGCTGGTCGATCGACAACTGTTCGCTGATCGCCAGATGCATCGACAGATGCAGGAATGGATTGGTCTGCCCGCGTTCGGGCGAGTAATCCTGCGCCTGCGCGGCGCCGCTATCGCTGAGGTCCGCGTGATATTCGGGGTGCTCGACGATCCAGTCGGCGGCGATCGCCTCCAGCGGCGTCAGAATGTCCCCCTGCCGCTGTTTGCGCCAGGTGTCGGTGAAAAAGAGGCGGACTTCGTCGCGGCTGGGATTGAACATCGTGGAACCGGGTGCGTTTGAGTGGGGACGCGCAAGGCAAGCGCGCAGGCCGGTATTTTACGCCGCGACGGCGCGCGCTGCTGGCGGCTCGCCGCGCCTCGCGGGGCGGTTCAGAGATCCGGCGGTGGCGTTTTCTTTCGGACGGAACTCGCAAAGCGGCTCGATCACGCAATGCCAGCACTCGGGGCGACGTGCCTTGCAGACATAACGGCCATGCAAGATCAGCCAGTGGTGCGCATCCTGTCTGAACTCGGCGGGCGTGAATTTCTCCAGCGCCGCTTCGACCGCGCGCACGTCCTTGCCGGGCGCGAGCCCGGTTCGATTGGCAACCCGAAAGATGTGCGTGTCGACCGCGATGGTCGGATGGCCGAACGCGGTGTTCAGAATCACGTTGGCGGTTTTGCGGCCCACTCCTGGCAGACTTTCGAGCGCTTCACGGTCCTCGGGCACTTCTCCGCCGTACTGGTCGAGCAGGATGCGGCAAGTCGCAATGACGTTCTTCGCCTTGGTCCGGTACAACCCGATCGTTTTGATGTAGCCGGTCACGCCTTCTTCACCGAGATCGAACACCTTCTGCGGCGTGTTCGCGACCGGGAACATCTTGCGCATCGCCTTGTTGACCGACACGTCCGTGGCCTGCGCCGACAACAGCACGGCAATCAGCAGTTCGAACGGTGAGGTGTACTCAAGCTCGGTGGTCGGATGCGGGTTGAGGCTCTGTAGCGTTTCGTAGATGGCGCGGCGTTTGTTCGCGTTCATGCGGAGCGTGACGGGTGCGTTTAGCGCGGGTTGGACGGCGTGTCGGTGTCGTCGGCGGCGGCGAGGCCGAGACGGCGGCGCCGCGCTTCGGCGGCGTCGATCTGCGCCTGCACGTCGGGGCTGACGCGTTCGGTGTTCAACGGGCCTTGGCCTTTGGCGGCCAGTTCTTCCCTTTTCTTGCGAGCGCGCTCGAGCGCGGCCTGAATGATCGCGCGCTTCTTCGCTTCGGCCTCGTCAACGGTGGGCGCCGCTGGCGCCGTAGCGGTGCCGGCTTGCGTTGTTCGAGCCGCTTGCGTCTCGTCCAGAGCGAGCGTCGCGCCCGCACCGCCGGCGCGACGCGCCGCAGCACGCGCTTCGGCGGCTTCGCGCTCACGCGCCAGTCGGGCTTCGCGACGGTTGTGACGCGCGCGCGCGGCGTCGGCCTGGCTCTGTGTCCATGCGTTCCAGCCGGTAGCGTCGCCGGTGACGGACGGCATCGCGATGCAGTCGACCGGGCACGGTGGTACGCACAGATCGCAACCGGTACAGAGTTCGGCAATCACAGTGTGCATCTGTTTCGGTGCGCCAACTATCGCGTCGACCGGACAGGCTTGCATGCACAGCGTGCAGCCGATGCAAATCTGTTCGTCGATAACCGCCAACGGACGCGCACGTTCGACGCCGTTGGCGGAATTGAGCGGAATCACCGGCTTGCCAAGCAATGCGGCAAGGCGTGCAATACCCTCGGCGCCGCCGGGGGGACACTGGTTGTAATTGGCTTCGCCGTTCGCAACGGCTTCGGCATAGGGACGACATGCGGGATAGCCGCACTTCGTGCATTGGGTTTGGGGCAGCAGATCTTCTATGCGATCCGCAAGTATTTTAATGTCTGTCACGGTCACGACGGGGGGCTTGCCTTGCTGCCACACAGCCTGAACTAAATAGCACATTATCGCCGATTTCCCCAATTGCCATTCGCAATCCATGTGCCATAATCGAAGCGCTTTTTCGAAAGACCGCAGAAAAGGGTGTGTTCCCCAACCATGGCGCGCCCGTTCAACGCTGTCGGTGCAAGGCCCGAGAGAGGCCGGCGGCGCGATCCGGATAACGCGGCTCACGAAGACGATGCCACCATGAATCAGCCGAAAATCAAAAGAGATCCTGAAGGCACGCGTCGCCGCATTCTGCTTGCGGCGGCCGAAGAGTTTGCAAATGGTGGGCTATTCGGCGCACGCGTCGATCAGATCGCCCGCCGCGCGGAAACGAATGAACGCATGCTCTATTACTACTTCGGTAGCAAGGAGCAGCTTTTCACCGCGGTACTCGAGCACGCGTTCAGTGCACTCAACGAGGCGGAACGCACACTCGAACTGAACGGCGTCGCGCCGGTGGAGGCCGTGACGCGTCTCGCGCATTTCGTGTGGGATTACTACCGCGATCATCCCGAGCTGCTGCGTTTGGTCAACAACGAGAATCTGCATGAAGCGCGCTATATGCAAAAGTCGACGCGTATCCGCGAAATGATCTCGCCGATCGTCGCGACGCTTGGCGGCATTCTCGAACGCGGACAGCGTGCGGGGCTGTTTCGCGCCAATATCGATCCACTGCGCTTTTACGTGACGCTGTCGGGCATGGGCTATTACATCGTGTCGAACCGCTTCACGCTCGAAGCGACGCTCGGCCGCGATTTCAATAGCGCCAGTGAACGCAGTGAAGTGATACAGATGAACACCGAGTTGCTGCTCGCGTATCTGTTGCGCAAGTAGAAGACGCACAAGTCGGCGCGCGCGCGGACGCACGCGTCGGGCGTGGCAGCGCACGCGCCGCACACCGTACGGCAGCGGCGTTGCAAACGGAAACGGCCTCCAAAGAGGCCGTCGTCAGCGACGGATGCCGCGTGCGTATTTCGCTCAGGCTTCGACTTTTTCCTTCGCCACTTTCGGCGCCTTGTTGTGTTCGAGGATGAAGTCGCGCAACTGCGGATAAATAATCGTGCGCCAACGCCGGCCCGAGAAAATGCCGTAGTGGCCGCATTTTTCCGCGGTGAAGTGGCGCTTGTCGCTCTCCGGAATGCCGGTGCATAACTCGTGCGCCGCATAGGTCTGACCGTCGCCGGAGATGTCGTCCAGTTCGCCTTCGATGGTAAACAGCGCGGTCTTCGTGATGTCCCCCGGCTTCACCCGCTCACCAGCGACGTCCCACGTGCCTTCGGCAAGACGGAATTCCTGGAACACCACGCGGATCGTGTCGAGGTAATAGTCCGCGTCCATGTCGAGCACGGCGTTGTACTCGTCGTAGAAGCGGCGATGCGCTTCCGCGTCGTCTTCGTCGCCGCGCAGCAGACTCTGGTAGTAGTCCCAGTGCGAGGCCGCGTGACGTTCCGGATTCATCGCGACAAAGCCGGTGTGCTGCAGAAAGCCCGGATAAACCTTACGGCCCACACCCGGGTAGTTCGGCGGCACCGTGAAAATCACATTGTTCTCGAACCACTCGTACGAGTGCTGGGTGGCGAGCGAATTGACCGAGGTCGGGCTCTTACGCGCGTCGATGGGCCCGCCCATCATCGTCATGGTGCGCGGCGTGTCTTCGCCGCGGCTCGCCAGCAGCGAAATGGCCGCGAGCACGGGCACCGTTGGCTGACACACCGAGATCACATGCAGATTTTTCGCGCCGATGTGACGGATGAATTCCTGGATGTAGGCGACGTAGTCGTTCAGACCGAACTCGCCGGCTTCGAGCGGCACCATGCGCGCGTCGATCCAGTCGGTCAGGTACACCTTGTGGTCCTGCAACAACGTCCGCACGGTGTCGCGCAGCAGTGTGGCGTGGTGTCCCGACAACGGCGCGCAGACCAGTACGACCGGTTCGTCCTTCAACTGCGTGACGGCGTCGCTGTCGTCGGCGAAACGCTTGAAGCGCATCAGACGGCAGAACGGTTTCTCGACGATGATCTGCTCGATGATCGGAATGTTGTGACCATCTTTGACGATCTGGTGAAGATTGAACTCGGGTTTTTCGTAATCTTTACCCAGCCGGTACAGCAGTTCATAGCCGGCCGACAAACGGGTTGCGCCCGGCACGTAGGCCAATGGGCTGGCAGGATTCGCGAACGATTTCGACGCGGCCTGGGCCCAGGCGGTGAGGGGGCTCAACATCGCCCGTTGGAATTCGTGCAGTTGATAGAGCATGGGTGCTCCGTTTTTAAGCGGTTCGCATGGGGCTTCGCAAACACGCGTCAGGCGTTGCGGCGGGCCGTTTTGATTGTTGGCGCATTGATTTTCGGCCGACAGGTTGATCGATCATATCGAACAAAGTGCATTTGTGCAATGCAGCAATCTACGCACGGATAGCACGCAAACTGTCATTAAATCATGCTACTGGCGATGTTGCCGCGCCGCTATCCGGGGTTGCCTCAGCCTGCAGTTGTCCGGAGCGGCTGCCGTTACGGCCTGGATGCCCGGTTGCCTGGGCCATTTCCTGTTCGTGCTTCATGAGGTTCAGGCCGGTGTGCACCAGCGCCACGTGCGAAAACGCCTGCGGGAAATTACCGACCAAACGCTTCTCCGCCGGATCGTACTCTTCGGCGAGGAGGCCCACGTCGTTACACAGCGCGAGCAATCGTTCGTACATCGAGATGGCTTCGTCGATACGGCCTTGTAGCGCGAGGTTGTCCACCATCCAGAACGAGCACGCGAGAAACGTGCCTTCCCCGGGCGGCAGGCCATCGTCGTATTCGGTGGTGCGGTAGCGCATCACGAAGCCGTCGCGCATCAGGTCGCGCTCGATCGCCGCCACGGTACCCTTGATGCGCGGATCGTGCGGCGGCAGGAAGCCGACCATCGGCAGCAGCAGCACGCTCGCGTCGAGCTGGTCGCTGCCGTAGTACTGTGAGAACGCATCGAGCCCGGTATTCCACGCTTTCTCGCAGACTTCCGCGTGAATCTGCGCGCGGGTGGCGCGCCATTCATCGAGCGGGCCATCGAGCTTGAACATTTCTGCCGAGCGGATCGCGCGATCGAATGCGACCCATGCCATCACCTTCGAGAAAGTGAAATGCTGACGGCCGCCGCGCGTTTCCCAGATGCCTTCGTCGGGCTCCTGCCAGATCGTGCCGAGGTGTTCCAGCAGCGCGCGCTGCACGTTCCATGCGGTGTCGTCTGCCTGCAGGCCACCGACGCGCGCGAGATGCAGCGCGTTCATCACTTCGCCATACACGTCGAGCTGGCGCTGGCCGACCGCGTTGTTGCCGATGCGCACCGGCTTCGCGCCTTGATAACCCGGCAGCCAGTCGATTTCGAATTCCGGCAGCCGCCGCTCGCCGGCGATCCCGTACATGATCTGCAACTGCTCGGGCGCGCCGGCCATCACGCGGCCAAGCCAGCTGCGCCAGGCGCGGGCTTCGTCGTAGTAACCGCCGCGCATCATCGCGAGCAGCGTGATGGTGGCGTCGCGCAGCCAGCAGTAGCGATAGTCCCAGTTGCGCGTTCCGCCCAGCTGCTCCGGCAGCGACGTGGTGGGCGCTGCAACGATGCCGCCGGTCGGTTCGTAGGCAAGCGCCTTCAGTGTGATCAACGAGCGGCGGATCGCGTCGGCCCAGCGACCTTCGACGGTGCCGCGCGCGGACCATTCAAGCCAGTGATTCTCGGTGCGCGCGAGCGACGTGTGCGGATCACGCGCGGGCGGAATGCGTAAATGCGAGGCCGCATAGGCGAGCGAGAACGGCACCCGTTCGCCTTCGCTTACCGTGAAGTCGGCAACCGTCTTCATGTCTTCGCCGCGCAGCTCGACCGGTGTGCGCAGCACCGCATTGTCCGGTCCGACGATCGCCTTGATGCCGCTGTCGTGCTTGAGCTTGTCGACCCAGGGAATCGAAAAGCCGTAGTCGAAGCGCAGCACCAGTTCCATCTTCATGCGCACGGTGCCGCGTTTGCCGACGACGATGCGCACCATCTCCGACCAGCCGTTGCCCGGCGGCATGAAGTCGATCAGCGTGACAGCGCCTTCTGGCGTTTCGAAATCGGTCTCGAGGATCAGAGTTTCGCCGCGATACCGGCGCGTGATGGTCGGCGCGGTATCCGGGTTTTCCGATACCGGCGAGATCAGCCAGCGGCCGTTTTCGGGCGTACCGAGCAGGGCGGCGAAACAGGCGCCGGAGTCGAAGCGCGGCCAGCAGAGCCAGTCGACGGAACCTTCGCGGGAGATGAGCGCGGCCGTGTGGCCGTCGCCGATGAGCGCATAGTCTTCGATGTGTGCGGGCATAGGGGAGCGTGTCAGTGATGACGCACGGCGGGGCCGTCGTGCAAGGGGCATGGTTATTACCGGACTCGCCCGATGCGCGTTGGTTCACCAAGCAATGCGGCAAAACGCGAGTTGGTAATTGTCAAATCAGTGCCTACAATCGGATTTCGAGCCGAGCCCCGGCAACCGTCCGGGCAGCGAGTCGGCCTTGCCCATGGCGCACACAAGCGCCGTTTCCGAGGACGAAAGCCATGCTGAACCCGACGAAAACCGATTGCATCACGATACTCTCGGCCGCCAGCCAACTCGCCGGTGATTCGATGTTGCCGCTCGATCATGGCCGGCTTGGCCTGAGCCGCAACGGCATGCTCGCCGCTGCCGCGTTTCTGGTCGAACGGGCCTGCTTCCGGCGCTATCAGGAAGGTGACGGCCATTATGCCGTCGGCGCGCTGTCGTTGCAGGGACGCTTGCGGCTCGACCAGCTTTCGAATGGTTGACGCTCGGCGACGGGGCGCGCAAGCCGCCAGGCCGACGTGCGGACAGCGGCGCTCGATGCGTGCGGTTTGAAGATCTGCCAAGCCATTGCCGCGGCGCTGCATCGTGACACGGCGCAAGAGCGTTGCGACGCTGCATTTCCCACACATCCGTTTTGCGTCACGCGTGCGGACGATCCTCGCCACACGCGTGTGCTTCGTCGCGCCTTCCTTGCGCATTGGCGATGCACAGCCGGGCCAGGACTGCGCCCGGCCGCGCGTCGAGTGCCACCCACTCAGAAGTGCGACGACCCCACACCGAAGATCCCAATGATGCCGATGATGATCAGATAGAGCGCGACGATGTAGTTCAACAGGCGCGGCATTACAAGAATCAGAATGCCGGCGATCAACGAAACGAGCGGGCCCAGGCTGAGTGTGACGTTCATGAAGACTCCGTAGTGTGAAACGCGTAAGACGCGATTGAAGAAACCTCCCGCGACGCGGGACAATGGCTGCCGATGCGTGCGGGCAGCCGGATTCGCTGCATGATCCGACCCAACGCTTTTATACTTGCCTCGATAAGAACAACGCTCGACTCACCGCGCGGCAGACCAGCGACATCATTACAACCGCTTCGACCCAATAACCGATGTGGAGGAGGTCCTATGCTTCGTCGTCGCCGGGCGGCCGTGCGTGCCATTTCGAGTCCCGCTTCATCTGTTTTCCCGCTATCCGTTTTGCCTGCCGCCGCTGCTTGCGGGGTGGGGCACACCGGGCGGCCCGCGCCTCTACGCGCTGCCCGCTCGATAATAAAAGGTTTCGTGCTCATGGTCTCGATTGTTGCGTCGCACGCGTACGCGCAAGATTCCGGCCCGGCCCCTGCGGACGGCGTCTACACCATGCTGGTCGGCACCTACACCAGCGGCAAGAGCGAGGGCATCTACGTCTATCGTTTCGACACCAGGACGGGCGCGGCTACGCGCGTGTCGGTCGCGCAGACGGTCAATCCGTCGTTCCTCGTGGTGAGCCGTGACCGCCGCTTCGTCTATGCGGTCAACGAACTGCCCGGTGATGATGGCCCGGCCACACAGCGCGGCGGCGTCAGCGCGTTTCGCTTCGACGCCGCGCAGGGGCAACTGACGTTCATCAACAAGGTCTCGTCGGATGGCAATGATCCGTGCTATCTGAGTTTGTCGCCGGACGAAAAGTATCTGCTAACCGCGAACTACTCGGTCGCGGCCGACCCGGGCGGCAGCTTTGCGGTGTTCCCGGTCGAGGGCGACGGCCAGCTCGGCACGTCGGTGCTTACCGTGCATCACGAGGGCGGTGGTCCGGTGAAGGGGCGTCAGGACAACTCGCACGTTCACTCCACGGTGTTTTCGCCGGATGGGCGCTATCTTTTCGCGCAAGACCTCGGCGCCGACAAGCTGTACTCGTACCGCTACACGCCGGGCGACAGCCACGGCCCGGTCACGCCGACCGATTGGGGCTATACCCAGCAGAAGGCGGGCACGGGGCCGCGTCATCTGATCTTCGGCGCTAACGGCAAGCATGCGTATCTGACGAGCGAACTGAACGCCTCGGTCAGCACCTTCGACTACGCGGACGGCAAGCTCAAGCTGGTGCAAACGCTTCCTATGACGCAGCCGGGCTTCAAGGGGGCGGTCGGCGGGGCGGCGATCCATCTGTCGCCGGACGGGCGCTTCGTGTACGCGTCCAACCGCGGCGACGCGAACGAGATCGTGATCTTCTCGGTCGATCCCGCCAATGGGCATCTGAAGAAGATCGGGCATCAACCGAGTCTCGGCAAGTCACCGCGTGAGTTCGCGATCGATCCGACCGGCAACTGGCTGATCGTCGGCAATCAGAATAGCGATACGGTGTACGTGTTCAAGCGCGATCGTGAAACCGGCCTGCTCGATCCGACGCCGAAGCAGCACTTCGAACTCGGCGCGCCGGTGGACTTCAAGCTGGTGTCGCCGTCGTGAAGGAACGGTGTCGTGCTTGATTCGAACGTGTGCGTGGAACGAAAAACGGGTCGCTTGGAGCGGCCCGTTTTTTTTTGCCTTGCGGCCGGCTCAGCAACCCGCCTTGCAAATACCGACCGCCGGTCGGCCGCCCTTGCAAGGCGGCGAGCAAGCGCCCGCCGGGCCGTTATTCCGCCGGCCCCGGCGCGAGGACTTCGCGGCTGCCGTTGATGCTCATCGCCGACACGAGCCCGGCCGTCTCCATCTGCTCGACGAGGCGCGCCGCCCGGTTATAGCCGATGCGCAACTGCCGCTGCACCGACGAAATCGACGCCCGCCGCGTACGCACCACGAACGCGACCGCTTCGTCGTAAAGTGGATCGGCTTCCGCATCCGGCGACTCGCCCAACAGGTCCTGCGCGGCGCCGCCATCGGTGGCCGGGCCCTCGAGAATGCCTTCCTCGTATTGCGGCTCGCCGAACTGCTTCAGATACTCGACGATCCGATGCACTTCCTCGTCGGCGACGAACGCGCCGTGCACGCGTTGCGGATAGCCCGTACCCGGCGGCAGGAACAGCATGTCGCCCTGGCCAAGCAGCGACTCGGCGCCCATCTGATCGAGAATCGTGCGCGAGTCGATCTTCGACGACACCTGGAACGCGACGCGCGTCGGAATGTTCGCCTTGATGAGCCCGGTGATGACGTCGACCGACGGCCGCTGCGTCGCCAGAATCAGGTGGATGCCGGCCGCGCGCGCCTTCTGCGCGAGCCGCGCGATCAGCTCTTCGATCTTCTTGCCCGCGACCATCATCAGGTCGGCCAACTCGTCGATCACCACCACGATCAGCGGCAGCGGCGCGAGCGGCTCGGGCGCTTCGGGCGTCAGCGAGAACGGGTTGCCGAGCTTCTTACCCTTCGCTTCGGTGTCGCGGATTTTCTGGTTGAAGCCCGCGAGATTGCGCACGCCGACCGCGGACATCAGCCGGTAGCGCTTCTCCATTTCGCCGACGCACCAGTTCAGCGCGTTGGCCGCGAGCTTCATGTCGGTGACGACCGGCGCGAGCAGGTGCGGGATGCCTTCGTACACCGATAGCTCCAGCATCTTCGGATCGATCATGATGAGGCGCACTTCCTCGGGCGTCGCCTTGTAGAGCAGCGAGCAGATCATCGCGTTGATCGCAACCGACTTGCCCGAACCGGTCGTGCCCGCGACCAGCATGTGCGGCGCCTTCGCGAGATCGGCGACGACCGGATGGCCGGTGATGTCCTTGCCCATCGCGAGCGTGAGTTGCGAATGCGAGTTCTGGTAGACGCTTGCTTCGAGGATTTCGGACAGACGGATCGTCTGGCGTTTCGCGTTCGGCAATTCGAGGCCCATGCAGGTCTTGCCGGGAATCGTTTCGACCACGCGGATGGAGGTGAGGCCGAGACCGCGCGACAGGTCCTTCATCAGGCCGACGATCTGACTGCCGCGCACGCCGAGCGCGGGCTCGACTTCGAAGCGCGTGATGACCGGACCCGCCGACGCGCCGACCACGGTGACCGGCACTTTGAATTCCTGCAGACGCTGCTCGATCAGCAGGCCGGTTTCGATGAGCTTTTCCTCGGAGACCGGTTCGACGTCGGTGTCGGCGCGCTCGAGCAGATCGAGTGTGGGCAGCTCGACCATCGATGCAGCGGGCGCGTGGAATTCGAAGCCGTTGGCCGGGGCGTGGCCGCGCAGCGGCGGACGCTGGACGGCGGGTTCCGGAGGCGGAGCTGCCGGGATTGCCGATGGCGCGAACGGTACTGACACGACGGACGGTTCGATCGTGCCGGTGGCGATAGCGGACTCTTGCCCGCTGGCCGCTTCGGGAATGCCGCTGGCCGGTGCCAACGATGTGGGCTGAGCCGCGAAACCAGGGAAGCGAACCACGTTCGACGCCTGCTGCTCGATGCTTTGTGCCGCGGCTGAAGCGGTGGTGTTCGCTGTGACGTTCGCTGCGGTGGTTGCCGTCGGTGCGGATGCGAAAGTGCTTCCCGCCTGCGCTAAGTTTCGCGAGGCAGAGAGGTCCGCCGTTTCTGGCTGGCCCAGGGTTGCTGCTTCGATCGAGTTCGCGCTTGCGACGTGCATCGAAGGGATGTCGTGAGACGTCGCTGCAGTTTCGACTGGAACGCTCGTGTGGTTCGCCGGCGGCGCGATCGATGTCGTCGTGTCGTGCCGTGTCGCAGTGGCGTCGACTTTGGTTTCCCAAGGCGCGAGCGTCTTATCGGCAAAGACTTCTGCGGGCGGTATGGGCGGTTGCATCGTCGTTGCAGGAACGGCGGCAGACCCGACGACCGGAGCGGCTTCTTCCACGCGCGCCGCGACAGTTTCATTCGTGGACGCTGTGACGCCGGGCGCGGCGGTGTGCGCGGACTCTACTCGTTCGCTGACCGGTTGCGTGAACTCGGCGATCGGATGCGCGTGGCCGTCGGTATGGACGGTCGATTGCGCCGGGTCGTCTTCGAAAGGCGAATCGTCCGGTGCCGGCTGTTCGTCGCCCGTTTCCAACTGCACCGCAAAGATCTGGAACGGCGTGGGCGTCGCTGCCGGCGTCGCGCGTTGCGGGGCAACTGTGACGGATGCGTGCGCGGGCGGTGCGGGTGTTGCGGGGGTGAACGCAGCAGGAGGCGACGTGGGTACAGCGGGCTCGGACACAGCGGGCGCAGACCCGGCAGACCCGGCAAGGACAGGCTCCCCGGCTGCGGACCCAACAGGCATCAACGCAGCAGGTGCCGCCACAGCAGGCGCGGACAAAACTGGAGCGGGCGCAGCAGGTGCAACCAAAGCAGGCTCAGACACCGCCGGTGCATGCCCAGCAGACGAGGGCACAGCAGGCGCAGACGCCACCTGCGCAGACACAGCAGGCGCAGCGGTCAGCGGCGCGTGAATGATCGGCGGCTCGATGGGCCAATGCACAACGGGCTCTGCATTCGTCTCGCTTGGCGCATCGACTGCGGCTTCCATCCACGGTGATTCGACGGGCGCAGCTTCAACGGGCGTTTGCTCAAACGACTGCACAACAGGCTGCTCAACCGTAGGCTCGGCAAGCCTCGGCAAAGGCTCATCCGCACGCGTCGACGAAGTCGTACCAGCCGCTGCGACATGGCGTGCATCCTCGCGAGCCCAGTCAACTTCGACTTCGACCGACGGCCCGGCGTGCGCCGCAGCCGTCATCTTCGCGCCTTCCGCGCCGCTGCTGCGCGCGAGGCTGACGCCGGCCAGATCGGTCCAGCGCGCGGCATTTTCCGCGATGCTGCGCAGCGTTTCCTGGACGCTGGCGGGCGGCGAAACTGTCTGCGCCGCCGGCATCGGCCGCGTGTAGGCCGGTGCGGTCCGAGCCATAGCCGACATTGGCGTGACCGCGTTCGCGAGCGGGGCAGCTGGCAACGGTTGACGGGTCGCGGCAGCGCGGTCGAGCGGAGCCGCTGAACGCTGCATTGCCGCCGAACGGCTCGCGCCGGCCGCGGTATTCATCATCGAACCGGCCGAAGGGCTTGCCGCCGCGCCGGCAGCCACGCCGTGCGCGGCTCTCGCCGGCGCGCCTGCCGCCCCCGCCGCGGCAGCGCCGGCCACACCCGCCGCCATCGCCAAACCCGCGCCCGAATCAACCGATCCCACCGACCGTTGTTCGCCAGCCGAGCGTCGGCCGACCTGCAACGCGCCATCGCGAGGCACCGCGCAGGCGCCCGAAATGCCAGCCGCCCCAGCCCCCACCGACACTCCCGCAGGCGACGAGGTCCTCTCCCGCAACCACCCGGCAGGCGCGACCGGCTCAGCCGGCATGAATGGCGCCTTATCCGCATTCAGCGTCGACCTCTGCAGCGACGCCTGCCGCGACGGCGTGGCCGCGCCCGTGCGCAGCACCGGCTCGATCTGCGTCGCCTGGCTGCGCGGCGTCACGTTAGCCGCGCGCCAGCTCGACCCAGCACCGCGCGCCGCCGCATCCTTGCCCGCCGCCGCGCCACGTCCGCTCGCTGGCGGCCGCCACACGGTCGGACGCGTGTAGCGCCCATTGCTTTTCGGCGCCATCGTATTCGTGGCCGGCGAAACGTGCGAAGACAAACCGTCATCGACGCTGCGATGACGGCGCGCTTCCTCATCGCGCCTGGCCAGTCCGCGCGACAGGCCGAGACCGAACGCGCCGTCCGCCCACGCGGCGAAATCACGCCAGCGGAAGTCGATCAGCCAGGGCAGGCTGATGAGAAGCAGGGCGAGCGCCGCGAGCGGCGTGCCGATATGTCCGAGCACATGACCGAAGCCCGCGGCGAGTGCACGGCCGAGGCCATTGAGACCTGCCACGTCGAGCAGCGACGCCTCGAGCGTGCAACTCGCCACCATCACGCAGACGAAGCCGAGCCACAGGCGGATCGTGCCGGGGCCGCGCAAGCCTGCGCCGCCCGGCAGCACCGACTTCACGAGGCGCCACAAAAGAGGAATGAACCAGACGGCCGACCCGCCGAACCAGCCGAAAACTACCGTGTGCATACTAGACATCAACGAATGACGGACGCGCAAAAACGCAACCCGTCGAGTTTAAACCGGCGAAGCCCGAGGCTTCGAAGGCCGACGCAAGTAAGCTTGCGTCCCAAGGGAGAGCAGACCGACGCGCGGCCTGCCATCGGCGAAAAACAACTGCTGGCGCGACACCTGGCGCACCCCTGCGCGAGGCGGCCCGAATGCGCGGGCATGCGTTCGAAGGTGCGTCGAGTCGCCCGTGCGCGTATGACTGCTTCACGTCGCGGGCAGGCGAGCCGGCTACCGGCTTGGGCACCCCCTGGCGCGCCTTTCATTTGGTGCTGCGATCGAAGGTCAGCGTGTCGCCGTTATCGAGCGTCATCTGCATCTGCTGCGGCTCGCGCATCTGCACGCCGGTGCGCTCGATGCGGGTCAGCGCGTCGAGAAACGCCCCTTCGATGTTGCCGCCCGGTGACGTGCACGCCATGCGCGTGCCGGCCAGCGGACCGAAGCTGAGCTTGCCGTCCTTCAGCGCGTAGGTGCCCATGAAGCGATTGCAGCCGGAAAAACCGCTCGCGTGACGCTGCCCTTTCGAGGTGGAGAGCGTGAGCGTGATCGGTCCGCCCTGGTCGGCCGACGGAATCGCGCGCGCCGTGCCGTCAGCCTGCTTCCAGGCGCTCAGCACCCAGCTCGTGTCGTCGAGCAGTTGCACGGCGGCGGGATTGTAGGGGTCGGGCGCCGCGGCGGCCGAGTCGGGATGTTTCGGGATCGCGCAGGCGCCCAGCAGCGCGGCGACGCTCAGCGCGGCGATGGCCGCGCGCACGGACGGGGTGAGGCGCGCAACACGTCGCGCGGAGGAGCTTTGGAGCATGGCGTCGTTCCTCTTCAAACTGGCGAAGGCGTAAGGGTAACGCACTAAGCTGGCCGCACGCGAGCGCAACGGCGTGCGAAAAATTTAATGAGATGGTAGCGGCGCGCGGGCGCGCCATTGCCGCGTTTTTCGTGCGCCGCTCATGCACCTTCCGCGCGCGAACAATGACAGGACAATGCGGCCGCCGCGAGCAAGCCGCGGCCAGGGGTCCGCATGTTAACATCGTGTTCCAACCAATCCCACCCTCATCCTGACTTTTTCTGGAGACCCCATGCAGATCGGCCAACGGATCGGCACGCCCCTTTCTGAATCCGCCACGCGCGTCATGCTGCTCGGCGCCGGCGAACTCGGCAAGGAGGTGATCATCGCGCTGCAACGGTTGGGTGTCGAAGTGATCGCCGTCGACCGTTACCCGAATGCGCCGGGCCACCAGGTCGCGCATCGCTCGCACGTGATCGACATGACCGACCGCGCCGCGCTGCGCGCGCTGGTCGAACAGGAGCGCCCGCACCTGATCGTCCCCGAGATCGAGGCGATCGCCACCGACGCGCTCGCCGCGATCGAAACCGACGGTCTCGCCGAAGTCATTCCCACCGCCCGCGCCACGCAACTCACGATGAATCGCGAAGGCATTCGCCGTCTCGCCGCGGAAGAGCTCGGCTTGCCGACCTCGCCATACGCGTTCGCCGATTCGCTCGACGAACTGCGCGCCGGCATCGCCAAGGTCGGCTATCCGTGCGTCGTGAAGCCGGTGATGTCGTCGTCGGGCAAGGGGCAGTCGGTGCTCAGGAGCGAGGCCGACGTCGAACCTGCCTGGCAATACGCGATGGCGGGCGGCCGCGTGAATTACGGCCGCGTGATCGTCGAAGGCTTTATCGACTTCGAATACGAGATCACGCAGTTGACCGTGCGCGCGATCGATCCGGCGAGCGGTGCAGTCAGCACGTATTTCTGCGATCCGATCGGCCATGTGCAGGTGGCGGGCGACTACGTCGAATCCTGGCAACCGCAGCCGATGAGCCCGCTCGCGCTCGCACGTTCGCGCGAAGTGGCGCACAAGGTGACGGCCGCGCTCGGCGGCCGCGGCCTCTTCGGCGTGGAACTTTTCGTGCGCGGCGATGACGTATGGTTCTCGGAAGTGAGCCCGCGTCCGCACGATACGGGGCTCGTCACGTTGTGCTCGCAACGCTTCTCCGAGTTCGAGCTGCATGCGCGCGCGATCCTCGGCTTGCCGGTGGATACGTCGCTGCGGGCGCCGGGGGCATCGGCAGTGATTTATGGCGGGCTGGACGAGACCGGTATCGCTTTCGAAGGCGTCGCGGCGGCGTTGGCGGTGCCCAATGCGGACCTGCGCCTGTTCGGCAAGCCGGAAAGTTTCGTCAAGCGCCGCATGGGGGTGGCGCTCGCCACAGGCGAAAACCTCGACGAAGCACGCTCGCGTGCGAAGCAGGCCGCGGCGGCGGTGCGGCCGGTGTCGGCGAATTAAGTCCGGGCGCCGTGCGCGAAGATGCGCTCACGCGTGTCGAGGTGCGAACCGGGACGCACGACACCCGACACCCGCACTGCACCACGCACTGCACCACGCAGGGCACCACGCAGGGCACCATTTACGCGCCGGCCGCGCTTGCCGGGCGCTCTAAACAGAACAGAATGATGGAAGCTCGTCGAGCTTATCGGGATCGAGGTATGTATGACGCCTGACTCGCGCAAGATCACGCAGTGCGGCATGACCTGCCGTCTCGGGGCCCTCGGTGTGGCGCTCGCGCTCTGTGCCGGGCTCGCGGGCTGTGGCCTCGCGGCCGCGCCGTGCCGGGTCGCGTCGGCCGGTCTGAAGATCGTGCCGCTGGTCGGGCACGTCGCCGCCGCGCCGACCGATGCATGCGCGGCGGTGATCGATCCTTGAGTGTCCGGTCATCGCGCCATGCCATGGCGGCGTGCCATTCGCGTTTCGTCCGGTTGGGTATGTCGCTGCCAACGCCGCATCAAACGCCGTAGCAAACCAGCAACAAGCGAGGCATCCGATGAAGACATGGCTGGTTGCAGCAATCACAGCGGCGAGCCTCGCCGCGCTCGACGGCGATGCATGCGCCGCGCCGTTGCAGGTCACGCAGATTCAGACCAAAAATCGCCAGACGCACAAATACACCTGCGCGACCGGCAAGATTCTGCATGTCACTTACTGGAACACCGCGAACGGCCAGAGCTTCGCGCTCGTGCCGGTGAATGGCAAACCGCTGCTGTTCGTCAATACGATGTCGGCGTCCGGCGCGAAATACCAGGCCGGCAGCTACACGTGGTGGACCAAGGGTCCGCGCGCCGATCTATATGACGCGATGAACGGCGAAAGTGCGCCGCCGGTTCTCTCCGACTGCGTCACCATCGTCCGCTAGGCATGATGCGGCGGCTCTCGGGGTGCGTGCCGCCGCTTCCCCTCCGCCGGCTCACGCCACCCCCGCCGCACCGCATGCCCCGCCTGCGCGCATCATTTCCGTACGAGTAGTAAGCTGTCCGGCATGGCATTCGCCGTGCCGTCGTGCCATGCCGCGTGTTGTCCGCGCGGCCGTCGTCGTCTTCGATCGTCCGTTTCCGGAGCCCGAGGTGGGGCTCACGGCCCGCGTCCGTATCATCAAGCGAGACCTCAATGAAAGCATCGGACCTGTTCGTCAAATCGCTGGAAGCCGAAGGTGTCGAGTATGTGTTCGGCATCCCCGGCGAAGAAAATCTCGATCTGCTCGAATCGCTGCGCCGCTCGAAAATCCGTCTGATCCTCACGCGCCACGAACAGGCGGCCGGCTTTATGGCTGCCACTTATGGACGCCTCACCGGCCGCACCGGCGTATGTCTCGCTACGCTCGGCCCCGGCGCGACCAACTTCGTGACCGCCGCGGCGTATGCGCAGCTGGGCGGCATGCCGATGCTGATGGTCACCGGACAAAAGCCGATCAAATCGAGCAAGCAGGGCCATTTCCAGATCGTCGACGTCGTGCGGATGATGGAGCCGCTCACCAAGTACACGCGGCAGATCGTGTCGATCAGCAACATTCCGGCGGCGGTGCGCGAGGCGGTCCGGCAGGCCGAGGAAGAGCGGCCTGGCGCCACTCACCTCGAATTGCCCGAAGACGTCGCGCACGAAGAGGGCGATGGCAAGCCGATTCCGAAGAGCTATAGCCGCCGCCCCGTCGCCGAGGAAAAAGCGGTGGCGCGCGCGGTCGAGGCGATCATCGGGGCGAAGCATCCGTTGCTGATGATCGGCGCGGGCGGCAACCGCAAGACCACCACGAAGATGCTGCGCGAGTTCGTCGATCAGATCGGCATTCCGTTCTTCACCACGCAGATGGGCAAGGGCGTGATCGACGAATCGCATCCGATGTGGCTCGGCAATGCGACGCTGTCCGACGGCGACTTCGTGCACCGCGCGATCGAGCACGCGGACTGCATCATCAACGTGGGCCACGACGTGATCGAGAAGCCGCCATTCTTCATGCGCAGCGGCGAAGCAGGCGAGAAGACGGTGATTCACGTCAATTTTCTCGGCGCGGAAGTCGATACCGTGTATTTCCCGCAGATCGAAGTGGTCGGCGATATCGCCAATGCGGTGTGGCAGTTGAAGGAAAGCCTCAAGGAGCGTCAGGAGCATTGGGACTTCACGCGCTTCAAGGAGATCAAGCAGCACTTCGAGGCGCATCTGGTCAAAGGCCAGCACGACGACCGCTTTCCGATGTATCCGGTGCGGATCGTCAACGACGTGTACGAGACCACGCCGGTGGACGGCATCGTGTGTCTGGACAACGGCATGTACAAGATCTGGTTCGCTCGCTACTACCGCGCGCATGAACCGAATTCGCTGCTGCTCGACAACGCGCTCGCGTCGATGGGCGCGGGCTTGCCCTCGGCGATCGCCACCAGGATCGTGCACCCGGATCGCAAGGTCATGGCCGTGTGCGGTGACGGCGGCTTTCTGATGAATTCGCAGGAACTGGAAACGGCGGTGCGTCTGAAGCTCGATCTGGTGATCCTGATCCTGCGCGACGACGCGTTCGGGATGATTCGCTGGAAGCAGGAGAACATGAACTTCCCCGACTACGGCATGACGCTCGCCAATCCCGATTTCGTCGCGTATGCGCAGAGCTATGGCGCGAAGGGGCATCGGATCGAATCGGCCGCGGAGTTCGCGCCTTTGCTGCGCGAATGTTTCGCGACGCCCGGCGTGCACGTGATCGATGTGCCGATCGACTACTCGGACAACGAGCGCGTGCTCAACCGAGAGATCAAGCGGCTGTCCGCGCAACTGTGAATTTCGTCTGAACCGGAAGCGGGCGGCATGGCGCTCGCGCGCGGCGCCGCCGCTACTGCTGGTACTGCTCTTGCTGCTTTTTGCTGCTCCCAGGCATCGGATCAAGGAGAACGCGTCATGTTGAAGAAGACTTACCCGTACTACCTCGCCAACAAGGCAGTGGCGGCCAACACCGATCTCGAAGTCACCGACAAATTTAGCGGCGAAGTGGCGACCCGCGTCGCGATGGCCGACGCGGCAGCGATCGACAAGGCGATCGGCCACGCCGTCGACGCGATGCCCGCCATGCGCGCGTTCCCGCCGTTCAAGCGTCAGGCGGTGCTGGAACACTGCGTGACGCGCTTTCGCGAACGTTATGACGAACTGGCGCTCGCGCTGTGCATCGAGGCGGGCAAGCCGATCAACGATTCGAAAGGCGAGGTCACGCGCCTGATCGACACGTTCAAGGTGGCTGCCGAGGAGAGCGTGCGGATCGACGGCGAGATCGTCAATCTGGAGATTTCACCGCGCGCGAAGGGCTATCACGGCTACGTGAAGCGCGTGCCGATCGGGCCGTGCTCGTTCATCTCGCCGTTCAATTTCCCGTTGAACCTGACCGCGCACAAAGTCGCGCCGGCAATTGCCGCGGGCGTGCCGTTCGTGCTGAAGCCGGCGAGCCGCACACCGGTCGGCGCGCTGATCATGGGCGAGATTCTCGCGGAAACCGATCTGCCCAAAGGCGCGTTCTCGATCCTTCCCGCGCATCGCGATGGCGCCGATCTGTTCACTACCGACGAGCGTTTCAAGCTGCTCTCGTTTACCGGTTCGCCGGCGGTGGGGTGGGATCTGAAGGCGAAGGCCGGCAAGAAGAAAGTGATTCTGGAGTTGGGCGGCAACGCGTCCGCGATCGTCGACGGCGATCAGGGCGGCAAGCTCGACTACGTGGTCGAGCGGCTCGCGTTCGGCGCGTTCTATCAGTCGGGGCAAAGCTGCATCGGCGTGCAGCGGATTCTGGTGCACGCGAAGGTGTACGACGCGCTGCGCGAGAAGTTGATCGCGAAAACGAGGTCTCTGGTGATGGGCGATCCGAAAGACGAAAAGACCTTCGTCGGGCCGATGATCTCCGAATCGGAGTCCAAACGCCTCGCCGGCTGGATGGACGGCGCGGTGCAGGCGGGCGCGACAATCGTCGCGGGCGGCAAGGTCGACGGCGCGATGTTCGAGGCCACGCTGCTCGAAGGCGTGAAGCGCGATACCGACCTTTATCGCAAGGAAGCCTTCGGGCCGGTCGCGATCCTGGAGCGCTTCGACGATTTCGAGGCCGCGCTCGCGACGGTCAACGATAGCGACTTCGGTCTGCAAGCGGGCGTGTTCACCGATTCGCTGGCGCATGCGCATCGCGCGTGGGACGCGCTCGAAGTGGGCGGCGTGGTGATCAACGACGTGCCGTCGTTCCGGGTCGACAACATGCCGTATGGCGGCGTGAAGGATTCGGGGCTGGGGCGCGAAGGCGTGCGCTACGCGATTGAAGATATGACGGAGATGCGTCTGATGGTGATGCGCGAGACGTGGTGATGGGACGGGGTGCTCGGGCGTAGGCGGGTGGGCAGGTGCGAGGTGCCACGTGTCGGGCGCATCCCCGCAACCGGCGGCACCGGAAGCGGCGCGCGCCGGTCGCGGAAGTCCCGTCCTGTCATGTGACTGTCGCCTGCGCGGACTACGCTGGCGAGCGAGGCGGCCCGCCGCGTGGTGGCGATGCGCGGTGGCTCGCGCGCAAAGGTGAGCGACGAGCTTTCGGCGACGTAAGCAGAAAGCCGTCACCTGCGCCATGAGTGTTTTTGCTGAAGTGCTACAATACCGGCCTTTCCGGCGGGTGTTTCCGCCGGCCGGAGCCGGCCGCAGTTTTCCCGAAGCAATGACGGGTCCCGTGCGGAACGCCGTGGCTCCGCCTTCATCCTGATGCCCTCTGCGGTTTCGACCGCTGCCGCGCGCACCGCGCCAAGCGCATTTTTAGCGAAAGCCACCATGTCCGACACAGCCGTCACGCCCAGCACTGCGACTTTTGATCAATTCGGTCTCGCGCCCGACATCTTGAAAGCCGTCAAAGAATCGGGCTACACCACGCCAACGCCGATCCAGGCGCAGGCGATTCCCGTCGTGCTGGCTGGCCGTGACGTGATGGGCGCCGCGCAGACCGGCACCGGCAAGACCGCGAGCTTCTCGCTGCCGATCATCCAGCGGTTGCTGCCGCAGGCCAGCACGAGCGCATCGCCCGCACGCCATCCGGTGCGCGCGCTGATCCTCACGCCGACCCGCGAACTCGCCGACCAGGTCGCCGCCAACGTGCAGTCGTATGCGAAGCACACGGCGCTGCGCAGCGCCGTGGTGTTCGGCGGCGTGGATATGAATCCGCAGTCCGAGCAACTGCGCCGCGGCGTCGAAATCCTGATCGCCACGCCGGGCCGTCTGCTCGATCATGTCCAGCAGAAAACCGCCAACCTGGGCCAGGTGCAGATTCTCGTGCTCGACGAAGCCGACCGGATGCTCGACATGGGCTTCCTGCCGGACCTGCAGCGCATCCTGAACCTGCTGCCGAAGGAACGTCAGACGCTGCTGTTTTCGGCCACCTTCTCGGGCGAAATCAAGAAGCTCGCGGCCACGTATCTGCGCGACCCGCAGACCATCGAAGTCGCGCGCAGCAACTCGACCGCGACCAACGTCACGCAGATCGTCTACGAAGTCGCCGAGGGCGACAAGACCGGCGCGGTCGTGCAACTGATCCGCGAGCGCAGCCTCAAGCAGGTGATCGTGTTCTGCAACAGCAAGATCGGCGCGAGCCGGCTTGCGCGCAGCCTCGAACGCGACGGCGTCGTGGCGACCGCGATTCACGGCGACCGCTCGCAGAACGAGCGTATGCAGGCGCTCGACGCGTTCAAGCGCGGCGAGATCGAAGCGCTGGTGGCGACCGACGTCGCCGCGCGCGGCCTGGATATCGCTGAACTCCCCGCAGTGATCAACTTCGACCTGCCGTTCAACGCGGAAGATTACGTGCACCGGATCGGCCGTACCGGACGCGCCGGGGCGTCGGGCGACGCGCTGTCGCTGTGCAGCCCGAACGAGCGCAAGCAGCTTGCCGATATCGAGAAGCTGATCAAGCGGCCTCTCGATGTGCAGCGCCTGACCGTTGCAGCGCCGGTGCGTCATCACCACGAAGAGCGCGCGCCGCGCCGCGAGCGCAGCGGCGATGGCCGTGAGGGTCGCGACGAGCGCGGCAGCCGCCGCCGTACGGGCGCGCCGTCATCCGGCTCGTTCGACCGGCCGCATCACCATCGCGCGCCGCCGGTGGATGACTTCTTCCTCAAGCCGTATGAGCCGTCGCCGTCTTCGATGCGCAAGGTCGAAGAGGCGGCAGCAACGGCCGCGCCGCAGAAGTCGGGCTCGAAGCAGCCGTTGGCGGCATTGCTGGGTGGGTTTGGGATGCCGAGAAAGTCGACCTCGTCCTGATGCTGGCGTGGAAGGTTTAGCGCCTTTTGACGCCTGGCAAGGTTCTTCAGACGCTTCTGTGGTTTAAGCGTCTCAAGCATTTCAAGCGCTTCGCGGTTTCAACTGCGAAGCGCTTTTTTATTTTGTGACGCCCATTCGCCGGGCCCATGCCGTCGTGGCGGCGGCATGGAAGCCGTCCAGCGTCGTGTGGGCCTGACCGTTCAGATCGCCGAGTCCCAGATGGCGCGCCGCGGCGCTGAGCGCCTCGAGCGGCCTGTCGCTGTCGAGCGCGGTGGCGCCCGTCTGCTTGCTCAACTTTTCGCCGAATCCGTTCGTCACGACGGGCACATGCAGATACCGCGGCGTCGACACACCAAGACAGCGTTGCAGATAAATCTGCCGCGCCGTCGAATCCATCAGATCGACGCCGCGCACGATATGCGTGATGCCCGCATCCGCATCGTCGACCACCACCGCCAGTTGATACGCCCATTGATCGTCCGCACGCTTCAAGACGAAGTCGCCGACTTCGGTGGCGAGGTTTTGCATCTGCTCGCCCTGCCAGCGATCGTCGAACGCGATCACGGCAGCAGCGCCGTCGGGCACGCGTAGCCGCCAGGCGCGCGCCGGTTTGCCGTTCAGACCGTGACGGCAGGTGCCAGGGTACGCGAGGGTCGTGTTGCGCGCATGCGCGTGCAGCAGCGAGTCGGCGATTTCCTTGCGCGTGCAGCCGCATGGATAGATCAGACCGGTCGGCTTCAGCTGCTCCAGCGCCTGTTCGTAGCGCGCCATGCGCCGGCTTTGCCAGATGGGTGCTTCGTCGGCGTGCATGCCGAAGCGCGCGAGGGTCGCGAGGATGTCGTCGGCGGCGCCCGGCACGGTGCGCGGCCGGTCGATGTCTTCGATCCGCACGAGCCAGGTGCCCTCATGCGCGCGGGCGTCGAGCCAGCTTGCCAGCGCGCTGACCAGCGAGCCGAAATGCAGCGGCCCGGTGGGCGACGGTGCAAAGCGTCCGCGATAGGTCATGGTCGGGTGGCGTTGTAATGCGCCGCCACCATCACGCCGCGCGCGCCGCCTTGCTGTCCGGATGACACGCCGGGCAGGACTTGCCTGCAACGTACAGCGGCGATTGCTGCGCTTCGGGCGTGACCACGGCGCGGCAGCCGAAGCATTGCGCGGTCGCGGTAGGCTGCAATTGCGGATTCAGCGCGGTGCGGTAATCGAACACGAAGCAGTCGCCGTGATAATGCGCGCCGCCCACTTCCTCGAAGTACTTCAGGATGCCGCCTTCGAGCTGGTACACGTTCTCGATGCCGACTTCCTTCATGTGGATCGCGGCCTTCTCGCAGCGAATCCCGCCGGTGCAGAACGACACCACCGTCTTGCCTTCGAGATCGGCGCGATTGTTCTCGATCATCTCGGGAAACTCGCTGAATTTCGTAATGCGGTAGTCGAGCGCGTCGTCGAACGTGCCGACGTCCACTTCGAATGCGTTGCGCGTGTCGAGCATCACGACCGGACGACCCTCGTCGTCGTGACCGCGGTCCAGCCAGGCCTTCAGCGTCGGAGCGTCGACGAACGGCGCGCGGCCGAGTTCCGGACGGATCGCCGGCTTCTTCATCGTGATGATTTCGCGCTTGAGCTTGACCAGCATGCGCGTGAACGGCTGCTTGTCCGACAGGCTTTCCTTGAATTGCAGATTCGCGAACTTGCCCTCGAACAGCGTATCGTGACGGATGTAGTCGATAAACGCGTCGGTGTGTTCGCGCGTGCCGGCGACGAACAGGTTGATGCCTTCCGGCGCCAGCAGAACGGTGCCGCGCAGGTCGAGCGCATTGCAGCGTTCAGTGACGAGCGGGCGCCAGGCGGCGGTGTCTTCGATGGTCGCGAATTGATACGCGGCGAGATTGACGATACTCATATGTGTTCAGCGGTAAGCAGCGGTATGAAGTGGCCGGCGTGGCGACGCGCGGAGCGTCGAGCCGCCGCGTGGGGCCCGGGATAGCCGGGCAAGCCGGGGTGTCGCGGCCACGTCGAAAAGGGCGAAACCGCTATTATCCCTCAACCCGGCATTTCCCCGGACTCGGCCGAATGGCCAGCCGATTGCGCCAGCTCAAATCGGCCGGCATTTGTGGTGCTGCCTCGTGTTGCTTGCTACTGCTTGTTGCTGCCTGGGTGCCATCTGCTGCAGTCACCGCACGTCGAGCCCGCCGCTGAAGCGGCGCATCATGCTGCGAAAACGTCCGCGCCGTGGGGCTGCTGCGTTCGCGTCCTAAGCCGGACGGCTAACGCGTGGTTTTGCGCTGAACACGGCGGAAGGGTGGAGTTACAATGTCGCCCATGTCAGATCCCCGCTTCGTTCATCTCCGCGTTCACTCCGAATTCTCGATTGCCGATGGCATCGTGCGTCTTGACGACGTCGTCAAGGCCGCGGCCAAAGACGGCCAGGGCGCGCTCGCCCTCACCGACCTCGGCAATGCGTTCGGCCTCGTCCGTTTCTACAAGGAAGCCCGCGGCAAAGGGGTCAAACCCATCGCCGGCTGCGACGTCTGGATCACCAATCCGGATGACCGCGACAAGCCTTCCCGTTTGCTGCTGCTGGTCAAGGACCGGCGCGGCTATCTGAACCTGTGCGAACTGCTCAGCAAGGCATCGCTCACGAACCAGTATCGTGGTCGCGCTGAACTTGAAGCCGGTTGGCTCGAGTCCGGGCTGGGCGTTGGGCTGCTTGCGTTGTCGGGCGCACAGCATGGCGACGTCGGCCTCGCGCTCGCGGCCGGCAACGAGGAAGCGGCGAAGCGCAACGCGCTGCGTTGGGCGAAGGTGTTCCCGGGAGGCTTTTACATCGAGCTGCAGCGTTGCGGCCAGCCGGGCGGCGAGCAATACGTGCAACAGGCGGTTGCGATCGCGGCATCGCTGAAATTGCCGGTGGTCGCCACGCATCCGATGCAGTTCATGACGCCGGACGACTTCACCGCGCACGAAGCGCGCGTATGTATTTCCGAGGGCGACATTCTCGCGAATCCGCGTCGCCCAAAGCGCTTCACGGCCGAGCAGTATTTCCGCACTCAGGAGGAAATGGCCGCGCTGTTCGCGGACATTCCGTCGGCGCTCGCCAACACCGTCGAGATCGCAAAGCGTTGCAATCTCACGCTCGAACTCGGCAAGCCGAAGCTGCCGCTGTTCCCGACGCCCGATGGCATGTCGCTCGACGACTATCTCGTGCTGCTGTCGAAAGAGGGCCTCGAAAAGCGTCTCGAACAGTTGTACCCGGACGAGGCCGAGCGCGCCGCACAGCGTGAAACCTACTACCAGCGCCTCGAATTCGAATGCGGCACGATCATCAAGATGGGCTTTCCGGGCTACTTCCTGATCGTCGCGGACTTCATCAACTGGGCGAAGAACAACGGCGTGCCGGTCGGACCGGGCCGGGGCTCGGGCGCCGGTTCGCTGGTCGCTTACGCGCTTGGCGTGACCGATCTCGACCCGCTGCGCTACAACCTGCTGTTCGAGCGTTTTCTGAATCCGGAGCGGGTGTCGATGCCCGACTTCGACATCGACTTCTGCCAGCACGGCCGCGATCGTGTGATCCAGTACGTGAAGGAGAAGTACGGCGCGGACGCCGTGTCGCAAATCGCGACGTTCGGCACGATGGCCGCGAAAGCGGCGGTGCGCGACATCGGCCGGGTGCTCGATCTCGGCTACATGTTCACCGACGGCATTGCCAAGCTGATTCCGTTCAAGCCGGGCAAGCACGTCACGATCGCCGACGCAATGAAGGAAGAGCCGCTGCTGCAGGAGCGCTTCGACAACGAAGACGAAGTGCACCAGCTGATCGAACTCGCGCAACGCGTCGAAGGCTTGACGCGCAACGTCGGCATGCACGCGGGCGGCGTGCTGATCGCGCCCGGCAAGCTGACCGATTTCTGCCCGCTCTACACACAGGGCGACGAAAGCGGCGTCGTCAGCCAGTACGACAAGGATGACGTCGAGGCCGTCGGCCTCGTGAAGTTCGACTTTCTGGGCTTGACCACGCTGACGATTCTCGACTGGGCCGAGCGCTATATCCGCCGGCTCGATCCGTCGAAGCAGGACTGGTCGCTCGGCCAGGTGCCGCTCGACGATCCGGCGTCGTTCTCGGTTCTGAAGAAAGCAAATACGGTCGCCGTGTTCCAGCTGGAAAGCCGCGGCATGCAGGGCATGCTGAAAGACGCGCAGCCCGACCGCTTCGAGGACATCATCGCGCTGGTCGCGTTGTACCGTCCCGGCCCGATGGACCTGATCCCGAGCTTCTGCGCGCGTAAGCACGGCCGCGAAGTGGTCGAGTATCCGGATCCGCGCGTCGAATCTGTTCTGAAAGAGACCTACGGCATCATGGTCTACCAGGAGCAGGTGATGCAGATGGCGCAGATCATCGGCGGCTACTCGCTGGGTGGCGCCGACTTGCTGCGTCGCGCGATGGGCAAGAAGAAGGCCGAGGAAATGGCCGAGCATCGCGAACTGTTCCGCCAGGGCGCCGCGAAGAACGGGCTGACCGCCGAGAAGGCCGACGAAATCTTTGACTTGATGGAGAAGTTCGCGGGCTACGGCTTCAACAAGTCGCACGCTGCCGCGTATGCGCTGCTTGCGTACTACACCGCGTGGCTGAAGGCGCACCATCCGGCGGAATTCATGGCAGCGAATATGTCGCTCGCCATGGATGACACCGACAAGGTCAAGATCCTGTTCGAAGACTGTCTGACGAACAAGATGGCGGTGTTGCCGCCGGATGTGAATCTGTCCGCGTATCGCTTCGAGCCGGTCGCGCAAGCCGACGGCAAACGCTCGAAAACGATTCGTTACGGGCTGGGCGCGATCAAGGGCAGCGGTCAGAACGCGATCGAAGAAATCCTGCGCGCGCGCGAAGAAGGGCCGTTCATCGACATCTTCGATTTCTGCAACCGGGTCGACCGCCGCATCGTCAATCGCCGCACCATTGAAGCGTTGATCCGCGCGGGCGCGTTCGACACCTTGCATGCGAATCGCGCACAGCTGATCGCGTCGGTCTCGCTCGCGATGGAGGCGGCCGAGCAGGCGAGCGCCAATGCGTTGCAGGCGGGTCTGTTCGACATGGGCGACGCGCCGTCGCAGGGTCACGAACTGGTCGACGAGCCGGAATGGCCGGAAAAGAAGAAACTCCAGGAAGAGAAGGCCGCGCTCGGCTTTTACCTGTCGGGTCACCTGTTCGACGCGTACAAGGACGAAGTGCGCCGCTTCGTGCGCCAGAAGATCGGCGAGTTGAAGGAAGGGCGCGACAAGCTGGTCGCGGGTGTCATCGCGTCGCTGCGTACGCAGATGACCCAGCGCGGCAAGATGCTGATCGCGCTGCTCGACGACGGCACCGGCCAGTGCGAAGTGACGGTCTTCAACGAGACCTTCGAAGCGCACAAGCAACTCTTCAAGGAAGACGAACTGCTGGTCGTGCAAGGGCAGGCGCGTAACGACGCGTTCACGGGCGGCATCCGCTTTACCGTCGACACGGTCATGGATCTGGGCCGCGCGCGTTGCCGTTATGCGGAAGCCGTGAAGGTGCAGATGAACGGCAATGCGGATGCGCTGGCGTTGCGCCGCGTGCTCGAAGCGCATAGCGCCGGCAAGGACGAGCCGCAGGCGGCTTCCGCGCCAGCGGCATCATCGCGCGGTAACGGCGGCGGACGCAACGGCGGCGGTTATGGCAACGACAATGGGCGTCAGCGTCAGGCGGTGCAAATTCCGAACGGCCTGGCTGTGCAGGTGATTTATCGCAGCGAAAATGCGCAAGGCGAAATGCGTCTGGGCGATGCGTGGCGTGTGAAGCCGACCGACGAACTGCTCGCCGCGTTGCGTGGCGAGTTTGCGGGAAGCTCGATCGAGATCGTTTATTGAGGTCCGGGTTTTGTCCGCGCGGTTGAGCGGACAAACTCTGGCTCCGCGTTGAGCGCCGTCGCCCGGCGCCGCCCTTCCTTCACCGCCTGCCGCGCCGCGTCTCTTCGCCCAAACGCGCCAGCTTCAAAAAACGGTAGTAGACCGTTTCCGCGTTGAACACCGCGATCATGAAGCCGGCGCGGCCATCCATAAAACCGCGCCGCAGCAGATAGGTCCGCACGAACGCCCACGCGCCGCGCCCGAGCGCCTTGCCGAAGCTGCCGCGTTGCCCCGCCGCGTGTCGTTGCTGCGCGCCCGCCGTCGAATACGCGTCGGCCTTGCGCAGCACCCCTTCGAAGTCCTCGTACGAGTAGTGCATCAGCTTGCCGGTCAGACGCTGCGCGGGCGTGTCGAACACGAGTCGCTCGTGCACGAGGTCGTCGGAGAAACGCGCGGCGCCGCGTTTGAACAGACGCGGAATCCAGTCCGGATACCAGCCGCTGTGATGAATCCAGTGGCCGCAAAAACTCGACAGCCGGTCCACCGCGTAGACGTCGGCGGTGGGTGCGATGAGTGCCGCGCGGATCGCCACGCCCAGTTCTGGCGAGACGATTTCGTCGGCGTCGATCGACAGAATCCAGTTCGTGCTGAGCGCGTCGACCGCGCGGTTCTTTTGCGCACCGAAGCCGGGCCAGTCGGTCTGTTCGATCACGCGGGCGCCGTGCGCGCGGGCGATGTCGGCGGTGCCGTCGGTGCTGCCGCCGTCGATCACGACGATCTGATCGGCAAAGGCCACGGCTTGCAGGCATTCGGCCAGCCGCGCCGCCGCGTTTCGGGTGATGATGGCGACGCCGAGGGTGGTTTCTTGCATACCTGAGTTGCGTGGGCTGGGTTCGAGCGGCGAGGAACGCGGAATGACGGCCGCTGGTCGTGCAAACGAGTTTCGCGAGTATACACAGCCTCGCTCATCCGGCCCCACACCCAAGCGCGGGGCGCAGCGCCTGAAATGTCGACCATCGCGTGCCTGGCTTTGCGGGTCACGTCCGGTGGTCATCCCACCC
>NZ_NPIH01000106.1 GCF_012275575.1 Paraburkholderia sp. SG-MS1 | reverse complement strand
GCCGTGCTCTTCGACCCGAACGCGATCCAGCAGCCGCCACTCGCCACACCGACGCCCGCGCTCACCGCGGCCACGGTCAAGGCGTTGGGCGTCAGGACGCCGACCACCGCCGAACCCGGCACGCTAGTGCCGGGCGGCCGCCGTCAAACGCTGACCTTCGCCGACCTCGGCGCGCTCGACCCGCTGCAACTGCGCGGCACCGACGGCCAGAACGGCGTCGCGTTTTCCGTCCGTGGCGACGAAGTGGTGACCGGCGCGCTGCTGCATCTGATCTACAGCTACTCGCCCGCGCTGCTCGCCAACCTTTCGCAGCTGAAGGTGCTGGTCAACGGCGAAGTCGCCGCCACGCTGCCGGTGCCGAAAGAACAGGCGGGTATGCTGGTCGCGCGTGACGTGTCGATCGATCCGCGCTTCATTACCGAATTCAACCACCTGAACGTGCAGTTGATCGGCCATTACACGACGAGCTGCGAAGACCCGGCGAATTCGTCTCTGTGGGCCACGCTCAGCAATGCGAGCTCGCTCGACCTCACCTATGCGTCGCTCGCCAGCGCGCCGGATCTGGCCGCGCTACCGGCGCCGTTCTTCGACCGACGCGACGTGCGCCGCCTCGAACTGCCGTTCGTGTTTGCGCAAAAGCCGGGCGCGGGCACGCTCGAAGCGGGCGGCATCGTTGCTTCGTGGTTCGGCGCGCTGGCCGGCTATCGCGGCGCGGTATTTCCCGCGCAACTGGATAATGCGCCGCTGTCGGGCAACGCCGTGGTGTTCGCCACCGACGACCAGCGCCCCGCCGGCGTCACGCTGCCGGCCATCTCGGGCCCGACCATCGCGGTGGTCGATCGCGCGGCGCCCGCGCGCGGCAAACTGCTGCTCGTGATGGGTCGCACCGAAGCCGAACTGAAGACCGCCGCGAAGTCGCTCGGCATCGGCCAGAACACGCTCTCCGGCCAGAGCGCGACGATCACGCAGCTGACCGAGCTCACGCCACGCGTGCCCTATGACGCGCCGAACTGGCTCGCGACCAACCGTCCTGTGCGTTTCGGCGAACTCGCCAATCCGCGCGACCTGACCGTGTCCGGCTACGACGCCGACGCGGTCCGCATCAACATGCGCGTGCCGCCGGATCTGTTCATGTGGCACACGCGCGGCGCGCCGCTGGACTTGCGCTACCGCTACACCGTGCGGCCGGCGCGCGACCGCTCGTCGCTGAACGTAAGCGTGAACAACGGCTTCGTGCAGGCGCTGCCGATTCCGGCCGAGTCCGCGTCGGTGTTCGAGCTGAGCCATTACTTCGGCCGCATCATGCCCGACCGCACCGCCGAAGCCCGCCGCACCGTGCGCATTCCGCCGCTGCTGCTGACGCCGCGCGCACAACTGCGTCTGCATTTCTACTACGACATTCCGAACACCGGCGAATGTCATGGCCGCCTGCTCGACAACGTGGTCGGCGCGATCGATCCGAACTCGACCATCGACCTGTCGTCGTTCCCGCATTACATGGCACTGCCCGATCTGGCCGCGTTCGCCAATAGCGGCTTCCCGTTCACGCGCATGGCGGACCTCTCCGAGACCGCCGTGATCCTGCCGAACGATGCCGATTCGAGCGATTACAGCCTGTATCTGCTGACCATGGGCCGCATGGGTGAATCGACCGGCTACCCGGTGACGGGCGTGACGGTCGGCACAGCCGACGACGCCGACAAGTACGCGAGCAAGGACCTGTTGATTTTCGGCGCGCCGGGCAAGCAGCCGCTGCTGCAGCGCTGGGCCAGCTCGATGCCGTTCTCGAGCGACGGCAACGCGCACACCTTCCGGCTCTCCGACATCGCCTTCTGGCTACAGGACTGGTGGCATGGTGAACGCGGCGTCGAGCGCACGCCCGCGCGCGCCGACCTCACGCTCGTGAGTTCGAACGGCGCCGCCTTGCTGACCGGCTTCGAGTCGCCGTTGCAGAAGAACCGCAGCGCCGTCGCGCTGGTGAGCGCGGCCGGGCAATCGGACGCCGACCTCTCGGGGGCGCTGCTCGACGCCGACGTGCTGCCGAAGATTCAAGGTGCGATGGCCGTGATCCACGGCCGCGACGTGACCATCACGTCGAATGGCGACGCGTACTACGTCGGCCACTTGTCGCCGCAGGAGTATCTGCGCTGGGCGCTGTCCTCGCATCCGCTGCTGTTGATGCTGGGGGGCGTGCTCGCGGCGCTGATCATCGCCGGCCTCTTCTACCGGACGCTGCGCTCGATCGCCGCGCGCCGCCTGAAGGACTGACAGGACTGATATGCGGGTTCATCGAATCAACCAGACAATGACTGTTGCGCTGACGCTCGGATTGGCGGCGTCGGCCAGTTTCGGCGGCATCGTGAAAGTCGCGCAGAGCAACGCCGCGCCGGGCGCATGCGGCGAATGGAGCGGCTATCGCACGTTCGTCGAACGCTTCGTGCAGGCCGACGGCCGTGTGATCGACTACTCGACGCCGGCTCAGCAGACCACTTCGGAAGGCCAGTCGTACGGGCTCTTTTTCGCGCTGGTCGCAAACGACCGCGCAACCTTCGACCGGCTGCTCGCCTGGACTCGCAGCAACCTCGCGGGCAATCAGTTCGACGTGCATAACGTGCGCCTGCCCGCCTGGCAATGGGGCAAAAAGCCGGACGGCTCATACGGCGTGCTCGATCCGAATTCGGCGTCCGACTCAGACCTGTGGATTGCCTACGATCTGCTGCAAGCCGGCCGCCTATGGGGCGACGCGAGCTATACGCACCTTGGCGAGGCGCTCGCCGCGCAGATCGCCCGTGAAGAGGTCACCACGCTGCCCGGCGTCGGGCCGATGCTGCTGCCCGGACCGCAAGGCTTCAAAACCGCCGGTGTGACGCGTCTGAATCCGAGCTATCTGCCGTTGCCGGTGCTGCGCGGACTCGCGCACGAGTTGCCGGACGGTCCGTGGAGCCAGCTCACGGCCAGCGCCTACCAGTTCGTCAAGACCACCGCGCCGCAAGGTTTCGCACCCGACTGGGCGGCCTGGCAAAACGGCCAATTCGTGGTCGACCCGAAGAACGGCGACGTCGGCAGCTACGACGCGATCCGCGTCTACCTGTGGGCCGGGCTGGCCGCGCCCGCCGATCCGCTCGCGAAGCCGTGGCTCGCGGCACTCGGCGGCATGCGCGCGAAGGTCGCGCAAAACGGCTTCCCGCCGGAGAAAGTGTCGTCGACCACCGGCGCGGCCAGCGGCGAGGGCCCGCTCAGCTACTGGGGCGCGCTCGCACCGTACTTCAAGTCGCTCGACGACGAGCACGGCCTCGGCCTCGCGCGCGCGCATCTGGCCGCGCTCGACGCCGCCGTGCCGGGCCGCGAGCCGGTTTATTACGATCGTGTGCTGGGCTTGTTCGGCACGGGTTTCATCGACGGCCGTTACCGCTTCGACGCAAGCGGCCGTCTCGTGCCAGGCTGGAGAAACGCATGCCATTGAGCGCCCTCGCATTGTCATTGCGCTTCGCGCTGAGCATTACCACGGTCTGCTGCGTGGCGACGGCCGCACCCGATGCTTTGGCACAGACATCGAAAGATCCCTTGAGCGTGCTAATCGATCAGGGCAAGTACTGGCAGTCGCATCAACGCGGCGACCTCGCCGAGCAGGCGTGGCTGAAGGTGCTGCGCATCGATCCGAAGCAGCCCGACGCGCTGTTCGGCATGGGCATGGTGCTCGCCGATCGCAAGGACGGTGCCGGGGCGCAGCAATATCTCGCGCGCCTGAAGGCGGCCGCGCCGAACTATCCGAATCTCGATGAACTGGGGCGGCGGCTGGGCGAGTCGAGCCCGCGCGACCAGACCGTCAACGACGCGCGGCGGCTCGCGCAAAGCGGTCAAAGCGCGAGCGCGGTGCAGGAATATCAACGCGCGCTGCAGGGCAAACCGGCGACGCCGCAATTGCAGCTCGAGTACTACCAGGCGCTATCGGCCACGCCGCAAGGCTGGGATCAGGCGCGCCGCGGGCTCGAACAACTCGCGCGCGACAACCCCGACGATCCGCGTTACGCGCTCGCCTACGCGCAGCATCTGACCTATCGCGACGTGACGCGCCGCGACGGTATCGCGCGGCTCCAAAAACTCGCCGGTGACGGCACGGTTGGCGCGGCGGCGAAAAAGAGCTGGCGTCAGGCGCTGTTGTGGCTGGATGCGCGGCCCTCCGACGCAGCGCTATATCAGGCATATCTGCAAACCGCGAGCGACGACGCCGCCGTCAAGGCGCGCTTCGATTCGATGGTGCAGCAGGACGGCACGGCGCGCGCTCGCTCGCAGGAAAGCGCCGCCGTCGACGCGCGTGGCCGCGTGATCGCCGACGGCTTCGCCGCGCTCGATCGCAACGACATCGCCACTGCGCGCGCGAAGTTCTCGTCGGTGCTCGCGCGCGGTCCGAACGATCCCGATGCGCTCGGCGGCATGGGCATCGCCGCGTTGAAGCAGGAACATTTCGCCGAAGCGCGCAACTATCTGGAGCGCGCCTCGCGCGGCGGCAATGCGGCGCGCTGGAAAACCGCACTCGACAGCGCGACCTACTGGACCTACACCAGCGACGCGATCGGCGCGCGCAGCAACGGCGAGTTCGCGAAGGCGAAGGCCCTGTTCGAGCGGGCGATCGCCCTGAATCCGTCCGACGTCACCGCACAGGTGCTGCTCGGCGAAATGCTGCTCGCGAACCATGACGCGGCCGGCGCGGAGCAGGCGTACCGGATGGCGCTGCGCCGCCAGGCCGACAACCCCGACGCGATTCGTGGGCTGGTTGGTGCACTCGCCGCGCAAGGGCGCGGCGACGAGGCGTTGCAGTTCGCCAATCGGCTGAACACCGAACAGCAATCGAAGGCAGGCGGCATCAACCGTCTGCGCGGCGAGGCGCAGGCCGCCCAGGCGCGCGCCGCCGAAGCGCGCGGCGATCTCGGCAGCGCGCGCAGCCTGTTCGAAGACGCGCTGCTGAACACGCCCGACGATCCCTGGCTGCGCCTCGACCTCGCGCGCATCTACGTGCGCCAGGGCGCGGTCGCCAACGCGCGCAGCATGATGGACGGCCTGCTCGCCGCCCATCCCGACATGACCGACGCGCTGTATGCGAGTGCGCTGCTGTCGGCGGAAACCCAGGACTGGAGCGCGGGGCTCGCGCAGCTCGAACGCATTCCGGTCGCGCAACGCACCGACGCGATGACCACCTTGCAGCACCGCCTGTGGGTGCATCAGCAGGCGGACATCGCGACGCGGCTCGCGCGCAACGCTCAGACGCAGCAGGCGCTCGCCACGCTGAGCGCCGCGGAGCCGGTGGCCGGCACCAGCCCCGAGCTGATCGGCGTGATCGCCGGCGCCTATCAGCAGGCGGGCGACCCGAACCGCGCGCTTAGCCTCATGCGCGGCGCGATGAACGCCGCGCCCGGCAATACCGATCTGCTGCTGCAGTACGCGGGCATTCTGTCCGCGACCGGACAGGAAGCCGAACTCGGCATGGTGATGCGCCGGCTCGCGTCGCTGCAGCTGACGCCGCAGCAGCGCACCGACTTCGGCAACCTGAATCTCGGCATCGTCATCAAGCAGGCCGATGCGGTACGTCAGCGAGGCGATCTCGCGAGCGCCTACGACGTGATCGCGCCGTGGCTCGCGGCGATGCCCGACAATCCGGAGCTGCAGGCCGCGCTCGGCCGCCTCTATTCGAGCGCCGGCGACGATCGCAACGCGCTCGCGAGCTACCGCGTCGCACTGCAGCGCCGCCCCGACGACCTGAACCTGCTGCAGGCGGCGATCCCCGCCGCGGTCGGCGCCAGGCAGAATAGCTACGCCGAATCGCTCGCGAATCAGGCGCTC
>NZ_NPIH01000105.1 GCF_012275575.1 Paraburkholderia sp. SG-MS1 | reverse complement strand
GCGCGCCGCATGCTGCGTGCGTGCGACGAAATCGCCGTTCAGCGCAACCGCGAATGGCGGGCGCGCGCCGTACGCGACGAGCGCATCGGCGACGGTCGCGCCTTCGGGCAGCGACAACGGCTTTTGATTGATATGAATGTCCATGGTGTTCGAATACGGTTCAATCGATGGCGAAAGCGGCGGGCGAGCGGCATGGGAGCGCGCGACGCTCATGCCGGCTCCCGCGCGGAGTCCTGTTGGAAAAGCTCGCTCCAGCGGGCGTCGCGGCGCCAGTCGGCGAACGCGTCGGCATCGCCGATACGGCCGTCGAGCAGCGCCGAAGCAAAGCGCACCGCTTCGTCGGCGACCTCCGGCACGATCATGTAACCGTGCCGGTACAGCCCGTTCACGCGCAACGTCCGCGCGCCGTCCCACAGGAGCGCCGGACGGTGGTCCGGCAAGGTCGGGCGGCATTGCGAATTCAGTTCGAGGATGCGCGCCTCGCCGAAGCCCGGATGCACCGAAAACGCCGCGCTCAGCAATTCGAGCGCCGAGCGCACGCTGACCGGCGACATGTCCTCGCCTTCGACTTCGGTGGCGCCGATCACGTACAGGTCGTTCTGCTTCGGCGCGATATAGAGGGGGTAGCGCGGATGCAGCAGCCGAACCGGGCGTGTCAGGTTGATACCGGGCGCATGCACCCGCGCGACTTCGCCGCGAATGCCCCGCAGCGTGGGCAGCACGGGCTTCGCGCCGAGGCCCCGGCAGTCGATCGTGACGCGCGCGGGCGGCAGCGACTGTTCGTCGACGGGCGTGTTCCAGTGGGTTTCGACGCCGCGTTCGGCGAGGCCCGCGGCCAACGCGGCCAGCACCTGGCGATTGTCCAGCTGGCCTTCGCGCGGCAAGAGCCAGCCCTGATTGAAGCGGCCCGCCAGCGCGGGCTCGGCCGCGCCGATCTGCGCGCCGGCCAGTGTCACGAAACCGCCGTCGAGCAGGTCGGCCGGCGCGTTCGAGCGCACCCGGCGTTCGAACAGCGGCGCTTCGGTGCGGTCGGCATGATGCCAGACGACCAGCGTGCCATTGCGCTGGAAGAATACCGGCTCGGGCAATTCGGCCAGCACCTGCGGCCAGGTATCCAGCGAACTCGCGCCAAGGCGCGTGATGAGCAGCTCGGCGCTGGCGGCTTCGGCGAGCGGCGCCAGCATCGCCGCGGCGACCCACGCGGCGGCCTGCGAGCCGGCGGCGTCGCCGCGCTCATACAGCGCCACGCGATGTCCCTCGCCCGCCAGGCGCCATGCGACGAGCCGGCCGCAAAGACCGCCGCCGAGAACGGCGAAATCAGGTTGGGCGGACCGGTTCATCGCGCGGACTCCCGCGTGTGCTCCGCTCCGCGGCGGCAAGCAAGGCTGAAGCACGCCGCGCCGATAGCGACGTAGCGGAGAGCAAAACACATATCTGAAGAATAGGCGGTCATCGAGTCCTTTCCGTACGGCAAAAAAACGCACGTACCCAGGACGAAACCGGCGGGTGAAGCCGGCCGGACAATACGCGCGTACCAAGGTACGGACGCCATCCGGCGGGGAATGGAAGACTGGCTGCTTCCGGAAACTTCCCGCGCCGGTATTACCCGGATCGGGTGCAAAGGGTCTCTCTCAGCCTCGCCGCCGCAGCCTGGAAATCAAGCCGCCTGTGGGCGAAGCACCCCTGTTTCGTCGCAGGTCATTAGACCATAAAAGGCGCGGCGCCCGCAAACCAGCGGCGCGCCGGCAGCTAGCGTTTGATCCGGCACCGTGTTTCGTTGCATCGATGCGGGCTCAGCCAGCGCTCTGGCACAATGCCAGGACCGGATGCCGCGAGCGCGCATGGCTGCATGCGCGACGGGCGGCGCCGGGTGAAACCCTTAAGCGAAAATTAATTTTCGCTTAAGGGCCTCACGCCAGAATCGGGCGCTCGCCCGGACGCGCGTTCGCCGGAACACGACGCCCGGGCAGGTATCGCACCGCCGTCGCAGCGCGGCCCGACATTGGGCCGCGCTGCGACGCAATAGCCCGACATGGGCCGGCCGGAGTCGGGTCGGCGCTTCGGATCAGCACTTCGGGCCTGCACTTCATCAGGACGCTCATGACACCCAATATTTCCGCCAGCCCCGCGCTACCGCCCGACGAAAAAGTCTCCGCCTGGAGCTTGATCAAACCCTACTGGGTTTCCGAAGAACGCAAGACGGCGTGGGGCTTGCTCATTGCGATCATCGTGATGAACCTGCTCGTCGTGTGGATCAACGTGCGCCTGAACCGCTGGAGCGCCGACTTCTACAACGCGTTGCAAACCAAGAACGTGCGCGATTTCCCGCATCTGCTGATGGTGTTCTCGGGACTCGCGTTCGGCTTCATCATCCTCGCGGTGTACGGGCGCTATCTGCGTCAGATGCTCGGCTTCCGCTGGCGCCAGTGGCTCACCACGCGCTATCTGAACGAGTGGCTGCACGACAGCGCCTTCTACCGGATCGAACGCGACCGGCTCGCCGACAACCCCGACCAGCGGATCAGCGACGATCTGCAGTCGTTCGCCACCACCACGCTGTCTCTCACGCTCGACCTGCTGTCCACGGTCGTCACGCTCGTGTCGTTCATCACGATCCTGTGGTCGCTGGCCGGTGCGCTGACCCTCTCGCTCGGCGGCATGCCTTTGCAGATTCCCGGCTACATGGTGTGGGCCGCGGCGCTCTATGCGGTGGTCGGCTCGCTGATCATCCAGAAGGTCGGCCATCCGCTCGTGTCGATCAACTACCAGGCGCAGAAAGTCGAGGCGGACTTCCGTTTCGGCCTGATCCGGCTGCGCGAGAACGCCGAACAGATTGCGTTCTACAACGGCATGGACACCGAGAAGTCGAACGCGCACTCGCTGTTCGGCCGCATCCGCGACAACTGGTGGCAGGTGATGAAGTACACCAAGCGGCTCACTTTCGTGCTGAGCTTCTATGGCCAGATCGCGATCATCTTTCCGCTGGTGGTCGCCGCGCCGCGCTACTTCGCAGGCGCGTTCACCTTCGGTGTCCTGATGCAGATTTCGAGTGCATTCGGCACGGTCAGCGATTCGTTCTCGTGGTTCATCAACAGTTACGCGAGCCTCGTCGAGTGGCGCGCCACCGTGAACCGGTTGCGCGAATTCCGCCGTGTCGTCCACGCGCCGCGTCTGAAGGAGTCGGTCTCGCCGGCCACCGAGCATGGCGGCATCAACCTGCATTTCGTCGACGCCGATCAGCTTTCCACCGAAGGCCTCAAGCTCGCGCTGCCGAACGGCAACCCGCTGTCGCGCATCCGCGATATCGCGATTCAACCGGGTTCGCGCTGGCTGGTGCGCGGTCCGTCCGGCGCGGGCAAGAGCACGCTGATGCGCGCGCTCGCCGGCCTGTGGCCGTTCGGGGACGGCTCGATCGACGCGCCGGTCAACGCGCGCATGATGTTCATCCCGCAGGTCAGCTACATGCCGATCGGCACGCTGAAAGCGGCGCTCGCCTACCCGTCCTCGGCTACCGCCTACACCGACGACGAATGCCGCGAAGCGCTCGTCACCTGCCATCTGTCGGAGTACGCCGACCGCCTGCAAGAGTCCGGGCACTGGACCCGCATCCTGTCGCCGGGTGAACAGCAGCGCCTCGCCGCCGCACGGGTGCTGCTGCACAAGCCCGACTACCTGTTCCTCGATGAAGCCACCAGCGCGCTCGACGCGGAAAACGAAGCGCGTCTCTATCGCCTGTTCACGGAGCGGCTGCCGAAGGCGGCGATCGTCAGCGTTGCGCATCGCGAATCGCTGGCTGCGTTCCACGACGAAACGCTCGACGTCGAACGTGCGGGCGAAGCGGTCGCGGCCTGATCATCGTGAGCGATCTCCGCGACGTGAGTGCAGCCCACCCTGATGAACGCGTCGTGCTGATTACCGGCGCGGGCTCCGGCATCGGTGCGGCGCTCGCCCGGCGCATCGCCGCGCCGCACGCCGCACTCATGCTGCACGCCCGTGGCGCCGATGACGCCGCCCGCCAGCGGCTTGCCGGGGTCGCTGCCGAGTGCCGCGCAAGCGGCGCAAGCTGCGCGACGGTGTTCGGCGACCTCGCCGAACGCGGCGCCGCGGACCACGTCGTCCACCAGACGCTGGCACACTTTGGCGCACTCGATCAACTGGTCGCCAACGCGGGGCACGCGCAACGCCAGACCCTCAACGCGCTCGACCCCGACACGTTCGGCGCCGCCTTCGCTGCGATGCCGGCCGCGTTCGCGGCGCTCGTCAAACGCGCAACCCCTGCGTTGGAAACGTCGAAGCGTGCTCGCGTGATCGCGCTGAGTTCGTTCGTTGCGCACCGCTATCGCGCGGACGCGCCGTTTGCCGCGACAGCGGCGGCGAAAGCGGCGCTCGAATCGCTGGCCAAGACCGCCGCCGCGGAACTGGCGCCACACGGCGTGACCGTCAACTGCGTGGCACCCGGGTACACCCGCAAGGATCGCGGCCCGAGCGCGGAGAATGCGTCGGCGTGGACGCGCGCCGCCGAAGCGACGCCGCTCGGCCACGTCGCCGAGCCTGCGGATGTCGCCGCGCTGATCGCCTTCCTGCTCTCCGACGAAGCGCGCCATATCACCGGGCAGGTGATTCATATCGATGGCGGTCTTACGCTCGGCTGAGCGGCAATCGCAGCAAGCCACTGCGCAAAGGGACAACTCCCGCCACACGCGTCCCCGCGGCACACCTTCCCTTCGCCGCACCACAACACCCCGCAACATCCGGAAACACCCGAGAAGAGATCGAAAGCATTTGCGAAGCGGGCAAGCTGTTCCGCGCTTTGGAAATGCCTTCCGGCGGCGACGATAGTCATGCGGGCCGATCCCGTCCTCGCCCCAACGTCATTCACTGTTACCGGACTTTTTGCCCATGTCATTCGATCGCCGCTCCCATCCTTTGACCCAGCGCCTCGCGCTCGCCCTCGGCGCAGCGTTGCTGGTCGCGAGCACCGCGCACGCAGCGCAGGCCACTCAACCGAACGAGCCCGCGGACGTTTGCCCCGTGCTCAAACACATCGTCGACGCCGACGATTTCAAGCAATTGCGCAGCCAGCCCGCCGCGCAACTGCCGGGCGTATCGACCGCCGACGACTGCCGTGCCAACGCGCACACGTACGACTGCCACTGGCGCGCGCACTGGGAAGCCGACGGCGTGATCAACGATCCGCTCGAAGAATTCGGCGCCGACATCGCGGCTTGCTTCTCGAACGTCGTGCACGACGTCAACACGCCGACGCGCCAGCATTTCATCGTGACCACGGCGGAGCGGCGCGTCAGCGTCACGGCCAGCGTGCAAGGGCAAAACGAATTGCGCCTGCGCGTCACGCGCTGAGCGTTCGCGCAAGCGCCGTTCTCCGTTGCGATCCAACGCGATCAGCCGCGTTTCTCACCGCCACCCGGCATCCGCTCTCATGACCCTCACGCCGAGCATGCGCGTCGACGCCCGCTTCACGCGACCCTCACGGGCCGCATGGGTCCGGCTGCGGCGACCGTGCGCGTGGCTGGCCGTCGCCGCTCCCCTCGCGTTCGGGCTGAACGGCTGTGCATGGACGCTGATCCAGGCGGCCGACGCCACCGGCTCGGTGATTCAGGCGGGCTACGCGATCGCCGCGAACTACTCGTCGCCGACCTTCGTCAACGGCAGGCCGGCCGACCTGCATCACGTCTGCATCGAAGTGAACCAGACAGTGTCGGTCGGCGATTTCGTGCCGGCGCTGCAACTCGCGCTCGACCGGCGCGGCATTCGTTCGGACGTCTACAATCCGGGCACCTCGCCCGCCGGCTGCGAGGCGCGGCTCGTCTACAACGCCGCGATCGACTATGGCCGCCGCTCGTTCAGCGACGAATCGATCCAGTATTTGTCGATCATCGATCTGACGCTGATCCAGAACGGCCGCATCCTCGTCACGGCGCGTTATCAGACCGGCGGCCTCAACACCGACCGCTTCTCTTCCGCATCGACCAAGCTCAGCGGTCTGATCGACCGGATGGTGATCGATCAGACCGACTTCGCGCGCTCGCCGCCGCAGACCATCCAAACGTCGCAGGCGAACTGAGCGCCGGCTGCTTGCTTTGTCTTACGCGAGAAAGGATTCGAAAGTATCGCGCGCTTTGCTCCGCGCGCGCGCATCACTAAGATGCCCTGAATGAACCAAACCATTCTTGTCGTCGACGACGACCCCGTCGTACGTGAGCTCGTCAGCGAATATCTGCAGGGGCGCGGCTTCAAGGTCGCCACGCTCGAACACGGCATGGCGCTGCAGCGCCAATTGCAGGACGAGCGTCCCGCGCTGATCGTGCTCGACATCATGATGCCGGAGCTCGACGGCATCAGCGCGCTGCGCGCGTTGCGCGTCGCCGGCGACGATATCCCCGTGATCCTGCTGACCGCGCGCGCCGATACGATCGACCGTGTGATAGGTCTCGAACTCGGTGCCGACGACTATCTCGGCAAGCCGTTCGAGCCGAGCGAACTCGTCGCGCGCATTCGCACGGTGCTGCGCCGGCGCGGCTCGATTGCACCGAGTGCGCCGGAGCAGCGCGCGCCCTATCATTTCGGGCGTTTCGAAGTGAATTTCCCGGCGCGCGAACTACGCCGCGACGGCGAGCGCATCACGCTGCGTTCGAGCGAATTCGCGATGCTCAAGGTGTTCGTCACCCACGCGATGACCGTGCTCACACGCTCGCAATTGCTGGAGAAGTTGCACGGCAATAGCGAGGCGCATCGCAACCGCAGTCTGGACGTGTCGATCTGGCGTTTGCGCCGGCTGATCGAGGTGGACCCGTCCGAGCCGCGCTATGTGCAAACCGTGTGGGGACGCGGCTATGTGTTCGTGCCGGACGGCGAGATCGGCGCGGCGGAACGAAGCGCTGCGCTCGCCTGACGCGGCGCGGCAGGCGAGCCGCCGCGCCACGTGTCCAAACGTCAGAAAGTCAGCACGCTCAGGAACATTCTCTGCAGCCAGCCCATCGTGGTGGCGTCGGACACCATGCCCACCCCGGCCTGCTCGATGCGCGCGTTGGCGACCTTGCTCGACGCGACGTAATTGCCTGCTTCGATATCCTTCGGATTGACGATGCCCGACAGCCGCAACCGGTCGCGGTTGCCGCTCATGGCGATCAGCTTCTCGCCCGACACCACGAGATTGCCGGTCGACATCGTGCCGATCACGGTGACGGCAAGCGTGCCGGTCATGCCGCTGACGTCGGTGAGGCTGCCCTGGCCTTTGTAGTCGGTGCTCGCCGAGCCGATGTTGAACAGCCTCGCGAGCCGCGCGGCGGCGTTGCTCGAATGATCGGCGGCGTCGGCAGTGATGCTGCTCGCGCGGCTCGCCGCCGCGCTCGAGCTGTTGTTCCCGCTATACGATTCCGAGAGACGGATTGTCAGCACATCGCCGATGTGCTGGGCGCGCGGCGTTTCGTAAAGCAGCAGCGGCGTGCCCGCCTGATAGATCGCGCCTTGCGTGTTGACGTTCAGCGGCGCCGAAGCGAGCGGCGGCGCCATCGGCGTCTCGACGATCGAGTTCTGCTGATGGCCCGCGCAAGCGGCGAGACAAACCGCCGCGCCTAGCGCGACCGTGACACGTAGCGCGAACATGCGTGCTCCTTGAAAGGGATCGGCCGGATGGGCCGGGTTCCGAACGGGCTCGGCCGGCGTGAATGCACCATGGCCCCCTCGCGTCGACGATCTGAGCGTTTCATCAGCCCGCCTCCGCGCCGCTCGCCTGCCACTGCCGCACGACCGACTTCACCCACGCATCCGAACCCTTCAGCAGATAAGTGAGCGTGCCGTTGCGGCTGCCCGGCAAAAAGCACAACGTGATCGAGCTCGCCGCGTTTTCCCACACGTACGTCGGCATCGCACCCGACGCCGCCACGTTCTGCGTCGCGAGACGCGGCGGGCCGTAGCGATCCTCGAGTGCGTCGCGCAAGTCCTCGGCGGTCAGCTCGTCGATCACGAACGAAATCTCGTACAAACGCAGCGCGCTCTGCGCGTCGGTCCGCGCGAAGCGCAGCACGTGCTCGAGCGCCGGCGCGCCGTCCACCACCGCTTGCGACATCGCCCAGCGATCATCCACCCGATGCGCCCACCGGCACGCGACCATCAGGCTTTCGCGCGATTTCAGCCGCATGCCGAGCGTGCCCGCCTGCACATCGGTCTCGCAGACGGGCACGCTGCCGATTGGCGTCGCCCGCACGGTCGAACCCGCGCGAAATTCGTCGAGCGTGATGCCGAGCGCCACGCCGCGAAAAGCAAACGGCGCGTCCTGCGAGCGCCGGCGCGCGTTGAACGGGGTGTTGACGGACGCCTCGGCGGACCCGTTGTTCGGCGCGGCGCCTACCGCCTTCGCTTCACGCGCGGCGGCCTGTGCGGCGGGTTGTGCACCAGCGGCCGACGAAACGATGCCGCCCAATAGCGCCAGCGCGCAAACAATCCGTGTGAGTGTCATGGTTCAGTCGATTGCGGAGGAGCACATATCGAATGGCGTGGCCGCGGCATGGCCAACGACCGGGATGATCTTCAGCGTGGCCGAAGTCAGCCGGCACGGCAGCGCGGCGACGGCGCAGCCGCCAAGCGGCAGCAGCGCCGCGCCGAGTGTCAACCACGCGGCGGCACGGACGAGGCGGTCAAAAATTCTCGTAGTCGACACACAGGCCTCGTGGGATCAGGCTGTCGTATTGACGTTGTGTCCGACGAGCCCGGCCGGCGGCGACGGCTGCGCGCGGGTGGCGCTCTCCTGCGGCTGCGCACTTGCGGCCGGGTTGCTGGCGCTTGCGGGTTTGTCCCTCGCGGTCGTGGACGTAAGCGAAGGAAGGTGAGTCGAACTGAGGTTGCTGTGAATGGTCATGATGAGCCTCGCATGGCACCGGGTTTCGATTTCACGCCACCGGCCGTGGTCCAACGCATCAAGGCTGTCTCCGGCATGCGGCGCAACGTACTGCACGGCGGATCATCGCGCCGCGCTCGCATCGGCGATGCACGAAGCAAAGCGCGCTTTCCGGCGGTTCTTACGAGCCGTTCCGAGTCGTTGCCATCGATTGCAATGCTTGCAACGGTGCAATCGCGCGGTTATTTTTTATCGGCGGGGCGGCGCCGATGTGGCGCGGTTTGCGCGCGACTGCCCCGATCCAGCCTCGCTGAAATATGCTGTGAGCCTTCAGCAGCGGCCTTGGCACGCGAGTCGTCCCGAACCGCGCGGCGCATCGTAAGCATTGGTAAGAAAAGAGTCGATCGCGCGTTGCGCGCCCCAGTCTAGAATTTCGCCATGAATCCACAGGTCCTTATCGTCGACGACGATCCGGTCGTACGCGATCTGCTATGCAAGTTTCTGCAATCGAACGGCTTCGACGCGTCCGTGCTGCACGACGGCACCCATCTCCAGCGCCGGCTCGAACGTGAACGGCCGTCGGTCGTCGTGCTCGACATCATGATGCCGAACACCGACGGCCTGCGCGCGCTCACCGCGCTGCGCGCGGCCGGTGACGACATCCCGGTGATCTTCGTGACCGCGCGCGGTACGGTGGCCGACCGCATCGTCGGGCTCTCGCTCGGCGCGGACGACTACCTGACCAAGCCGTTCGATCCGCGCGAATTGCTCGCACGCATCCAGACCGTGCTGCGCCGTCGCGGACCGAGCACCACCAGCGCGCCGGAAGCCCGCAAGCGCTATCGCTTCGGCCCATTCGAACTCGACTTTGCGACCCGTTCGCTGTCGCGCGAGGATTCGAAGCTGCCGTTGCGCGACAGTGAGTTCGCGCTCCTGAAGATATTCGTCAACAATCCGTACAAGGTGCTGTCGCGCGTGCTGATTCACGACCTCGTGCATCGCGACAATCTCGCGTTCCGCGACCGTAGTCTCGACGTGCCGATCTGGCGCCTGCGCCGGGTGATCGAGGACGATCCGTCCAACCCCTGCTACGTGCAGACGGTGCGCGGCAAGGGTTACGTCTTCGTGCCCGACGCCAACGCTTCGCCCTTCGCCGACGAGGCCGCTCCAAGCGCATGAAAAATCCGCTGAACACGCTGTTCGGCAGAATGGCGTTGCTGTCTGCGGCGGTATTGTTCGCGATTCAGGCCGGCTGGTTCGTGCTGGTGGTGATGCAGCCGCCGCGCCACGAAATCGACGGCTTCGCACGCGGCATCCTGCTGGTGCTGCAAGCCATCAACGGCGAGCCGATGAAAGGCACGGCGCTTCCGCCGGCCTTGCGCGTGCATCTGGTCCCCACCTGGAACATGCCGGCGAGCGTGCATCTGCGCACGCCCACGGCTCATCCGCTGGTCGAACTGAGCCGGCATCTGCGGGAGAATCTGCCGCCCGGCACGCAGATCGCCGTCGACGACCTGCATCCACCGCAACTCTGGGTACTGTTCCCCGGCAAGTCGAACTGGGTGGTCGTGCCGGTCGATGTGCCGCCGCGCCCGCGTTTTGTCGTCGAAGGTGCGTCGATGCTGCTCGCCGCCCTGATTCTTTCGCTATTCGCGGTCTGGCAGATGCAGCGGCCGCTGTCGCGCGTCGCCACCGCCGCACGCGCGTTCGGCTCGGGCGGGCGGCCTGAACCGGTGACCGTGCAGGGCCCACGCGAGTTGCGCGATCTGATTGGTTCGTTCAACGACATGATGCGGCGCCTGAATGAAGCCGGCGACGATCAGGCGGTGATGCTGGCCGGCGTCGCACACGATCTGAAAGCGCCGCTCACGCGGCTCAAGTTGCGCGCAAGCGTGCTGGTGGCGGAGAACGAACGCGCCGGTCTGATTCGCGATGTCGACTCGCTGACCAACATCGTCCAGCAGTTTCTCGAATTCGCCGGCCAATCCGCCGATGCGGGGCCGCCGGTCGAAGTCGAAGAATTCTTACGGGAGCAGTTCTCGTCCGGGGATACTTCCGGCGACAACACGGAAGCACCGCTTTTCACGCTCGATCTGCGCGCGGGCGCCTCGTTCACGCTGCCGCGCACGCTGCTCGACCGGCTCGTGACGAACCTCGTCGACAACGCGCTCGAACACGGCACGCCGCCGGTGGAGATCACCACCGCGCGCGACGACCGGCATTGGGTGATCAGCGTGCGCGACCACGGTCCGGGCATTCCGGACGAGCGCATCGCCGCGGCGATGAAGCCGTTCGTCCGGCTCGACGCCGCGCGTGGCGGCGAAGGCCACTGCGGACTCGGCCTCGCGATTGTCGCGCGGCTCGCGCACGATCGCGGCGGACGTTGTCATGTGCGCAATCACCTGCAAGGCGGACTGGAAGTGCGGATCGAATTGCCGGTCGCCGCGCCGATCGCGTGACAGCGGGCGAAGCGGCACGGCGAACCTGACCGCTTACGCGTCCTTACGGGATGGATCCTCGCGATGACTGCGGCCTTATAGTCGGCGACGGCAACCTCGATGCCGCCCTTCTCTGTCCGCCTGGTTACTTGGGGCGGACTTTTTTTCGCCTGGGGTTGCGCGAATCTTTGACGCGCCTTAGCTCACGAGCCGGGCGCGCAACATATCGATCGTCGCTTGCGACATGCCGAGGCCGCGCGTCAGATAGTTCGCCATCGTGCCGTAGCTGATCTGCACCTGATCGAAACCGGCTTGCAGGTAACTCTCCTGAACCTCCAGCAACGGCATCTGGATCGCGACGGCGGCCTCGCCGTCCTGCGCGCGCAACGTCCCGGTCTGCTCGTCGAGCGACGCCGCCAGGTAAGTGTTGCTGAGCAGATAGTCCTGCGTGATGACGTCGAGCGGCACGTTGGCGATGCTGAGCAAGAGCGCCGCGACCCAGCCAGCGCGATCCTTACCCGCCTTGGAATGAAACAGTTGCGCGCCGGCGCCGTCGGCAAGACGCGTCAGGAGCGTGCCGTACGCGGCTCGCTGCGCGGCGCCCGTCACATAGCCGCGCGCTTGCGCTTCCATGAACGCGGTGGCGGCCGCCGCCGTATCCATCACAGGCACGACGAAGTCGCTGATGCCGAGCACGTTGAGCGTTTGCGGCGTTACGCCGCCCGGCAGCACGTCGTTTTGCCGCGCGATTTCGCCAGGCGTGCGCAGATCGTAGACCGACGCGATGCCGAGCTTGTCGATCGCGGTTTCATCGGCGCTGCTCAGCGTCAGCACATTCGCGCGATAGAACGCGCCACGGCGCATCCGTTTGCCATCGACGGTCGCGTAACCGGCGCCCACGCCCGCCAGATCGCGAAAGTTGCTGACCGACGCAAGACGCGGAGTCTGGGGCAGTTCGGTGTCGAGATCGCCACCGCCGCACGCCGACAGCAACGCGCCGCCCAGACCGGAGGCGAGCACCACGTGCGCGGAGCCCTTGAGGAAGCCCCTGCGCGACATGGAGACTGCACCGCGCGCGCCACGGGCTTCCCTCACGATCGAACTCGCTGAGCGGCGGGACGGCGAGCAGGATTTCGCGGTTGCGGGCATGAGGCGTGGCTGGCGCGGGCGTGAGGGAGCGATTCGCAGCATCGAGGCTGCAAGCGAAGTTTAACGGTGGTCAATATCTTTTGCGTTACACAGTAGTAGTTCGTAAGGGAAGAGCAGATGTGCGTTTGCCCACTGGCGGCGGTGCGATCGGCCAGCCAGAGGCGCGCGGCATGTTTCCGGACTCGTTTCCACCTGCTTGCGTCTCTTATCGCCGGTTATCGGCGCTTATCAGCGATTACCGCCGCTGCCATTTTTGACCACAACTGGCCGCAGGACGCCGCATCCCCGTAGAATACAACCACCCTACTATCAAGCCTCCGCGGGCAGAAAGACCTGGAGACCACAACACAACATGCCTTCTCTCCAATGGTTCACCGAGCTGACCGCGCGCGAGCGCCGCACGCTTTACGCCGGCTTCGGCGGCTACGCGGTCGATGCTTTCGACTTCATGATCTACTCGTTCCTCATTCCGACGCTGATCGCGACCTGGGGCATGACCAAAAGCGAAGCCGGCATGATCGCCACCAGCTCGCTGATCTCGTCGGCCATCGGCGGCTGGCTCGCCGGCATTCTCGCCGATCGCTATGGCCGTATCCGCGTGTTGCAGTGGACCATCGCCACCTTCGCGGTGTTCACCTTTCTGTCGGGCTTCACGAACTCGTTCTGGCAACTGCTCACGACCCGCACGCTGCAAGGCATCGGCTTCGGCGGTGAGTGGTCGGTCGTGACGATCATGATGGCCGAAACCATCCGCTCGCCGCAGCATCGCGCCAAGGCGGTCGGCACCGTGCAAAGCAGCTGGTCGTTCGGCTGGGCCGCGGCGGCGATCGTCTATTGGGCCGCCTTCGCGCTGCTGCCCGAACAGCACGCATGGCGCGCGTGCTTCTGGATCGGCCTGCTGCCCGCGGCGTGGATCATCTACATCCGCCGCAATGTGAGCGATCCCGAGATCTATCTCGAGACACGCCGCGCGCGCGACAGCGGCTTCGACACCTCGCACTTCATGCAGATTTTCTCGGCCGCTCACGTGAAGACCACGCTGCTCGGCAGCGCGTTGTGCACCGGCATGCTCGGCGGCTATTACGCGATCACCACGTGGCTGCCGACCTATCTGAAGACCGTGCGCCATCTGTCGGTGTTCAACACCAGCGGCTATCTGATCGTGCTGATCGTCGGGTCGTTCACCGGCTATATCGTCGGCGCGATTCTGTGCGACAGGATCGGCCGGCGCGCGTCGTTCGTGCTGTTCGCAATCGGCTCGTTCGTGCTCGGCATGGTCTACACGATGCTGCCGGTCACCGACGTCATGATGCTCGCACTCGGCTTCCCGCTCGGGATCGTCGTGCAAGGCATTTTCGCGGGCGTCGGCGCGTATCTGTCGGAGCTCTATCCGAACGAGATACGCGGCTCGGGCCAGGGCTTCTGCTACAACCTGGGACGCGGGCTCGGCTCGTTCTTCCCGATTCTGGTCGGTACACTGTCGCAAACCATGACGCTCGTGAAGGCGATGGGCATCGTGGCCGGCTCGGGCTATCTGCTCGTGATCGTCGCCGCGCTGTGTCTGCCGGAAACCAAGGGCAAGGTGCTCGGCTCGACACGCGCGGCCATCTGAAATCGCCGGCATTCGCCCGAATTTGCAGTACACACACATGAAAACGATTGTTCTCGGCGGCGGCGTCATCGGCGTCGCCAGCGCTTTTTACCTGTGCCAGCAGGGCGGCGACGTCACGGTGATCGAGCGCGAACCCGACGTCGCGCTCTCCACCAGTTTCGGCAACGCCGGCGTGATCGCCCCGGGCTATGTGACGCCGTGGGCCGCGCCGGGCATGCCGGCCAAAATCCTCAAATACCTGTTCAAGCCCGCCTCCCCGTTGATCTTCCGGCCCACGTTCAATCCCGCGCAATGGCGCTGGATCGCGCGCTGGCTGCGCGAATGCGACCTCGAACGCTTTCGCGTCAACAAACAGCGGATGCAGCGCATCGCCTACTACAGCCGCGACTGTCTGCATGAGTTTCGTGGCCGCCATCCGTTCGATTACGGCCGCAGCCAGGGTTATCTGCAACTGTTTCGCAGCGAGTACGACCTCGAACTCGCTCAACCAGCGCTCGCGGTGCTGCGCGACGCGGGCATTGCGCATCGGGAAATCAACGCGGCGCAATGTGTGGAGATCGAGCCGGGATTGCGCTGGGCCCGTCAGATGCCGCTCGCCGGTCTCTATCTGCCCGACGACGAAGCCGGCGACTGCGCGCGCTTCACCCGCGAGCTGCGCGCGATCTGCGAGCGCAACGGCGTGCGCTTTCGCTTCGACACGCGTGTGACGTCGCTCGATGTGCAAGGCGGAGCGGTGCGCGGCGTGCGCGTCGACAGTGAGCGCGGTAGCGAAGCGTGGCAGGCCGACGCGGTGGTGGTGGCGTTGGGCGTCGATAGCGCGGCGCTGCTCGCACCGCTCGGCGTGAAAGTGCCGCTCTATCCCGTGAAAGGCTATTCGGCGACGCTGCCTGTCACCGACGAAGAAAAGGCCCCCCGCGCCGCGTTGATGGACGAGTCGCTGAAAACGGCGATCACGCGCTTCGGCAACAACCTGCGCGTGGCGGGGACGGCGGAGCTAGGCAATGGCCACTCCACCCTGCGCGAACAGGCGCTGCAGACGTTGATGAAAGTACTCGCCGACTGGTTCCCGCACGCGGCCAATCCCACGTCAGCGCATTTCTGGGTCGGCCGCCGGCCGATGACGCCCGATGGCGCGCCGCTGCTCGGACCATCCGGCGTCGACAATCTGTGGCTGAACCTCGGGCACGGTTCGACCGGCTGGGCGATGTCGATGGGCTCGGGACGCGTGGTCGCGGATCTGATCGCGCAGCGCAAACCGGAGATCGATCTCGAAGGGCTGACGTTAGCGCGGTATCGGAAGTAAGGGCGCATTCGCGCCAGGCGCGCGAACCGCGGGACACTAAAAAGCCGGGTCCACCCTCTCAGGTGGCCCGGCTTTGTTTTTCACCGCTTTGATGTACCGCTTATGTGCCGTTGTTCAGCACATTGTCGTCTCCACCCCTTCCTGCAAGCAGTGGCCGGTTTCCGTGTCACGCCAAGCCGGGCGCGGACCACAACGGAAACCGGCCGGAGACGTTTTAGCGCGGCAGTTCCGAATGACCCATCAGGAACGCATCGACCGAACGCGCGCACTGACGGCCTTCGCGAATCGCCCACACCACCAGCGATTGGCCGCGACGCATATCGCCGGCGGTGAACACCTTGTCCACCGACGTGTAATACGCCTTGTCGCCTTCGGTCGACGCGCGCACGTTGCCGCGCGCATCCTTGTCGACGCCGAACGCTTCGAGCACCGGCGATACCGGTTGCGTGAAGCCCATCGCGAGCAGCACCAGATCGGCTTTCATTTCGAATTCCGAGTTCGGCACTTCCTGCATCTTGCCGTCCTTCCATTCGACGCGCGCGGCGATCAGCTTCTCGACCTTGCCGTTCTTGCCTTCGAGGCGCTTGGTCGCAACCGCCCAATCGCGCTCGCAGCCTTCGTCATGCGACGACGACGTGCGCAGCTTGATCGGCCAGTACGGCCACACGAGCGGCTTGTTCTCTTCTTCGGGCGGTTGCGGCAGCAATTCGAATTGCGTGACGCTCTTTGCGCCGTGACGATTCGACGTGCCCACGCAGTCCGAACCCGTGTCGCCGCCGCCGATCACGACCACGTGCTTGCCCTTCGCGAGCAACTGGTTCGCGACCTTGTCGCCCGCGTTGACCTTGTTCTGCTGCGGCAGGAAGTCCATCGCGTAGTGAACGCCTTCGAGCTCGCGGCCCGGCACAGGCAGATCGCGCGGCGTTTCCGAACCGCCTGCGATCACCACTGCGTCGAACTGTTCCTTCAGCTCGGCCGGCGTGATGGTTTCCTTCGACGTGTTGCCGATGTAGGCCGGCAGCGAGTCCGCGCGGCCGACGAATACGTTGGCGCGGAACGTCACGCCTTCGGCTTCCATCTGACGCATGCGGCGATCGATCAGCCACTTCTCCAGCTTGAAGTCGGGGATACCATAGCGCAGCAAGCCACCGATGCGGTCGTTCTTCTCGAACACGGTGACATCGTGCCCCGCGCGCGCGAGTTGCTGCGCGACAGCGAGACCCGCGGGGCCAGAGCCGACCACCGCGACCTTCTTGCCGGTCTTGTGCTTCGGCGGCTGCGGCGCCACCCAGCCTTCGGCCCAAGCCTTGTCGATGATCGCGTGCTCGATCGACTTGATGCCGACGGGGTCGTCGTTGATACCGAGCGTACACGCCGCTTCGCACGGTGCCGGACAGATGCGGCCCGTGAACTCCGGGAAATTGTTCGTGGAGTGCAGCACTTCGATCGCGTTCTTCCAGTCCTGATGGAACACCAGGTCGTTGAAGTCGGGGATGATGTTGTTCACCGGGCAGCCGTTGTTGCAAAACGGAATGCCGCAGTCCATGCAACGTGCGCCTTGAATCTTCGCTTCGTCGTCGCTGAGAGCCGCGACGAATTCCTTGTAGTGCTTCACACGCGTGAGCGGAGCTTCGTACGCCTCGTGGCGGCGTTCGAACTCGAGAAAACCGGTTGCCTTGCCCATGTGGTTCTCTTCTCTATCTGTATCTAGGGGTGATCTGGACCCGCCGCGCGTCGGGTTGCCGAGCGGCGGCGGGTACGGCTAATGGTGACGTCCTGCTGACGAACAGCGCGGCGATCAGGCGGCGAGCACTTCCTTGTTCGCCTTCTTCGCTGCGAGTTCGCCCAGCGCGCGCTTGTATTCGGTCGGGAACACCTTCACGAATTGACGGCGCGATGCGTCCCAGTTTTCGAGCAGCGCTTTTGCACGCGGCGAACCGGTGAACTGGAAGTGACGCTCGATGAGCCCCTTCAGCAGTGCCTCGTCGGTGCTCTCGGCGTGCCACAGGCCCTTGTCGACCGTACGTTCCTGTTCAGCCTGTTGCAAGACCGGATCGAGCGCGACCATCGACTTGTTGCACTTGCTCGCGAACGTGCTGTCCGGATCGAACACATACGCAACGCCGCCCGACATGCCGGCCGCGAAGTTACGGCCCGTTTCGCCGAGCACGACGACCGTGCCGCCCGTCATGTATTCGCAACCGTGGTCACCCGTGCCTTCGACAACTGCCGTCGCGCCCGAGTTACGCACGCAGAAACGCTCGCCTGCAACGCCACGGAAGAACGCTTCACCTTCAATCGCGCCGTACATCACCGTGTTGCCGCAGATGATGTTCTCTTCCGACTTGCCGCGGAAATCGTTGGTCGGACGGATGATGATGCGGCCGCCCGACAGGCCCTTGCCCACGTAGTCGTTGCCGTCACCGACCAGATCCAGCGTGACGCCCTTCGCGAGGAACGCGCCGAAGCTCTGACCTGCGGTGCCCTTCAACTGGATATGCACCGTGTCGTCGGCGAGACCGTCGTGGCCGTACTTCTTCGCGATCGTGCCGGACAGCATCGCGCCGACCGTACGGTTCACGTTGCGCACCGGCTGGATGAACGAGACGTGCTCGCCCTTCTCGATCGCCGCCTTCGCCTTTTCGATCAGCGTGTGGTCGAGTGCCTTGTCCAGTCCATGGTCCTGCACGTCGACGTGCTTGCGCGCCACGTCGGCGGGCACTTGCGGCTGATAGAACACGCGCGAGAAGTCGAGACCCTTCGCCTTCCAGTGCTCGATGCCCTTCTTCGTGTCGAGCAGTTCGGCACGGCCGATCAGGTCGTCGAACTTGCGAATGCCCAGTTGCGCCATGATCTCGCGCGCTTCTTCCGCAACGAAGAAGAAGAAGTTCACGACGTGTTCCGGCTGGCCCTGGAACTTCGCACGCAGCACCGGATCTTGCGTCGCGACGCCGACCGGGCAGGTGTTCAGGTGGCACTTGCGCATCATGATGCAGCCTTCGACGACGAGCGGCGCCGTCGCGAAGCCGAACTCGTCCGCGCCGAGCAGCGCGCCGATCACGACGTCGCGGCCGGTCTTCATCTGACCGTCGGCCTGCACGCGGATACGGCCGCGCAACTGGTTCAGCACCAGGGTTTGCTGCGTTTCGGCGAGACCCAGCTCCCACGGCGTGCCGGCATGCTTCACCGACGACAGCGGCGATGCACCCGTGCCGCCATCATGGCCGGCGATCACGACGTGATCGGCCTTCGCCTTCGCGACACCCGCGGCAACCGTGCCGACGCCCGATTCCGACACCAGCTTCACCGACACGCTTGCCGCCGTGTTGGCGTTCTTCAGGTCGTGAATCAGCTGCGCCAGATCTTCGATCGAGTAGATGTCGTGGTGCGGCGGCGGCGAAATCAGACCGACGCCCGGCACCGAGTAACGCAGCTTGCCGATGTAGTCCGACACCTTGTGGCCCGGCAGTTGACCGCCTTCGCCCGGCTTCGCGCCCTGCGCCATCTTGATCTGGATCTGATCGGCCGACGCGAGGTACTCCGCCGTCACGCCGAAACGGCCCGACGCGACCTGCTTGATGCGCGAGCGCAGCGAATCGCCTTCCTTCAACGGAATGTCGACAATCACTTCGTCGCCGATCACGGACTTCATCGTGTCGCCGTTCTTGATCGGAATGCCGCGCAGTTCGTTGCGATAACGGTTCGCGTCCTCGCCGCCTTCGCCGGTGTTCGACTTGCCGCCGATGCGGTTCATCGCAACCGCCAGCGTGGCGTGCGCTTCGGTGCTGATCGAGCCCATCGACATCGCGCCGGTGGCGAAACGCTTGACGATCTCCTTCGCCGATTCCACTTCGTCGAGCGGGATCGCCTTGGTTGGGTCGAACTTGAATTCGAACAGGCCGCGGAACGTCATGTGGCGCTTGGTCTGATCGTTGATCAGATGCGCGTATTCCTTGTATGTCTGATACGAGTTGCTGCGCGCCGAGTGTTGCAGCTTGGCGATCGCATCCGGCGTCCACATGTGTTCTTCGCCGCGCACGCGGTACGCATACTCGCCGCCCGCGTCGAGCATGTTCGCGAGAATCGGGTTGTCGCCGAACGCGTCGCGGTGCAGACGGATCGCTTCTTCCGCGACGTCGAACAGGCCGATGCCGCCGACCTTCGACGACGTGCCCTTGAAGTACTTCTGAACCAGGTCTTCAGCCAGGCCCACCGCTTCGAAAATCTGCGCGCCGGTGTACGACATGTAGGTCGAAATGCCCATCTTCGACATGACCTTCATGAGGCCCTTGCCGACTGCCTTGGTGAAGTTGTAGACCGCCTTCTCCGCCGACAGGTCGCCCTTCAGCCCGCTGGCAAGCTGACCGAGCGTTTCCATCGCGAGGTACGGGTGCACGGCTTCCGCGCCGTAGCCCGCGAGCAGCGCGAAGTGGTGCGTCTCACGCGCCGAACCGGTTTCGACGACGAGGCCCGTGCTCGTGCGCAGACCTTGCTGCACGAGGTGGGTGTGGATCGCCGCAGTGGCGAGCAGCGCCGGAATCGCGACGTTGTCGCGGTCGGTCTTGCGGTCCGACACGATCAGCATGTTGTAGCCGGACTTGACCGCATCGACGGCTTCCGCGCACAGCGACGCGAGACGCGCTTCGATACCTTCCTTGCCCCAAGCCACCGGGTAGCAGATGTTCAGTTCGTACGAACTGAACTTGCCGCCCGTGTACTGATCGATCGCGCGGATCTTCGCGATGTCCTTGAAGTCGAGCACGGGCTGCGACACTTCTAGGCGCATCGGCGGGTTGATGTTGTTCGTATCCAGCAGGTTCGGCTTCGGACCGACGAACGACACCAGCGACATCACCATGTTTTCACGGATGGGGTCGATCGGCGGGTTCGTGACCTGCGCGAACAGCTGCTTGAAGTAGTGATACAGCGTCTTGTTCTTGTTGGACATGACCGCGAGCGGCGAGTCGTTGCCCATCGAGCCGACCGCTTCTTCACCGGCTTGCGCCATCGGTGCCATCAGGAACTTGAGGTCTTCCTGCGTGTAGCCGAAAGCCTGCTGACGATCCAGCAAAGCAGCGGCTTCGCGGCGTTCCGTCGCGACGTCTTCGGCCTTCGCCTCGATTTCATCGAGCTTGATCCGGACCGCGTCGATCCAGCTCTTGTACGGCTTGGCGTTCGCCAGGTTGTCCTTCAGTTCCTTGTCGTCGATGATGCGGCCGTGTTCCATGTCGATCAGGAACATCTTGCCCGGCTGCAGACGCCACTTCTTGACGATCTTCGACTCGGGAATCGGCAACGTGCCCGCTTCCGACGCCATGATGACGAGGTCGTCATCCGTGACGATGTAGCGAGCCGGACGCAGGCCGTTACGGTCGAGCGTCGCGCCGATCTGACGGCCGTCGGTGAAGGCGATTGCAGCGGGGCCGTCCCACGGCTCCATCATCGCGGCATGGTATTCGTAGAACGCACGGCGGTTGTCGTCCATCAGCGTGTGCTGTTCCCAGGCTTCCGGGATCATCATCATCATCGCGTGGACGAGCGGGTAGCCGGCCATCACCAGCAGTTCGAGACAGTTGTCGAACGAGGCGGTGTCCGATTGGCCCGGATAGATCAGCGGCCACAGCTTCGGCAGATCGTCGCCGAGCACGTGCGACGCGATTGCGCCGGTACGGGCGTTCAGCCAGTTGACGTTGCCCTTCACCGTGTTGATTTCGCCGTTGTGGGCGATCATGCGGTACGGGTGAGCCAGCTCCCACGCCGGGAACGTGTTGGTCGAAAAGCGTTGGTGCACCAACGCCAGCGCCGAGACCGTGCGCTCGTCCTGCAGGTCGCGGTAGTACACGCCAACCTGGCCGGCCAGCAGCAGCCCCTTGTAGACGACCGTGCGCGCCGACATCGACGGGACGAAGTATTCCTTGCCGTGCTTGAGCTTGAGCGCCTGGATGCGGTGGCTCGCGGTCTTGCGGATCACGTACAGCTTCCGCTCGAGCGCGTCCGTCACGATGATGTCCTTGCCGCGGCCGATGAAGATCTGGCGGATCAGCGGCTCGCTCGCCTTCACGGTGGGCGAAATCGGCATGGTGTGGTCGACCGGCACGTCGCGCCAGCCCAGCACGACCTGGCCTTCGGCCTTCACCGTACGCTCGAGCTCCTGTTCGCAAGCGAGGCGCGATGCGTGTTCTTTCGGCAGGAACACCATGCCGACGCCGTACTCGCCGTACGGCGGCAGCGTCACGCCTTGTTTGGCCATTTCCTCACGATAGAAACCGTCCGGAAGCTGGATCAGGATGCCCGCGCCGTCGCCCATCAGCGGATCGGCGCCGACGGCGCCCCGGTGGTCGAGGTTCTCGAGAATCTTCAGGCCTTGCTCGATGATCTCGTGGCTCTTGTGGCCCTTAATGTGAGCAACGAAGCCGACGCCACAGGCGTCGTGCTCGTTTTGCGGGTCGTAAAGACCTTGCGCGGCGGGAACCGGGTGAGTCGGTTGCAGGTGGTCGTTCATGGGGACACCGTCTGTGAGGGGCCGGACAGGCCGTTAAAACCATTTTTCTATTGCCGCAGTTGGCATCGCAACCACGACGGCGCCTTTTATGCTGAGCGTTACGCGTATCAAAAAGCGCCGGAATTCGGAATATACGCGACGAATCAATGGAATAGCAAATAAAACGTACTGATTGAACCCCAATTATCAAATTGGTGCATCGCGATCAATTTATATTGGTGCCATATCAAAATGGGGCAAAAGAAAACGGCATGCGCGATGCCGTTTTCCTGCAGATCGTTGACGCGAAACGCTTTATTGCGTGTGCGGCGTTTCGCGGACCTTGCGCGGCCGCCCGCGCGGCAGCGGCGAGACACGCCGGTTTGCGGCCCGCGCTGCCCATTCCCGGTAGGTATCGCTGCCCAGAACCCAGCCTTTCAGCGTAGCCTGCTGCAGCTGGCTGGCTTCGCGTTCGTCGAGCGGCTGCTCGCACAATTCGCGGTACGCGCGCTGACGCTCGAACGGCGTGTTGCCCAAAGACCAGTACAGCGGATGGTCGGTGATCAGGCTGTCGAGCGTAAGGCCGATGTGATGACGGTAGCTCGACCAGCGATAGTCCTCTGGCGCGTTGACGAGTTGCGCGCGCACCGGACACATTTCGACGACACGGCTCGCCAGCAGAAAGTAACGCTCGCCTTCGATCACGGTGGCCCGATAGCGGCCTTCCCACAGCGTGCCGCGGCGCGCGTAGCGTCGATTGAAATGCGCGACATAGCGACGACCCACCGCCTGCATCGCCTTGGGCAAGCTCGACTCTTCCGTGGGCGTGACGAGCAGCTGCACGGCGCCCGGCATCAATGCGTACGCGTGGATCGAAAGATGATGGTCGCGAGAAGCCGCTTTCAGGCAGTCGATGAAGAGCTCGTAGTCCTGGTCGTCGACGAATGCGGGCTGCTGATCGAGCCCGCGAAGGATGACGTGCTGCGGCTGGTCAGGGACATAAAGACGTGCAAGCCGTGCCATGCTGGAGTATCCAATAGTCGCGTTGGTACATACCCGAAGGTCCGAAAAAACCGCATGCGCTCAAGGTTCGGCGCGGCGCGGCTCAACCAGAAACCGCGCGGCGCTTAGGGAGAAAGCTCTAACTGCCGCGTATGGTTTGTTTCAAACGTTCTCGTCATAATGAGCGGGCCTTTTTTGGAGGAGCACATATGAAATTAAAACAGGCCGTAACGGGGATGGCGGCGCTAGTCTGCATGACTACTGCAGCGCACGCACAATCGGCCGGCAGTTTTTACGTCACGACGGGCTGGTTCCATCTTGCGCCTCAATCGAGCAGCGACCCATTGAGAGTGACAAGCATTGGCGGCAGCCCGACCAACATCACAGAACCGAACACCGGGGCATCACTCAGTTCAGCCGACACCATCGGCTTCACTGCGGGTTACTTCATCACCGACCACATCGCAACCGAATTCGTCATCGGCTACCCGCCTTCCTTCGATCTGAACGGCACCGGCAGCCTCGAACAATTCGGCAAGCTGGGCCAGGCGAAACAGTGGAGCCCGACTCTGCTGTTCAAGTACTACTTCAACGCTCCGACCGCTGCATTCCGTCCGTATCTGGGCATCGGGGTGAGCCGCATCTGGTTCACGGACGAAAAGATCACCAACAGCGCCTTCGAAGCCAACGTTCTGCATGGTCCGACCAGCGTCACCACGGATAGTTCGTGGGAGCCCGTGTTTAATGCCGGTTTCACCTACGCGTTCAACCAGCACTGGTTCGCGGGCGTCTCGATCTCCTACTTGCCGCTCAGCACCACGGCCAAGCTGAACACCGCCGCGAATACGCCGGTCGGCACACTGAACGTGCAGTCGCAGACCAAGATCAAGCTGAACCCGATCGTTACCTACGTCAACATTGGTTACCGTTTCTAACGCTTCGAGAAATGGGGGGCGTAGAGCTAGGGTAGTCGAATTTTCGTGGCTTGGACAACGCCGCCATCCATTCGATGACGGCGTTTCTATTTGCGCTCGCAGCAAGGGGATTTGCGGTACGGCGAACCAGGTGCGGCCCCGCACGCGTGAGCATTTGTAAATTTGACCTGAAATCGGCTCGGCTCGTGCAATATCTGCGGAGAATTCTTGACCCGCGCCACGCCCGGAGGGGCTTTACGGGTTTGGCACCGAAGTTGCGTTCTCACGGTGTTTCTCGCGTTCTGACGCGTTAGCGCGTCCTGGTGACAACGCGTGAACTCTTTTCACCCTCATCGACGGAGCGACCATGACAGCACTTCCGAATACGAGAGACGCCCTCGGCGAATCCTGGACCAGCACGAGCCGGCGCGCGCGGCGCATCGCCCGCCACAGCCGTCATGCGGCCGAAGACATCGCGGGCGAGTTGCGCACGCTGTTGACCGAACTCGAATCCACGCTGGCGGACGGCACCCACGCCGACGCGGTGGCATTGCGCGGCAAGCTGCGCAAACAGCTGGACGCCGCGCGCAGCCGCCTGAACGATACCCGCGAAGTCGTGCGTGAACGCGCCGAAGTCGCGATGTCCGACGCGGACGATTACGTGCATGAGAATCCGTGGCAGACGATCGCAATCGTCGGCGGGGTGGCGCTGATCGCGGGCGCGTTGTTCGCGTCGCGGTTGCGCTGAGGTGCACTTCCGTGCGCGCCCGAGTTGCACTCCTTGGCTACGCTGAGTGAAGAGTCGCGCCGCCATGATTCCGGCGGCTTTGACTGACGGCAGTCAGTTGCGATGGCGAGTGTGCGCATGCGTCGGCTCCCGAACAAGGGGGCCGACGTCCATTTGTATGCCGTGCGCTAGTTGTCGTCGATCACGAACAGCCGCTGATACTCTTTCACCGCATAGCGATCCGTCATGCCCGCGATGTAGTGGGCAATCAGCCGCGGCTGCTGCGTCACGTCCGTCGATTGATAGCCCGGCGGCAATAGTCGCGGATCTTCCGTGAACGCGTCGAACAGGCCTATCACCACGCGGCGCGCCTTGTTGGCCATGCGCATCACGCGGTAGTGGCGATACAGGTTCTTGAACAGGAAGCGCTTGAGCGCCGCAGCCTGAGCGGCAATCGCGTCGCTGTGCGCGACGAGCGCGGGCGCGGCGCGCACGGCTTCGAGCGAGGCCGGCGCATGCCGGGCGATGTTCTCCCGCGCCGTATCGATGAGATCCACGACCAGCGTGTTGATGATTCGCCGCACAGTCTCATGGATCAGCCTGCGCCCTTCGATCTGCGGAAAATCGCGACGCGACGCCTCGAAATGCGTCTGCCATAGCTCGACTTCGGCAAGCTGCTCGACCGTGATGAGGCCTGAGCGCAGACCGTCGTCGACGTCGTGATTGTTGTACGCGATCTCATCGGCGACATTCGCGATCTGCGCTTCGATGGATGGCTGGCGGCCTTCGAGAAAACGCTCGCCCAACGCACCGAGCCGCCGCGCGTTTTCTCGCGAGCAATGCTTGAGGATGCCCTCGCGCGTTTCGAAGCACAGGTTCAGGCCGTTGAACGCGCCGTAGTGCTCCTCCAGATCGTCGACGACCGCGAGGCTTTGCAGGTTGTGCTCGAAGCCGCCGTGCTCGCGCATGCATTCGTTCAACGCGTCCTGGCCGGCATGGCCAAAGGGCGTATGGCCGAGATCGTGAGCAAGGGAAATGGCTTCGACGAGGTCTTCGTTGACGCGCAGATTGCGCGCCACAGAACGCGCGATCTGCGCGACCTCCAGGCTGTGCGTAAGGCGTGTGCGGAACAGGTCGCCCTCGTGATTCACGAACACCTGAGTCTTGTATTCGAGCCGGCGAAATGCCGTCGAGTGGACGATGCGGTCGCGGTCGCGCTGGAACTCGGTGCGCGCGCTCGGCGCGGCTTCGGGATAACGGCGGCCGCGCGATTGCGCGGAATGCGCCGCATACGGCGCGAGGTGCGCTTCGAGTGCATCCTGTGTAGGCACGGCGATCGCCGCCACGCCTGCCTTCGGGTCATGCTGTACATCGTCGCTGCGCCTGTCAGTCACCGGGTTCTCCGAAACATGGGCGGCGCCTCGTGACGCGGGCGCGTGATGCGTCGCTGGGAACTTGCCTCGCCGTGTCTAGACAGCGGCGGCCAGCGTGGCGTGCACCTCGGCGTCGGGCGCCTGGGTGATCAGCGTCTCACCGAAACGCTTCAGCAGAATGAATTTGATCGCGCCGGCTTCCGCCTTCTTGTCGACCTGCATCAGTTCGACATAGCGCCTTTCGCCGAGCGCAGGCGCTTTGGTTGGCAAGTGCGCGGCAATGATCACGTCGACGAGGCGCCGGCGCGCGGCATCGTCGAGATAGCCCATGCGCACGGACAGATCCGCCGCCATCGCCATCCCGCAGCCAACGGCCTCGCCGTGCAGCCACTCGCCGTAGCCGAGGCCGGCCTCGATCGCGTGGCCGAACGTGTGGCCGAAGTTGAGGATCGCGCGCAGTCCGCCTTCGCGCTCGTCCTTGGCCACCACCGACGCCTTGATCTCGCACGAACGCTTGACCGCCTCGGTCAACGCCCCGGGCTCGCAGCGATTCAATGCCTCGATGTTGGCTTCGATCCAGGTGAAGAAATCGGCGTCGGCGATCGCGCCGGTCTTGATCACTTCGGCGACGCCCGCCGCCAGTTCACGCGCGGGCAGTGTGCGCAGCGCGCCGATGTCGGCGATCACCGCCTGGGGCTGGTAGAACGCGCCGATCATGTTCTTGCCGAGCGGGTGATTGATGCCGGTCTTGCCGCCCACCGACGAATCCACCTGCGACAGCAACGTAGTCGGCACCTGAATGAACGGCACGCCGCGCATATAGCAGGCCGCGGCAAAACCCGTCATATCGCCGATCACGCCGCCGCCCAGAGCAATGAGCGTGGTCTTGCGATCGGCGCGCGAGCCGAGCAGCGCGTCGAAGATCAAATTCAGGGTGCCGAGGTTCTTGTGCGCCTCGCCGTCCGGCAAGACCACCGTCGACACCAGTTTGCCGAGCGGCGCGAGCGCAGCGCGCAGCGTGTCGCCGTAGAGCGGGTCGACCGTGGTGTTCGTGACGATGGTGACCGAGCTGCCGGCGATATGCGGCGCGAACAGCGCAGTCTGGCCGATCAGATCGGCACCGATGTGGATAGGGTAGGCGCGCTCGCCCAGTTCGACGTTGACGGTAATCATACGGTCCATTATGACGCAGGATGTTTGGCGACGCCGGCCATCTCGAGCTGCATCAGAACCATGTTGACGAGTCCGTTGACCGACGGCCGGCCAGTTTCGATCACAAAATGCGCGCACTCGCGGTAGAGCGGGTCACGTACTTCGTAGAGCGCTTCGAGGCGCGCTTTGGGATCCTCGGTCTGCAAAAGCGGGCGGTTCTTGTCGCGCCGCGTGCGCAGCCACAGGTCGTGAGGATTGGCCCGCAGATAGATCACAACGCCGTTGTTCTGGAGCGCCGCGCGATTTTCCGGCCGCAGCACCGCGCCGCCGCCCGTCGCCAGCACGATATTGTCGCGCCCGGCGAGTTCGGAAATCACGCTCGCCTCGCGCTCGCGGAAGCCCGCTTCGCCTTCCATCTCGAAGATCACGGGGATGCGCGCACCCGTGCGCGCCTCGATTTCATGGTCGGAATCGAAGAACGGGCGATCGAGACGGCGCGCAATGGCCCGGCCCACGGTGGTTTTTCCTGCCCCCATGAGACCTACAAAAAATACATTGGCGTGTGCATCCCGCGCTTGCAACGGTGTCCTCTGGCTAATCCGGTATGGTTCGTGCCGCAGCTTACTGGCAAAGCGGCTGCCTTGTCGAGCCTACGCGCCGCCGCTGGCGAGCGGCGGCGGCCTGCCCCTAATTTATCGGAACGACGCTCGGCGTGATGAAAACAGCCAGCTCGCTACGCTGGTCGCGATGCGCCCGACTGCGGAAAAGCGCGCCCAAAATCGGTATTTTGCCCAGGACAGGCACTCTGGTCACATCGTCCCGGTCGTCGGACGCGTAAATTCCGCCGATCGACACCGTACCACCATCCTCGACTTCGACACGCGTCTGAACGTGTTTGGTGTTGATCGCGGGGCCGGCGTCGGTCTGTTCGCCGACGCTGTCCTTGGCGACATCGAGGTCCAGCACCACGCGGCCGTCCGGCATGATTTGCGGCTCGACCTCCAGTTTGAGCGTAGCACGGCGAAACTGCACGCCCGACACGCCCTGTGCCACCTTGGCCTGATACGGCAGCTCGGTGCCCTGCTCGACCACCGCCTTCATGCGGTCGGCGGTGACGACCCGCGGGCTTGAGATGATTTTGCCGCGTCCCTCCGCTTCGAGCGCGCTCAACTGGATATTCAGCAGCCGCGTCGCGCCGGCTGCGAACAATGTGAGCCCAGCCGTGGCGGCGTCGAAACCGGAGATCGGCCGGGCGGACAGATCGTAGACGGTGCCGTCGGTGCCGCCGTTCAGACCTTTCGCTGCCCCATCGGTATTCGTGGCCGCTAGCGAGAGCCGCACGCCGAGGTTGCGCGAAAAGCCATGATCTCCCTCGACGATTTGCGCTTCGATCAGCACCTGGCGAGTCGGCCTGTCGACGGCGACGAGCAGCGCCGCGATCTGTTCGAGGCGCCCCGCGAGATCGGTCACAAACAGCAGATTGGTGCGCGGATCGGCGGTCACGGCGCCGCGTTTGGACAGCACGCGCTGCGTCCCCGAGCCGGTCAGCAGGCGCCGCACGTCCTCGGCGTGCGCGTAGTGCAGCTCGAAAGTGCGGCTCGCGAGCGGTTCGATGTCGGCGGCCCGCGCGTGCGCTTCAAAACGCTGCCGCTCGCGTGCGGCCAGATCCGCGACCGGTGCAACCCAGATCACGTTGCCGTGCCGCTCCATCGCGAGGTTGTTGACGTCGAGCAAGGTATCGAACGCGGTACGCCACGGCACCTTGTCGAGCCGCAACGACACGGCGCCACGCACTCGTTCGCTCGCGACGATGTTCAGCCCCGTGAATTCGGCAAACGCTTTGAGCACGGCGCCGAGTTCGGCGCGCTGAAAATTCATCGAGATCGGTTTGTCGTCGGCGGCGAGGCCCGCGTCGGCTGCGCTTCTGGGTCCGTTACTCAGACGCACGCGCGGCGGCAACGGCACCGGCGGACCTTCGAGCGCGCTGGCCTCGGCGCTATCGTCGCGAGCCGCAGGGGGCGACTGTTTTGCGCCCAGCGGCACGGAGCCCTCGGCGGCTGCCGCGAAATCGTCCCTGGCGTTGTCGTTGGCCGACGACGCGGCCGTTCGCGCGGCCGCAGTGTCCTCCGCTAGATTGTCGCGAAACGGATTCGGCACTTCCCGGGAAGCGGCGCGCGGCAGCTGGGCTGCGCCGTACGCGGGATCGGCAGACGCCACTGCGTCGTCGAGCGGCATGACACCCGGCAGCGGCGGCAGCAGCGGCAGTGGTGGCGTCGAAGCACACGCGATGCCTGCGCCGAGCGCCGCACTGATGCAAAGGCCGATGCACGTTCGAACCCACAGACGCGTGCGAACACCGGAAGATGCGTGAACACCGATGCGCACACACGTCGCAAGCGGCGGCTTCGTCAGTCTTTTCGTCATGAAGCCTCCGCGAGTGCGAGCGTGCGTGTCGTATCGCCTCTCGCGAGCGTAATGCCGAGCACGTCGAGCCGCGTCACGCGCTCGGCCCCCAACTGCTGCCCCGATGCGACGGTCGTCGCGCCGTCCGGCGTATCGAGCAAGGCGAGGCCGTGCGTGCGATCGCGCAACACGCCGACCAGACGCAGTTGCGAGACATCGGGCAACTCGCCGGCTGCCCGCATCTGCGGTTGCGCGAACGGGTCGAAGAACACGATGTCCTCGTCGTCCGCGTCAAGGCTCGCGTCGTCGAACGCGTGCGCGGCATCATTCGAAGAAGCGGGCCGCAGCGCGCTGAACACCCGCAGCGTCGCACGCACCGACAACGACGCGGCGTCCTGCTTGACGGACACATCGACCGGAACGATCAGCACTGGCAAGTCCGACAGTCCGTGCAGAAACGCCATCAGGTGGACAAAGTCCGTGCGAGCAGTGAGCTGCAAAGGGCGCATGCGTTCGACGCCTTCGCCACTGGCCGCACCCGGCTCGAGCGCATACAAGGCGACGTTATTCGCGGCAGCCAATTCGGAAACGATGCGCACATCGTCCGCGGAACTCCACGAGGCAGCCGGCGACACTGCGGGGCTCGCCGTGGCTTCGCGGCGCAACGAGGGCAATTGCGCAAGCGAACGGCGCGCGTGCGCAAGACGCTGAGCGCTCGCGGCCAACGCCGCGCGGCTCGCCTCGACCCCGCCAAGATCGGCGACGATCCAGCCGTGCGCGCCCAGCCCGAACACCAGCACGGCGATCAACAACGCGACCAGCCAGCGCCGGCGCAGGCTCCACGCCGCGAGCGGTAACCGCAACCGCCTGGTCCAGTGGCCAACAGAGAATTGGGAGGTGGCCACGCCGCCAGCCCCGGCAAAGATCGTACTCATTTCACACCTCCCGACTGTTCGGACTTCACAGGACGCGCCGCCGCAGCTGCCGCAACGTGGGCAGCTTTCGGCGCCGGCTCGTCCCAGCGCAGACGTGCGCCGAATTCGACCGGGCCGCTCACGCTTTCGTCCGCGGGCGAGTTGCCGCGCGTCGTCGGGCGATGCAGGTCGCTCATCTCCGCGCCCTTTACGCCGCGGATCGCACTCAGGCGCTTGAGCCACTCGGCCGACGCCAAATGTCCGCGCGACGTCGCCAGCAACTCGGTTTCGTGCTCGCGCTGGCGCAACTGCCGCAACACCACACCATCGCCGGGTTCGAAACTCAGTGCTTCGAGCAGATCGAGCAGATGCGCGAGCGGCTCCGACAAACTCGTCGCGCGTGCGGCGCGCTTGCGCAACTCGTCTTGTTCGCGCAGCAAGGTGGCGTGTTCCGCGAGCGGCACAGTGAGTCCTGTCAGGGCGCGTTCGATCGACGCGCGCTGTGCATCGAGACGCGTCTTCCCGAATGCCTGCCACCCGCCCAATGCGAGGACAGCGGCGCAACCCGCGAGCACGGCAGCACCCCATTCGCACGCACGACGACGCCGCGCGAGCCGCACGTTGCGTTGCCGGTACGGCAGCAGATTGAAGCCGCCGAGCCACGGACGCGCGAGACGCGCGGCACGCGACGAAACCGCCGCGTGCGAACCAGCCGCCCCTGAAAATGAAAGGCGGCCCATCATTCGATCACCCCGCGCAACGCAAGCCCGAACGCGACCGCCCCGGCCGGCTCATGCAGCAGCTCGTCGCTGAGCGGTCGCACGAGCCCACCCAGCACCGCGCATTCGAACGGCAACACTGTGCAGCCCAACACGTCCGCGATATCGGCCAGCGTGAAACCCACACCGTCTAGCAGATCGACTTCGCCGCTCACCAATGCGCAGTCGAGGACGGGACCATGCACGAGATCGCGCAACGCATCGGCGAGATCGGCATGCTCGGGCGCCGGATAACGCATTTCGCCAGCGATGGAGTCGTCCACGATGCGCCAGCCGTATACGCCGTCTGTGCCAATCCACAGCGCCACATACGGCTCGAGCGGATCGAGTTCGCGGCTCGCCGCGTAGCGCATTGCGCGCAGCGCTGCATGCGGCTCGCCATCGACGGCGGTGAGCGAGATGCCGGCTGTCGCCGCGCACTCCATGCGCGCTTCGAGATGCTGGCGCGCGGTGGCGGCGATCTTCACCGAGCGAATCGGCGACGGCGTTTCGTCGACCGACCAGTCGACCGCCAATGCATGTCGCTCGATTCCCGCGATGCGTTCCGCCTCGCCCATCACCGCAGGCTCCAGTGCGGTTAATGCATGGCCGCCGTCGTCCGCGCAATGGCTTTGCGCGGCGAGCCGCGCAAGCGGCACCGTGGTGGTCGACGTCGCCGACGCGGGCACTGCCATCGCGCATTGCAACGCGTGCGTCGCACACGCACGCGGCAAACCGGCGAACGCGTCGCGCAACGCACGCGCCACCGCCTGGCGGTCGGCGATCTCCGTGCCGGCCATCGCACCGGCGGCAAGCGCGACGGTGCTGACATATTCGAGATGCAGCGCGCCGTGGGCGCGCGAACGCTGACTTACCACGACGAGACGCACGTTTTGCGAACCGACATCGATCCCGGCGCCGAAACGCTGCCGCCCTGATCGCACTGCCTGATGCCACGAATTTCTGAACCCCATCACGCCCTCCCTCTGACTCTCGCGACGAACCATTCGAACGCAAGTGACGAGGGAGAATTGTGCGTAGTCGCGCCGCCGCGCGACACTCGGCCGAACGGCTAACGTTGCGCAGCACACGCCCTGCGCGTGATCAAAGCGTCTACAGTGAAGTCATTCCCGCGCGGTGCGCGCAGGCCTGACAGCACGCCTCGTAAGCGAGCCGAAAGCTAAAAGCGAGGCGGCTATAATCGCGGGACTGTTTTTTGGTACATATATGCAATCCACGTCTCCTACGTCCCCGCCGCCCGCGCCTCAGAAGCGCAAACGCCCGCTATGGCTCAAGCTCTTCCTCGGCTTTTTCGGCCTGATAGTCGCGGGCATTCTGTGCGTGCTGCTGGTACTCGGTTATGCGCTCGTCGTCGCCACGCCGAATCTGCCCTCGCTCGATGCGCTGACCGACTATCGCCCGAAAGTGCCGCTGCGCATCTATACGGCCGACCACGTGCTGATCGGCGAATTCGGTGAAGAGCGGCGCGACATCGTGCATATCCAGGACGTGCCCGATAGTCTGAAGAAGGCGATTCTCGCGATCGAAGACGCGCGCTTCTATGATCACGGTGGCGTCGACCTCACCGGCATTGCGCGCGCCGGCTTCGTCGCGCTGACCAACGGCCACGCCACCCAGGGCGCCAGTACGATCACGATGCAGGTGGCGCGCAACTTCTTCCTGTCGAGCGAGAAGACCTATACGCGCAAGATCTACGAGATGCTGCTCGCGTACAAGATCGAGTCGAAGCTGACGAAAGATCAGATTCTCGAGGTGTACATGAATCAGATCTATCTCGGCCAGCGCGCGTATGGTTTCGCCAGCGCGGCACGCGTGTACTTCGGCAAGGATCTGAAGGATCTGACGCTGGCCGAGTCGGCGATGCTCGCCGGTCTGCCGAAGGCGCCGTCCGCCTATAACCCGGTGGTCAATCCGAAGCGTGCGAAGGTGCGTCAGGAATACATCCTTCAGCGCATGTATGAACTGCACTACATCACGCAGGAACAATACGACGACGCCAGCAAACAGGCGCTCGTCGTCAAGGGCGCCGGCAAGGAATTCAGCGTGCATGCGGAGTACGTCGCGGAAATGGTGCGGCAGATGATGTACGCGCAGTATCGCGAAGAAGCGTACACGCGCGGCCTGAACGTCGTGACCACGATCGACTCGGCCGATCAGGACGTCGCCTACCGCGCGCTGCGCAAAGGACTGATGGACTACGAACGCCGCCACGGCTACCGGGGTCCGGAGGCGTTCATCAACTTGCCGGCCGATGCCGGTGACCGCGAACAGGCGATTGACGACGCGCTGCTCGAACATCCGGACAACGGCGAACTCATCGCAGCAGTCGTTACGGCGGCAAGCCCGAAGCAGGTGCAGGCCACGTTCATCGACGGTAATGTCGCGACCATCCAGGGCGACGGCCTGCGTTTCGCGCAGTTCGCGCTCGGGCCGCGCGCGCAGCCGAATCAACGCGTGCGGCCCGGCGCGATCATCCGCCTCGCGAAGAACGACGACGGCGACTGGTCGATCACGCAATTGCCGCAAGTGGAAGGCGCGTTCGTTTCGGTGATCCCGCAGGACGGTGCGATTCGCGCGCTGGTCGGCGGCTTCGATTTCAACAAGAACAAATTCAATCACGTGACCCAGGCCTGGCGTCAGCCAGGTTCGAGCTTCAAGCCATTCATCTACTCGGCGTCGCTCGAAAAAGGGCTTGGGCCGGCCACCATCATCAACGACGCGCCGCTCTTTTTCAGCGCCGCCGAAACCGGCGGCCAGGCGTGGGAGCCGAAGAACTACGGCGGCGGCTTCGATGGTCCGATGACCATGCGCACCGCGCTGCAGAAATCGAAGAACCTGGTGTCGATCCGCATCCTGAACCAGATCGGGCCGAAGTACGCGCAGCAGTACATCACGCGCTTCGGCTTCGACGCGGAGCGTCACCCGGCCTATCTGCCCATGGCGCTTGGCGCGGGTCTCGTCACACCGTTGCAGATGGCGGGCGCGTTCTCGGTGTTCGCAAACGGCGGCTACCGCGTCAATCCGTATCTGATCGCCGAAGTCACCGATCAGCGCGGCATCGTAGTGGCGCACGCGCAGCCGCTGGTGGCCGCGCAAAGCGCGCCGCACGCGATCGAGCCGCGCAACGCGTACGTGATGAACAGCCTGCTGCAGAGCGTCGCGCAACGCGGCACGGGCGCGAAAACCAACGTGCTCAAGCGTACCGATCTGGCCGGCAAGACGGGCACGACCAACGATTCGCGCGACGCGTGGTTCGCCGGTTATCAGCACACACTCACGGCGATCGCGTGGATCGGCTATGACAATCCGCGCAGTCTCGGCGACAAGGAAACCGGCGGCGGCCTCGCGTTGCCGGTATGGATCGAGTACATGGGACGCGCGCTCAAAGGCGTGCCGGAGTACAAGATGGCGCGCCCCGACGATGTGACCGAAGTCGGCTCGGAGCTTTACTTCGACGACTTCACGCCGGGGCACGGTTTCGTCGCGACAGTCGGCGTCAGTCAGGCGACGCTGGACGCCGAGGCGAGCGCGGCGGCGGCCGCGCCCCAGCAGGTCGGCGAACAGGAAAAGCAGGACATCATGAACCTTTTCCGCGGACACTGACGCGTTGCCTGGTGTCGCTGGAAAAAACAAAACCGCCGCGCTCGAAAGATGCGCGGCGGTTTTGTTTTAGGCGTCTGATGTGCGCTACGCAGCGCTTGCTCGCCGCTGCCGGGCATTCGAGCGCGTCATCGTCAGCGTCAGCGTCAACGCCGAACTCGGCGCGATGCTTACGCCGGGAAGCAAACCGGTTGACCCGCCTGCTGCGTCGCGTACTCCGACAGCGCGGCGAAAAACTCGGCGCCGCTGCGCGTATCGCGCCATTCGCCATCAACGAAACGGAAGTGAAAACCACCCGCTTTCGCGGCGATCCAGATCTCGCTCATCGGCGGTTGCAGGTTGACGATAATCTTCGAGCGATTCTCGAATTCGAGCGTCAGCACGTTGCCGCTGCGCTCGAGTTCGATGTCGGCATCGGTGTCGTCCAGCGCGCGTTCGATGGCGGCTAGCGCGGCTTCCGCACGGGTCAGGTAATCACTATCGGACATGCTAAACTCCATCGATTATTTATTCAGGGACAGTCATGCGAGTCGTATCTCGGATGCGCGCGGCGGCGCCCGGCCGCGCGATTGTAGCGGGTTTAGCCATTCTCGCAGGTTGTGCACTCGGTGGTTCGCTCGCCGGTTGCGGGCAACGCGGTTCGCTCTATTTACCGACCGTACCTCCGCTTCCTGCTCCGCCGGCCTCCCGCACGCAAACTCCGCCACCGGAGAGCGCGCAACCCGCTTCGGCAAGCGCCACTGAGCTGAGCACCGTGCCGGATACCTCGGGCACACCGCTCTCGCTGGCACCGGAAACCGAACTCGCCACGCCGCCAGCTTCCGCTGCATCCGGTACCGCCGCTCCGCTGCCTGCCTCCGCCGTCACCCCCGTTCAATAGACTTTCGCATGACTCGATCCGCATTTGACTACGTCGACGGCGTATTGCACGCCGAAGGCGTGTCCGCCGTCTCTCTCGCCGAACAGTTCGGCACGCCGCTGTACGTCTATTCGCGCGCCGCGCTCACCGAAGCCTGGCACGCGTATGCGGGCGCTTGCGCCGGTCGTCGCGCGAGCGTGCACGTGGCCGTCAAGGCCAACAGTAATCTCGCGGTGCTGAACGTGTTCGCACGTCTTGGCGCGGGCTTCGACATCGTGTCGGGCGGCGAACTGGCGCGCGTGCTCGCGGCCGGCGGCAAAGCGGAGAACACTGTGTTTTCCGGCGTGGGCAAGAACGCGCAAGAGATGCGCGACGCGCTCGCGGCGGGCGTCAAATGCTTCAACGTCGAATCGATTCCCGAGCTCGATCGCCTGAACGCGGTCGCGGCGGACATGGGCAAGAAGGCGCCGGTGTCGTTGCGCGTGAATCCGGACGTCGATGCGAAAACGCATCCGTACATCTCCACCGGGCTGAAGTCGAACAAGTTCGGCGTCGCCTTCGAAGACGCGCGCGCCACGTATCGCACCGCCGCAGCAATGGCGAATCTGGACGTGGTCGGTATCGACTGCCATATCGGTTCGCAGATCACCGAAGTCGCGCCTTATCTCGACGCGGTCGACAAGGTGCTGGAACTGGTCGAGCAGATCGAGCAGGACGGCGTGAAGATTCGCCACATCGACGTAGGCGGCGGTCTCGGCATCACCTACGACGACGAAACGCCGCCGGAAATCGGCGAGTTCGTGCGCACCGTGCTCGATCGCATCGAAGCGCGCGGTCACGGCCATCGTGAAGTGTATTTCGAGCCGGGCCGTTCGCTGGTCGGCAATGCGGGCGTGCTGCTTACGCGTCTCGAGTTTCTGAAGCCGGGTGCTGAAAAGAACTTCGCCATCGTCGACGCGGCGATGACCGATCTCGCGCGCCCCGCGATGTACGAGGCGTATCACGCCATCGACCCCGTCGTGAAGCGCGACGTGCCGGCTCATGTCTACGACGTGGTCGGCCCGGTTTGCGAAAGCGGCGACTGGCTCGGCCGCGAACGGCTGCTGGCGATCGACCCGGGCGATCTGCTGGCGATCCGCTCGGCCGGCGCCTACGGCTTCGTGATGAGCTCGAACTACAACACACGTCCACGTGCGGCCGAGGTGATGGTCGATGGTACACAGGTCCATGTGGCTCGCGCGCGTGAAGAGGTCAAGCAGCTGTTTTCGGGCGAAGCCATCCTGCCGGCGTAAACGGTAGCGCCCGGGTAGCGCCTGCGCCACAAGATGAAAAAAGGCGATGCCGGTGCGGCATCGCCTTTTTCTGTTTACGCGCCGTAGCCGCGCACGCTGCGCGATCGTCAGCGCGCCGTTGGCCTCCGCTCATGCAGCCAGACCATCAACCGCCATCCCAGCAGCACGATCATGACCGCGCCGTAGACCTTCGGCAGCAGCAGATCGTGCTTGCCCGCCTTCATCCACCAGAAATGCAGAATCGCGAGCGCGCCGATCGCATAAATCGCGCGATGCAGGGTCTGCCAGCGGCGCCCGAGTTTGCGCACCATCGCGCGTGGCGACGTCACGGCCAACGCGATCAGCAACACGAAGGCGGCAAAGCCCACGGTGATGAACGGCCGCTTGCCGATGTCCTTGAAAATGGCTGCCACGTCGAACCACTTGTCGAACCAAAGGTAAGTGGTGAAATGCAGCGTCGCGTAAAAGAACGTGTAGAGACCGAGCATGCGCCGAAAACGCACGAACGCCGCGACGCCCGTGACGCGGCGCAATGGCGTCACGGCCAGCGTGATGCAGAGGAAGACGAGCGTCCAGAGACCCGTCGAGCGCGTGATGAATTCGATGGGATTCGCGCCGAGCCGGTCGGTCATACCGAACAGCACGATGCGCGCAAGCGGATACCAAGCCGCGATAAATACCGCGATTTTGGCCGCCACGATCCAGCGCGCGCTGCCGGCCGGTCGCTGCTTCGCCGACGCTGCCGTCTTTGCCGCTGCGGCGGACGTGGCTGGCGGGGCACGCGATGCGTTACGTTCAGCCGGGACAACGGGTTGTGTATCGGAAGCCATCGTCGCGCCTCAGAAATTCTTCTTCAGGTCCATGCCTTGATAAAGCGACGCGACCTGATCCCCGTAGCCGTTGAACATCAGCGTCTTGCGCTTCGGCGTGAAGAAGCCGTCTTCACCGATGCGCCGTTCGGTCGCCTGACTCCAGCGCGGATGATCGACATTCGGATTCACATTCGAATAGAAACCGTATTCGCTCAAGGCGTACGTGTTCCAGCTGGTCGGCGGCTGTTTGTCGAGAAAGCGGATCTTCACGAGCGACTTCGCGCTCTTGAACCCATACTTCCACGGCACCACGATGCGCACCGGCGCGCCGTTCTGATTCGGCAGCACCTGGCCGTAGAGACCCATTGTCAGCAGCGTGAGCGGGTTCATCGCTTCGTCCATGCGCAGGCCTTCGGAATACGGCCAGTCGAGCACGGGCGTCGAGAGCCCCGGCATTTGTGACGGATCGGCCAGCGTGATGAACTGCACGTATCTGGCATTGCCGGTCGGCTGCACGCGTTTGATCAGCTCCGCCAGCGGCACGCCGATCCAGGGGATTACCATCGACCACCCTTCGACGCAACGTAGCCGGTACACGCGCTCTTCGAGCGGCGCGAGCTTGAGCAGTTCGTCGATGTCGTACACCTTCGGGTTCCTGATTTCACCCTCGACGCTCACCTTCCACGGATGCGGCCGCAGCGTCCCGGCGTTGTGCGCGGGGTCGGCCTTGTCGGTGCCGAACTCGTAGAAGTTGTTGTATGTGGTGATGTCGTTGTACGGCGTAATGCGCTCGAGCGCGACGAATCGGGTGTTGGTTTTCGCCGCCAGTTTCTGCGCCCTCGGGTCCGGCGACGTGTAGGCGGCCCGTGCCTCGCGGCTCCCGCCGATCAGACCACCGAGCGCAACCGCGCCGGCCGCCTGCAACACGCGCCGCCGGTTCTCGAAGACACGCTGCGGTGTAATCTCGCTGCGCGCGATGTCGTCACCGACGAGTTGCCTTCTGTCGCTTCGTTTGATCCACATCGTGCTGCTCCTTGGCGCCCCTGCAGTCTGTGCATCTTACGGGGCCATATTGATGATCGTTCGTCCGGACCTGTGTCCGCTCTCACCCATAGGTACCGTGAGGACGAACACATGGGATGCAGCAATTATTCCGCCAGTCGTAAAAAAACCGCCGGTGCGAAAGCACGCGGCGGTTTCCGGTCCATCCGAAGCGGTGGATCTTACAGCTTGCCGTAGCTATGCAGCCCCGACAGGAACATGTTGACGCCGAGAAATGCGAACGTCGTCACCAGCAGGCCGGTCAGCGCCCACCAGGCCGCGACCGCGCCGCGCAGCCCCTTCATCAGACGCATGTGCAGCCAGGCGGCATAGTTCAGCCAGACGATCAGCGCCCACGTTTCCTTCGGATCCCAGCTCCAGTAGCCGCCCCACGCTTCTGCGGCCCACAGCGCGCCGAGAATCGTCGCGATCGTGAAGAACGCGAAGCCGACGGCGATCGACTTGTACATCACGTCGTCGAGCACGTCGAGCGCCGGCAGGCGGTCGGCCAGCACGCCGCGCTCTTTCGCCAGATATGCGACGGCGACCATCGCCGACAGCGCAAAACTGCCGTAGCCGATGAAGTTGGCCGGCACGTGAATCTTCATCCACCAGCTTTGCAGCGCGGGGACCAGCGGCTGGATCTGCTGCGCGTCGCGCGCGACCGAGTACCACATCAGGAAGCCGACGGCGGCGCTGATCACCAGCAGCACGAACGCGCCGAGCGCGCGGGTGTTGTAGTGCTGCTCGTAGTACAGATAGAACAGCGCGGTGATCAGGCTGAACAGCACGAACACTTCGTACAGGTTCGAGATGGGAATATGGCCGACGTCCGCCCCGATCAGATACGACTCGTACCAGCGCACCATCAGGCCGACGAAGCCCATCACCACTGCAGCCCAGGTCATCTTCGAGCCGATCGCCGCCCCGGTCGCCGAGCGCGACAGCAGACCGATCCAGTAGAACACGGTGGCGAACACGAAGAGCGCGCTCATCCACAGAATCGCGGACTGGCTCGACAGGAAGTACTTGAGGAAGAACGCATTGTCCGCACGGCTCAGATCGCCCTGGTAGATCTGGATCGCTAATAGCGACAGCGCCGCGATCCCCACCATCAACGGACGCACGGGCTTCCAGCGCCAGCCGAGCACGACGAAGACGGGCACCGCGCACACCAGCACCAGTTTGTCGTAGTAGTTCATGAACGGGTAATAGCGCGTCAGCGCGAACCCGGCACCCGCGACCATCGCGATGGCGAACAGCCAGTCGACGATACCGAGTCGCTTCAGAAACGGACGCTCGTCATACTGCGCAACGTTGAGCGTTTCGCCCGCGAACACCTTGTCGGGTCGCGACGCTGAAGAAGAGGAGGAGGAAACCTGAGTCAAGTCCATGATCTTACCGGGTCGAATCTTGTGAGCTGGCGGACGGCGGGTCGGCGTCGCGTGGCTTGCCGGCGGCGTCGGATGTTTCGCTGAGCTTCGCGCCCAGCGCCGCGCCGACGGCGTCGCGCGTCTGCACGAACTCTTTTTCGAAGTCGAGCGTTTTGCGCGCGCTCGACATCGCCATCACGACATTCGTGCCGTGATCGGTATCTTTGAGCCAGAACCAGAGGCGCCGTTCGCGGACGTAGAACATCGAAAAGATGCCCAACACGAGGAGCAGGCTGCCAAGATACACGACTTTTTTGCCCGGCGCGCGCGTCAACTGAAATACCGAAGCTTGCACCTGCTTGAAGGAGTCAAGCTGCAGATAGACCGGCGATCCATACAGAAAGCTGTCGGATATCGCGTTGATCGAGCTCTGGACGAAGCGGCTCGCCTCCGCACTGGCCTGCGCCTCCGGCTCACCGAGTTGCTCGCGGGACAGTTGCCACAAGTCCCACGTCGCGCCTTCCAGCATGCGCAGCAGCAGTCCAGCGGCCTTTTCCTGCTCGCCCTTGGGCACCGAATGGTCGATAAAACCCGCAATCGCCTGGAAGCCGCCGACCGGCTGCCCGTTCGGCAGCTTGACGGCGCTGTCCGCGCCGGCAAAAAGGGTCAGCACCCGTGACGCGCTTTCTTCGAGATGCTGCTGCAGTTCGGCATTCGAACCCGGCACCGAGCGCAGCGCGAAACGATGCGCGGCCTTGGCGCGCATCGCCGGATCCGCGAGCGTGGCGCGCAGGTTCATCCATTCCTTGACGGTGCCGCCGGTGTCGGCGGGAATGCGCAGGTAGCGGAACGGATCGTCCGGATTCAGGCGCATGCCGGCGAGGAACATCTTCTCGCCCGCGACGTCCACCGGCAGCATGTAGTTGTTGTACTCGCGCGCCTGGCCATCCTTGTCGCGCACCTTGTATTGCACCGACGGACCGACGTTATGCAGATCGAGCGGCTTCGAGGTCTTCGCGCCGGAACCGAGGCGCTCGTCGAACGCCTCTTTCAGCGAACGGTGCGCGGCCACACCGCGGGCATCGTTCTGGCCACTGCCGTTCGAGATGTTTTCGACGTTGATCGCACGGAAATCGGTGAATTCGACCGTCTGGCCGTCGGCGAGCGACGTGGCCGTGCTGAGCGGTGCATTGCCACCGATCGTACCGCCGAACGGCGCGGTCTTCGCACTCGTGCCGGACATCGGATAGGCGGTCATCTGCATCTGCGAGCCGCCGTCCTGGAAGCTCGACTGATAGATCGACACGCCGTCATAGGTGAACGGCTTGTTCACCTCGATGCGCGCCGGCACGCGCGCGCCCGTCTTGTGATCGACCACGACGATGTCGCTCGCGAACAGCTTCGGCATGCCGGTCGAGTAAAAATCGACGATGAACTTGTTCAACTCGATCGAGAACGGCAGGTCCTGGATCAGCGAGCCGTCCGGCTGGTTCAGGATCGCGGTCGACACGTGCTGCCCTTCCGGCACCCACGCGTAGCCACGGAACGTCGGGTTCGATTCGGAAAGACGATGTTCCGGCGGGATCTCATTGATCACCGTGTTCGCGCGGATCGGCGATTTGTCGAACAGCCACATTTGCAGCTTGATCGGCAGATTGCTGTCTAGCAGGCCGCCGAGACAGATCACGACGATCGCGATGTGAGCGGAGATGTAGCCGAACCTGGTCAACGCGCCGCGCTTGGCCGCGATCAGCGTTGCGCCGTCGGACTCACGCGTGACGAACTTGTAGCCGAGTCGCGCCGACAGTTTGGCAAGCAGCACCGAGGTCTGCGCGCGCGTGGCGTGCACCGCGAACTCGCCCTTGTGGTGGAACGCGCGCAGGCTGCCTTCGCGGACTTTATCTTTCCAGCTCTTCGCGTCGGCGAGCATCTTCGGCGCATTGCGGATCACGCACAGCGAGACCGACACCATCAGGAAGCCGAGGATCAGCATGAACCACCACGAGCTATACACCGTGTACAGGCTCAGCGAGCGGAAGATGTCCGCCCAGAACGGGCCGAACTGATTGACGTAGTTGGGATACGGATCGTCCTGTGTGAGGACGGTGCCGATGATGCTGGCGATCGACAGAACCACGAGCAGCGCAATGGCGAAACGCATCGAACTCAAGACTTCGATGACGCTGCGCAAGACGCGATTGCCCGACTTCGACTGCAAACCCGACGTGGTGACGCTCATTCAAACTCCGACTAAACAGCAAAAAAGGGTGAAGGGCTGTCGTACGCGCGACGCCCTCACCCTTTTCTTGTTTGTACCGGCCTCGCCGGGCCGGTTGCGCTTGCGAGCGGACTTTTAACGCAAGCCCGCAATGTAATCGGCCACAGCCTTGATCTCGCTGTCCGACAGACGCGATGCAATGGTATGCATCGCCTCGTTGTTGTTGCGTGCGCCAGGCCCTTGCGTGAACGCGGCCAACTGCGCCACTGAGTATTCCGCCCATTGTCCCGACATACGCGGGAATTGCGATGGGATCCCCTGACCGGTCGGGCCATGGCAGCTTGCGCATGCCGGCACGCCCTTGTCGGCAATCCCGCCTCGATAAATTCTCTGACCGAGCGCGACAGTGTCCTTGTTATGCGCATAGCCGGGCTTCGGGGTCTGCGACGCGAAATAAGCGGCGACGTTGACCATGTCCGGTTCGGAGAGCGCCGCGGCCATACCCGCCATGATCGCATTGTTGCGCGCGGGCTGCTTCGCGCCCGGCTGAATCTTGAAATCCTGCAGCTGCTTGACGAGATACTCGGGATGCTGGCCCGCCAGCTTCGGATAGGCACCGCCGGCACTGTTGCCGTCCGCGCCGTGACACGACGCGCATACCTGCACTGCGATTGCCTGCCCCCGATTGACGTCCGGCTTCGCCGGATCTGCTGCTCGTGCCTGAATTGCCAAACCTGAAAGACCTGCCGCTACATGAAGCACCATCAGAGTCTTGCTCAGTCGATTCATTCGCACACCCTGTCTCGTCTTGTGGGATTTTAGAGGTTTTGCAAAATACGACGGCGACCGAGTGACCGCCAGAAGCCGCCAAGGCACGCGGGCTGGCCCCCTCAGGTTTTCAGTAAACCATCGTATTGTACAATAACTCGCTAATCGCTAAGACGCCAGTCGGGCTTGACCCGTCCCCACTCCGGGTTCCCCGGCGTCTCGAATCCTGGCCTGATCATGTCCTTCCTGCTCCACCAATCCCGCTTTTTCACGACCGTCAATCATCTGCGCGATCTGCCGGCGACCTCACAACCCGAGATCGCCTTTGCGGGACGCTCGAACGCGGGCAAGTCGATGGCCATCAATATCCTGTGCAATCAGAAGCGTCTCGCCTTCGCCAGTAAAACGCCGGGCCGCACGCAGCACATCAATTACTTTTCGGTGGGCAAGGCGGACGAGCCGACCGCGCATCTGGTGGATCTGCCGGGCTACGGTTACGCGGAAGTGCCGGGCGCAGCCAAGGCTCACTGGGAAGCGCTGCTGTCCACGTATCTGCAATCGCGATCGCAATTGCGCGGCATGATCCTGATGATGGACTCGCGCCGCCCTCTGACCGAACTGGACCGCCGCATGGTCGAGTGGTTCGCGCCGACCGGCAAGCCGATCCACACGCTGCTCACCAAATGCGACAAATTGACGCGACAGGAAAGCGTGAACGCCTTGCGCGCCACGCAGAAAGGGCTGGCCGAATACCGCACCGCCGGCTATCAGGGCGAGTTGACCGCGCAACTGTTCTCGGCGCTCAAGCGCGTCGGGATCGACGAAGCGCACGCGTTGATCGAAAGCTGGCTGATCCCCGGTGCGAAGGGCGAAACGGACGGCGCGCAGTAAGTTCGGCCACCGGCTCGGATGGAACAAAGTGCCAACCGGCTGCGCATAAAAAAACCCGCCGCTTAAAACGGCGGGTCAAACAGCCTAATCGAAAAAACGACAGGCACCCGCTCAGGGAGGAGAAGCGGGGAGGTCAGCGCAAGGCGCCTTGCTCGATCGGTATGATATACCATTGTCTCGAAAAGTTTCCGGGAGCGGAGGCAGGCGTTACTTGTCCACTCCACACATCCACGACCTTCGATCCGATATGAGCTTCTACCCGCATTACCGTCCGCGCCGTATGCGCCGTGACGACTTCTCGCGTCGCATGATGCGCGAAAATATCCTCACCACCAACGATCTGATCTACCCCGTGTTCATCGTCGAAGGCACCAACGTGCGGCAAGCCGTACCGTCGATGCCGGGCGTCGAGCGCGTGTCGGTCGATCTGTTGATGGGTGTCGCCGAGCAATGCGTCGAACTGGGCGTGCCGGTGCTGTCGCTGTTCCCCGCGATCGAGCCGTCGCTGAAGACCCCCGACGGCCGCGAGGCGACCAATCCGGCCGGCCTGATCCCGCGCGCGGTTCGTGAACTGAAGAAGAATTTCCCGGAGCTCGGTGTGCTCACCGACGTCGCGCTCGATCCGTACACGAGCCACGGCCAGGACGGCGTGCTCGACGAAGCCGGTTACGTGATCAACGACGAGACCGTCGACATTCTCGTCGAGCAGGCACGTGCGCAGGCTGAAGCGGGTGTCGATATCGTCGCGCCGTCGGACATGATGGACGGTCGCATCGGTGCGATCCGCGAGATGCTCGAAAGCGAGGACCACATCCATACGCGCATCATGGCTTACGCGGCCAAGTTTGCGTCGGCGTTCTACGGCCCGTTCCGCGACGCCGTCGGTTCCGCGACGAACCTCGGCAAGAGCAACAAGATGACGTACCAGATGGACCCGGCCAACTCGAATGAAGCGCTGCGCGAAGTGCAAGCGGACATCAACGAAGGCGCGGACATGGTGATGGTCAAGCCGGGCATGCCATATCTGGATATCGTGCGTCGCGTCAAGGATGAGTTCCAGTTCCCAACTTACGTGTACCAGGTCAGCGGCGAGTACGCGATGCTGAAGGCCGCCGCGCAGAACGGCTGGCTCGACCACGACAAGGCCATGATGGAATCGCTGCTGGCGTTCAAGCGAGCCGGCGCGGATGGCGTGCTGACGTACTTCGCGCTGGATGCCGCGCGGATTCTGCGTTCACAGAAGTAAGCTGACAGGCCGCCTGTTTGCGGCGGCCTGGATTGTTCAGGCGCTATGCAAAACGGAGACGGGCTTTATCAGGCGTGGCTCCGTTTTTTTATGCCGGGATGTCGATTGCGTCAGTTCGGCTGTTCTGGGATCAGTGTCCGTGCTGCCATTTCCCTGATGTCAGGGCGCGTTACGCTCCTGACGCGCCCACGCGATCCAGCGTGCGCAAGAATTTATCCGCCGACTCATATCCCACGACGCGCAACACTTCCTTGCCGCCCTGATCGAAAAAGATGATCCCCGGCGGCCCGAACAAGCTGAAGCGCTTGAGCAACGCCTGATCGTCGACGTTGTTTGCAGTGACGTCGGCACGCAGCAGGTTCATCTGCTTCAATTTCGCCTGAACGCGCGGGTCGCTGAAGGTGAATTTCTCCATTTCCTTGCAACTCACGCACCAGTCCGCATAAAAATCGAGCATGGCGGGCTGTGCAGCCGTTTTGACGGCCTGGTCGAGTTCACTCGATGAACGGACCATAGCAAACATCAGAGCCCCTTGCGGCGCCGCGCCCACCTTGCTGGAGGCATTCACCGTGCCGACCTCTGCGCCGCGCGCGGCCAACACGGCGAGCGGCCGCAGGGGATCTGACGATCCCGCAGCCAGACCGACCAATAGCACCGCCGCCCAGACTGCAAGCGCCGCGCCGATTCCGCGGCCCAACCGCTGCCAGACGGACCCGCCGACAACCGGCCCGGAAAATAACCCAAGCGAAGCCGCCGCGATCAGCAACCAGAGCGCGCTCAAGAGCATCGTCGCAGCCGCGCCAAGCACGGGCCAAACTATCCACAGCGCCGCCGCAAGCAGCACGACGCCGAAGAAGACCTTGACGCCATCCATCCATGCGCCCGCGCGCGGCAGCAGAGTGCCGGCTCCAAGCCCGACGATCAGAAGCGGCACACCGAGACCGAGTCCCATCGAAAACAGCGCGGCGCCGCCAAGCATGGCATCGCCGGTATGCGCGATGAAGGCCAGGACGGCAAAAAGCGGTGCGGTCATGCACGCACCGACCACCAGCGCAGACAACGCGCCCATTATGGCGACGGCGGCGAATTTGCCGCCCGAACGCCCGCGCGATGCACGCGACAGCCCCTCTTGCCAGCGCTGCGGCAGCGCGATGTCGAAACCGGCGATCAGCGTCAGCGCGAAAATGGTCAGCAGAACGCCGAATGCGCCGAGTATCCACGGGTTTTGAAGCCATGCCCCGAGGCTCTGTCCGATCAGCGCCGCCGCCACGCCCAGTGCGGTGTACACGAGCGCCATGCCGATCACGTAGGCCAGCGATAGCGCGAAACCGCGGGCACGCGTGACCCGCGCGCCTTCACCGATGATGATCGCCGACAGGATCGGGATCATCGGATATGAGCACGGCAGCAGGCTGAGTACGGCGCCCGCGACGAAATAGAGCCCGACAATCGCCAGCAGGCCACCACGCTGCAGCAACGACTGCGCGTAGTCGGCGCTGGTGGCGCGCTCGTACCAAGGCTCGTCGCCCGCCGTGGATTGCTGCGTCGCCGCCGTGGCGGCCGCCGCGCTGCCGGCGGCATGCAAGGCTTCGCCGCTCACCCGGTACACGCGCTCCATCGGCGGATAGCAAATGCCGGCATCAGCGCAGCCCTGCGACGTGACCGCCAGGTCGAACGGCGCCTTCGCTTGAGTGACGGGGATGCGGATCGTAAGCTCGTTGCGGTAAGTCTCCACGTCCTTGTTGAACGTCTGATCGAACTTCACGTGGCCAGCCGGCAACTGCGGCTCGCCAATCGCGGCCACGCCGTTCCGGGTCACAAACGCGAAACGCTCGCGGTACATGTAATAGCCATCGGCGATCTTGTACGTCACGATCACTTCACCGGGCTTCTCGCTCGCACTGAATTTGAACGCGACGGCAGGATCCAGAAAGTCGTCAGCGGCGCGGGCGGGCGTGGCGAACTGCGCGAGGATTACGCAACCGAGCAGGAAAAATACGGTGCGCAGCGCATGACGCGCGCGCCGGTCGAGACCGTTAAACATGGAAAGGACGTTGGGTTTCAGCAGTGATCCACTGGCCATACGCGGCCGATGCCGTCGCTTGCCACGAAAGGATTTCCGGCGTGTCGTAGGGATGGTGAGCCAGTATGTACTGCTCGAGTTCAAGCGCACGTAAGGCGCTCGTCTTGAACAGCAACTGGATCTCCTGCGCAGTTTCGATTTTGCCCTGCCAGTGATAGCTCGACTGCACGCTGCCTAGTTGCGTGACGCACGCGCATAAACGCGCGGCCAGCGCATCTGCGGCGAGCTTCTGAGCGACGGCCGCATCCGGCACCGTGGTCAGAATCAGGATCACATTCACACTCACTAAAGGCTCCGGCGCCGCACGATTCAGGTGTCGATATCGTATCACCTAGCCTTATGGCGCCGCTGATGGCCTCGCGGCAGACGCGCAGCATTTGGCCCTGAGTGAACGGGCGCCTCAATGGCAAATGAGCGTCCAAAAACAAAAAAGCCAGGCTACGCGCCTGGCTTTTCTTTGCAGCGAAAAAAGCTTACTCAGCTTCTTGCACTTCAACTTCTTCAACTTCCGGACGATCAAGCAGTTCGACCAGTGCCATCGGTGCGTTGTCGCCGACGCGGAAGCCGAACTTCAGGACGCGCAGGTAGCCGCCCGGGCGGGTAGCGTAACGCGGGCCCAGAACCTCGAACAGCTTAGTGACCGAGTCACGATCGCGCAGGCGGTTGAACGCCAGACGACGATTTGCCAGCGAGGGCTTCTTGCCAAGCGTGATCAGCGGCTCGACGACTTTACGGAGTTCTTTCGCCTTCGGCAGCGTGGTCTTGATGACTTCGTGCGCGATCAGCGAGTTGGACATATTACGGAGCATTGCCAGACGGTGGCTGCTCGTGCGGTTCAGTTTCCGCAGACCATGACGGTGACGCATGTTAATTCCTTCGATTCAAAGTTTTGGTCCAGCTCTTCTATCGCGCTCAATCTACCCGAAAGTAGCGAGTGCACGGGCCGGTAGTAAAAAAAGACAAGACGCGGATTTTAAAGGAAAATCCGCGTCTTTGCCAGTGCAGCGGGCGGGTTTCTGTCCCGGGATCGCTACTCGACTTACTTGTCCAGCCCTGCGGGCGGCCAATTTTCGAGCTTCATGCCAAGCGTCAAACCACGCGACGCCAGTACTTCCTTGATTTCGTTCAGCGACTTGCGGCCCAGATTCGGAGTCTTGAGCAGCTCGTTTTCCGTACGCTGGATCAGGTCGCCGATGTAGTAGATGTTCTCGGCCTTCAGGCAGTTCGCGGAACGAACCGTCAGTTCAAGATCATCGACCGGACGCAGCAGGATCGGATCGATCTGCGGTGCACGCGACGGCGCTTCAGCCGTTGCTTCCGTGCCTTCCAGTGCAGCGAACACCGACAGCTGATCGACCAGAATGCGCGCCGATTGACGGATCGCTTCTTCCGGCGAGATCACACCGTTGGTTTCGATGTTCATCACGAGCTTGTCGAGATCGGTACGCTGTTCGACGCGAGCACTTTCCACGGCGTAGCTCACACGACGAACCGGCGAGAACGAGGCGTCCAGCACGATACGGCCGATGATCTTAGCCGACTCTTCGCCATAACGACGCACATTGCCCGGCACGTAGCCGCGGCCCTTTTCGACCTTGATCTGCACGTCGAGCTTGCCGCCCTTCGACAGATGCGCAATCACGTGATCCGGGTTGATCACTTCGCAATCGTGCGCGAGTTCGATGTCGCCAGCGGTGACGACGCCTTCGCCGTCCTTACGCAGCGTAACCGTGACTTCATCACGGTTATGTAGCTTGAACACGACGCCCTTCAGGTTCAACAACAGGTTGACCACATCCTCTTGCACACCGTCGAGCGTCGAATACTCATGTACGACGCCTGCGATCGTCACTTCGGTCGGCGCGTAGCCCACCATCGACGACAGCAGCACGCGCCGGAGCGCGTTACCCAAGGTGTGGCCGTAACCGCGTTCAAACGGTTCCATGACCACTTTCGCGTGGCTCTCGCCAAGCGATTCAACTGCGATGATCTTGGGCTTCAACAAACTGGTTTGCATAGGTTTTCCTTTTCAATACCCTCGGCTCGTTACACCGATAAGGCTGACCGGTAACAACCTGAAAATAAACAGCCGAGACGCCCCCTTGCGCAACGCAATCGGGTGCCCCGGCCGTTAATCCGATTACCGCGAATACAATTCGACGATCAGGCTTTCGTTGATATCGCCAGCGATGTCGCTGCGTTCCGGCTTCGACTTGAACGTGCCTTCGAATTTCTTCGAATCGACAGCGACCCAGCTCGGCAGACCGCCTTGCTCAGCCAGCGACAGCGCTTCGAGAATACGCGCTTGCTTCTTCTTCTGTTCGCGCACTGCGACAACGTCGCCTGCTTTCACTTGCATCGACGGGATGTTCGACACGACGCCGTTCACCATAATCGCCTTGTGGCTCACGAGCTGACGTGCTTCAGCGCGCGTTGAGCCGAAGCCCATGCGATACACGACATTGTCCAGACGTGATTCGAGCAACTGGAGCAGGTTTTCACCCGTGTTGCCCTTCAGGCGGTCAGCTTCAGCGAAGTAGCGGCGGAATTGACGCTCGAGAACACCGTAGATACGCTTAACTTTTTGCTTTTCGCGCAGCTGCGTGCCGTAGTCGGACGTACGTGCACCCGAAGTGCGGCCATGTTGGCCGGGCTTGCTGTCAAGCTTACATTTGTCAGCGAGCGAACGACGGGCGCTCTTCAGGAAGAGGTCAGTGCCTTCACGGCGGGACAGCTTGGCCTTAGGGCCGATATAACGTGCCACGTTGATTCCTTCTATGATTAATCACGCGAACGCATGCATTCGCGCTAGTCCGAACCCTTTGGGTCGAACGGTGGGCTTAGTCAATTCAATAGCGCAAGCGGCCTGCCGCCGCGTAGGGCGGCAACAGGCGCTAGCAACACCCGCGTCTTAGATACGACGACGCTTCGGCGGACGGCAGCCGTTGTGCGGCACCGGAGTCACGTCGGAGATCGCGGTGATCTTGATACCAAGACCATGCAACGCGCGCACCGCCGACTCGCGGCCAGGACCGGGGCCCTTGATCCGCACTTCGAGGTTCTTGACGCCGTATTCCATCGCCACGCGGCCTGCCGATTCGGCTGCCACCTGAGCTGCAAACGGGGTCGATTTACGCGAACCCTTGAAGCCCTGACCACCCGACGTTGCCCAGGCAAGTGCATTGCCTTGACGATCGGTGATCGTAATGATGGTGTTGTTGAACGACGCGTGAACGTGAACCACGCCCTCGGCGACGTTCTTCTTGACCTTCTTGCGAACGCGTTGCGCCGCGGAGTTGTTCGAAGCCTTAGCCATTACGTTTTCCTGTAACTGTCAGTTCCGCTTACTTCTTCAGCGATTGCGCTGCACGACGCGGACCCTTGCGCGTACGGGCATTCGTACGCGTACGTTGGCCGCGCAGGGGCAAGCCCTTACGATGCCGAACGCCACGGTAGCAGCCGAGATCCATCAGGCGCTTAATGTTCATCGTCGTTTCACGGCGCAGATCGCCTTCAACGATGAACTTGCCGACTTCTTCACGCAGCTTTTCGAGGTCTGCGTCGTTCAGGTCTTTGACCTTCTTCGAAAATGCCACACCAGCAGCGACGCAAATGTCGCGCGAGCGCGTGCGGCCGATACCGTAAATAGCCGTCAGGCCGATTTCAGTATGCTGGTGATTCGGGATGTTAACCCCTGCGATACGAGCCATTGTTTTTCCTCAAACAAAAAGCGCAAGCAAAAGCGCGGCGTTCAGCCTTGACGCTGTTTGTGGCGCGGATCAGAACTGCAAATCACGCGCACAACGCCTTTGCGCTTGATGATCTTGCAATTGCGGCAAATGCGCTTAACCGATGCCATCACTTTCATGATATTACCCTTTTTTCAAATCACTTCGCCCGGAACACGATCCGCGCACGCGACAGATCGTAAGGCGTCAATTCAACCGTCACCTTGTCGCCCGGCAAAATTCGGATGTAGTGCATCCGCATCTTCCCAGATATGTGTCCCAATACGACATGGCCGTTTTCCAGCTTCACCCTGAAGGTAGCGTTAGGCAGGTTTTCGATGACTTCACCCTGCATCTGGATAACATCGTCTTTGGCCATAAGTCCTTTCAACGCATCGGGACGCCGCCGCCTTTGAAATTAGCTTTCTTCAGCAGCGATTCATACTGTTGCGACATAACGTACGACTGCACCTGCGCCATGAAGTCCATTGTGACGACGACAATGATCAGCAGCGACGTTCCACCAAAATAAAACGGCACGTTCCAGCGCAGCACCAGAAATTCGGGCAGCAGACAAACAAACACGATGTAGATCGCACCAGCCAGCGTCAAACGCGTGAGGATACGGTCGATATATCGCGCCGTTTGATCGCCCGGGCGGATGCCTGGGACGAAAGCGCCACTCTTTTTCAGGTTGTCGGCCGTTTCCCTGCTGTTGAACACCAGTGCGGTGTAGAAGAAGCAGAAGAAGACGATCGCCAACGCGTACAGCAACACGTACACGGGTTGACCGGGCTTGAGAGCTTCGGCCACGTTGTGCAGCGTGTCTGCGAACCAGCTGGTACGCGATCCCGAACTAAACCAGTTCAGGACAGTTGCCGGGAAGAGAATGATCGACGATGCGAAGATCGGCGGAATCACACCCGACATGTTCAGCTTCAGCGGCAGATGCGAAGACTGCCCGCCGTAAATCTTGTTGCCGACTTGCCGCTTGGCGTAGTTCACAAGAATCTTGCGCTGGCCGCGTTCGATGAACACCACCAGATACGTCACGGCAGCAATCAGCGCGACCACGATAATTGCCGAGATGATGCTCATCGAGCCTGTTCGCACCAGTTCGAAAAGCCCACCGATTGCGTTCGGGAAACCCGCCGCAATACCGCCAAAAATGATGATCGAGATACCGTTGCCAAGCCCGCGCTCCGTGATCTGCTCACCCAGCCACATCAGGAACATCGTGCCCGTCACCAGCGTCACGACCGTCGTCAACCGAAACACCATCCCCGGATCGATTACCAGGCCCGGCTGATTTTCCAGTGCGACGGCAATGCCAAATGCCTGAAACGTCGCCAGCAGGACCGTAAAGATACGCGTGTACTGCGTGATCTTCCGTTGACCCGCCTGACCTTCCTTTTTCAGCGCTTCGAGTTGCGGCGAGACAATCGCCAGCAACTGCATGATGATCGACGCCGAAATGTACGGCATGATCCCCAGCGCGAAAATCGTGAACCGCGAAAGTGCGCCACCCGAAAACATGTTGAACATGCCAAGGATGCCGCCCGACTGGCTTTGGAACAACTTTGCCAGCTGGTCCGGGTCAATACCCGGCACCGGAATATGCGCGCCGATACGATAGACGATCAACGCCAGCAGCAGGAACACTGCACGCCGACGCAGATCGCCAAACTTCGCCGCGCCGCGACCGGGTTTTGCGAGACTCGGGCTGTTAGCCAAGTACCTTCTCCGATGCAAATGCTAGTGACGGCAAATAACTTGCGCGTTACTCGGCAAAAGAGCCGCCGGCTGCTTCAATCGCAGCGCGCGCACCCTTCGTCGCACCCAGACCCTTCACAACGACCTTGCGCTTGAGCTCGCCCGTCGCAATGATCTTGGCGCTCCTGATCAGCTCGCCGACGAGGCCAGCTTGCTTCAGAGCCAGCAGATCGATTTCGTCGACCGGCAGCTTTTCCAGATCCGAGAGACGCACTTCACCGACGAATTCCTTCGTCAGCGAGGTGAAGCCACGCTTGGGCAGGCGACGTTGCAGCGGCATTTGACCGCCTTCGAAGCCAACCTTGTGAAAGCCGCCCGAGCGCGACTTCTGACCCTTGTGGCCACGGCCAGCGGTCTTGCCGAGGCCGGAGCCGATACCGCGCCCAACGCGACGCTTTGCGTGCTTAGCGCCTTCAGCCGGCTTCAGGTTATTCAATTCCATTATCAACTCCTTGAGTCCTGGTGAGCCGCTTAGCTGATGACCTTAACGAGGTACGAAACCTTGTTGATCATGCCGCGCACAGCCGGCGTATCCTGCAACTCGCTAACCGAGTTGAGTCGGCGCAGGCCCAAGCCACGCACCGTTGCACGATGCGTTTCACGGGTGCCGATCAGGCTCTTGACGAGCTGGACCTTGACAGTTTTATCAGACATGGTGTCCACCTTAGCCCAGAATATCTTCGACGGACTTGCCGCGCTTCGCCGCGATGTCCCCCGGCGTCGACTGCTTACGCAGGCCGTCGAGGGTTGCACGAACGAGGTTGTACGGGTTCGTCGAACCGTGGCTCTTGGCCACAACGTTCTGCACGCCCATCACGTCGAACACTGCGCGCATCGGGCCACCAGCGATCACACCGGTACCGTCCTTCGCCGGAGCGAGGAGGACCATCGATGCGCCGTGCTTACCGTGCACTTCGTGTTGCAGGGTACCGTTCTTCAGCGGCACCTTAAACATGTTACGGCGAGCCTGTTCCATCGCCTTCTGAACAGCGACCGGCACTTCCTTCGCCTTGCCCTTGCCCATACCGACGCGGCCATCACCATCGCCGACCACGGTCAGTGCGGCGAAACCGAGAATCCGGCCACCCTTCACTACCTTGGTCACGCGGTTGACCGAAATCATTTTTTCACGAAGGCCGTCGTCGCGTTCGTCAGCCTGAACTTTCGCTTGCATCTTTGCCATGACGAATTCTTCCCTTAGAACTTGAGTCCGGCTTCGCGCGCCGCATCAGCCAGCGCTTTCACGCGGCCGTGGTAACGGAAACCCGAACGGTCGAAGGCGACGGATTCGATGCCGGCAGCCTTAGCCTTTTCTGCGATGCGCTTACCGATCAGGGTCGCCGCAGCGACGTTGCCGCCCTTGCCCGTCTGATCAGCCAATTGCGCACGCACTTCGGCTTCGAGCGTCGACGCGCTGGCGAGCACCTTGGTGCCGCATGGCGAGAACACTTGCGCATAGATGTGCGTGTTCGTGCGATGCACGGCGAGACGCGCGACCTGCAGCTCAGCGATCTTGATACGCGTCTGACGAGCGCGGCGCAGGCGAGATTGAGTCTTATCCATGATTGCGCACCCTTACTTCTTCTTCGTTTCTTTGAGGATCACAACCTCATTGGCGTAACGCACACCCTTGCCCTTATAAGGCTCCGGCGGGCGATAGCCGCGCACTTCTGCAGCGACCTGGCCAACTTGCTGTTTGTCGATCCCCTTGATCACGATTTCGGTTTGCGACGGGGTTTCTGCCTTGACGCCTTCCGGCATCTGGTGCACCACAGGGTGCGAGAAACCCAGCGACAGGTTCAGCTTGTCGCCTTGCGCCTGTGCGCGGTAACCGACGCCAACCAGCGTCAGCTTGCGCTCGAAACCCTTCGTCACGCCGTGCACCATGTTCGCAACCAGTGCGCGCATCGTGCCCGACATCGCATTCGCTTCGCGGCTCTCGCCCACCGGCTCGATCTTCAGCGTGCCGTTGTCGTTCACCACTTTCACTAGGCTATTGGCAGCCTGCGAAATCGTACCCAGCGGGCCCTTGACGGTAATGCGTTCGTCGCTAAGGGCCACTTCTGCGCCTTGCAGCGCGATCGGGCTTTTACCTACTCGAGACATGTTTCTCTCCTTTCGGCCTTAAGCGACGTAGCAGATGACTTCGCCGCCAACGCCCGTTGCACGCGCCTTGCGGTCCGTCATCACGCCCTTCGGCGTCGACACGATTGCCACGCCAAGGCCATTCATGACCACGGGGATGTCGTTACGGCCGCGGTACACACGCAGACCAGGCTTCGAAACGCGTTCAATGCGCTCGATCACCGGACGGCCAGCGTAGTACTTCAACACGATGTTCAATTCAGACTTCGCACCTTCGGACTTCACTGCGAAATCATCGATATAGCCTTCGTCCTTCAGGACCTGCGCAATCGCAACCTTGACTTTCGACGAGGGCATAGTCACCGAGACTTTCTCAACCATCTGCGCATTGCGGATGCGAGTCAGCATATCGGCGATAGGATCACTCATGCTCATTTACGTTTCTCCTATTACCAGCTCGCCTTGGTCAGGCCAGGGATCTCGCCGCGGAACGCGATTTCACGAATCTTGTTACGCGCCAGCCCGAATTTACGGAACGTACCGCGCGGACGACCGGTAATTGCGCAACGATTGCGCTTACGGGTCGGGTTAGAGTTGCGCGGCAGTTGTTGCAGTTCCAGACGTGCTGCGTAATGCTCTTCGTCCGACTTGCTCATATCGCTAATGATCGCCTTCAACTCTGCACGCTTGGGAGCGTACTTAGCAGCGAGGCGAGCACGCTTCTTTTCACGTTCGATCAGTGCCAGTTTAGCCACGGTAACCTCAGTTTCTGAACGGGAACTTGAAGCTGGCGAGCAGGGCCTTTGCTTCGTCGTCGGTCTTCGCAGTCGTCGTGATGCTGATGTTCAGCCCACGCAATGCGTCGATTTTGTCGTAGTCGATTTCGGGGAAAATGATCTGCTCTTTCACACCGATGTTGTAGTTGCCGCGACCATCGAACGCACGACCCGACACGCCACGAAAGTCACGCACACGCGGGAGCGCAACCGTCACGAAACGGTCCAGAAATTCGTACATTGCCTGACCACGCAACGTGACCATTGCACCGATCGGATAGCCCTGACGGATCTTGAAGCCAGCGATCGCCTTACGCGCCTTCGTGATCACCGGCTTCTGGCCGGCGATCTTCGTCAGGTCGCCAACGGCGTTTTCGATGATCTTCTTGTCAGCAACCGCTTCGCCAAGGCCCATATTCAGGGTGATCTTGGTGATGCGCGGCACTTCCATCACGGACTTGTAACCGAACTTTTCGATAAGGCCGGGTACAACCTTTTCTTTGTAAAACTCTTGCAAACGAGCCATTTTTATACTCCGCAGCGTCAGGCGCTCAGCTCGGCACCGGTCGTCTTAAGGAAACGCACCTTCTTGTCTCCTTCGACCTTGATGCCTACACGCGACGCCTTGCCATTCGCGTCGACCAATGCGACGTTCGAAATTTGCAGCGGCATCGTCTTGGCTTCCACACCGCCCGTCGTACCCTTCATTGGGTTCGGCTTGACGTGTTTCTTGACGAGGTTGATACCCTCGACAATAACTTTGCCTTCGCCAACGGACAGCACGACGCCGCGCTTGCCTTTATCTTTGCCGGTGATGACGATAACTTCGTCACCTTTGCGAATCTTGTTCATCGCGACTCCTTACAGCACTTCAGGTGCCAGCGAAACGATCTTCATGAATCGTTCGCTGCGCAACTCGCGCGTGACAGGCCCGAAAATACGGGTGCCAATAGGTTCGAGCTTCGCATTTAACAACACAGCGGCGTTGCCATCGAACTTGATCAGCGAGCCGTCCTGACGGCGCACGCCCTTGGCGGTGCGAACCACCACGGCGTTATAAATTTCGCCTTTCTTCACGCGCCCGCGCGGCGTTGCTTCTTTGACGGTCACCTTAATGATGTCGCCAATGCTGGCATAACGACGCTTCGAGCCGCCGAGCACCTTGATGCACATGACTTCACGCGCACCCGTGTTGTCGGCCACTTCAAGCCGAGTTTCGGTCTGGATCATGGTTTATCTTTCCCAACTTAATCCGGTCACACCACCATGGCGTACCCGGTCAGTCTTGGTCCCGTCAGCCAATCGGCTGCTTGGGTATGAACAGCAGCGACGGCAAACGAAACCCGCCATCGCAATCCGGTGAATCCTTCGGAACAGGCTGGCGCCCGAACCGCTTCCCCCACCAACTTCGCCCGCGACGGGGCTCCCATAAAAGAGGGAAGACCGAGATTATAACAAATAATCCCGGTCTTGCAAGCGAAACTTACTGCGATTTCAATTACTTCTACAACTTTGCGGCGTCAGATGACGCGAGCAGCCTCGACCAGGCGAGCCACAACCCAAGCTTTCGTCTTCGAAATCGGACGCGTTTCCTGGATTTCAACGAGGTCGCCCTCGTTGTACGTGTTCGCATCGTCGTGCGCGTGGTATTTCTTCGAACGCACAACGTACTTGCCGTAGATCGGATGCTTCACGCGGTGCTCAACCAGCACGGTGACCGTCTTGTCCATCTTGTTGCTGACGACCTTGCCGACCAGCGTCCGCTTGAGCGAGGTTTTTACGCTATCGTTCATTTCTGGTTCGCCTTCTCAGTCAGGACGGTCCGCACACGTGCGATGTCGCGACGGACCTTCTTCAGCTGGCTCGTATTCGTGAGCTGCTGGGTCGCGAGTTGCATGCGCAGGCCGAATTGCGCCTTCAACAGGTCCGACAGCTCCTTGTTGAGCGCGGCCTGATCTTTCTGGTGAAGTTCGGAAGCCTTCATCATTTGCTCCTTAGGCGCCGAGCTGACGCACGATAAACGTCGTCTTCAGCGGCAGCTTAGCTGCAGCCAGACGGAACGCTTCGCGTGCCAGCTCTTCGGTTACGCCGTCCATTTCGTACAGCATCTTGCCCGGTTGAATCTCTGCGACGTAGTACTCGGGGTTACCTTTACCGTTACCCATACGTACTTCAGCCGGCTTGTGCGAGATCGGCTTGTCCGGGAAGATGCGGATCCAGATGCGGCCACCACGCTTGATGTGACGCGTCATTGCACGACGTGCCGCTTCAATCTGGCGCGCGGTCAAGCGACCTCGACCGACAGCCTTCAGGCCGAACTCACCGAACGACACCGCGTTGCCGCGGGTAGCGATACCGGTGTTACGACCCTTCTGCTCTTTGCGATACTTTCTGCGTTTCGGTTGCAGCATCGTTATTCTCCAGTCTTCCCGTCGCCACCGGCACCGCCAGCACGACGAGGAGCGCCACGGCGTGCACCTGCCGGGCCACCACCTTCACCATCGCGACGCGGACGGCGATCGCCACCCGGACGTGCGTTGCGGCGCGGACGCTTTTCTTCGGCGACTTCTTCAACCACCGGAGCGTCGTTGCGGCCGAGCGTGTCGCCCTTGTAGACCCACACCTTCACGCCGATGATGCCGTACGTCGTCTTCGCTTCCGAAGTCGCGTAGTCGATATCAGCACGCAGCGTATGAAGCGGCACGCGACCTTCGCGATACCATTCCGTACGAGCGATTTCGATACCATTCAGGCGGCCTGCGCTCATGATCTTGATGCCTTGAGCACCCAGACGCATTGCGTTTTGCATCGCACGCTTCATCGCGCGACGGAACATGATCCGGCGCTCGAGTTGCTGCGTGATCGAATCCGCGATCAGTTGCGCATCGGTTTCCGGCTTGCGGATCTCTTCGATGTTGACGTGGACCGGAACGCCCATGCGGCGCTGCAGTTCCGACTTCAGCAGTTCGATATCCTCGCCCTTCTTACCAATGACAACACCCGGACGCGAGCTATAAATCGTGATACGCGCGTTCTTCGCCGGACGCTCGATAACGACGCGACCAACCGAAGCGTTTTTCAGCTTCTTCTTCAAGTATTCACGAACACCGATGTCTTCCTGCAACATCGCCGCGAAATTGTTGTTGTTCGCGTACCAACGCGACGCCCAATTGCGGCTGACGGCCAAACGGAAGCCAGTCGGATGAATTTTCTGTCCCATCGTATGACCCCTTAATTCCCGACCGTCACAGTGATGTGACAGGATTGCTTCTCGATGCGGTTACCCCGGCCTTTAGCGCGCGCGGTGAAACGCTTGAGCGACGCAGCCTTGTCGATGTAAATGCTCGTGATCTTGAGCTCATCGATATCGGCGCCTTCGTTATGCTCCGCATTCGCGATCGCCGACAGCACGACCTTTTTCACGATTCCCGCAGCCTTCTTCGGCGAGAACGTCAGAACGTTCAGCGCCTTGTCGACCGGCAAACCGCGGATCTGGTCAGCCACAAGGCGCGTTTTCTGCGCCGAGATGCGGGCACCGCGATGAATTGCTTTCACTTCCATCATGAGCCCCTTATTTCTTAGCCTTCTTGTCGGCTGCGTGACCCTTGAACGTACGGGTCAAAGCAAACTCGCCAAGCTTGTGGCCGACCATGTTTTCCGAGATGTACACCGGAACGTGTTGACGGCCGTTGTGAACGGCGATCGTCAGACCGATGAAATCCGGGAGGATCGTCGAGCGACGCGACCAGGTTTTGATCGGCTTCTTATCCCGCGAAGCTGCTGCCGCCTCAACTTTCTTCAGCAAATGGGCGTCGCAGAACGGACCTTTTTTTACAGAACGTGCCATTGCCTACTCCTTAACGCTTGTGACGGCGCTGGACGATCATGCTCGTCGTGCGCTTGTTGCTGCGGGTGCGATAACCCTTAGCAGGCGTGCCCCACGGGCTCACCGGATCGCGACCTGCAGCCGTCTTGCCTTCACCACCGCCGTGCGGGTGATCGACCGGGTTCATTGCAACGCCACGCACCGTCGGGCGGATACCGCGCCAGCGGTTTGCGCCAGCCTTACCGATTTGACGGAGGCTATGCTCTTCGTTGCCAACTTCACCAATCGTCGCGCGGCACTCAACGTGGACGCGGCGGATTTCACCCGAGCGCAGGCGGACCTGTGCGTAGATGCCTTCACGAGCCAGCAACATCGCCGACGTACCAGCCGAACGCGCCATTTGCGCGCCCTTGCCCGGCAGCATTTCGATGCAGTGGATCGTCGTACCGACCGGAATGTTGCGGATCGGCAGCGTGTTGCCTGCGCGGATCGGCGCTTCCGAACCCGACATCAGTTGCTGACCAACTGCGACACCCTTCGGAGCAATGATGTAGCGGCGTTCGCCGTCCGCGTACAGAACCAGCGCGATATTCGCGCTACGGTTCGGGTCGTACTCGAGACGCTCCACCTTCGCTGCGATACCGTCCTTGTTGCGACGGAAATCGACGACACGATAGTGATGCTTGTGACCACCACCCTTATGACGCGTGGTGATGTGACCGTTGTTGTTACGGCCGGCCGTCGAGGACTGCGAGTCGAGCAGCGGTGCGTACGGCTTGCCCTTATGCAGATCCTTGTTGACCACCTTGACCATCGCACGGCGACCCGGCGAAGTCGGCTTAACTTTAACGATTGCCATGATTACTTGGCCTCCGCTTCAAAGTTGATTTCCTGGCCGGGCTTCAGGCAGACGTATGCCTTCTTCACGTCCTTGCGCTTGCCCATGAAGCGACCAAAGCGCTTGGCTTTGCCCTTCGAGACCAGCACGTTGACGGAATTGACTTCCACCTTAAACAGTAGCTCGACTGCAGCTTTCACTTCCTGCTTCGTGGCATCGGGCGCGACTTCGAACACAACTTGCTCGTTCTTGTCGGCCACCAGCGTCGCCTTTTCGGAGATCACCGGTGCGAGCAGGACCTGCATCAAACGATGATCGTTCTTGCGAATCTCGCTCATGACAGCAACTCCTCGATCTGGGCGACCGCAGCCTTCGTGATCAGGATCTTCTTGAAGTAGATCAGCGACAGCGGGTCGGCGTAACGCGGCTCGACAACTGCCACATGGGCGAGGTTGCGCGACGCGAGGTACAGGTTTTCATCAACCGTGTCGGTAATCACCAGCACGGAGTCGAGACCCATCGCCTTAAATTTTTCGGCCAGCAGCTTTGTCTTCGGCGCTTCGAGCGTCAGCTCGTCGACCACCGAGATGCGGCCTTCGCGGGCCAGCTGCGAGAAGATCGAGCAGAGACCTGCGCGATGCATCTTCTTGTTGACCTTGTGCGAAAAGTTTTCTTCCGGCGAGTTAGGGAAGATCCGGCCACCGCCGCGCCACAACGGGCTCGACGACATACCGGCGCGGGCACGGCCCGTACCCTTCTGGCGCCACGGCTTCTTGGTCGTGTGCTTAACTTGCTCACGATCCTTCTGCGCGCGGTTGCCGCTACGGGCATTCGCTTGATACGCCACCACTACCTGGTGAATCAGGGCTTCGTTGTAATCGCGGCCGAACACGACGTCCGACGCGCTAACGCCTGCACCTTCCTGACCATTGGCATTCAGGAGCTTAAGTTCCATTATTTCGCTCCTTTCACGGCACGCGTCTTCACGGCCGGCGTAACGAATACCTTGCCACCCTTCGCACCCGGAACGGCGCCCTTGATCAGCAACAGCTTGCGGTCAGCGTCGATACGAGCGATTTCGAGGTTTTGCACCGTTACCGTGTCGTCACCCATGTGACCGGTCATGCGCTTACCCGGGAAAACACGACCCGGATCTTGCGCCATACCGATCGAACCCGGCACGTTGTGCGAGCGCGAGTTACCGTGCGATGCACGGCCGGATGCGAAGTTGTAACGTTTGATGGTACCGGCGTAGCCCTTACCGATCGACACGCCTTGCACGTCGACCTTCTGGCCTACTTCGAACAGGTCGGGACCGACCACGGTACCGTTCGACAACTCGGCAGCCTTGGCGGCATCGATCTGGAATTCTTTGAGGATTTCACCGGCTTGAACACCGGCTTTGGCGAGATGACCGGCCAACGGCTTCGTCACGCGCGATGCACGGCGCGTACCGAATGCAACCTGCACGGCCGTGTAGCCGTCGGTTTCAACAGTCTTGATCTGCGTCACGCGGTTGTCGGACACGTCCAGCACGGTAACGGGAATCGAATCCCCTTCTGCCGTGAAGATACGGGTCATGCCAACCTTGCGACCTACGAGTCCAAGGCTCATCGTTTTCTCCATTCCCGACTGCGATTGGTCGGGGCTAATTTACAAAATGCCGGCGCCGTTTCGGGCGTGAATTCACGCTGCAGCACACCGACTTTTTTGCGCAAATGCGCGAAAAGCCTTGCATTATAGCGAGGCTTTTCGTTTTCCGCAAGCAATCAATGACTTAGCTCTGTCCGGCACGCCGGACAAGCTCCGCAAGCCTTATTGCAGCTTGATTTCAACGTCCACGCCCGCCGGCAGATCGAGCTTCATCAATGCGTCAACGGTCTTGTCCGTCGGATCGACGATATCCATCAGGCGTTGGTGCGTACGGATTTCAAGCTGATCACGCGACGTCTTGTTGACGTGCGGCGAACGCAGGATGTCGAAGCGTTGAATGCGGGTCGGCAGGGGCACCGGACCACGAACGATTGCGCCAGTCCGCTTAGCCGTGTCGACGATTTCAGCTGCCGATTGGTCGATCAGGCGATAGTCGAAAGCTTTCAGGCGAATGCGGATTTTCTGGTTCTGCATGACAATTCCTTGGAAAAGAGCGAGGCGGTATTGCGCCGCCAGATAGTAAAGAACGTAGAGCCGGGCGCCCGCTTGGGGCCGGCGCCCGGCTCCGGGCACCAATTACTCCATGTACTGCAAGGTCAATCCGCGATTTTACTCGAGGATCTTGGCAACCACACCAGCGCCGACCGTACGGCCGCCTTCGCGAATTGCGA
>NZ_NPIH01000104.1 GCF_012275575.1 Paraburkholderia sp. SG-MS1 | reverse complement strand
ACCGATATCCGTCACCACGTTAAAGACGCTTCATGACCGGATCCGGGCCATGCAAATGGGCTGGATTCGATCCTGCCATGCTCAGGATCGCGTGGGCCCAGCCTATGTCGGTGCCCCGGCTCACCTGCCCGTCGGCCGTCGCTTCGCGTTCGCGCTATTCATACAGGCACGTCGCCGCCCCGCTCGATTCGCGCGCCACCGGAGGGACAGGGTCACAGGGTCACGCCTTCTCGATCACTCCATGTATTTGGGCCGCCACGCCGGCGCGTTCGCCGACCGCCGCGGCAACGTCGCCAATCGCGAACACGCGTGCAATACTGGTTTCGAACGATCCCGGGAACGGCCCTGGACGTCCCGCCGCCGCGCCGGTCATGGCGAATCCCTTGTCGTGGCAGCCGGTGTCATTCGGGCCCGACGCCTTCTGTTGCGGGTGGATCGACATACAGCGCGACCACATTGACCATCCCTTGTCGCGCCATCTTGGCGTACGGACAGACGCGCTCGGTGCTGCGCACGAGCTGTTCGGCGATGGGCTGGTCCACACCGGGCAAATGAATCCGGATGTCGGCTGTCAGCATGTACATCCCATCTACCGGGTCGCGTCCGAACGTCACGGAAGCGTCGACTGTCGCGTTGACGAGCGCAATGTTGTTTCTGGCGGCAATCAGCGTCAACGCGCCGTGGAAACAGGCTGCATAGCCGGCGGCGATCAGCTGCTCGGGATTGGTGCCGCCACCCGGGCCGCCCAGGGCTTCCGGCAAGCGCAGGTTGAGATCGAGATTGCCATCGTCTGAACGGACGTTTCCGGACGCTCTGCCATGTTTGGCCTCGCCGCCCGTCACCCGTACGGTGCCGGTATAGAGCTCCTGGAAGTCCTGCCCGTGATATTTATCGAGCACGGTCAACGGTGGAGGAGTGAGATTGTCCATGGTGTTGATCCGGTAATTCTTCGAACCTGTTCAAAGGCGGTAGTGCAGCGGTGAGTATGTCGCCCGCGAACTTGCGGCTCGTCCGCGGCGCTGGTGGCTCGTTGCGGAGGTCGGCCAATCACTCCGCGCACGCCAGTGAACCATACGCGGTTATTTGCGCAAATCCTACGCTAGTCCGGGCCCGTGCAGAAGCCTCGGACAGGAACACATGGTGTTGCCTTCAGGGAAACAATCAACGCGGAGGGGGCATGCCAGCTTGTGCTCACTTCGACCAGTTTTGCGCACTCACAACTGCTGCGAGCGAGGACTCGCTCGCGTGACCTTTGCGACCCGCTACGCGGGTGTCGTTGCGTTTCTTGCCGTGTGAGCGAAGGCAGCTTCGCGAAAACCGCGGGTCGTCCGCGTATGCGAGTGAGCACGGTTTGCCGCAGACCGTCGAAGAGATCGGCGCGCACGGCTGCATCAACTTCCGGACCGCCTCGGGCCGCATTGTCGATTTGGGATTCAAGGTCGGCGGCGTGAGCCGGAAGGTCGCTCACACGGCGCAGCACACTTCAACGATGCCGATCTCATTGCGCAAGCCGTGCTCGATGGCCATGGCATCGCACAGCTCGCGGCCTACCCGGTGAGCGGGCTCCTGCGCGAGGGCCGTTTGCCGGGATGCCTCGCCCAATACGCACCCGATGATCGTGGCCGCTACCTGCTACCTCAGCCGTCAGCATGTGCCGGCGCGAATCCGCGTGTTCATCGACTAGGTGACCGCGCAGACCCGCGCTCTGATCTGCAGTGCGCTACCGACGTCTCCTTGCCCTTGTCTTATTGATTGTTGTCTGCGTGGCAACACGATGAGCTCCTTCGCGGAGCTACTACCGCTCGACGAGCGCGCCTACGATTTGTCCTGACGGTCGCGGCCGCAAGCTACCTGAAGCGCACCGGCGAACAGCGTCCCGTAAGAATCGTGCGAAAGCGGGCAGCCGTTTCGACTGCCCAGCGCGGGCGCAATGTCGTCCAACTGATCTACACGAACAGGTCATCCAACGGGCGTTCGCTGGAGGAAGAACGGCGAGAAGGCAGTGCGCGCCTGGTCGATTTCAGACACAGCGATGAAGGATCTTCTAGACACAGCGGCGCAAGCCCAGGGAGAGTGCGATGTTGTCGCATGAATTGATCACGCGGTACGGAATGCTGATCGTATTTTTGAATTTGCTCGGCTCTTCCCTTGGCCTGCCATTGCCCGTCACGCCGACATTGATCACGGTGGGCGCGGCAATCGCGCTCACCTCGCACGTCGCGTCGTCGACATGGCTGCATCTCGCGCCCATGCTGGCGGCCGCCGTGATGGGTGGTCTGCTCGGCGACCTGATCTGGTATCAGGGCGGCAAGCGCTATGGCGGGCGCACGCTTCATACCGTTTGCAAACTGTCGCTATCGCGCGAAACGTGCGTCAGCAACACTGAGCGCTTCTTTGGCCGTTGGGGAGTTCGGGTGCTGATCGTGGCGCGGTTCGTGCCCGGTCTGTCGCTTGTCGCGGTGCCGCTATGCGGTGCGATGGCGGTCAGGCTGCGTTCGTTCGTATTACACGATTGCGCGGGCGTGGCTCTTTGGGCATCGACCGGATTGGCCATTGGCGCAATTTTCGCGTCGCAGATCGACGTCATTTTTGTACTGCTCTCCCATCTGGGCTGGCAAGCGTTGATTGCGGTCGGCATCGTACTGGCGCTTTACGTGTTGTACCGCTATTGCCGGCGAATCATGATGGCAAGGGCGCTCGAAACAGCGCGGATCAGCGTGGGCGAGTTGCACGCATTGCTCGCGCACAACCCGCGGCCGGTCGTGCTCGATATCCGCTCCGCCGAGCGCAGGGTGCTCGACCCGTTTGTCATTCCCGGCGCTGTGCTTGCCGATGAACGAAACCCGCAGTACCTCATGGAGCGCTATGGCGGGAACCGGACGCTCGTCATCTATTGTTCATGTCCAGACGAGACATCCGCGGCGTGGATGGCGAGGCAGTTGCGGCTGGCCGGCGTCAAGCTCGCCTTGCCGCTGACCGGCGGTGTCGAAGCATGGCGTGCGGCAGGCTTCGAGGTCGATCCGATCAGGGTGATGAGCGACGCCGCCATCAGCGCGGAGCCGGGGACACTTGTCACGTACTGATTGCATTTGTCGCCGCCGAAAGGCCAGATTGATTGGTGCTCCTCACACAACACGGTGCGTCCCTCCACGGCTCTACCGCATGACGCGGCGCATGCCTACGATGCTGCGTACGGATGGTCTGCGAATCGCGCGGCGAGACCGGCGCCGCACCGGCAGACCCATGCGCAACGCGATGCCGTGCCAGCGTCCGCAATGGGTAGCGGCACAAGCCGGCAAATAGAACCATAATCCGACCGAGCATGCCCATGACCTTATTGCGTCCACCGCCGCTGTGGCTTTTCGAAAAGTATCGCGGGCGCGATAACCATACGCTCTATTCGACCACTGTCATCGTCACGGGCGGAGAGGCGGGGCATGGTCGCGCGTCGGGCATCGCCCGTTCCGATGACGGCAATCTCGCAATCGACTTGCGATTACCGAAAGCATTGGGCGGACCCGGCGGTGGCACCAATCCAGAGCAACTGTTCGCGGCGGGCTACGCGGCCTGCTTTCACGGCGCGCTGAGCCTGCTTGCGGCGCATGCGGGCATCCCGATTCCGGGTGCCTCGGTCGAAGTCACAGTCGATTTCGGGCGCGATCCGGTGGACGGCCTGTTCGTCCTGAGCGCGGATATCCGTATCCGGTTGCCTGGCGTCGAACGCATCGTCGCGGAGAAACTGGTCCGCAACGCCGAACGGTTTTGCCCTTATACGAAGATGACACGGCAGGGCATCGGTCATGTCGTCAAGCTTGTGTAGAAGGATGCCAACAAGGTTCACGCCGCGTGCACGAATTGCCTGCGAACGTGCAGGGCGTTCTGCGCAATGGCTGCGTGCGCGCCGCATCGCGGGTATGTAATCAAATGGAAGGGTGAAGCGACGCGAGGAACATCCGATGCCTGTTCATCGCGGTCGACGCATGCGGGGCGATCTCTGTCGCTTCGATCATCAAGGCACATCGCTTCCGAATTGATGGCAGATCGCTCGCGATTGCCCGTCAGGAACGTTTCGTGCAATCATTCCTCTGACTTTCTTCGAAAGCCGCCCAAGGCCGGCCACCTCGCGCAGCCGGCTGATGATGACTCACTCCAGGTGCCTCGCACTCCGGTCATCATCGAATTCCAGACTGTCATTCCAACCACTTTCTTGAGATGCAGCCATGAAAACCACAACCGTCGCGAAGCTTTTGCTCGCTTCTCTGCTCGGTACGTCATTCGCCGTTTTCGCTCAACCTCACGATGACAACCATCACGGTGGTCCATCGTCTCAAGGCAATCACGGCCCTGGGGGACATCCGCAGTCACATGGTCGCGGACCTGCGCCGCACGACGCCGACTCGAGGCGTCCGGGCGGCCCGGTTCCCCACGCCGACTGGCACAAGGGTGAACGCCTCCCGGCGGAATATCGTAATCGCAACTACGTGGTCGACGACTGGCATGGCCACGGCTTGCAAGCGCCGCCGCGCGGGTATCAATGGGTCGGGGTGAACGGAGACTATGTGCTCGCCGCAATTGCAACCGGCGTGATTGCAAACGTTCTGCTGTCCACTCACTAGCCAATTGCATCGATGTCGACAACTCGCGAGTTGTCGACATCGATGTGCTGCAGTTCCAAGCCTAACGCGGCAACGCCGCCAGCGCGATCTCCGCTGCGCTGCCCAGTTGCTCGACATGCCAGCACTTGTCCATTAGCGCACGCGTCTGCTCCGGCGAAAGAATCCCATCGGCAAGGTCGGAGAATTTCTTTTCGAGCTGCTGATCGCTCATCGGCACTTCGGTGCTGCCGATGGCGTGCTGGATGAATTTGTGCAGCTTGCGGCCGTCCTCGAGCGTGATCGTCATGTCGACCTGCTCCGGTTTGATCGACGGGTCGATGGTGGCATTCACCTTGTCGCGCAGAGCGACCGTCATCGGATCGCGCACTTTCGCATCGCTGAACTGTTTCTCGCCGGCCGCTCCGTCGATCACCGCGATGGCCACCGCGTGATAGATGCTGAACTTGCCTTCGAGCCCGATCTGCGGCGTCTTCTTGCCAGTCAGTTCGATGACGAGAGGATGCACCCGAAGCTCGATGGAGCGGATCTGATCGGCTTTGAGATGATATTGATTGCGCAATTGAATCGCCGCGTCGATCGCGGGGTGAATGACGATGCCGCAAGCAAACGGCTTATAGGTGTTGAGCGTCGACTCATAGTGCGAGCCGAGGCCATCAGTGATTTCGCGGTAATCCTGTTTGGTGCTGATGGTGTTCGCCCAGCCGCGTTTCGCTTCGATCATGCCGTCCGAACTCGTATAGTCCTGAGCGGCCAGCAGTGCGGCGAAGATGCCGTTCGCGGCCGCGCGTCCCGGGTTGAAGCTCTTGTTCATCGAGCCGAACGATTCACGCAGACCGACCGGCTGCGAGGCCGCAAGACCCAATGCCCACACCATTTGCTGAACGCTCAGCCCCATCAGCTTGCCGGTCGCCGCGGCCGAGCCGAACACGCCGCATGTGCCGGTGATGTGCCAGCCGACATCGTAGTGATTCGGATAGACGGCATTGCCGATGCGCAATTCCGTTTCCACACCCAGCACGAGCGCGTTCAGAAAATCTTTGCCCGATACCGGATGGTATTGCGAGAACGCCAGAATGGCGGATACGACGGGGCCCGCCGGATGAATGATCGTCTTCAGATGCGTATCGTCGAAATCGAAAATATGACTGCTCACGCCGTTGATGAATGCCGCGTTCATGATGTCGAAACGCTCGCTACGGCCCAGCAGGTTCGCTTGCGGCGGTCCCGAGAAAGGCGTGAGGGCGGCGACCGCGCGATTCACCGTCTCGTCGTGCGAGCCGCCGACAGCGACACCCACCCAGTTCATCAAGGTCCGCACGCCTTCCTTGCGCACCGGTGCGGGCAGATCCTGATAACCCGTTTTGGTGATGAACTCCGCGAGGATGCGCGTGACTTTCGGGGGACGTGCGTGGGTGCCGCCCGCGCCGCCGGCGGACGCCGGTGCGGAAGCAGCAGGGACAGCGTCGGACGATTGGGCGAACACGCTCGCACTGGCGGTGGCCGATGCCAACGCGCCCGCGGCGCTGGTCTTCAGAAAATGACGCCGATCGATAGCGGCCATGAGTTTGTCTCCTTCAAGTTTGATGTTCGATATGGTCGATACGGCGACGAGGCGAGCGGCCGTTGCCTGCGTGGATGACGCCGCAGACCGCGAGCCGTCGCCTGACGGGACGTTCGAATAGCGTTCCGTGGGTTCATGCGATTTCGTATCAAACGGTCTAGTGTCGACACATTTGGTAATCCAGCCACGCGAAGCGCCAAATTGTAAGAGATGAATTGACAGATGTATACACTTCGGGGCAGGCACGATGGACCCTTGTTCGGGAGGGCGCTTGAACCCGGCGACGTTGCCACCGGCTGGTCGGGCACTGTGCCTTCGGCTCGCCGGACGCGGCCATGCTGGTATCGCGTCGTCCCGAACTCATGCACATTCGCGGCGAACGCAGGCTGGCCACGCTCGTGAAACTCGTCATAGAAGAGTCTCGCGCGCAGCGGCCCGCGCGGGACGTCGTCCTTGCACACCTGCTGGAGGGTCTGTTCATCGAGGCGCTCCGGTCTACTGGAGCGGCAGCGTCGCCCGGCCTCATGCTGCGATCGATGCACGGGAGTCCTGATAAACCATGGACCGTCGTGCAACTGGCGAAGGCCGCGGCCCTTTTCCGCTCGACGTTTTTTTCGGGCGCTTCAGCAGCGCAGTGGGCGTCCCTCAGATGGAGTATCTGCTGTCGTGGCGCATGGCGCTGGCCACGAACCTGCGGCGTCGGAAAGAAGGCGGTGTCGCAAAAGTTGCGGAACGCGTCGGCTACAGTTCGGCGAATGCATTCAGCGTCGCATTTAGGCGCCATGCCGGGCAGCCGCCGAGCCAGTATGCACAGGAGCAGCAGGCAATACGAGGCGCGTGACGCGGACGGGACAGATGGCTATTGGAAGGTGAGCCGCGGGTTCGTGTCACCGTCGCGCCGCCAATCAATCTGCTGCCCCGAAAAGTGGCTTCATTCGACCGGACGCCAACGGCCTGATTCAGGACACACGACGACCCGCTCACCATTCAGCAAGACCTGCTCTTGATCCAGTTGCGAGGAGGTTGAAGGAGCGACATCGAAGTCGACCTTCAGTGCTTGCGCAACATGGGCATCTTCAATGGGAAGCTCCCAGGTCAGGAAAATCTGGACATGATCCTGATCCGGCGTGAATTCGACTGCATTGAATCCGCTGCTGCCGCGCTGAATGACCCCATGAGGCTGGGCGGTGTCGAACAGCACAATCGTTCCACGGGTCAAAGGAATGCGCCGGCCGAGAGAGGAAAAATGTAGGTCGAGCCCTTTGTCCTCGCTCAGGAAGAGATTGCAGAAGGCCGCTCCGCCATATTGCTCCCCGTCATGGTGATATCGCGCGCCGCGGCAGGCCATGAGGGCGACGTCACTGGAGGCGAGTATCTCGGGCAGACCACGCGCACGCGTCCAGTCGGACGCTGCCTGCAGGCAGCGCGAGTATTCCGGCCAACGCATGCGCGCTCGTGCCAAAGGCAGGACCTCGACGTCTCCGGGTTCCAGAACCATGCGCGACGCGATCTCCCGTTGCCAATCCGCCAGCAGACGGGTAGGCGGGACAGGAATATCGACCGTGCCGGACAGCATGAGGCTGCTGACGCTGCGACTGCGCAGGGCGTCGTCGCTCCAGAAATAGGACGTCAGCGTGTCACGCATTCGATGTCAGAAGAAGAAATGAATTCATTCGAAGCATTGTAACGACTGCAGGGAGTCGTCCCGGCGTGGACTGCCTGAAGAAATCAATCGAACGCCATGGGCCGCAGTGCCATCGCTGTGTCAGCGGTCCTCGTACCTCTGACAAATCCGGCTTGCATCAATGCCCGAAAATTCAGGGTAATCACCTGGAAAAGAGCACTCGAACTACTCATTTAGAATGAATCGTCTAATGCTGCAATGCGGAATGCGTCGGGCCCGCGTCCCGTCGGCCTCAAGCATTCACCGGGTCAAGGTTGCGGCAGATTTCTTGCCCTCTTCCTGAGCCAATTGATACGTATGACTAAAGGAGTGAGCAATGTACTTTTCGACCAACCCACAAATCGACCGGATGCAACGCGATAGCGTTGCCGCCGCGTTTTCGTTGGCGCAGCGGGCATTCCAGTGTTTGGAAGAACTCGTCGAGTTGAATCAGCAAATAGTCAAGACAACGCTCGCCGAGAATCAGAAGGCGTGGCTCGTGGCGGTGTCGGGTCGGTCACCCGTCGAACTTGTATCTCATCAGACCCAAGCTGCGCGTTCGCTCGCTGAAAAAGCGCTTTCTTATAACCACCAGTTGCTTGGGCTGGCGACCCATACGCAAGCCGAGTGGATGAAATTCACCAAGGCTCGCGTCGAGCAGCACAACAGCAAACTGCAAGCGCTGGTCGACGGCGTCGCGAGCCATACGCCTGCCGGTTCCGATGCTGCCGTCGCGATGTTGAAGTCGACGGTTTCCAGTGCCGGTGTCGCTTACGACACGGTGTTGAAAGCCACCGCGCAGGCCATCGCAATGGCGCAGCGTAATCCGCTGACGGCCGCTGCCCCTGACTCTCAAAAGTCCCGCGATCACGCTCGCGCCGACTAGCCGAGCACTGCAGGGCCATTCAAACGTTTTTCAAAGAAGCGGGACGGATCGGACGATCCGGACCGGCATGGCATCGCATTTCCTTTTGGTTTGTCCGGGCACCGGATTGAACGGCGTATGAGTGCGATGTCTTGTCCGTTCAATGAGCCCGATGCTGCCAGGGGCACCCGTAATCGGAATCGCGTGATTCACGCGGTTTCTTTTCAGACGAGGTTGCAATGACCGAACGATGGATGGGATTGACGATCGGGGTTTCCGCACTGCTGATCGCAATACCGCTGGTAATCAGCCATTATCGCCGCGAACACCGTCGTGGGCAGCTTCTTGGAAATCTCGATCATGTCGACTGGTGGTGTCGCACACGCGGCCCGAAATAGACGCGACACAACGCATTCAAGAAAACAGGTAGTTCGGGACTGTAATGGAATTTGACGCTTCTTGTAAAAGTGATCTGTTGCATATCGAAGCGATAGTCGTCGCGCTCGAAAGGATAACGAACAGCGGCGACTCGATTGCTTCCACGACTCTGATCAACGAGCCGGGTTATTGGCGCCAGCGTATCGAAACGCTACTCGGCCGACGCGATATTTCACGATCCGATCGGGACCATGCACAGGCGTTGCTGAAAAGACTGCGCGGCATTGGCAAGGCGCCCTCGGAGAGCCAACCGAACGATCAGCGGACCGAGGACCGCGAAGATCGGGAAGACGTGATCTGGCAAACACACGGGGATCGGCATGAATAGGGAGCACGTCGAAACGGAGCTTCAACTACTGGCGATTCGTGCAGCGGATTGCCATCGTCTGGTGGTGCGCGCACGCGTCGAGGGGATACGCGTTGCGGCGATCTGGCAGGTGTTGTTGCCGTTTTCGCGCAACGTCAAGCACGTGGATATCAAAACGTTTCCAGATAGAGGCTTTGAGGAAGTCGAGATAGCGCTCGTTCAAACACGACGTGAATTGCTGGATTCGATCGTCGCGCGGTTCAACGGTATGTCGTGGGTGATGAGCACGAGACTTTGTTAGGGATGTCGAGATTCCATTTGCGCCGCAAACCTTGACGCGATGAAGAGCAAGTCATGAACGTGTATGAGCGTGGGTCGCAAGCGCCACATCACACCACCACCTCCTGACTCGCCTTCGCATTCCTCCTGTATGAGACAGGCTCGACGCGTGTCTTGCCACCGACAAGACATGCGTCTCGCGTCCGTGGGCGCTCAGCCGGCGCTCAGTTGGCGCAAACAACCTGCTTTGACCCGCGAATCTCACGCATGTTGAGTGCGCTGGGCCACGCGCCGAACGTAGCGTCCGCTCGCGTGCATACCCCGCCGTCCCGCTCAGCTTGTCGTAGCTCCCGACTGAATACCCGAATAGCGTGTCCGAGGCGCAATGCCATGATCGGCCCTGATCGCGTTTTCCGTGATGGCGTTGCCCTGAGAAAGGCGAAGACCTGTCACGTCGCGCTCGTCGTCCTCGACCATGACAGGGGTTTCACCCCGCAGATTGCGCAGCGCGTGGACCAGCTCATGCGCGAGACCGATGAATGGCGGGCGGTGTCCATCCGGTGTGCTGAATTGATTGGGATTCCAGCGGATCGATGACGGCGATCCAACGTCGCCGTCGAGAAAACCCAGTTGAGGGTCCAACCATTGCGCGGCGTCGAACGGCTCAGGCACGACTGTGGGTGATTTCACCGCGGCTCGTCGAGCGATCTGCTTGCTTCCACGCGCACGATCGATATTCGATGCGGTCGTGGAATTGCCGCGCAGATAGATTCGCTTGCCAAACGATGGCCCTCGCGAAAGTGACAACTCGGTGCTTTCCCCGGAAGGAAGAATCGCCACTTTATATGGCAGCGACGTGTGAACGAGTGCCCCGGCCATGACGATTGCGTCCATGAGCCTGCGGCCATTCGTGCCGCTCGCGATTTTTCCGAGTGCCTCTAGCGCCGCAGCGACAAACGATTGCGGCTGCCGCGGATACCTGCCGATCATGACGCCGCTGTATCGGGTCGGCGTCCATTGCACCTCGTTTCGTGGCTCTCGTGTCGGCTGATTGAGGAGGGATGGGATCGTGATGACTGGCATGAACTGATGTCGTTCCGGTGAGCAGGTTCTTCCATAACAGTCATTGAAAGCGTCTTATTCCCTGCCGCACCAGGTGCGCTCATTTCCCGTCGAGATGGAATAGATCCGGCTGCCTGGATGTTGTGATGGCACGGCGCGCGTTCCTGACACGCTTCGCGCCGCGCTGCACGCCGTCCATCCACAGGAGCGATGATGTCAACGCGCTTTTTGATTTCGACCGTACTGGCCATCGGCAGCGGGATCGTGCTTGGCGGTTGCGTCGCACCGGTTATCGCCGATACGCAGTCCATCGAACCACCCGGCGCCACGCGCGTGATGGCTGCAACGGCATCGGGCGTGCAGATCTACTCGTGTGAATTCGACGCGCAGAGACACCTCGCATGGGTGTTCCGCAATCCGCAGGCGACGCTCTATGACGAGAACGGCGTCGCCATTATTCAGCATCGCGCGGGTCCGTCGTGGGAAGCCGATGATGGCAGCCGGATCGTCGGACATGCGATCGCTCAGCGGCCAGGCGAGACGCCCGGTAGCGTACCGCAACTGCTATTGGCGACCCAGAGTACCGGAGGGCCGGGCGCGCTGTCGTCAATCACCTACGTGCAACGTGTGGACACAGTGGGTGGCGCGATGCCGCCACGCCCGTGTTCGGTCGAACATCAAACGGGCAGTTCCGCTTACTTTGCGCGCTACGTGTTCTATCGATAGGCGCCAGAACGCATGCATCGCGTGCGGAAACAACGTGGCGGAATGAAGCAAAAAACACTGGAATAAATCGACGTGTCGAATGTTTTGTTCAACATGAGAGAACTTGATCTGCAATCCGAACCGGCCGGCTCCAGGCTCGCCGAAACCGAAGGCATAGCGGTGGAATTCATCGATCACCCCGATTGGAGCAAGTGGTTCGACGGGCTCACCGATGCGTCTCCCTGCGGCGACGACCTCGAATACGATCCGTCGTTCCGCGCGCTCGAAGCGGCGGCACACGGCCGTCCGGAAGCCGAGTACGGCACGACCCTCGTACCCGCCGTGCCGCCCGACTGGCAAGCCGCGGATGCGTTGTGCGTCGACCTGTTAGCCCGCACACGCGATCTGCGCGTGGTCGTGTACCTGATTCGCGCACGGCTCGCGGTCGAAGGCATCGTGGCGCTTGCCGACGGTCTTGCGCTCGTCCTTGGCCTGCTCGACACCCAGTGGACGCATGTGCATCCGCAACTCGACGCTGCCGACGCGGACGATCCAACTGCGCGCATCAACGCATTGGCCGCGCTTGCCGATAACGCGGGACTCGTCGAGCAGATTCTGAATGCGCCGCTCGTGCCGCAACTGCACTCGGCGAGTGCATGGATCACGTTGAAACGCTGGCTCGCCGTCAACGACGAGCCAACCGCAGGCGAAGCGAATGACGCGGCGACGCAGGCGGAGATCGACGCATCGGTGGCCGCGGCTGCGGATCGGGCCGCGTCGCTGTCGCGCTCATTCCGTGCTGCATCGGCGCACGCCGAGCGCATCGAAGCGACGCTCGTCGAGCGCGTCGGGCACGGCCGCTCTCTCGATCTCTCGGTCTTGCGGACGACTTTGCGGCGCGCGCAGGCGCTGCTCGACGCGTGTCAAGACCGGCAAGGCCTTGGCGGCGCGCACTTACAGGACGCAGCCGGGATGGATGCAGCGCCGCTGATGCTTACCCCGGTGTCGACCCGCGCGGACGTGATCGCGACGCTCGACCGCTTGTGCGACTACTACGCGCGCCATGAACCGTCGAGTCCAGTGCCGTTACTGCTTGGCCGCGCGAAAGGACTCGTCGACAAAACCTTTGACACCGCGGCGGGCCGCGCGAAAAACCGCCACGTCGCCATTGTGATTCTTGCGCCGGGAGCCGCGTCATGAAGTGGTGACGATGATTGCCGAACCGTTGTCCGGTGCAGCGCCGACGTGCGTGGTTTCCACCACCGGTGGCGAGCACGATGAGCTCGTGCAGAGACGCGAGAGCTTGATCCAGCCGTCGAGCAGCGAGACGCGCTCGGCCGGGCCGAGAAGGGCTCGCGTGTCAGGGCCGAGCGCGAGGATGTTGCCGGCGTCGTCCTGCATCTGTAGCGCGCGCTGCGGCGCGGTCTCGACGATGTCGCCGTCTGCCAGCCGATTACCCGCACCGCTCGCCGTATCGACGCTGGTCGCATGGATCACGCGATATGGCCCGTCGGCTTCGGTGACGATCCAGCCGGCGCGCGCGTCGAGCGGAATCAGCGCTGCCAGCAGGGCGCCGCATGCGGCGAGCCGCGAAAGCACGGATTGTCGGTGAGAGACGGAAGGGGCTGAAGTCATGCGCCGATTTGCCGATCGAAGATCGCGGCAATGACGCCGCACCTTCGACACAACATCCAGCGCCCCTTCTTTATTCCATCGACGGCAAACGCATCAGGTGATGGGCTGCAACATCGCGTTGTTCTGACTGAACATCGCGCCCACGCCGCTTCCGGCAATCTGCTTGCCGATTGCGTGCAGATCCGCGGCGCCCGGTTCGGCGATCAGCGCATAGCTGAGCTCGGCCTGCCGCCACGTCACGACATCCATCCGTTCGACGCGCTGTTGCGCGAGGCCGGCGTCGGGTTTGGCGTCCTTCATCACGCACAGTGCGACCGGCGGCCCTTCTTTCGGCAAATAGACGATCTGGACCAGCGGCTTGTCGTTAAAGCGCAGACGCTGCACGCGCTTGAACGTGAGGCCCATGGCGCTCAGATCGGGCACACGCAGTTCGAGTCCGTCCTGCGCGCGGATGTCCGCGACGATGCGCGCCGATACATCGGCGGCGGGCGCGCCGAGCGCGACGGTGTCGCGCGAATACAGCTGCTGATACCCGGCGGCGGCGCGTACCCATGGAGACACGCCGTTGGCGGCGACCTGCGAACCGGCAGCCCCGGCCGCGCCCGGCATCGCACTCGGGGCGACGCGCAATACGATGCCCGAGCAAAATGCGCCGGCGACGAAAGCGACCGCGAGCCAGGGCGCGGTGACGCGCATTCTGGAGCGCACTGGCGCCGAACGCGATGCGGGTGTCTTCGCCTCGCATCCAATGCCAGCGCAACGGACCTTGTTCCAGCCGCTTGACGAGGCCGTGAGCGAGGAAGTCCGGATCCCCTTCGGCGTGTTCGCCGAGCGCCTGATAAGGCGCTTCGGGCACGACGCGCCAGCGAACATACTGGGCGCGGCGCTCGTGATCGACGAAGCGAAACGCGTCGACACTGAAATAGGCGGCATTGAAAAATGCCGACGACGGCGGATGCGCGGCGACCCATGCATCGAATGCTTGCGCTTCAGGATGTTTGCGCAGAAAGGCCGCCATGTGCGCGGGATTGGGGCGGCCCGTTGCATCGAGCGCGCGCGCGGAGAGTTGGTCGAACACGGCTTGTGGCGTTCCGACCGCGAAGATGGGTGCTGAATTCATGCCGGTGCGCCACTGTTCGTCGCCGGGCAAACTGAGTAGCAACGCGAAGCTGCGCACGCTGGATTCGGCGTCGGCTTGTGCAGGGTCGCTGCCCGGCGCAGAGAATCGCCCGCTAACGGGGTACGTACCGGCCTCGAACACGCTGGCTCTGGAAAGCGCTGCGCCATTGCCATTGCTGTCGAAATGGCCGGTTACGCAAATGCCCTTCGCGTGATTGCGACGGAATCCAGGATGCGCACGCGTCGTCGCTTCGAATGCGTCGACGATCCATTGCGCGCGAGGCCAAGCGCCATAGGCCGTGCGCGGAAACCAGCCGGCCACATAGGCGAAGACACCGCCCAGCACGCCGACTGTGACGACGATGAGCGCATAGCTGAACCATGGTTTCGTTCGTCGTGACCCGGCGTGTGGATGCGCATGGCTGTCTGTCGCTGCGGGCCGTTGCGGAGTGTCTGACACGGTGAGCTATTGAGTAATTCGTTAGAAATTATAGTCAGGTTGCTGGTTTCGTGACGGCGCGCACTGTCGCGCGCTGTGCCGGTCGTGAGTGGGGTGGCCCGCGCATCGAAGTGGCAGCGCTCGACGACTCGGAGCCTCTGTTCAAATAGCGCGGCCTGACGTTGCGTCGTAGTGCCGGACCGTCTCGCCCGGCGCTACAGTGGATCACAGCACACCTAATACCGACTTGGGTTCGAGAAACGCCTCCAGCCCGAACGTGCCGTACTCGCGTCCGATACCGGATTGCTTGAAACCGCCGAATGGGGCCGCGGGCTCATGCGCAAGCGTATTGACGAGCACACGTCCCGCTTCGATCCGCGACGCAACAGCTTGCGCGCGTTTGATGTCGCGCGACAGAACATACGCTTGCAAGCCGTACTGCGTCAGGAAGCCCCACTTGCCTGAAGCGGCACGACACGTCCGCACGCATGAGTTCCGCTGCGACCGCTTCGCCCAATCCGCCGATCACCGTATGGTGCGGCGCCGCATGGGCGCGCCGCTCAAGTCTTGCGAGCCATCCCGCCAACCTCGCGCTCGATCCATGTGATAAAGCGCGCAATCCTCGGAAGCTCGGCATTCTGCGGCGGATACACGAGATTGTGCGCGCCGACCTCGACCGCGTGCGAAGCGTCGAAGACCGGCACGAGCACACCTTCCTTCATTCGGACCGAGGCGAGCATCGCGCTTTCGAGCGCGATGCCGAGACCGAGCGCGGCCGTCTCGAGCGACATGTACGAGCGGTCGAACGAAAAGTCGAAGGTCTTGTGTGCGGCGGACACGCCGGTGCGGCCGAACCACTGCTTCCACCGCACCAGCGGCGTTTCCGAGTAAATCAGCCGATGCTGCAGCAGGTCTTCCGGCGTTGTTACCGGATGGTCTTCCAGTATTTCGGCGAGGCGAGCGGCGTGATGAATTCGCCGCGCAGCGTTCTCACTTCCAGGTCGCGCCAGTTCGCATAACCGTGACGCAGGTCGACGTCGTAATACGAGCACGCGAGGTTCAACTGGATATCGCCGTTGGCCTCCTGGAAGGACGCGAGCCGTGGCAGCAGCCACATGAGCCCGAAGCTCGGGCTTGAATGCACGCGCAGGATGTCGACGTCGGCGCGGCTCGACGCTCGCTCGGTGGCGCGGCTCAAATCGGCCAGCGACCCTGTTACGTCCGACAGATAACGTTCGCCGGTCGGCGTGAGCACGAGCCCGCGGCCTGAGCGGTAAAAGAGCGGCTGGCCGATGACCGACTCGAGATTGCTGATCTGATCGCTCACTGCGGAGGCGGTCAATCCGAGTTCTTCGGACGCCCGGTTGACACTCTTCGTTCTGGCCACGCTCTCGAAAGCGATGATGGCCTTCACCGGTGGGATGCGCATAGTGAAACTTTTTCAACTGCAGTTGAATGAAGCCGCCTTGTTCGCACGCCATTCGCGCTGCCATCCGTCGATACGCGGTGCAGTCCTTGAGGGCAGCAAGTCCTCTCGATGCCGATGTGGCAGTTTCAATGCCGCACTCACCGGATGCGCCAGATTCAGCAGATCACGGCTCGCGAGATCGTCGAATGCATGCGACACACCCTTTTTCGTTGGCGTTCCTCGATTATTTACGCGAATTAAAAGAAGATTTATTGATCGGGGTAAAGCGGCCTTTACAAATCTTATCCTTTCGTCCGCTCGATGCGTGCTACGTTCCAGAGGGGTGTCCCGGAGCTTCCCGCATACCCGCATGCCTTCAAAACCTTTTACGATCGCCAGTTTTACGTTATTGTCCTGCACCTGAAATTCGCGACGCGGCCGCATTCGCGCCAAACTCGCCGGAATGAATCCAGCAGCATTGACAGTCCCATAACCAATTGATTTGGAAAACAAAGAGGAGATTTTTGAATGTCGTTCAAGTTTCATACACTGCTGCCGATCAGCGCCGCAGTCGTGGCATTCGCCGCGATGACCACCACGGCATCTGCCGATCAGACCGTCAAGATTGGTCACGTCGGTCCGCTGACGGGCGGCTAGGCTCACCTCGGCAAGGACAATGAAAACGGTGCGCGACTCGCGATCGAGGAAATCAACGCGAAGGGCCTGACGATCAACGGTCAGAAGGTCACGCTGGTGCTCGACGCGCAGGACGACGCCGCCGATCCGCGCCAGGCCACCCAGGTTGCACAAAAGCTGGTCGACGACAAGGTCGTCGCGGTGGTCGGCCACCTGAACTCGGGCGCATCGATTCCGGCATCGAAGATTTATAGCGATGCGGGCATCGTGCAGATCTCGCCGTCGTCGACGAATCCCGCTTACACGCAACAGGGCTTCAAGACGACGTACCGCGTGGTCGCGACCGACGCGCAGCAAGGTCCGGCCCTCGCGAACTACGCGGCGAAGAACCTGAACGTGAAGACTGTGGCGGTCGTCGACGATTCGACGGCATACGGTCAGGGCCTCGCGAACGAATTCGAGAAGACCGCCAAGGCGCTTGGCCTGAAGGTCATGTCGCACGACGCGACCAACGACAAGGCCGTCGACTTCCGAGCGATTCTTACGAAGATCAAGGGCGAGAATCCGGATGCGATCATGTACGGCGGCATGGACGCCACCGGCGGTCCGTTCGCGAAGCAGGCGCGCCAACTGGGCGTGCGCGCGAAGGTGCTGTCGGGCGACGGCGTCTGTACCGAAAGCCTCGCGCAGCTGGCCGGCGCGGCAGCCGGCAATGTCGTGTGCTCGCAGGCGGGCATGGCCGTCGAGCGCATGGACGGCGGCGCGCAATTCGCGGCGAAGTACACGAAGCGCTTCGGCCATCCAATCGAATTCGACGCGCCGTTCACGTACGACGCGGTCTATATCGTGGTCGACGCAATGAAGCGCGCGAACTCGACCGACCCGTCGAAGGTTCTGGCGAAGATCGCGGGCACCGACTACAAGGGCGTCACCGGCCAGACGACGTTCGATGCCAAGGGTGACCTGCAGCACGGCGTGATCTCGCTGTACGACTACAAGGACGGCAAGAAGACACTGGTCGACGTGGTAAAGATGTAAGCGGTAGGAATTGATCGGGGCTTCGATGGGTAACACCCCATCGAAGCCCTTTTTGCTTCTCAATGCGTTTCCGGAGCGGCAGCGGTTATCCCGCTCGCAAGCTCTCTCCACCCTTAGGCCGGGCGCCGCCTGTTCGCGTCCACGCCCCCGCGGCCGTACCTTTCCACCCGAACTTCCCCTTCCTTGCCGCCACGCGCGAGCCAATGCCTCCACGCTCACTACGATTCTCGCGGGTCAGGCAACGGGGCGGGGCGCGAGCATCTACATCAATAGCTTCGCGGCATGTCACCGCCAGAATGGTCAAGGCGCCACGCGCGTGTTCCCGTCGGTGGTCGGCAATCCGATGGTCACGCAGGCGAACCCGGACTCGCTGGTAGCGGTGATTCTGGACGGCGCGCGCTTGCCGTCCACCGCGTCGGCGCCAATGCCGCTGGCGCTGCCGCCGTTCGGTTAGCGTTACGGCGACGATGACTTCGCGCAGCTGGCGACCTTCATCCGTTTGAGCTGGGGCAACAAGGGGCCGGCAGTCACCACTGACCAGGTCGCCAGGGTGTGGGCAAAAGTGATAGCGAACTAACCGGGTAGTTTGCTAGTGCAAAGGCGGCCTGAATGGCCGACTTTTTTCTGAATCAATCAAAGCTTAAGAGAACGTTAAGCAATACATATTGTTACGTATATCGAGGGCCTTCTCGTAGATCGTCAGTGAGTTATGAAATCGAAAGCGCCGATTCATCCGGCTGACTCAAATCCACTGCAAATTTCACCCCGTCTTACCAAATATTTCTTCGCAACCAAAAAGGACGGGACATGAAGACGATCAGGACGTGGAAGCGCGCACAAGGCGCCAGTTGCATTGGCGTTGCCTTGCTTGCCGGTCTGTACGCAGTGGGCGCAGTCGCGGGCGGTGATCAGGAACGTGATCATGAACACGAACATGAACATGCGTCAGTGAAGCATGTGCTACTGATCAGCTTCGACGGTTTGCATGAACAGGATGTCGCGCGTTGCATCGGTTCGAATGCGTGCCCGAACCTTGCGTTGCTAGCCAGGTCGGGTACGACCTACACCAACGCGCACACGCCAGGTCTCTCGGATTCATTTCCGGGCCTTGCGGCACTCGTCACGGGTGGCTCGCCGAAATCCGCAGGCCTGTTCTACGACGTATCCTATGACCGCACGCTCTACGCGCCGTCCGATACCAATTGCACCGGCAAGCAGGGCTGGAATGTCGTTTTCGACGAGACCACCGGTATCGATGGCGAGAACGGCGGCGCGCTGACCCATCTCGACGGTGGTGGCGCGTTCAATCCCCAGGCCATTCCGCATACGTTGGTCAATGGCGTTTGTACGCCCGTCTATCCGCACAACTATGTGAAGACCAACACGATCTTCGAAGTGGTCAAACACAACGTGAAGGGCGCTCGCACCGCGTGGGCAGACAAACATGCGTGGGGCTACGACTGGCTCAATGGACCGTCTGGCGCAGGCGTCGACGATCTGTCGCGCACCGAGATCAATTCGATCGATCCGGCGACCGGCACGAACTATACGGACCTCTACCAGCACACGGAACAGTTCGACAATTTCCATGTGCAATCGTTGATCAATGAAATTGACGGCAAGGATTCGACCGGACGCTCCGGCGCCGACGTGCCCACGGTGTTTGGGGCCAACTTCCAGACCTTGAGTGTCGCCCAGAAAGCAACGGTCGCGACGGGCGGCGGCTATCTGGACGCAAGCTTCACGCCGGGTCCACAGGTCGCCGGCGCGATCACCTATCTGGATAATGCGCTGGGTCGCATCGTGTCCGAACTCAGGCAGCGCAATCTTTATGCGTCGACGGCGATCATTGTTACGGCGAAGCATGGGCAGTCGCCGTCCGATCATTCAAAGTTGGTGAAGAACGGCGACACGCTCTCGAAACTGCTGGAAGCGAACAACTACCTGGATCCGAATGGCAACTTCGGACAGAACAGTACGAAGAGCGGCAACCTCAATGACGGAACAGGGCTCGTCGGTACGGGTCTGGTGCAGAGCGATGACGTCGGCCTGATCTGGTTGCGCGATCAAAGCCAACTGCCCGCTGTCATGGAGACCCTGAAAGACAATCTGAGCTGCAACGCACCCGGCATTTGCGCGGACGGCCCACAGGCGTACATTCTGTCCGGCCCGCAATTGGCCAGCCGGTTCGGTAATCCGGCGCGCGGCCGCACGCCTGACATCATCGTCCAGCCGAACCCGGGGGTCATCTATACCTCGAGTACGGCCAAGGACGAAGAGCACGGCGGCAACGCGCCCGACGACAGCCATCTCGGTCTCGTGGTCTACGTGCCTCATGCCCATCACGCTGGACAGACCAACGACGAGCGTGTCCTGACCACGCAGGTTGCGCCGACGATCATGCGTTTGCTCGATCTGAAGCCCGAACTGCTGCAATCGGTCGCTATTGAAGGAACGCGTGCGCTGCCGGAGTTCGATCGCGAACGCTTTTAGGCGAGGGGTCGCGCGTCGCGGCTAGAGGGACACAGCGCTTGACCGACGCGATGCGATCCTGTTGGACATTCAACAGTACCGCGGCCGGCCAGGGAATATCTGGTCGGCTGTTTGTTTGAAGCCAGTTTATAGAGACCCCGAGCGGGGTTTGCTTTCCCGGTCTGCGTATTCGCTTCGAACGTCTCGCCGACAGTCACACGGGTCGTCTCAAACCCAGTTGTTCGCTCGCAAGCCGCCCGCGCCGTACTCTCCAGATCCCGACCGGGAAGGTTCAAAGGCGCGTCGAACGTCGTTGGCCGCACGTTCGACGTGCACGGCAGCAAGCGCCCATTCCGGCCACCGCGCTATAATCGCGGCCCATGCTGGAAGCAAGCATCTTTTTCAGCGCCGGTGTATCAGGATTTTTACTTACCAATGACTCAGCCCCACGAGCCCGATTCGGGCCACGCCGCACCGAACGCCGGTCGGCGGCTTCTGCTCGCCAGCATTCTGGCGAGCTATGCAAGTTCCTTCATCCCCTGGTCGTTCGCCAAAGCCCAATCCGCTGCCGCGGCGCAGGCCTCCGCGCCGGACGCGTTCCTGAACGTGTCGCGTGTGATCACCGGGCGTGCGGCGCTCGACCCGACTCAAGCCAACCGCCTGTATGCGGGGCTTGTCGCCACGGTTCCCTCGTTTGCCGAGCAATTGAACGGCCTCGCGGCGTTCGTTGCCGCCGATCCGTCCGCGTCGGGCCAACTGCAGGCATCGCTCGATGCCGCCAACGCGCCGTTCGCCAAACTGCCGCGTCAGATCGCGACCGCCTGGTATGTCGGCGTGGTCGGCGCGGGTCCGGTCGCACGTTGCATCACGTACGAAACGAGCCTGATGAACGTCGTCGTAGCGGACCGGCTGAAGCCGCCGAGCTACGCATACGGACCCTACGGCGCCTGGAGCCGTAACCCGCTCACGGCCGCCTGACGCCTCGTCGGTAATTCAAGGAACACAGCAATGTCTGACCAGTTGTCAGCCGATATCGTCGTTATCGGCTCGGGTATCGTTGGCTCGCTCGCAGCGCACCGTCTCGTCTCGCAAGGCGCCTCGGTGTTGATACTCGAAGCGGGCCCGCGTGTGGATCGCGGCCGCATCGTCGCGAATTTCCGCAATTCGCCGCGTAAGAACGACTTCATGTCGCCTTACCCTTTTTCATCGTGGGCGCCGCATCCGGTCTACCAGCCCGTCGATAACAACTATCTCGTGCAGGCGGGTCCGTATCCGTACAAGGCCGAGTACATCCGCATGGTGGGCGGTACGACCTGGCACTGGGCCGCGCAGGCGTGGCGCGTCCTGCCGAACGACCTTCGCCTGCAAACGCTGTACGGCGTGGGCCGCGACTGGCCGATCTCCTACGACGAGCTCGAACCCTTCTACTACGAAGCGGAAGTGAAGATGGGCGTGTCCGGCGCGCCGAACAACGGCTCGCCGCGCAGCAAGCCGTTTCCGATGCAGCCGGTCGCCGAGTCGTTTCTCGAACAGCGCTTCCGTGAACGGCTCGCGCCAGGCGGCTACGACGTCATCACCAATACGACCGCGCGCAACAGCCGCAACTACGACGGCCGCCCGGCCTGCTGCGGCAACAACAATTGCATGCCGATCTGCCCGATCGACGCGCAATACCACGGCGGACTCGCGGCGGACGCAGCCGAGAAGGCCGGCGCGAAGCTGGTCGAAAACGCTGTGGTGTATCGCATCGAGCACGATGAGCGCGGCCGCATTGCCGCGGTGCATTACTACGATCGCGACAGGGTCTCACATCGCGTGACGGGCAAGACCTTCATTCTGGCCGCGAACGGCATCGAAAGTCCGAAGCTGTTGCTGCTGTCCGCGAGCGACAAGTACAAGAACGGGCTGGCGAACAGCTCGGATATGGTGGGCCGTCATCTGATGGATCACCCGAGCAACGGCCTCGTGTTCGATGCCGATGAAGAACTGTGGCCGGGCCGTGGCCCGATGAGCCCGAGCTCGATCAACTCGCTGCGCGATGGGGCATTCCGTTCGGAGCATGCGGCGTTCCGTATCGACATCTCGAACGCGTCGCAGGTGCTGTCGGTCACGCAGGCGCTGATCGCGAAGGGCGTGTACGGCGACGAACTCGAACAGCAGATCCGCTATCACGCGGCGCGCCAGTGCAGCGTGAAGAACGTGCTGGAAATCCTGCCCGATCCGAACAATCGCGTGACGCTCAGCGACCGCAAGGACGCGCTCGGCATTCCGACGCCGCGGATGCATTACGCGATGAGCGACTACGTCCACAAGGGCATGGCCGCGGCGCGCGAAGAGTACACGCGCATCGCGAAGCTGATGGGCGGCACGAACCTGCGCTACAGCCCGGACGGCGTGTATGGCAACAACCAGCACATCACCGGGACCATGAGCATGGGCCATGAGCCGAAGGACTCGGTCGTCGACGCGTTCGGACGCACGCACGACCACGAGAACCTGTATATCGGGAGTACCGGCGTGATGCCCACCGCCGCCACGGTCAACTCGACACTTACCGCCGTCGCGCTTGCGCTGCGCTCGGCCGAACACATCCACGCCAACGCCTGAAGATGACTTATTCACCGTTTTCGGCGTTCACGCGCCGTTTGTGCGCGGCCCTGCTCGCGTCGGCAGGTTTTGTCGCCACGGCCCACGCGGCCGGAGAAGATCTCGTCAAGCGCGGCGAGTATCTCGCCAAAGCGGGCGACTGCGTCGCGTGTCACAGCGCGCCGCAAGGCAGGCCGTTTGCGGGCGGTCTGTCGCTCGCGACGCCGCTCGGCGAGATCATCTCGACCAACATCACGCCGTCGAAGACGCACGGCATCGGCAACTACACGCTCGATCAGTTCGGCGCGGCACTGCGGCGTGGGGTGCGGGCCGACGGGCAGCATCTGTACCCGGCGATGCCTTACACGTCATACGCGCAGGTCAGCGACGACGACGTGAAAGCGCTGTACGCGTACTTCATGCAGGGCGTCGCGCCGGTCGATACATCGCCGCCGCCGACCGCGTTGCCGTTCCCGTTCAACGTGCGTTTGTCGATGGCCGCGTGGAACCTGCTGTTCCTCGATCGCGAACCGTTCAAGGCCGATCCGGCGAAGAGCGTCGAGTGGAATCGTGGCGCGTATCTGGTGCGCGGGCTCGCGCATTGCAGCACCTGTCATACGCCGCGTAATGCGCTGATGGCCGAGAACATATCCGCGAGCCTCGGCGGCGGCGTGGTCGGCACGTGGTACGCGCCGAACATTTCGTCGGACGCGGTGAGCGGCATCGGCTCGTGGAGCGAAGAGGAGCTTGCCGCCTATCTGCGCACCGGTCACGTGGTGGATCGCGCGCAAGCGGCCGGACCGATGGCCGAAGCCGTGGACAACAGCTTTCAGCATCTGGACGCGAGCGATCTGCGCGCGATGGCGGTCTACCTCAAGTCGACGCCGCCGGTGCGTAACGCAGGCGACCGTCAGCCCGCTCACACGTGGGGCGGTGCGCGTTCGAGTCTCGACGAAGTCCGCGGCGTGGCGTTGCCCGACGACGCGAACCGGATGAGCGGTCCGCAGCTTTACGATGCGTACTGCGCAAGCTGCCATCAGGCGCATGGCGAAGGGACCGGACAAGGTATCGATGGTCCGGGACTGCCGTCGCTCTTTCACAATACGGCGCTCGGTCACACGAACAGCAACAACCTCGTGATGGTGATGCTCGACGGTGTGCACCGGCAAGACAGCGCGCCGGATGTGCTGATGCCCGCGTTCGGTCGCCTGCTGTCCGATCAACAGATCGCGACGCTCGGCAACTATCTGCTCAAGCAATATGGGAACCCGGCTGCATCGGTGACGGAGGAGCAGGTCAAGACCTTGCGCGCAGGCGGCGCGGCATCGCCGTTGATGACGATTGCGCGTGTGGGGATGGCCGTCGCGGCGCTGGTCGTGCTCGGCATTCTGTTCCTGCTGATTCGCAGGCGCAGGCTGCGTTGAATGGGCGGCTCACGATGCGCCGCTCGGGATGAGCGGTAAGGCGGTCGGTCGAAGCATGGCGGCATGCGGTGAACGAAAAATGGCGGCTCCGGTTGGAGCCGCCATTTTTTATTGGATTTCGCCACGCAACGCGGGGCTTGCTCCGTCCGACGAGCGGCCAGCCTCGCAGAGGCGGCCGTCTGGGTGGCTACAGCGCAAGCTGCTTACGGCGCCGCGACACCTTGCGTCTTCGGCGTATAGGGCTTGTAGAAGCTGGAGCCGGCCCACGCAAGCGTCTTCGCGGTATACAGCGGTGCGCCTTGCGTGTAGTTGGCGCCGCTATGCCAGTCGCCGGAACCCGTGTACCTGGCTACCGCCGGATACGGATACACAGGGCGCGACGCGGTCACGGCGTTGTTCGAATCGGTCTGATACGTCATGACCGAATTCGGCGCCTTCGCCTGCTCGACCCAGCCCGTCACCTGCGAGACCAGATCGATGTTCGGGAAGCCCTCGCCGCCGCCGCAATGGGCGACGCCCGGCACCACGTACAGCCGTGCGAAATCGTTCACGCTCGACTCGCCCATCGTGCTTTGCATCGCCTCGTAGTAAGCGATCGTGAAGAGCGGCGAGATGTGCTGGTCGGCCCAACCGTGCCACAGGATCAGCTTGCCGCCAGCGCTCCTGAATGCGGACAGGTCCGGATTGGTCGCATCGTTGAGCGGGTGGTTGGCCTGCAAAAAGCTCGTGTAGAAACTCGCGTCGTGATAGCCGAACGTGTCGATGTTCGGCATGCTCGGCGAACCCGTAAAGATCAGGTTGTATGCGCCAGTCACGATGTTGTAGCTGAACAGACCCGTGGTCTTCACGGGGGCATCCGTCGAGTTCGTCGTCGGCACTTCGACGCCGACCCAGTTGGCTTCCGAGCCATACTGCGGCGAACCGGCCAGCATGCGTTCACCGGTCGTGGCATCCGTCGGGCCGCTGTAGATCTTCGTGGCGGTGGCGACTTCGGCCGCGGTCAGACAGTTGGCGGTGCTGGTTGCGCCGTTCGCACATTGGATCGTTGCCGGATCGAAGTGACAGGTGCGCGGATCGGCCAGCAGCCCGTCGGCCGCACCGCTCGCGCCGCCGCACGCGGCCACGACGGCCTTGTGCAGCACTTGCGCCTTGTCGGCGTAAAGCACCGCGTTGCCGAGGCTATTGCCAGTCGTGCTGTTCGATTCCACGCTCCAGCCGTGATACAGCGAGTTCTGGATCTGGAAGTGAGCAGCCGGCGCGCCGGCGATGATGCCGTTGTAATCGGTCGGGTAGCGTTGCGCGGCCATCAGCGCTTCGCGGCCGCCGTCGGAGCAGCCAATGAAGTAAGAGTACTTCTGCGCCTGCCCGTAATAGGCCTTGATAAGCTTCTTCGCCGTGAGCGTCGTGATGTGCTGGCCGCGATAGGCAAAGTCAGCCTGCTTCTGCGTATCCGAGGACCAGCTCGTGTCCTGGCCCGTGTGGCCCATGTCGGTCGCTGCCGTCACGAAGCCGCCTTGCTGGACCAGCGGGCAGGTGTAGCTGAAGCTGAACGAGCTCTGCTTGGTCGGGTCGCTCAGGTTGCCGCACAGGCCGCCGCAACCGAGTTCCGCAAAGCGTTGCGTCCATGAGCTGACCGGCAGTGCGACCTCGAATGTGTTCGACGGCGCGAGCGTGCCTTTCACGGTGCAGAAGTTGACGGTGGCGCCATTGACGCTCGCAGCGGTAACGGTGGCCGACGTGATCGAACTCCCTGCACCGCCGATGTCGGTGATGTCGACCGAAGCGAGCTTCGAACAATCGACGACGGGGTTGACGACGGACAGCGGCGTGGGACTAAGACCGCCACTGCCGCCACTGCCGCCGCCGCACGCGGCGACGATCGTGGCGCTCACGCAGACAACGGCCAGGGTCAGCAGCGAGGCTGTGCGCGCATGAACGCGCGCAAGCAGCCCGAAGCATTGCTCAGTTCTCATGCTTGCCTCCTTGATTGGTTTTCTTCCTCGAGCATCGAAACCGCCCGCGTGCGTCTTGACCGCATGACGCACCCGCGATCGGCGCATTGCCTGTTTGTTTTCATCGATTCACCTCTCCTCTTTTAATACTTCGGTTCGCAAAGACGTCTCCAGATCGTCGACCTGTTTGTTGTTCTTCAATCATTCGTGCGGCATGACGTGCCCATGCGCAAAACAGCGAGCAATAGCGAATCGGGCGTGCATGCAAAAGAGTTCACGTCATCTGGACTGCGCGTTATTCAATATGCCTAACTTGTTTGGGTGTGCACGCT
>NZ_NPIH01000103.1 GCF_012275575.1 Paraburkholderia sp. SG-MS1 | reverse complement strand
ATTGAACACGGTCAGCGATCAGAGCGAGGCCAATGCCGCGAAACTCGACGGCGCACTGATGTATGACCGGAACGCCGACGGCAGCGTCAACCTCGCCAGTGTCTCACTCGGCGGCAGCGCGGCAAGCGGCGGCACCATCATTCACAACGTGGCTGCAGGCATCGCGAATACGGATGCGGTCAACGTCGCCCAATTGAACATGGTCAGCGATCAGAACACAGCCA
>NZ_NPIH01000102.1 GCF_012275575.1 Paraburkholderia sp. SG-MS1 | reverse complement strand
AAACCGCGCGACGTCAGTAGATACGCGCGAGCTTCGGCGCGAGTCGAGAGACGCCACGCCTCGATCAGACATTGCGGCGCGCGCAACGAGCCTGGCCATTGCGCGACAGGCGTGACGGCGCCGGCTTCGAATGCGCTTTGGAGTTTCCATTGCGCCGGCTCGCCATACGCGGCTTGCGGCGCTGCGGGGACGTCGGCACCGGCAGCAATGACGCTCCGGGCGCACAGATTCAGCGCCGAGTCCGCAGCGTGGAAAGCCTGCAAGTAGTCGCGCACGTTGGCGGTTGCGCGAGCAGCGGCGAGCGACGTTTCGAACCAGGCCGCCGAGGTCGCCAGCATCATGGCTGAAATCAGCAGCACGACTGGCAGAACGACGCCGCTGTGACGCATAAGCGAAACATGACTGCCGAGGCCAGGTCGAACCGGGCGTACGGGTTGCGGCTTGTTCTTACGCTGGTCGTGCTTCCCATGCGTGCGGCGCAGCGCCACCGTTGCGGGTCGCTCGATCACAGTGAAGCCCCCGCTTGATCGCGTAGCGCCACGCGCCGCGAAAAAGCTTGTCGCGGCCGCTGGTCGGCACCGAGCGTGCTGACCCCGTCACAATCGACGTAGCGTGAACGCCGCCCCTCTGGCGCACCGCGTACCTGCACGCAAACGTCGACGGCCACGATAGCCGCCCATTGATCAGCCTGAACCACTGAAGCGTCCAGCGCGCCGGGGGCGCCTGGCAGCCAGTATTTGATCCGCACTCGCTCGACGCCCTCGACGAGCGGCTGCGCGGCCCCCGGGTTGCCATTGCCCTCGCAGTAAAGCTCCGGCTCGCCGCTCGACGGGCTGATGTTGGCAAAGTACCGGTTGACCACCAGCGCGCCCTGGTCGGCGAGCATCGCGGTATTGCCGGTCACGGCTTGTCCGAGGCAGTCGGTTGCCTGCCCGCTCGTCGATGGCCACGTGGACACCCTATCTCCTACATAGCGGAGCGCGACGCCATCCGATCCGCCGGACAGTTTCGTGCACGCAATGCTGTCATCCGCGCCCGTCGGGCGTCCACGCGAACATCCGAACAACGCCGGCGGCCCTTCGTAACGCAGAACGTCCGCAGGCACGAAGCCGGCCATTTGCAGTTGCTGGCCGATCAGCGTCAGCGCCGTCAATCCGGCCTCGCGAATTCGCATCGCGTTGCTCGCCTGCTCGAACGCGCCGCGCTGCGTCGTATAGAGCGACACGGCGCCCGCCGTCACCACGAGCCCCAACGCCATGGCAATCACAAACTCGAGCAACGTGTGACCGGAAGCTGAATGCCAGCGCCGCATCATTTCGCAAACGCCAAAGCGACGCATGACGAGCCGGCGGGAACGTCCGCGCCGCCGCAGGACTCCGGCTTGTCGATCACATCATCGGTGCGTGGCATATCGTGCACGGCCGCCCATGTCACAAGCGCTGCCGACACGCCCGCGCTCTCGCCTACCGACGCTTCGCCATGTGGCAGAAGGACGTTTGCCCGTGCGCTCCATTGCCGGGTTGCAGTATCCGTTGTCGAAGGTGTGCACGCCGCCTCGGCAACGGAATCAGCGATCCACGCCGCGTGTTCGCGCATCGACATCGCGCGCGCTTGCCGTGCGGTCCATAGTTGACCGGCGATCAAGCCTAGCGCTGTGACAGCGATCAACGCGACGGCCAGCATGACCTCGATCAAGGAACTGCCGCGGCACGTCGCGGCGCAGCGGCGCGAGCTGCGGGTGGATGAATAGCGCATCATGACGCCGCTCCGCAAGCACCTTCGGCGAGCCGCGCGCGACCGCCCGCCGCAATTCGGATGCAGCGCCGCCACTTGTCGCCTTGCGTTGCCTTGGTGGGTGTGCGCGGCGCGATATCGAAACTGCGCAACGCACCGATCAGCTGGCCCGCCGGCGGCGTGAACGTGAGATTGGTCTGCACGCTGCTAATACTCACCGCAGCAAGCTGCGGTTGTGCGCGCAGCAGGGAAAGCGTGCCGCCGCGCTCCGCTAGTACAGCCCAGCCGCACGACCAGTCGGTGATGCCGTCGCCACACGGCTGTCCCGCGGGAAGGCAAGTTCGCGCCGCATCGACGCGGCACACGGTGACGCGTGCGCCGCGGCGCAACGCTTCGCTGCGCGCGTAAGCGAGCGTCGACACAAGCGCCTTGGCACGTGCGTCGACCTGATCGCGCATGTGCCACGCGACGAACGACGGCGTGGCCATGACCGCGATCACCGCCAGCAACGCGACTACGGCCAGCGTTTCGACAAGCGTGAAGCCGCCGCGCGACGGCCGGCAAAGCACATCGTATTTCATCTGCATCCCTGATCGTTTGGAAGAATGCAGCCAATCTAGCGATTCGCGGACGGCTCAACAATCGGCCGGATGGCCAGGTGGTATTCGGATGCTACTCCGCATAAAAATGCACGCGACGAACCATCACGGAGCGGGAGAGACTGATGCGCGAATTAACGCGTGGGACCGCGGCTACGCAGGAACAACGCGCGGCGCGACGGCAGTCAGCGCTTACGCGCAGGCTTGGGCGGAGAAGAGGCGCGGCGAAATTCTTCGATCACGTCTTCGAATTCGGAGACGTCTTCGAAGCGCCGGTACACGGAGGCGAAACGAACATAGGCAATGGTATCGAGCGCGCGCAACTCGTTCATGACGAGTTCGCCGAGGCGCTCGCTGCGCACCTCGCGCTCGCCGCTGCCGAGCAATTGATACTCGATGCGGGCGACCGCTGCGTCGATCGCGTCCGCCGCCACCGGGCGCTTGCGCAGCGCCAGTTGCATGCTCGCGACAATCTTGCGGCGGTCGAATTCAGTGCGGCTGCCATCCTTCTTGACGACCGACGGCAACGCCAGCTCGACCCGCTCATACGTCGTGAAACGTTTGTCGCAGGCCGGGCAGCGGCGGCGCCGGCGAATCGTCGCGCCGTCTTCGGATACGCGCGAATCGACAACCTGCGTATCGGCGTGGCGGCAGAAGGGGCAATGCATGACGGCTTACTTGTAGACCGGGAAACGCTGTGTCAACTCGGCGACCTGGCCGCGCACGCGGTCGATCGTGGCGGCGTCTTCCGGATTGTCCAGCACGTCGGCAATCAGGTTACCCACCAGCTCGGCTTCCTTGACGCCGAAGCCACGCGTGGTCATGGCCGGCGAGCCGAGACGCACGCCGCTCGTCACGAACGGCTTTTCCGGATCGTTCGGAATCGCGTTCTTGTTGACGGTGATGTGCGCCGCGCCGAGGGCCGCTTCCGCTACCTTGCCGGTGATCTTCTTCGCGCGCAGGTCGACCAGCATCACGTGGCTTTCGGTGCGGCCCGACACGATGCGCAGACCACGCTTGACCAGCGTTTCAGCCAGCACGCGCGCGTTTTCGACGACCTGCTGCTGGTACGCCTTGAATTCCGGCGACAGCGCTTCCTTGAACGCGACGGCCTTGCCGGCGATCACGTGCATCAGCGGACCACCCTGGATGCCGGGGAAGATGGCCGAGTTGATCTGCTTCTCGAACTCGGCCTTCATCAGGATCACGCCGCCGCGCGGGCCGCGCAGGCTCTTATGCGTGGTGGTGGTGACGAAGTCAGCGAACGGTACCGGATTCGGATAGACGCCCGCGGCGATCAAACCGGCGTAGTGCGCCATGTCGACCATGAAGTACGCGCCGACCGACTTGGCGATCTTCGACAGCCGTTCGAAATCGATGCGCAGCGCGAAAGCGGACGCGCCCGCCACGATCAGCTTCGGCTTGTGTTCCTGAGCCAGCTTTTCAGCGGCGTCGTAATCGATGTCTTCGGCTTCGTTCAGGCCGTAGCTCACCACGTTGAACCACTTGCCCGACATGTTGACCGGCGAACCGTGGGTCAGGTGGCCGCCGTGCGCGAGGCTCATGCCCATGATCGTGTCGCCCGGCTTGAGCATTGCGAAGAACACGCCTTGGTTCGCCTGCGAGCCGGAGTTCGGTTGCACGTTGGCCGCCTCGGCGCCGAACAGCTGCTTCACACGGTCGATCGCGAGCTGCTCGGCGATGTCGACGTACTCGCAGCCGCCGTAGTAGCGCTTGCCAGGATACCCTTCGGCGTACTTGTTGGTGAGTTGCGAGCCTTGCGCAGCCATCACAGCCGGGCTCGTGTAGTTTTCCGACGCGATCAGTTCGATGTGCTCTTCCTGACGGCGGTTTTCCTGCTCGATGACCTTCCAGAGTTCAGGATCGACGTTGGCGATGGTGCTTTGGGCTCTGTCAAACATACGGATTCCGTTGAGTGTGTTCAGGTTGACCGGATCATGCGCCGAATCTTGCGTAGAGGGTACGCAGCGCTGCTGGCGGCTGGGCCAGCCCTGACGTGGCGAATGGAGAGTCGCCGCGCACGCGAGGCAGGACAGCCACCGTCAACGCAAATAAACGCGCGCGGATCACGGCTGCCCAGGCGAACGGCAAAACGGCACCCCGCGCTTCACGGTGGGTTGTTCCACCTTGAACCCGATTGGTTGAATCGGTTCTATCGCCAGTCACGCAGGGTCGAGCGCGTTAGTTTATTGGAAGAGGATCGAATAGGCAACCGGCTTCCGGGCGCGGTGGCGCAGGCCAGCGGGTCGGGCCGCCGCGGCGCCTCCTGCAGTGCGCAAACGACATCCGCGAGCGCGTCGCGAATCCGCTGCGCGCCCCTGCCACAGCCGCTCATGCGGCTGGTCCAACCTTGCCGCAGCGCCGCATTGGAAGTAGGCTTGGGGCCTTTCTCTCTTACCAACCAGGGAACTGCAATGATTGTGTTCGTCACAGGAGCGTCCGCGGGATTCGGCGCCGCTATCGCCCGCGCCTTTGTTAAAGGCGGCCATCGCGTCGTCGCGACCGCGCGCCGCAAAGACCGTCTGCAAGCGCTCGCCGACGAACTCGGCGACGCGCTGCTGCCGTACGAGCTCGACGTGCGCGACCGCGCCGCCGTCGAAGCGGCGCCCGCTGCGCTACCGGCCGACTTCGCCGCGATCGACGTGCTGGTCAACAACGCCGGCCTTGCGCTCGGCGTCGAACCGGCGCAAAAGGCCAGTCTCGACGAATGGAACACCATGATTGAGACTAACTGCACGGGCCTCGTGCAGGTCACGCACGCGCTGCTGCCCGGCATGATCGAACGCAATCGCGGGCATATTTTCAATCTGGGCTCGGTGGCGGGCCGCTGGCCTTATGCGGGCGGCAACGTGTACGGCGCGACCAAGGCGTTCGTGCGCCAGTTCAGCCTGAACCTGCGCGCCGATCTGGCCGGCACCGCGCTGCGCGTCACTGATATCGAGCCGGGCCTGTGTGGCGGCACCGAATTCTCGAACGTGCGTTATCGCGGCGATGATGAAAAAGCCGGCAAGGTGTACGAAAACGTCCAGCCGCTGACCGCCGAAGACATCGCGGATTCGATCTACTGGATCGCCACCCGTCCGGCCCACGTCAACATCAACACGATCGAGCTGATGCCGGTAGCGCAATCGTTCGCCGGCTTGTCGATTCATCGCGGCTGAAGCCCGCCAGGCGGGGCGCACACTTTGAAACAGACCACGCGGTGTGCGTTCCGGTAAAATGCGCCGCATGAATATGTCGACCAGCCAGCCTGGCGCGGAAATCGGCTACACGTGGTCCATCCGCGTGTACTACGAAGATACCGATGCCGGCGGCATCGTGTTTTACGCCAACTACCTGAAATTTTTCGAGCGGGCGCGCACCGAATGGCTGCGCGCGTGCGGCGTCGACCAGCGCCGGCTCGCGGATGAAACAGGCGCCATTTTTATCGTGCGCAGCACCGCGCTGGACTATCGAGCGCCGGCCCGGCTTGACGACGTCATCAAAATCGTCAGCCGGATCGAGCGTCTCGGCAGGGCTTCGGTAGACTTCGCCCAGGAAGCGTGGCGTGAAGGCACGCTGCTTGCTACCGGTTCGATCCGGGTCGGCTGCGTCGACCGCGTTGCGCTGCGGCCGGCCGCGATTCCTCCTCCGGTTCTGGCCGCTTTGCGGCGCGGGCCCGGCATGGGCGATGCCGGCCTGTCAACGGACAACGCCTGAGTCCCGTTGATTCGGGGCCAGTGAACTCATACCGATCAAGCAACACCAAGCATGGTTCGGCTTGCAATACCGCCGAAGCTTCCGTTTTGCCCACGGCAAGCATCGAGCAGCCTTGCAGCCGGACGCCCCCTTCCCGGGACGTTAAAACGAACCTTTATGAACACTACACAAGATCTGTCGATCGTTTCTTTAGTACTCAACGCGAGTCTGCTGGCCCAGGCCGTGATGGCCCTGCTGTTGTTGCTGTCGCTGCTGTCCTGGACTTTCATCTTCCGCAAGTGGTTTGCGATCCGCCGTGCGCGCGCTCAAACTGAACGCTTCGAACGCGACTTCTGGTCGGGCGGCGACCTGCAGGCGCTGTACCAGAGCGCGGCGAACAACCGCCATACGATCGGCGCGCTCGAACGGATTTTCGAGTCCGGCATGCGCGAATTCCTGAAGGGCAAGGAGAAGCGCCTGAACGATCCGGGCGCGATTCTCGATGGCGCACGGCGTGCAATGCGGGCCGCGTTTCAGCGTGAAATGGACGTGCTCGAAGCCAATCTCGCGTTTCTCGCGTCGGTCGGCTCGGTCAGCCCGTACATCGGTCTGTTCGGTACGGTTTGGGGGATCATGAACGCGTTCCGCGGCCTCGCCAATGTGCAGCAGGCTACGCTTGCGAACGTCGCGCCGGGCATCGCCGAAGCGCTGACCGCCACCGCGATCGGCCTGTTCGCCGCCATTCCTGCGGTGGTCGCGTACAACCGCTACGCGCACGACATCGACCGTCTGGCGATCCGCTTCGAGACCTTCATCGAAGAGTTCTCGAACATCCTGCAACGCCAGGCACAGTAAGGAGGCCACGATGGCAGGCTCCCGCTCCTCCAGCATGCGCGGCTCGCGCTCGCGCCGCGCGATGGCCGACATCAACGTCGTGCCGTACATCGACGTGATGCTCGTGCTGCTCGTGATCTTCATGGTCACCGCGCCGCTCGTCGCTCCGTCGATCGTCAATCTGCCGACCGTCGGGGGCGCCGCGCCGCAGCAGCAAACCCCGCCCGTCATCGTCAACATTCGCGCGGATGGCAACATGAGCGTCAAGTACAAGGACGATTCCGGCGCGCAGCAGCAGGAAAACATGTCGAAAGCCGACCTGAACGGCTTCATCGCCGACCGGGCGCAATCGCATCCTGACCAGCCCGTCGTGATCGCTGCCGACAAGACCGTGAAGTACGAAGTCGTGATGAACGTGATGTCCGAGCTGAAAGCCCGCGGCGTCAAGCGCGTTGGATTGCTCGTCAAATCGCAATGATCCGCAAGAACTCCGAATACCCGCTCCAGCCACCGCGTGAACGCGGCACCGGGCGAGCCTTTGCGTTCGCGCTGGTGATGC
>NZ_NPIH01000101.1 GCF_012275575.1 Paraburkholderia sp. SG-MS1 | reverse complement strand
GCACGACGCCATCGCCGCCCTGCATCACGCCGGCATCGCGCTCGATGCGCCGCGCAGCGCCGCGCTCTACGTGCAGCGCAATGGCGAACGCATTCCGCTGTTCGGCGGCTGCGACGCGGGCGGCTACTTCACCGCCGCGTGCGCCGCCCATCCATTCGATACGCGCGGCTATTCGATGGACGTCAACCCGAACGGCGACACCTACCTGCAGCTCGTTTCGTTCGACGGGGATCAGGTGCTTGCGCGGACCTTGCTCGCGTCGTCCGAATCCGGCGACCCGGCCTCGCCCCACTATGCCGACGCGACGCGCGACTATGCCGCGCGACGCTGGCTGAGCATTCCGTTTTCCGAAGCGTCGATCGCGCGCGATTCCGCGTTGCGCGTGCACACCTTGAGTTCGTCGGATGCGCCAGCGCGCTAACCGCCCCACTGGCATGGAGCATCTGGGCGCAGGTCCATTCAACTGGCCAACAGGTCGACGCGGCGTCGAGCCGCATCGAACGTGAGCATCACGTGATCGTCCCACGCGAGATCGAGCGTGATCAACGCACCGCCGCTCATATTCATGCTCGACCGACATCTCTGGCTTTATACCCGGCTTTCATTCATACCGGTTGCGTGCCGTTCAAATCACCATTGCGATAGGCCGGGCTAAAAGCATAATCGACGGGGTTCGCCCATTCGTTCCAGCCACGCCCGGCACCGACGCGCCCGGCAAGGCCCCACTCATGCGGTTTAGCTGTATCGGACTTTGTGCGCCCGGCGCCGGCATCGCGTCGCTTTCAATTGCATTGGCGCGGTGATTTGACAAGCAGGTCAAACCTTGTAAGATCGACGGAAGTTTTTGCCGTGGGCATTAAGAAGTATCAAGTATCAAGTATCAAGCTCGTTGTCCGCATGAAAGCGCATTGCTGAAACACCGGATCAAAATGCTGGCCTTCAGTGAGAATACGCATGAAACACCTTTCTTCCATTACAACGCGGGTTCAGGCAACTTGCAATTGGACGCAAGCGTGCAATACGCCGGCTGCAACGGCCGCTCGGCAGCCATAAGAAAAACACCGCCGTCACACTGCAAGACCGTCAGACTGCAAGCAATTCAAAGCGAAAAAGAGTGCCTTCACCGAGGAGTTTCTCTTGCCCTGCTCCGCGTCAAGCTTATGTAGTCGTGCCGTATTCGTTGTCATCACCGGTTTGCCGCTGGTGCTCGCCGCCTGCGGCGACAGGCAGGATGCGCCCGCCGCGGCCATGCCGCCGGTGCCCGTACTGGTGGAGACGGTGGCCGCGTCGAACGTGCCGGACGTCGTCGAACTGCCTGGCCGGATCGAGGCGGTCCGCACCGCGGAGATCCGCGCGCGGGTCGACGGCATCGTCGAGCGCACGCTTTATCGGGAAGGCACGGACCTGAAGGCCAACGCGCCGCTGTTCCAGATCGACGACCGGGACTACCGCGCACAGTTGCAGCAGGCGCAGGCTGCATTGACGCGCGCGAACGCCGTGTACAAAAACGCGGCTTCGGTGGTGGATCGCTTCAGGCCGCTGCTCGAGCGGCACGCGGTCAGCGCACAGGAAAACGACGCCGCAGTCGCAACGATGCAGCAGGCCCAAGCCAACGTCGCCGATGCGCAGGCCGCCGTGACGCTCGCCAATCTGCGGCTCGAACGCTCGGTCGTCCGCACGCCGATCGCCGGACGCGTGGGCCGCGCGCAAGTCACCGAAGGCGCGCTCGTCAGCGCCGGCGCGGCCACGATGATGGCGCAGGTCAATCAGCTCTCGCCCATCAACGCGGTGTTCACGAAATCGAACACGGCGATGCTCGACGTCGAGCAACAGATCCAGTCGGGCACGCGCAAGGCGTTCGATATGAAACACGTCGAGGTCGAACTGCTGCTCGCCAACGGCCAGGTCTACGACGAGCGCGGCTTTCTCGACTTCGCCGACCTGGTCGTCGATCCGTCGACCGGCACGCAAACGGTGCGCGCCCAGTTCGCCAATCCATCGCGCACGCTGTTGCCCGGGCAGTTCGTGCGCGGGCGCATCATCACGGCGGGCAACCGGCAAGGCATCCGGATTCCCGAGCGCGCGGTGCAACTGGACAACGGCATCGCCAGCGTCGCGCTCGTCGCGGACGATGGCACCGTGGTTCACCGCAACATCGATCTCGGTGAGCAAGGCGAAGGACGCTGGACCGTGCGCGACGGGTTGAAGCCCGGCGAGCGTGTGATCGTCGACGGATGGCAGCGCGTCCAGCCCGGCCAGCGAGTCGATGCGCGGCCTGCCCCCGCAGCGGGGACAGCGGCGCCGACACCGGCTTCGGCCACGCGCTGACGGGAGCCCGATGAATCGTTTCTTCGTTTCCCGCCCGGTCTTCGCCTGGGTCATCGCACTGTTCACGGTGCTGTTCGGCACGTTGGCCGTCGCGCTTCTGCCAGTCGAACAATATCCGGACGTCGCGCCCCCCTCGCTCAGCATCTCGGCGATCTTCAGCGGCGCCGACGCGCGCACGCTCGATCGCACCGTTACCTCGATCATCGAAGACGAGATGAACGGCATCGAGAATTTTCTCTACATGTCATCGGTCAGCCGCTCCAACGGCACCGCGCAAATCACCGTGGTGCTCAAGCCGGGCACCAATCTCGACATCGCGCGCACCCAGGTGCAGGACCGCCTGAGCCGGGTCGAGCCGCGCCTGCCGCTGGAAGTGCGGCAACGCGGCATCAGCGTGACCAAGGCGTCGTCGGGCTTTCTGATGCTGCTCGCGCTGCAGAACGCCGACGGCTCCACCAATGCGACGGCGATGGGCAACTTCGCGTCCAGCAACATCGTCAATGAGTTGCGCCGGATCGACGGGGTCGGCGACGTGCAGCTGTTCGGCTCGTCGTACGCGATGCGCATCTGGCTCGACCCGACCAGGCTGGCGGGCTTCGGTTTGTCGGCGAGCGAGGTGTTGCAGGCCGTGCAGGAGCAGAACAGCCAGACGGCAGGCGGCGGACTCGGCGACCAGCCCAACGCGGGCGGCTCGGAATTCACCGCGCAGATCGTCACGCAAAGCCGCTTCTCGACGCCTGAGCAGTTCCGCGAAATCATCGTGCGCGCCAATCCGGACGGCTCGACCGTGCGCCTCGGCGATGTCGCGCGCGTCGAGCTCGGCAACGACAGCTACGGCACCCGGTTGAGCGTCAACGGCAAGGAGTCGGCCGGCATCGCGATCCAGCTCGCGAGCGGCGCCAACGCGCTCGCGGTCGCCAATCACGTGCGCCAGCGCATGACCGAATTGCAGCCGACCTTCCCGCGCGGCGTGACGTGGGCGGTGCCGTTCGATACGACGCCGTTCATCACGACGTCGGTCCATAGCGTGATACGCACGATGATCGAGGCGCTGCTGCTCGTCACCGTCGTGGTCTTCCTGTTCCTGCAGGACTGGCGCGCCACGCTCATTCCGACGCTGGTCGTGCCGGTCGCGCTGATCGGCACCTGCGCGGGGCTGTATCTGTTCGGGCTGTCGATCAACATTCTGTCGCTGTTCGGCATGGTGGTGGCAATCGGTATCCTTAACGACGACGCGATCGTGGTCGTCGAAAACGTCGCGCGCATCATGCGCGAAGAAGGGCTCAGCGCGCCGCGCGCCACCGTCAAGGCGGTCGGGCAGATTTCCGGCGCGGTGATCGCGAGTACGCTGGTGCTGGTCGCGGTGTTCATTCCGATGGCATTCTTCCCTGGCTCGACCGGCGGCATCTACCGGCAGTTCTCGGTGACGCTCGCGGTGTCGATCACCCTCTCCACCCTGCTCGCCCTCACGCTCGGCGCCGCGTTGTGTGCCGCGTTGCTACGCAACGAAACCTATAGCGACTCCGCGCCGACAAGCGCCGCCGGCAAACTGTTGCAGCGGGTGTTCGACGGCTTTAACCGCGGGCTCGGCGCGGGCACCGACCGTTATATTCGCGGCGTCGACGCGATGCTGCGCTCGCCGCTGCGCTGGCTGCTGCTGTTCGTGGTGGCCTGCGTGATGACCGCCTGGCTTTTCATACGGTTGCCGGGCGGCTTTCTGCCAACCGAGGACCAGGGACATCTGTTCATCACCTACACCGGCGCGCCGGGCTCCACCGAGCAGCGCACCCAGCATGCGGTCAACCAGGTCGAAGCGTTTTTGCGGCAACAGCCGCAGGTGCGTAACGTGGCCTCGGTCACCGGCTTCAGCTTCTTCGGCCAAGGTCAATCGGCGGCGCTCTCCTTCGTCGATCTGAAGCCGTGGGACGAGCGGCCAGGCGAGGCGAACTCCGCGAGCGCGCTGGTGCGCCGCGCCAACGGCGCGTTCCGGCAGATTCCCGAAGCGATGATTTTCGCGCTCGATCCGCCGGCCATCCCCTCGCTCGGCAACGCGACCGGCTTCACGATGAAGATTCAGGACCGTAGCGGCGTCGGCGGCGATGCGTTGCAACAGGCGGCGCGGCGCATCATGATCGAGGCGGCGCAAAGCCCGATTCTCGCGGGCGTGCGCTCCGAGGGCATGCCCGAGGCGCCGCAGCTGTACGTCGAGATCGACCGCGTCAAGGCGCGCGCGCTGGGCCTGCAGATCGGCCAGGTGAATCAGGCACTGGCGCTGTCGTTCGGCTCGAACTACGTGAACGACTTCGTGTTCGAGGGCAATGTGCTGCGGGTCTTTCTGCAAGCGGATGCCGAGCATCGGATGAGAGCGGAAGACGTGAGCGCGCTGCAATTGCGCAACAACCGCAACGAGATGGTGCCGTTCTCGGCATTTAGCCGCGTGCGCTGGATTTCCGGCCCGCAGCAGCTCGAACGTTATAACGGCTTTCCGTCGGCCACCGTGTCGGGCCAGGCGGCAGCGGGCCGCTCGAGCGGCGCGGCGCTCACTGAAATGGAACGCATCGCTTCGCATGTGCTCACCGGCAATCTCACGTACGAATGGACCGGCACCGCGTTCGAGGAGAAACAGGCCGGCGGCCAGATCGGCCTGCTGCTCGGTCTGTCGCTGGTGGTGGTGTTCCTGCTGCTCGCCGCCCTGTACGAAAGCTGGGCGATTCCGGCCTCGGTGCTGCTGATCATTCCGTTCGGCGTGATCGGCGCGGTGGTGCTGACGATGCTGCGCGGCCTCTCTGCCGACGTCTACTTCAACATCGGGCTCGTGACCATCATCGGGCTCGCAGCGAAGAACGCGATCCTGATCGTCGAGTTCGCGATCAAAGAGGAATCCGAAGGAAAAGACGCGATTGCCGCCGCGAAGAACGGCGCGCAGCAGCGTCTGCGTCCGATCCTGATGACCAGCGTCACTTTCGTGCTCGGCATGATGCCGCTCGTGCTCGCGACCGGCGCGGGCGCCGCGAGCCGGCGCGCGGTCGGCACCGGCGTGATGGGCAGCATGTTGACGGCGACGCTGTTCGGCATCTTCTTCACGCCGCTGTTCTATGTGGCCGCGCGTCGCTGGCTGAGCCGCAAGAAACGCAAGGTCGATCTCGACGACGATGACCTGTCCGCGCCCGCATCCAGCGGCGGCGAACCGGCGGGAGGCAAGCAAGATGCGTAAGCGCCTGCTCATCCCGCTCCTGCCGCTCGTCTGCTCGCTGGGCGCGTGCAATTTCGCGCCGACCTACCGCCAGCCCGAACTGCCGATTGCGGAGCGCTTCGACACCTCGGCGACGCTCCATGCCGAAGGCACTCACCTCGCAACCGAGGTCGACTGGGAAACGTTTTTCGCCGATCCGCACCTGAAGCTGCTGATCGCCACGGCGCTGCAACGCAACCGCGATCTGGCGGCGTCGGTCGCGCGCATCGAACAGGCGCGCGCGTTCTATCGCATCCAGAACGCGCAGCGCTTCCCGCAAGTCAACGTGAACGCCGGCGCGACGCGCACCAAAACGCCGCTCAGTTCGATCGAACCGGAACTTCCCGACAGCAACACGTCGATCCAGTTCAACCAGTACAACGTGCAGGCGGCGGTGACGTCGTTTGAACTCGACTTCTGGGGCCGCGTGCGCAATCTCAGCGACGCCGCGCGCCTGCGCTATCTCGCCACCGTCGAAGCGCAGCGCGCGTTCCGTTTGTCACTGATCGGCAATGTCGCGGCGAACTATTACGCGATCCGCTCGGGCGAGGAAGGCATCGATCTCGCCGAACGGACGCTGGCGAGCCGCCGCTATGCGCTGGAAGTCGCGAAGCTGCGGCTCGATGCCGGCGTGACGTCGATGGTCGACTACGAGCAGGCCGCGATTCTCGTCACGCAGGCGCAGACCCAGTTGGCGGAATTGCAAAGGACCACCGCGCAGCAGCGCAATCAACTGGAAGTGGTGATCGGCGGACCGCTGCAGGACACGCTACCCCCAGCGGCGCCGATCGCCGACGCGAAACAGTTCGGCGAGCTGGACCCGGGTTTGCCGTCCGCGTTGCTCGTCAATCGGCCCGACATCGTGCAGGCCGAACAGCAGCTTCGCGCAGCCGACGCGGACATCGGCGCGGCGCGCGCGGACTTTTTCCCGCGCATCGCACTGACGGGGAGTTTCGGTTATGTATCGGCGGAATTGAGCGACCTCTTCGTGCCAGGCAAACAGGCGTGGTCGGTAGGCGCGCTGGTCGCGATGCCGATCTTCGATGCCGGCCAGCGTCAGGCGCAACTCGCGCAGACGCGCGCACGGCGCGACGAACTGGTCGCCGATTATCAGCGCACCGTGCAGACGGCTTTTCGTGAGGTGTCCGATGCATTGGTCGGACGGCAACGCTATAAGGAGCAGATCACCGCGCAGGAACAGGCGGTCGAAGCGCAGCGGCAGCTCGCCGAAACGGCTGAGCTTCGCTATGAGAATGGGATCTCGATCTATCTCGAGGTGGTGGATGCGCGGCGCAATCTTTTTTCTGCCGAGCAACAGCTGATTCAGCTTCGCGCCACCGCGTTGCAGAACGGCGTATCGCTTTACGTCGCGCTGGGCGGCGGTCCCGACGCGCCGCCAATGCAACAGCTGCAAACGGTCGGGAACAGTCAGTCCAACTGAGGCACTGGCGCAATGTGCTGCGCGCAGTGCCGTTTTCGTCGATGCGTAGTTCGTCGATGTAATGCCGGCAGGTTAGCCGAGGTTCACGGTCACCGACGCTTCTTCACCATCGCGCACTACCGTCAGCGAAACGCTGTCGTCGGCCTGCGCGATCATCTGCTTGAGTTGCTGGACGCCGCGAATCAGCTTGCCATCCACCGCGACGATGATGTCGCCGGCCTGAATGCCCGCAGCGGCGGCCGGACCACCGGCCTGTTGCACGAGCACCCCGCCGGGCAGCGAGGCTTCCTGCTGCTCGTCCGCAGTCAGCGGGCGAACTGCCACACCGAGACGCGGGCGGGACTGCTCCGGCTGCGGCTGTTGTTGCGGTTGCCGCGCACGCGGCGACTCGGATGCAACTTGCGACGACTGCACACCGACCGTCACCGACAGCTTGCGCTCGGCGCCATTACGCCAGACGCTGAGCGTCGCCGTGCTGCCCGGCGTCAGTTGCGAAACCTGGCCCACCAGTTCGCGCGTGCCCTCGATGCGCGTGCCGTTCACGCTGACGATCACATCGCCCTGGCGCAAGCCGGCCGCTTGAGCCGGGCCGCTGGGATCGACCGAGCCGACCAGCGCGCCATGCGTCGAGGCCAGACCCAACGACTTTGCCTGCTCTGCGCTGACCGGTTGCACACCCACGCCGATGCGGCCGCGGCTCACATGCCCGGTGCTGACGAGCTGGTCTTTCACGTGCATCGCCGCGTCGATCGGAATCGCGAACGACAGGCCCTGGAAGCCGCCCGTGCGCGAATAGATCATCGAGTTGATGCCGATCACTTCACCGTTCAGATTGAAGAGCGGTCCACCCGAGTTGCCCGGATTGACCGGCACGTCGGTCTGAATGAACGGGATCGGGCTGTCGTCGGAGAACTGGCGCGCTTTTGCGCTGATGATGCCGGAGGTCACCGTGCTGTCGAAACCATAGGGAGAACCGATCGCCACGACCCATTCGCCGACCTTGCTGTTGGCCGGGTCGCCGATTTTCACGGTTGGCAGGTTCGATGCGTCGATCTTCAGAACAGCGACGTCGGACGTCTTGTCCGTACCCACCACGCGAGCGCGGAATTCGCGGCCGTCGGTCAGCTTCACGGTGACCTTGTCGGCACCTTCGACCACGTGATTGTTCGTCAGAACGTAGCCGTCCTGGCTGATGATGAAACCTGACCCGAGGGCCTCCCCGCCATGTCCGCCTTCACCGTCTTCACCACCGGTAGCGGCCTGCCTGGCGCCGATATGCACGACCGCCGCGCCGTAGCGCGAAACGATGCCGGAGAAGTCCGGCGCCGAGGAACGCGTGCCGGTGATGCCTGCCGAAGCGCCTGCGGCGGAGACTTCGCCGTGGGCATTGCTGACGGATGCGTCGGCTTCGCGGTGGCTGATTGCATAGGTACCGGCGATCGCCAGCACAACGCATGCGGCAGCGCTGCCGCGCCAATATTTCCTGGTGGTCATAGTCTGAAAGTGTGGGGTGGGTTACGTGGAGGTGGCGTACTGTAGGGGCCTCCTCTTAAAGGAGGCTTAAAGATGGTGAGCGATCAAGAGACACCTGTACGCCTTGATTCACGACCACACCAAGGCGCTTACGGACATTCGACGATCTTTACGCGCGCGTCGCCAAACGCCTTGTGGCCGGGCACCGGGGCCGTTTCAAAGCATCCGCCACGTCTTCCGTTTGAGAACTTGGTAAGTGATTTCCCCAGGATTGACCCCAGCTCATGCCCTTCCGATAATAGCCATATCGTGGACTATATGTCCACAATGCGGACACTTCAGAAAGGATCTCCATGCCCGAGGCTACCCACTCCCCCATGACGCCGTATCAGTTGCCTTTTCCAAAGGAAGCGCAGCAGGAAATCGTCGTTCCCTTCGCCATTCCGACTGATGAGCGCGTCTGGGTCCCGCAGGCGGAAAACGTCTCGTTCCGCCCGTTGTGCCTGAACGCGTCGCAGGGCTACTGGATGAACCTGCTGCGGGTTCGCAAGTCGGGCGTGCTGAGCCGCCATCGTCATCCGCAAAGCGTGCACGGCATGGTGCTCAAGGGCCGCTGGCGTTATCTGGAACACGACTGGGAAGCCACCGAGGGCAGCTATGTCTACGAGCCGCCCGGTGAAACGCATACGCTCTACGTGCCCGACGACGTCGAGGAAATGATCACGTACTTCCAGGTCAACGGGGTGATGTTCTACTGCGACCCCTACGGCAACTACACCGGCTACGAGGACGTGTTCACCAAGATCGACATGTGCCGCAAGCACTACACGGCCGTCGGCCTCGGTGAGGACTACGTGGACCAGTTCACCCGATGAGCGCGCCCGCGAGCCTTGCCCACTACGATTTCTCCGGGCGCGTCGCCGTCGTGACGGGGGCAGGCAGCGGCATCGGCCGCGCGATCTGCGAGGCGTTCGCGCGCAATGGCGCATCGGCAGTCAACTGGGACCGCGTGCCGGGTGAAGAGGACGCGCCCCGCGCGCTGCGTCACTTCCCGGTGGACATTACGCGCCCCGAATCGATCGAGACCGCACTCGCGGCAACACTCGACGCATACGGACGCGTCGACTATCTGGTGAACAACGCGGGTTTCGCAGGTCCTACGGTGCCGCTCGACGAATACGATCCGCTCGAATGGCAGCGCGTAATCGACGTGAACCTGCTCGGCACCTATCACGTCAGCCGCTTCGTCGTGCCGGTGATGCGCCGCGCGAACGCCGGGCGCATCGTCAATGTTGCGTCGCTGGCGGGCAAGGAAGGCACGCCGAACGCGTCTGCGTACAGCGCGGCGAAAGCCGGCGTGATCGCGATGACGAAGTCGCTTGGCAAGGAGCTCGCGCAGACCGGCATCCTCGTGAACGGCATCGCGCCCGCCGCGGTGAAAACCGCGCTGCTCGCGCAGATGTCGCCAGCCCACGTGCAAACGATGATCGATAAGAGTCCGCTGCGACGGCTCGGCACCACGGATGAAGTCGCGCAGCTCGCCTTGTGGCTTTGTTCGGATTCCTGCTCGTTCAGTACCGGCGCGATTTTCGATCTGTCTGGCGGACGGGCGACTTATTGACGTCTTCGTTGCAGATCGTGTTTTAACCGTTGTATTCGTACTATTCCAAACATCCGCAAGACCTCTTGCGCAGGAGACAAACATGCTTCAGAAGTCACAGCGTCTGAAACGTATTCAGGTGGTCGCGGTCGCCTTTCTGACGATTGCGGGCATCATCAATTACCTCGATCGCAGCACGCTGTCGATCGCGAATCACCTGGTGAGCGAGGAGCTTCATCTGTCCGCGTCGCAGATGGGGCTGCTGCTATCGGCGTTCTCGCTGTCCTATGCGTTCGCGCAGTTGCCGGTGGGCGCGTTGCTCGACCGTTTCGGCTCGCGCGTCATGCTCGGGCTCGGCATGCTGGTCTGGTCGATCGCGCAGGTGATGGGTGGCTTCATCCAGTCGCTCAATCATTTCCTGTTCGCGCGGGTCGTACTCGGCGTGGCCGAGGCGCCGCTGTTCCCGGCGGGCGCGAAGGTCGTCAACGAATGGTTTGCGGTACGCGAGCGCGGGCGGCCGACCGGCATGTTCATCTCGTCGTCGACCATCGCGCCGATGATCGCCCCGCCACTGCTCACCGTGCTGATGCTTTCGTTCGGATGGCGAACCATGTTCATCATCATGGGCGTGCTCGGCATTCTGGTGGCCGTGGGCTGGTACATGTTCTATCGCAACCGCGATGAACTGGTACTCACCGAAGCCGACACGGCGCACCTCGAAGAAGGTTCGCTGAACACCGAAGGTCCGAAAGGCCTGAGCTGGTCCGAATGGGGCGCGCTCTTCAAGCTGCGCAACACGTGGGGAATGATTTTCGGCTTCATGGGCGTGATCTACATGGTCTGGCTGTACCTCACGTGGCTGCCCGGCTATCTGGAGAAAGAGCGCCACCTGAGCATCGCGCATACCGGCTGGCTGGTATCGATTCCGTACATCTTCGGCACCATCGGCATGCTGAGCAGCGGCGTGATCGCCGACTATCTGCTCAAGCGCGGCATGGCGCCGATCCGCAGCCGCAAGTGGCCGCTGTGCATCGGCCTGATCGGCGCGGCGGCATTCACGGTGCCTGCCGCGTACACGCCGAGCACCACGCTCGCGATCGTCTATGTGTCCTGTGCGATGTTCTTCGTGAATATGTCGAGCGGCACCGCGTGGGCGCTCGTCAGCGTCGCGGCGCCGCGCCACCTCGTGGCATCGCTCGGCAGCATGCAGAACTTCGGCGGTTACCTGGGCGGCTCGTTCGCGCCGGTGATCACCGGCATCGTCGTCGATCAGACGCATTCGTTCGTCAACGCGCTGCTGATCAGCGCGGGCGTCGCGTTCGCCGCCGCCTTCGTCTACCTGTTCGTCGTGAAGGAAGTGGCTCCCGCGCCGCTGCCGAGCGCCGTCAAAACACAACCCACCTGAGCACTCGTTGCTGACTCACATGACATTCCAGAACAATCTACTTGAAGGCAAGGTCGCAATCGTCACGGGCGGCCTCTCCGGAATCGGCGCGGCCATTGCGAACGGGCTCGCGAAACTCGGTGCGCAAACGGTCGCGGCCGGTTTGCCGCTGCCCGAGGGGGTGCCGGATACGCTCGATCGCGAGATCCGGCGCGTCACGCTCGACGTGCGTTCGAGCGACGACGTCGCCGCGGCGCTGCAGGCGTTCGAGCGGCTCGACATCGTGGTCAATTGCGCGGGCGTGATCAGCCGGGTGGAAGAACACCGCATCGAGGTGTTCGAACGGGTGATGGACATCAACCTGAACGGCACGATGCGCGTGTGTTCGGCCGCGCGTGAATTGCTGAAGGCGTCGTCGGGCTGCATCGTGAATACGGCGTCGATGCTGAGTTTCTTCGGCGGCGGTCTGGTGCCGGCCTATAGCGCGAGCAAAGGCGCGGTCGCGCAACTGACCAAGTCGCTCGCGCTCGCCTATGCGGCCGACGGCATTCGCGTCAATGCGATCGCGCCGGGCTGGATTGCGACGCCGCTGACCCAGGCGTTACAGGACGACGACGGTCGCTCGCAGGCCATTCTGGATCGTACGCCGATGCGCCGCTGGGGCACGCCCGATGAAGTCGCGCAGGTCGCGGCGTTTCTGTGCACGCCGGCCGCGTCGTTCATGACGGGTGCGATCGTGCCGGTCGACGGCGGCTATCTGGTCGCGTGACGAACCGGCCCGGTGTCGATGGCATTGCGCCCGGGAAAGAAGGGCATAATTGCTCCACTGTGTCCGACCGTAGCCTGATGTCCACCTCCGATTCCAAGCCCTCCTCCGACACCGGCCAACCCGGCGAAAGCGTGGCCGCCGGCACGGCCAGTGCCGCCGATGCGAAGACCGTTGCCGGCGCCGCCGCGTTCTCCAAGTTCATTGCCGTGCTGCAACTGGTCGCCGATGCGCAGACGCCGCCCAACGTCGCCAGGCTGAGCGCGGCAAGCGGCTATCCGCGCCCTACTGTCCACCGTATCGTGGCCGCGTTGCAGGCCGAAGGGCTGATCGTCGGCGCGGGGAGCGGCAACACGTTCGCTCTCGGCCCACGCCTCGTCAACCTGGCGAGCCGCAGCTGGGAGCGCTCGGACTTGCGCCTCGCGGCGGTCGATGCACTGATGGAACTGCGCAATCTCACATCGGAAACGATCCATCTCGCCGTGCCGAGTCAGGGCGAGATGGTGTACATCGAGAAACTGGAAAGTCCGCACGCGGTGCGCATGGCGTCGCGCATCGGCACGCGGGTGTCGCTGACGTCGAGCTCGGTGGGTAAGGCCTATCTCGCGACGCTCGGCGTGACCGAACGCGAGGCGTTGCTGAAAGACGCGCCGCTGCGCCGCTTCACCGATCACACGCTCACTACGCTCGACGAGGTCCGTCGCGAGCTGATCGCCACGGAGCAACGCGGCTACGCCGAGGACCGCGAAGAGAACGAAGTCGCGATCTCCTGCTATGGTGCGGCGATTCGCGGCGCGGACGGACGCGCGCTCGGCTGCGTGAGCATCAGCATGCCGACCTTTCGCCTGGAGCGCGACGCGCAAACGCGCTATATCGAGCCGTTGCTGGCGGCTTGCCGGACTGTCGCGGCGCGTCTCGGGCCGGCTTCGGGACGCTGAGCAACGGGCGGTGCGCCCTCCCCGCGTCGCACGTCGTCAACACGGAAGCGGGCGCGGAATCTGCTACTCGATTAACCCGTTGATCGCTCGCCCGATACGCCGCTCAACGGCCCACCAGCGAGGCGACGCAATTTCAACGGAAGAATCGGGGCATCCGGTCGCGCATTCTTGAGCGTCAAGAGAAGCCGCCGGAGCCATCCGACCCGTCGAATCGAACGAGGAGAACCACGATGACCCTGCTCATTTACCTGGCCGGCTGGATCATTCTGATTGCCGGCGTGTCATGGGGACTGGTGACACTGCACGTCGCTCAACACACTGTCGAAATCGTGGCGGTCATTCTGCTGGGCGTGGCGGTAATTACCGGCGCCACGCGGGCACGCAGCCGCGACAAGACCTAGACTCGCACGCCCGTCCAAGCCTGACACCGTTCGGACGGGCGCATGGCTTATTACTCGCCGCTGCCCCCAACGACCCGCCGCCGGCATTGCCGCCGCATCCGAAACTGTTATTCTTCCCTCTCTCCCGACCGTCAACCGGTCGCCTGGCGCCATGGCGCGGCACTCCCCCATCGGCGCTCACGCGCCCGACCTCACAGAGACAGGAATTTGCATGTTCGGTTTTCTGCGCGGCTATTTTTCCAACGACCTGGCCATCGACCTCGGCACGTCGAACACGCTGATCTACATGCGTGGCAAAGGCATCGTGCTCGACGAACCCTCGGTGGTCTCGATTCGCCAGGAAGGCGGCCCGAATGGCAAGAAGATCATTCTGGCCGTCGGCAAGGAAGCGAAACAGATGCTCGGCAAAGTGCCGGGCAACATCGAGGCGATCCGCCCGATGAAAGACGGCGTGATCGCCGACTTCAACATCACCCAGCAGATGATCAAGCGCTTCATCCAGATGGCGCATGAATCGCGGATGTTCGCGCCGTCGCCGCGCATCATCATCTGCGTGCCGTGCGGTTCGACCCAGGTCGAGCGGCGTGCGATCAAGGAAGCCGCTCATAGCGCGGGCGCGTCGCAGGTCTATCTGATCGAGGAACCGATGGCCGCGGCAACCGGCGCGGGCCTGCCGGTATCGGACGCGACCGGCTCGATGGTGGTCGACATCGGCGGCGGCACAACCGAAGTGGGCGTGATCTCGCTCGGCGGCATCGTGTACAAGGGCTCGGTGCGCGTGGGTGGCGACAAGTTCGACGACGCGATCGTCAACTACATCCGCCGCAACTACGGCATGCTGATCGGCGAACAGACCGCCGAAGCGATCAAGAAGGAAATCGGCTCCGCATTTCCGGGCTCCGAAGTCAAGGAAATGGAAGTCAAGGGCCGCAATATGTCCGAAGGCATACCACGCAGTTTCACCGTGTCCAGCAACGAAATTCTCGAAGCGCTCACCGATCCGCTGAACCAGATCGTGTCGGCCGTGAAGATCGCCCTGGAACAGACGCCTCCCGAACTCGGCGCCGATATCGCCGAGCGCGGCATCATGCTGGCGGGCGGCGGTGCGCTGCTGCGCGACCTCGACCGGCTGCTGGCGGAAGAAACGGGGCTGCCGGTGTTCGTCGCCGAAGCGCCGCTCACGTGCGTGGTGCGCGGCTCCGGCATGGCGCTCGAACGGATCGAGAAATTCGGTGGCTTCTTCTCTTATGAATGAGCCCGCGCGGCGGTGAGTGATTGCGCCGCGTGTCTGCTGGCGACCGGATCACGCGCTGCCTGTGCGCCCGCGGCCTCATGCCTGTTGCGGCGTCGCACGGATTATTTTCGGCGCCGCGCGCGAACTTATACTTCCGACTCCGGCGCGCTCAAGCGCAACTCATCCCCGTAGCGGAGCAAGCATGCACGACTCGCGACTCGCCTGTGCCATCGACGGCATGGTCACCAGCCCCCATGCGTTGGCGAGCGAGGCTGGCCGCGACGTCTTGCGGGCGGGCGGCAATGCGATCGAAGCGGCCATCGCGATCGGCGCGGCGCTGTGCGTGACGTATCCGCATTTCACCGGACTCGGCGGCGACGCCTTCTGGGTGATCGGCGACCGCACGGGGACATTGCGCACGCTGTCGGGCATCGGCCAGGCCGCGGCTGAACTGCCCGCGTTCGATGCCGCGATTCCCGTGCGCGGCGCGGCGTCCGCGCTCACGACTGCCGCCACCGTCGATACCTGGCACCAGGCATACGAGATCAGTCAAAGCACGTGGGGCGGCACGCAGCCGTGGTCGTCGCTGTTCGAGCGTGCGCTCGATTATGCAAGCAACGGTTTTCCGGTCACGCCGTCCCAACATTTCTGGCAAAGCCTGCGCGCCGACGAACTGAGCGCATTACCCGGCTTCGCGGCGGCCTTCGCGCCGCATGGCAGGATTCCGGCCATCGACGAGCATTTTGCGCAACCGGCGTTGGCGAAAAGCATCGAACGGATTGCCCGTTTTGGCGCGCGCGAGTTTTATGAAGGCGAGCTGGCCGAGCGAATCGCACGCGGTTTGCAGCAGGCCGGATCGCCGCTCACCGCGAGCGATCTCGCCAGAACCCGCGCGCGCGACGAGGCGCCGTTACGGGTCGCGTATCGCGGCGGCGAACTGGTGAGCCTGCGCCCGCCCACGCAAGGGGTGACGACGCTGCAGATCATGGGTACGCTCGATCGCTTCGACCTCGCCTCGATTCGCGAAGGCAGCGCCGATTACTACCACCTGCTGGTGGAAGCGGTGAAATGCGCGTTCGTCGATCGCGACCGTTTCGTTTCCGATCCGGAGTTCAACGACGTGCCAGTCGAGCAGATGCTCTCGCGCGCGACCCTCGACGCGCATGCCGCGTCGATCGACTTGCAGCAGGCCCGCGCCTGGCCGCACGTGTTCCGCCCGGGCGACACGGTGTTCATCGGCGCGACGGATCGCGAGGGACGCAGTGTCAGCGTGCTGCAAACGGTCTACTTCGATTGGGGCAGTGGCGTGGTCGCGGGCGACACCGGCGTTCTGTGGCACAACCGCGGCGCGTCGTTCAGCACGCACCCCGCGCATCATAACGTCGTGCAACCGGGCAAGCGCCCCTTTCATACGCTGAACCCGGGCATGTATCTGAAAGACGGCCGCCCGCACTTGCTGTTCGGCACGCAAGGCGCCGACGGTCAGCCGCAAACGCTCGCCGCGATTCTCACGCGGCTGATCGACTACAGGATGAACCCGCTCACCGCCCTCGCCCGCCCGCGCTTTCTGCTCGGCAAGACGTTCTCCGACACGCGCGATGCGTTGAAGCTCGAAGAGGACGCGGGCGCCGACGTGTTCGCGGCGCTGGCCGCGCGCGGCCACGAGGTCAGTACGATCGCGGCGCAAAGTCCGCTCGCGGGTCACCCGGGCGTGATTCGCATCGATGCCGACGGCACGGTTTCAGGCGCGCACGATCCGCGCAGCGACGGGCGCGCGCTGGGCGTGTGATCAGGGTGGTGCCGGGGCTGCGCGATCGAACGGCTGAACGCCGTCACCCGAGCGTAAACCGGTCGCGTGTCGTCACATAGTCGCTCGCACCAAATCGGCCCACCGGAAAGTAGTGCTGCAAGCGCACGCGCCACGTCTCGATGTCGATCAGTTCGTCGCGCGCATGCAGCCGATGCACGCGGCCGATAAAGATCTGCCGGCTGCTCGTCTCCAACGTCTCCCAGATCGTGCATTCGAACGCGACCGGCGCTTCGGTGATGCGCGGCGGCGCAACGTGCGAACTCGCCACCGGCGTCAAGCCGACCTCCGCGAGTTCGCTCACATGAGGCGGCAGCCTTGCGCCGCAGCGATGCATTTTTTCGGCGATAGCCTCGTCCGCGAGATGCACGACGAACTCACCGGTCCGCATGATATTGGCCGCCGTGTCCTTGAGCGTGCCGTCCGCGCCGCGGTTCACGCTGATCATCACGATAGGCGGCTCTTCGCCGAGCATGTTGAACATCGAGAACGGCGCGGCGTTGATCGTGCCGTCGGGCCCGAGCGTCGTGACGAGCGCGATCGGACGCGGCACGATCAGGCTCGCCATCAGCTTGTAGCGCTGGTATTCGGTGATCGCTGCGAAATCAATTTCCATGTCGGTCCGCCTGGTTCGTGGTCGCGTGTCCAATGATGCCGAGTAATTGGCCGAGACTCCTCTCGCCACGCATCCGCGAAGTTTCAATGCGCTCTTCGAGATCGCGCAGATGCGCTTCCATATGCGCGATCGCGCCTGCCGCGTCGCGCGCCTCGATGCAATCGACGATGGCCGCATGCTCCGCGTGCTCGCACGGCGCATGCCCCGGCGGTTCGTACACACCCACGATCAGCGAACAACGCGACACCAGTTCCTTCAGATAGTTTTGCAGGATCGAGTTGCCCGCCAGCGCGGCGATGCGCATATGAAAGCCGCTCGCGAGCGTCGCCCACGATGGCTGGTCGAAACGATGCATCGCGTCGTGCTCGCTCGCGAGCTGCTGACGCAGCGCCTTGATATCGCGCGCGCTCGCACGCTGCACGGCCAGTTCGACGAGCATCCGTTCGACCGAGCGCCGCGCCTCGAAAATCTCGCGGGTTTCCTCGGGCGTCGGCTCCGCGATCACTGCGCCCTTGTTCGGCCGCAACACGACGATGCCGTCATAAGCGAGTTTTTCCAGCACGCGACGCACGACCGCGCGGCCCACACCGAATAGCTGGCACAGCTCGGGTTCGGGCAGCTTCGTACCGGGCGTCAAACGATGATTGAGCACGCCATCGAAAATCGACTGGTAGATGCGCGCATCGATGTCGGCCTCTTCACCACGAGCCTTTTTCGCGGTGGCCGCGCCGTCTCGCGGGCTCATACCGCAGCCGGGCGCACGATGCCGTCCCGCTCCAGATCGTCCATATGATTTGCGATCGCGCCCGGTGTGGTGATCCACACATCGCCTCGCGCACGCGCCGCGGCAATATGCTCGAGCGCACGGCGCAGATGCCGCAACCTGTACGGCTGCCCGACCAGATACGGATGCAGCGCGATGCCCATCACCAGGGCCTGCGGTTGCGAACCGCGATTAGCCTGTTCGAGCATCTCATCGAACTGGTCGACGATCATGTCGGCGAACGCACGGCCGTCCATGTGGCGGCCCACCATCATCGGCAGGTCGTTGAGTTCCTGCGGATACGGAATCGACCAGAGGGGCGCGCCGCGCGTGGCCATGCGCACGGGGCGGTCGTCGTGACACCAGTTCAGGGTGTAGCGATAGCCGGTCTCGGCCAGCAGATCGGGCGTCAGATGCGATTCGGAAATCCACGGCGACAACCAGCCTTGCGGCGGTGTACCGGACTCTTCCGCGATCCGTTCGCGGCAATGCAGAAGCAGGTCACGCTCGCCGCGTTCGTCGAGCTCGCTCTGCCGGTGCGCATTCGTGTGGCCATGACCAATCAGTTCATCGCCACGCGCAACGCAAGCCGCGATCAGTTCAGGACAGTGATCGTAGAGCGCGGTGTTGATCAGCGTGCCGGCGGGCAAGGCGAGTTGGTCGAACAGTTCGATGCAGCGCCACGCCCCGACGCGATTGCCGTATTCACGCCAGCTATGGTTCAGCACGTCCGGTTGCGGTGAAAGCGGCCCGAGCGCCGCACCGAGTCCTTCACCGAACGCAAAGTGCTCGATGTTGAAGCCGAGATAGACCGCAAGTCCCGCGCCGCCAGGCCAGCGGAACGCGTCGCTATCCGTGATCGGCCTATATGCAAAACGTCCATGCGTGGCGAGCGATTGACGCGCGCGGTTCTCTATTGCAGGCATGTGCGTGTCGTTCATGAGAAGAAACCGTGGATGACGAAAAACGCCGCGTCACGTCATGGATGAACCGGATTGACCGGTTCATGCCCCGAGACGGACCGCTGACGCACCGTGATCGCGCAAATCCATCCTGCTGATCGCTAACGATCGACGCTGCGGATCGTTTGCAATATGTGCGCCAACTCGTAGACGTTAGGCCCAACGGTACGTCCGCATACCGCGAGCGCCGTCGTGCGATGGATGGCACATGTCTTGCGTTTGCATCGCCTCGCATAGGTGGCGTAGCTGTTTTGGCGCGCGCCCACTGTTCGCCGTTCACGAGGACACTTCCTTCATGATTCAGCCTGCTTCAACGGTGCTCGATACTCAAGCCGCCGATATCGAACTGGTTCACGTGTCGAAGCAATACGGCGATTCGCTGGCCGTCGACGCGATCGACCTGCGCATCGCCGGCGGTCAATACTGCTGCCTGCTCGGACCGTCGGGCTGCGGCAAGACCTCGACTCTGCGCATGATCGCCGGTCATGAATCCGTCACCGATGGTGACATTCTGATCGCGGGCCGCAACGTCACGCGCGCCGAACCCGCCGCGCGCGGCACCGCGATGGTGTTTCAGAACTATGCACTCTTCCCGCATCTGAGCGCGCTCGACAACGTCGCGTTCAGCCTGAAGATGCGCGGCGTCGCGAAGGACGTGCGGCGCAAGCGCGCCGCCGAACTGCTCGAACTCGTCGCCATGTCCGCGTATGCCGCGCGCAAGCCGGCACAACTCTCCGGCGGCCAGCAGCAACGCGTCGCGCTCGCGCGCGCCTTGCTGAATCAGCCGGGCTGCCTGCTGCTCGACGAACCGCTCTCCGCGCTCGACCCGTTCCTGCGCGTGCAAATGCGCGCCGAACTCAAGCGCTGGCAGAAAGAACTCGGCATCACCTTCGTCCACGTCACGCACTCGCAGGAAGAAGCAATGGCGCTTGCCGATCTCGTCGTGGTGATGAGTCACGGCCGTATCGAACAGAGCGGCACACCGCATGAAGTCTTCAACCGGCCACGTACCGAATTCGTCGCGCGCTTTCTCGGCGGACATAACGTCTTCAACACGAATGGCCGCTCGTTTACCGTGCGCGCCGATCATCTGCGCGTGGTGCCGCATGGAGTTACACCCGTGCACAACGCCGGCGGCGAGGGCGGCCTGCCCCGCATCGGCGGCGTGCCCTGCAAGGTCCGCGAAGCCGAGTACCAGGGCACGCATTTGCGCATGACGCTCGATCCGCTCGACGGCTCGCCCGAACTGATCTCGCTCGTGAGCGACGGCGACTACGACGCGGCGCGGCTCGGCCCCGAGGCGCGCGTGGTGGTGTGGTGGAACGAGCAGGACGCGCATCCGCTCGCGGCCTGAGCGTTTGAACGCGGCCGGCGCGGCCCAGTGAACAAACCATTGAATGAGCGTCAATCGAACGTCAACTGAGGAGAAAGCAATGAACGAAACGAACGGGAGTCCGGCAGCGGCGGCAGTGGATGGAACGGATGTGAAGGAAAAGGGCCTGTCGCGCCGCACGTTCATCAAGGGTGCAGTGGCGGCGGCCGGCATTGCCGGTTTTCCGTACGTGCATGCGCAGGAAAAGATCACGTTGCGCTACCTCGGCACAGCGGTCAATCAGAGCGCCGACATCGCGAAGAAATTCAAGGAAGACACGGGCATCGAGATTCAATACGTACCGGTGACCACCGACGACGTCGCCAAGCGCATCATCACGCAGCCCAACTCGTTCGATATCGTCGACACCGAATATTTCGCGCTGAAGAAACTGATCCCGGCCGGCACGCTCGCGGGCATGGACTTCAAACGCATCAAGCTCGCCGACAAGATCACGCCGGTGCTCACGCGCGGCGAAGTCAACGGCAAGAAGATCGGCGACCAGGGCACCGCGCCGAAAAAGGTGATGTTCCTCACCGGCCCGCGCTCGACCCAGTTCTCGGCGACGCCGACCGAATGGATGACACTGATCCCGACCACCTACAACGCGGACACACTCGGCATTCGTCCCGATCTGATCAAGCGGCCGGTGGACAGCTGGGCGGAACTGCTCAATCCGCAATTCAAGGGCAAGGCGGCGCTGCTGAACATTCCCGCGATCGGCATCATGGACTCGGCGATGGCGATCGAGGCGATGGGCCATATGAAGTACGGCGACAAAGGCAACATGACGAAGGCCGAGATCGACCAGACCATCAAGGTCCTGATCGAGGCCAAGCATGCCGGCCAGTTCCGCGCGTTCTGGAAAGACTTCAACGAGAGCGTGAATCTGATGGCGTCGGGCGAAGTCGTGATCCAGTCGATGTGGTCGCCCGCGGTGACGAAGGTGCGCACGATGGGCATCGCGTGCAAGTTCCAGCCGCTCAAGGAAGGCTATCGTTCTTGGGCCTCGGGCTTCGGCTTTCCACGCTCGCTGCAAGGCAAGAAGCTCGACGCCGCCTATGAGTTCGTCAACTGGTTCCAGGACGGCTGGGCCGGCGCCTACCTGATGCGCCAGGGCTATTACCCCGGCGTGATCGAAACCGCGAAGACGCACATGCAGCCGTACGAATGGGACTACTGGATCGAAGGCAAACCCGCCGCGCAGGACATCAAGGCGCCGGACGGCCAGTTGCTCGAAAAGGCCGGCGCGGTGCGCGACGGCGGCTCTTACACGCAGCGCATGAGCGCGATTGCGTGCTGGAACGCGGTGATGGACGAGAACATCTACATGGTGCAGAAGTGGAACGAGTTCATCGCGGCGTGATCGAGCGTAACGCCGTGCGTTGTGTTTGCCGGTGCATGACGCGCCGGCCAACGCATCGGCAAACACGGCGCCGGTTCGCCGCGTAGAGATTTCCCCGCGCGCGGCGCTACGGCCGCGCACGTCAATCGACAGACACACTCGCCCATGGCAACGATCGACCTTCCCTCGCTCACGCAGGACGCGCCCGTCAAACATCGCCGTGCACCGGCATGGTTGCAGGCGACGCCGCTGTCGCTGACGTTCCTGCTGTTTTTCATCGTGCCGCTCGTGATCACGTTGATCGTCAGCTTCTGGGACTTCAACGAATACCAGATCATTCCGGCGTTCACGCTGAAGAACTACGCGGCGATTTTCGACGGCTGTTCGTCGATGACCGACGTCTGCGTAACCTTCAAGACGTACTGGTCGACGCTCAAGTTCTGCGCGATCGTGTGGGCCGTGACCTTGCTGCTGGGCTTTTCGATCGCTTACTTTCTCGCGTTCCACGTTCGCACGACGAGCATGCAGACGGTACTGTTTCTCGTCTGCACGATTCCGTTCTGGACGTCCAACGTGATCCGGATGATTTCGTGGATGCCGCTGCTCGGCCGCAACGGCCTCGTGAATCAGGCGCTGCTCGGCGCGCATCTGATCGATCAGCCGCTCGAATGGCTGCTGTATTCGAACTTTTCGGTGGTGCTCGCGTTCGTGCATCTGTACACGTTCTTCATGATCGTGCCGATTTTCAACGCGATGATGCGTATCGACCGGGCGCTGCTCGAAGCCGCGCGCGATGCCGGTGCGAGCGGCTGGCAGGTGGTGCGCGACGTGGTCCTGCCGTTGTCGAAGACCGGCATCGTGATCGGCTCGATCTTCGTGATCACGATCGTGATGGGCGATTTCCTGACCGTCGGCGTGATGGGCGGGCAGCAGATCGCGTCGGTGGGCAAGATCATTCAGGTGCAGACCGGCTACCTGCAATTTCCCGCCGCGGCGGCCAACGCGATCATTCTGCTCGCCGTCGTGCTGATGATCGTGTGGGGATTGACGCGCGTCGTCGATATTCGCAAGGAGCTATGAAGATGCAGACCATTCGCGTCAAACATCGCGAACGCCGTCCGGCCAGCTTCTACTGGCTCGCGCTGCTGTTCGGCCTGTTCGTGCTGTTCCTGTACGGACCGGTGATCACGATTTTCATTCTGTCGTTTCAAGGCCCCGAGGGCGGTCTGACCTTCCCGATGCGGGGTGTTTCGCTGCACTGGTTCGCGGTGCTGCGCAACGGCGTCGCCGATATCGACATCTGGGCCGCCTTCGGCCGGTCCGTGCGGCTCGCTTTGGTGGTCACGGTGCTGACGGTGGTGTTCTCGGTCGCGGCGGGTCTCGCGTTCCGTCGAAAATTTCGCGGCGACACTGCGGTGTTCTACGTGTCGGTGGCGAGTCTGATCATGCCGTCAATCATCGTGTCGCTCGGTATCGGCCTGACGTTCCGGCTGCTGGATAACGGCGTGAAGTACCTCGCGTCGGCGTGGGGCTATCAGTCGTTCGCCGATGCCTATACGACCTCGATGGGCCTCTTCACGTCCGCGCTCGGCGCGCATCTGACGTGGACGCTGCCGTTCGGCCTGCTGGTGATGTTCGCGGTGTTCAACCGCTTCAACCCGGCTTACGAGGAAGCGTCGCGCGATCTCGGTGCAACGCCGTGGCAGAGCTTCCGGCATGTCGTGCTGCCGATCATCGGGCCTTCGGTGGTCGGCGTCGCGATGTTCGGCTTCACGCTGTCATGGGACGAGATCGCCCGCACCTCGCAGGCGATCGGCGAACAGAACACATTGCCGCTCGAATTGCAGGGGCTCACGACGTCGGTGACGACGCCGGTCATCTACGCGCTCGGCACGATGACGACCGTGTTGTCGTTCACGGTGATGGGCACCTGTCTGCTGGCGGTGAAGCTGCTGGCACGCCGGCGTACCGTGGCGGCGCTCAAATAAAAGCGACGCGGCCGTGCATGCGAAAGCCATTGCACGCACTCTGCTAAGAATCGGCGAAATACTTCGTTGCTGGCGCCCCGCGTCCTCCCGTACCGTACTCCGATTGCGCCGCGTACGCGCTTCATTTCGGAGAACACATGTCAGCAGTTCAATCACAACACAGCCCGGTTCATCCCGTCGCCGACGCCGCTCAACTGTTCGGCGACGACCCGCTGACCCGCCGCTTCGCGCCGCTCCTCGCGCGCATCGCCGAAGGCGCGGTGCAGCGCGAGCAACATCGGGAACTCGCCTACGAACCGGTGGAGTGGCTGCGTGAAGCGGGCTACACGCGGCTGCGCGTGCCGCAACAATACGGCGGCGAAGGCGTCTCGCTCACGCAGTTCTTCGCGCTGGTCACGCGCCTCGGCGAAGCCGATTCGAATCTGCCGCAAATCCTGCGCGTGCATGGTGGCTTTGTCGAATCGCTGCTGGAAAACAGCGACGCGGCGCTGCGCGACCGCTGGCTCACGCGCGTGGCCCAAGGGCAGATTGTCGGCGGCGCGGTGTCCGAGCGTACCGGCGTGACCAACAACAGCGTGCGTCTCACGCAGACCGACGGTGCGTGGCATCTCGACGGCGAGAAGTACTACACCACCGGCACGCTCTACGCCGATTGGGTGGACGTCACCGCGCATGATGGCCAGAGCGACGTGCGCGTGCTCGTCAAGGCCGATACGCCGGGCGTCGAACGTATCGACGACTGGGACGGCTTCGGCCAGCGTCTGACCGGCAGCGGTACCGCGCGTTTCGAGCGCGTGCCGGTTTCACCCGACAATCTGTACCGTCGCTACCAGGCGTCCGAACCACGCCGCAACAGCCTGCTGACCGCGTACTACCAGGCGCTGCACGTCGCCAACCTCGCGGGTATCAGCCGCGCGGCGCTGCGCGACGCCGTGACCTTCACGCAGGCAAGGACGAGAACCTTCGGCATCCCCGGCGAGTCGAGCCCGCGCGACAATCCGCTCGTGCATCGCGTGGTCGGCCGCCTCGCGAGTCTCGCTTACTCGACGCAGAGCATCAGCGCAGCGCTGGCGCGTGCAATCGACGAGGTTTGCGTCGCGCGCGCCGAGGGCCGCACCGATGAGCAAACCTATATCCGCCTCGACATCCAGACCTTTCAGGCGCAGCAGATCGTCATCGAGCAAACACTGCAGGCGGCCACGCTGCTGTTCGAAGTGGGCGGCGCATCGGCCACCAGCGAATCGCGCCGCTTCGACCGCTACTGGCGCAATGCGCGAGTGCTCGCCTCGCACAATCCGGCGATCATTCGGGAGGCGGCGATCGGTGACTTCTATCTGAACGGCAAGGCGCACAACGAACGGTTCGGCGTCGCGCGTGAAGGCTCGCCCGCTTGATGGGCTCGACTGAGTGACTGGCCTGCACTGTTCGGCACAGGAACGTGCTGAACAGTGCCTTTCCTTACTTCGCCGACGGCGTCCAGATCCGGATGTCGGTCGCCTTCAGTGCAGCGGGAATGAGTCCGGCCGCGCGATACGTATCCGCGATACGCTGCTGCTCCGCCAACTGATCGCGCTGCACCGGCACGATGTCATAGCTGCGGCGGCTATTGGCCAGCTCGACTGTCGGCGCGGGAATGTTCCCCCACACCGGGCCGAGAATCTGCGCGGCGTCCTGCGGATGCGCCTTGACCCATTTGCCGGTCGTGTTCAGTTCATCGAATACGACGCGCAGCACGTCCGGATGCTTGTCCGCGAACGCGGTCGTCGCCGTATAGAAACGGTTGTATTGCGCGACTCCGCTGGTGCCGTCGGCAATCACGCGCACGTGCGCATCACGCTGCTGCGCGGCGAGGAACGGGTCCCAGATCGCCCATGCGTCGATGTTGCCGCCGCGAAACGCGGCGAGCGCGTCGGGCGCTTCCAGATAGCGCACCTGAATGTCGTTGATGGTCATTCCCGCTTTGGCCAATGCGCTCAGCAACAGGTAATTACAGCCCGAGCCTTTCGCCACCGCGACGCGTTTTCCCTTCAGGTCCGCAACCGAGCGGATCGGCGAGCCCGGCGGCACGATGATCGCCTGAGCCGTCGGCGCCGAGGTTTCCTCTGCGTAGTAAGTCAGCGGCGCGTTGGCGGCCTGCGTGAAAAGCGCGAATGCATCGGCGACGTCCGCATGCAGATCCACACTGCCCGCGTTCAGCGATTGCAGCAGGCCCGTCGAGAACTCGTGCCAGCTCACGTCATAGCCCAGCGGTTTGAGCTTCTTCTCCAATGCACCGGTGCGCTTGAGCAGAATGAACAGCGTCGACGAACGCTGATAGCTGATCGAAACCGTTTCGTTGGCTTGTGCGAAGCCGGCGGACAGCACCCCGCCGATCAACGTCAATGACACGCAAAAGTGCAGCAGACGGCGAGAGCCGGAGAAAGTGACAGGCATCGATCGAATTCCAGAAAGGTAGGCGCAATCGCTGAATATATAAAAGTTCGCGGCACGTCCATAGACCGATTTCATCGAACGATATAGACAGAAATTGGAACGCGTGGCGACGGCATCCCGCATCATTCAAAGCTTTGATGCGAGTCGAACAAATCGCAAGCACCGCTTTTCCGTGGAGATTTTCGCTTTATGTCGACACTGCCTCCGCGCTTCGGCGTCTGGGCCCTGGTTCATGGCAGCCGCGCCGCACTGCAGGACCCCGATGAACCGTACGACGCGTCATGGGCGCGCAACAAAGCTCTCGTACTCGAAGCCGAGCGCCTCGGCTACGACTCGGTGCTCGTCGCCCAACACACGATCAATCCGCACAATCCCGACTTCGATCAGCTCGAAGCGTGGACCGCGTCGGCCGCGCTCGCGGCGTTGACCGAACGCATCGAAATCATCGCGGCCATCAAGCCTTATCTGTATCACCCGGTCGTGTTGGCGAAAATGGCGCAGCAGATCGAGCACATCAGCGGCGGGCGCTTCGCAATTAATCTTGTCAATGCGTGGAATCGCCCGGAGCTGGAGCGCGCCGGTATCGGCTTTGCGGAGCACGACGCGCGTTACGCGTATGGGCGCGAGTGGATCACCGTGGTCGATGCGTTGTTGCGCGGCGAACGCACGCGTTTTCACGGCGAACACTTTAATGTGGATGACTATCTATTGCGCCCTGCCGATCCGTATCGCGAACGGCCGCTCATCTACGTGGGCGGTGAATCGGAGCCCGCGCGCCAGCTGGTCGCCGACAAAGGCGACGTGTGGTTCATCAACGGCCAGCCGTTGCCGGACGTCGAAGCGCTGATCGCCGACCTGCGCGCCCGCAAGCGGCCTGCGGCGCACGCGCCGTTGCGTTTCGGCCTGTCGGCATTTGTGATCGCCCGTGAAACCGACGACGACGCAACCCGGCACCTCGATCATCTGTTCGCCCTCGCCGCGAGAGATGCGCCGCTGCGCGCGCAGCAGAAATCGAACATCGACCCGAAGGCGGTGATGTTCCAGACCTTCGCGCAAACGCCGCGCGTCGGCTCGAACGGCGGCACCGCGGCGGGACTGGTCGGCAGCTATGACACGGTCGCCGCGCGCATCGCCCGCTTTCATCACGCGGGGATCGAATTGTTCATGCTGCAATTCCAGCCGTTCGAGCGCGACATGCGCGTCTTTGCGGAAGAAGTATTGCCCCGCGTGCGGCGCCTGACTCGCTGAGCGACCTGACTGGCCGATGCAGCTACGCGCGATATCCGGCTTGATGCTTCGATGTGGCACAGTATCGTCAGGCGCACGCGTTATGCTTGCGCCGCCGAACCGCCCCGACAAGCGCCATGACGACACTGCCCGCCTACGAGCCCCCGGTCGACGAAGACCAGCTTCTGCTGAAATGGATTCGCCGCGCGCGTGAATCCCAGATGAGCCATTACGACATGGCGGATCTGCTGTCGGCGCGCGACCGTCAGCTCGGCTGGCTGGTGACCGCCCTCACCGCGTTCGTGGGGACCGCCGTGTTCGCGTCGTTGACGTTGACGGCGGTGACGATTGAACAGCGGCTCTTCGTGGGGTTCGTGAGCGCCGCGGCCGCCGTCTCGGCCGCGTTGAAACTGTTCCTGCGCTACGCGGAGCGCGCGGAGAAACACCGCGCGGCCGGCGCACGCTATGGCGCCGTGCGTCGCAGGCTCGAAGCAGTATTCGCCGGCGACGCCGACGCGCGCGACGGCCACTACCTCACCGCGATTCGCGACGAGCTCGACCGGCTTGCTCAGGATTCGCCGAACGTGCCGCCGCGCATCTTCTATCGCACGCAACGCATGCTGTCGACAAACACTCAGCGCAGCCGCGACGCGTGAGCCATCGGTTTCTAGCCATCGCCACGCCAGAAAGACCACCACGTCGCCCGCTTCGACATTCGCTCAAAGATCGTCGACGCCGATCCCCAACTCCGCCGCCATCCGCCGCACGATCGCATGAAGCCGGGCCACCTCATCGGCGAGCCGCTTCTGCTCGGCCTTGATCGCTTCGAACGCGGACAACGGCACCGTGTCGTCCTCGCCGGCCGGGTGCGCGATCTCGCTTGCGCTCACCTCGCCGCACAGCAGATGCATCCAGCGATGCTCGCGCTCTCCCGGCGTGCGGGCCAGCTTCACGACGCGGGGCGGCGCGTTGCCGGCCAGTTCGTCGAGAAACGCCTCGACCGACGAGATGTCGGCAAAGCCATGGAAACGCGCACTGTTCAGGCGCAATTCAGCTGCCGTCTGCGGGCCGCGCAGCAACAAGGTGGTCAGCAGGGCCGCCGACTGGCTCGGCAACCCAAGCACGCGATTCATGTTGTGCTCGAAGCGCGGCACGCGGCTGCTGCTGCCTTCCATGACGAGGCTCAATCGTTTCAGGCCATCGACGGCGCTCAGCACTTCGGCCTCGGTCGCGTTCATCACGGGCGCGCGGCCGGTTTTCTGATTGCAGCCCAGCGTCAGCGCGTTCAGCGAAAGCGGATAACTGTCCGGCACGGTGTGCTGCTTTTCGACGAGCACGCCGAGCACGCGCCCCTCGAGCAGCGTCAGTTCACGAATCGGGGGACGGGAGGAAGCATCGGGAGTGGTGTTCATGGATGATGGTGCGGCATGAGTCGCCGGGTCTCGTGGATGATGCGCGTTACCGTTGTGTAGCGAGGCGGCGCGTTCTGGTTGGTGGCCACTATGATAAACGCCAGCGGTCGGGACGGCGCACGAATCTCGATGACGGATGAGCCGCCCTACACCGCCCGCGCGCCATTCTTTTCCGATTGACTCATTTCCATATTAGAGATAATTTCCCGAATATGGAAAATCCAGCTACCGACGACACGCTCATCGACCGCCGCATCGCGCAGCGTTTGCGGGCCTTGCGCGCGGAGCGCAACTGGTCGCTCGACGACCTTGCCACGCGCAGCAACGTCAGCCGCGCCACGCTGTCGCGGCTGGAAAATGCAGCCGTGAGTCCCACCGCGAGCGTGCTCGGTCGGCTCTGCGTGGCGTACGGGCTGCCCATGTCGCGGCTGATGCGCATGGTCGAGGAGGACTTCGCACCCCGGGTGCCACGCACCGCGCAACCGGTCTGGAGCGACGCGAGCGCGGGCTTTCGGCGCCGCTCGGTGTCGCCGCCCGCGCAAGCGCTCGCGGGCGAGGCGCTGGAATGCGAACTCGACGCGGGCGCGTGCATCGCGTACGACGCCTCGCCACGCCCCGGCCTCGAACATCATCTGATCCTGCTGGAGGGCCGGCTGCAGATCACCGTCGACGGCCAGCGCCACGACCTCGCCCCCGGCGACTGCCTGCGTTATCTGCTGTTCGGCCCGAGCGCCTTCGTGACGCCCGCCGATAGTTCGGCACGCTATCTTCTCTTCATCGTGTGAGCCAGCATGAGCGCGATCACCATTACGCCTTTTTCCGCCGACGACCTCGTTCGGCACCTCCCCGAACTCGGCGCGCTGCTGCATGCCTGTGTGCATGACGGCGCGAGCGTCGGCTTCGTGATGCCGTACGGCGTCGCCGATAGCGAAGCGTTCTGGCGTGGCAAAGTGCTGCCCTCGTTACGCGCGGGCGGACTGATGCTGTTCGTCGCGCGCGAGGGCGACGCGATCGCCGGCACCGTGCAACTGGATTACGACACAATGCCGAACCAGCGTCACCGCGCGGAGGTGCGCAAGCTGCTGGTCCATCCCGCGTTTCGCCGCCGGGGCATCGCGCGGGCGTTGATGACGGAACTGGAGCGCCATGCGCGGCACTTGCGGCGCAGCCTGCTCACGCTGGACACCCGCACCGGCGACCACGCCGAACCGCTCTATGCCGCGCTTGGCTATCAAACCGTCGGCGTGATTCCAGGCTATGCCCAAGCCCCGCACGACGAAGGGCGGCTCGACGCCACCACCGTCATGTACAAGGCGCTGTGAATGGGTGCGCGCCGCTTGCGGCAGGCGTCGGCCATCAGGCCGTCTTCGAATATTTGAACGTGCCCTGCGCGCTCGCGATCAACAGCTTGCCGTCTACCCATGCTTCGCCGCGCGAAAAGAAAATCGAGCGGCCCTGGCGTTCCAGAAAGCCCTTCGCCGTCACCGATTCGCCGAGTCCCTTGTCGAGATAGTTGGTGGTCAGCGACAACGTGAATGCATGCCGCGCCGGTTGTCCTACCGCCGCATGCAGACCCGCATAGCCCGCCGCCGCATCGAGCAGCGTCGCGATCGCGCCGCCTTGCAGCACGCCCTGGCGATTGAGCTTGCTCGCATCAATCGCCATGACCAGCTCCGCGTAGCCGTCGCGCCATTGCGTCAGACGCACGCCGAGCGATTCGAGAAACGGGTTGTCGATGGGAAAGTCGGGCATGGTCGAAGCCTTTGCTGTTCAGGGTGAGGAAGGTGTGGCGCGCGAGCGGCGGGCACGCCGGTGACGAGCCGTCAGCATACTAGCGTTCGGTATGGAACATCGGCGATGCGCGCGTGCAGTTCACATCACGAGCGGATGGATGCCCGGCGGTGTATTGTCCAATGGGTGGGCGTTCAAAGGAGCGCAGCCGGGTCCGGCGCAGCCCTAAGCCTTTCCGGCCCACCTGCAAAATCCCACGCATCTGCTAGTGTTGTTCAATCACTGTTCTCCGTGGAGGACCCATGTCATCCGCTCGCGCCGACAAACGCAAGCTACCTGGCGCAGGCTGGGAGACGGGCAAAGGATCCGGCGCCGGCGCTCGCCTGAGCGATGCGCAAATCGCCGCGGAAGCGACCCGCCGCCTGGCTTGGGACTCGGCGGTCCCTGAACATAGCGTGAAGGTGAAGGTCTCACGTGGCCGCATCACGCTGCACGGCGAGCTGCAACGCCCGCAGCAAAGAACCGCTGCGCTGGAAGACGTGACGCGCCTGTTCGGCGTGACAGGCGTGCTGGATCACACCGTCATCAAGGCTAAATGAAGCGCAAGAGACGGTAACGGCCTCAGCCGGCCTCTGCTCGCAACAACGTCCGGCAATGCCGTGCTATCTGCTTTTCCTCTTCAGTGTGAAGCGTCATCACCTTGCCAGCCGGATCGCCTTCCGTCAGCCCCATGAAAGCGAGCCCGTCGCACACGCGCCGGCGAATCGTGGCGCTGTGTTCGCCGATCCCGCCCGTGAACACCAGCAGATCGATCCCGCCGAGCAACGCCGCATAGCCGCCGATCGTCTTGCGCACCGCGCCCGCGAACACGTCGAGCGCGAGCGATGCGTTCGCGTCGCCCGCCGCCGCGCGCTTTTCCAGCGCCTGCATATCGCTCTCGCCGTCGGCATAACCGGCGAGGCCGCTGTGACGATTGAGCAGCGTCTCCAATGCATCCGCACCGAGCTTCTCGACGCGCATCAGATACAGCAGCACACCGGGATCGAGATCGCCGCAACGCGTGCCCATCGGCACGCCGCCGGTCGGCGTGAGACCCATTGACGTATCGATCGATTGGCCATCGCGCAACGCACACACGCTCGAACCGTTGCCGAGATGCGCGAACACCGCGCGTGAGGGCATCTGCGAGCCGAGCTGCGTCACCAGCGATTCGTACGAAAGCCCGTGAAAGCCGTAGCGGATCACGCCGGCCTGCGCATAGCGGCGCGGCAACGCGAGTTGCGCCGCGCGCGGCGGCAGCGTCGTATGGAACGCCGTGTCGAAACAGGCGAAATGCGCCGCGCCGCCGAAAATCTTCGTGGCCTCGTCGATCAGCGCGAGCGCCGGTGGAATATGCAGCGGCGCGAAGTGCACCGCCTCCTGCAGACGGCGGCGCAGCTCGGGCGTGATGCGCTGATGCGCGCGCAAATGCGGGCCGCCATGCACGACCCGATGGCCGAGCGCCGCCGGCTGCGCATGGTGCTGTTGCGCCAGCACCTGCGAGAGCTTGCGCAATGCATCGGTTTGCGACTCCAGCACGTGCTCCTGCTGCACCAGCACGCCGCCGTCGGGCGAACTGATCCGCAAGCTCCCGTCGCTGCGGCCGATCCCCTCGGCGCTGCCCTCCAGCAGCAGGGATTCATCGTCGTCCACGTGTGCGAACAGCCCGAATTTCAGCGACGACGAGCCGCTGTTGAGCACCAGAATCGTTTGCTTCGCCGCTGCGTCTTCCGTGTGCATCGTCGCCCTCGCTCAGCTCTTCCAGGTCCAGTTGCGGATCTCTTCCTTGTCGATACCCTCGGCATGCGCATACGCGAGATGCTCGATGACCTGCCCGCGCAGCCATTCCTTCGCATGATCGCCGACGCCGCGCAAGGCCGGCACGCGATCGATCACGTCGATCGCGAGCGAAAAGCGGTCGACCTGATTGACGATCGCCAGTTCGAGCGGCGTGTTGATGTTGCCTTTCTCGTGATAGCCGTGCACATGCAAATTCTCGTGATTCGCGCGGTTATAGGTGAGCTTGTGCACGAGCGACGCATACGAATGGAAGTTGAAGATCACCGGCTTGCTGGTGGTGAACAGCGAATCGAAATCACGGTCGGACAGTCCGTGCGGATGCGCATGCTCGGGCATCAAGCGGAACAGATCGACCACGTTGACGAAGCGGATCTTCAGCGCGGCGAAGCGCTCCTTCAGAATCTGCACGGCGGCGAGCGCTTCCATCGTCGCGATGTCGCCCGCGCAGGCGATCACCACGTCCGGCTCGACGCCCTGATCGGTCGACGCCCAGTCCCAGATACCGATGCCCTTCGTGCAATGCGTGACGGCCGCGTCCATGTCGAGATACTGCGGATGCGGCTGCTTGTCGGACACGATCACGTTGACGTAATCGCGCGAGCGCAGGCAATGATCGGCCACGCTCAACAGGCAGTTGCCATCCGGCGGCAGATAGATGCGCACCACGTCCGGGCTTTTATTGGTGACGACGTCGAGAAAGCCTGGATCCTGATGCGTGAAGCCGTTGTGATCCTGACGCCAGACGAGCGACGTGATCAGCAGGTTGATCGACGGCACCGGCTGGCGCCAGCCCAGCTCGCGCTTGGCCTTCTCCAGCCACTTCGCGTGCTGGTTGAACATCGAGTCGATCACGTGGACGAACGCCTCGTAGGTCGCGAACAGGCCATGCCGGCCGGTCAGCACGTAGCCTTCGAACCAGCCTTCGAGCGTGTGTTCGCTGAGCATTTCCATCACGCGGCCGTCGGGCGCGAGTTCGCCGCCGTCCGCGTCACCGGGTTCGGTGTCGGCGAGCCAGGTTTTCGGCGACGCTTCATAGACCGCGTTGAGCTTGTTGCTCGCGGTTTCGTCGGGACCGAACAGGCGGAAGTTCGTCATGTTCTTGCGCATCACGTCGCACAGAAACTTGCCTAGCACGCCGGTCGGCGACGTGTACGAAGCGGCCGGCTTTTTCACCGTCACCGCGTAGTCGCGAAACGGCGGCATGTCGAGCGCCTTGCACAGCAACCCGCCGTTCGCATGCGGGTTCGCGCTGATGCGGCGCGCGCCCTCGGGCGCGAGTTCGCGCAGTTCGTCGACCAGACGGCCACCCGCGTCGAACAGCGACTCGGGCCCATAGCTGCGCAGCCAGCCCTCGACCAGTTTCAGGCTCTTGCCATTGGTGACCGGATCGAGCACCGGCACCTGGTGCGCGCGCCACGAGCCTTCCACCTTGTGACCGTCGACTTCCTTCGGGCCGGTCCAGCCTTTCGGCGAGCGCAGCACGATCATCGGCCAGCGCGGCCGCGTCGCGTCGCGATTCGCGCGCGCATGCTGCTGGATCGCGCGGATTTCGCCGATGCACTGTTCGAGCGTGGCAGCCATCTGCTGATGCATCGTGTCGGGATCGTCGCCTTCGACGAAATACGGCTTGTGCCCATAGCCGATCAGCAGCGCTTCGAGTTCCTCGCGGGGAATCCGTGCGAGGATGGTCGGATTGGCGATCTTGTAGCCGTTCAGATGCAGCACCGGCAGCACCGCGCCATCGCGGATCGGGTTGAGGAATTTGTTCGAATGCCATGAGGTGGCGAGCGGCCCGGTTTCCGCCTCGCCGTCGCCGATCATCACGGCGACGATCAGCTCGGGGTTATCGAACGCGGCGCCGTAGCCGTGCGACAGGCTGTAGCCGAGTTCGCCGCCTTCGTGGATCGAGCCCGGCGTCTCCGGCGTGCAATGCGAACCGATGCCTCCGGGAAACGAGAACTGCCGGAAGAAGCGCCGCATGCCGGCCTCGTCTTCGCTGCGGTCCGGATAGATTTCCGAGTAGTGGCCTTCGAGATAACAGTGCGCAAGACTCGCCGGCGCGCCATGTCCGGGGCCGGATAGATAGATCACGTCCAGATCGAGCTTGCGGATCAGCCGGTTCAGATGCACGAGTACGAAGCTCTGGCCCGGGTCCGAGCCCCAGTGGCCGAGCAGCCGGTTCTTGATGTGTTCGGGTTTGAGCGGTTCGCGCAGCAGCGGATTGTCGCGCAGATAGATCATGCCTACCGACAGATAATTGCACGCGCGCCAATAGCGATCCATCTTGCGCAGCGTGTCGGGGTCCAGCGTTTGGGACGGAGCGGGATGCGAGCTTGCTTCAACCATGGCGTCACTCCTTGAAAAGGACTGTCAGGCAGGTTAGCGGGTGCTGCAGCGGGTGTTCGTGATGATGGCGTGATGAGGCGTCGTTATGCCGATGGCGTCGATAGCGTCAGTAAGGCCCGTGAAAGCGATAGCGGGGCCGCTGCGTCATGCGCGGCGCAGGTGGCGTGGGCCGATCTGCGCAGCTGCATCAGCCGGGATTTCACGGCTGTTTCCCGAGTGTCGCCCGCGCTCGTCACGCGAGTGTGACAGACGGCGCGCGCCATGGTTCGACGTTTTCGCGCAATGCGCCGCCAGCGTCGGTGGCGAGATGCGCGAACGCCGTCTTGCGCTAGACTCCGAACACGTCCCGATCGAACCCGGCACGCTGGCTAAACTGGCGCGACCGCTCGACACCACCCAACCGAATGCGCAGCGGCGGCACGCGTCTGACACGTCCCGCTCCCCTTCCCTTCACCTATAACGACCGCCATGTCTAAACCCAGTCCCGCCAAAGTGCTCGTGACCCTTGTCCTGTCGATCGTGTTGCTGAGCGCGGGACTGACTATCCTGATCGGCCTGTTCGGCGTCCTGGTCAAGCTGTTCGGCGCCGGCTAGCGCGCCGCCGGGCGGGCATCCGCGAGAGATAATGTGTATCCTGATTGCTGTCCTGGCGCCGCCGTGGCGCCCTCATCGATAGCAAGGAGATTTCATTGACGGACTCCGCCAATACCGCCCCGCCGTCCCGAGCGCAGATCGATCCCGAACTGCTCGCACTCGCCCAGGAGGTCTTCGACCTCGCGCGGCGCGGCGATGCATCGATGCTCGCCGCAGTGCTCGAAAAAGGCGTGCCGCCGAATCTGCGTAACGACAAGGGCGACAGTCTCGTGATGCTCGCGAGCTACCACGGTCACGTGGATGCGGTGCGCGCGCTGCTCGAGCGCGGCGCCGATCCGGATCTGCGCAACGATAACGGCCAGACGCCGATCGCCGGTGCCGCGTTCAAGGGCTTCGACAAGGTCATCGAGACGTTGCTTGCGCACGGCGCGGACGTCGAGGGCGCATCGCCGGACGGCCGCACCGCGCTGATGGTGGCCGCGATGTTCAATCGCACCGCGATCGTGGACTTGCTGATTGCGCACGGCGCGAACCCGAATGCTCACGACGCGAACGGCGTGAAGGCCAGCGACGCAGCCGCGCGCATGGGAGCCGGCGAGGCGCAGGCGCGGTTGAAGGAGTTGGGCGCCTGACGTGCTGCGTCTGCGTCTGCGCGTCTGCGTGTCGCCCGCCATCAGATACACGGACCTGCGGGCGGCGCGCACGCAGACGAAGAGCGCTGCGTCTACCCGCGCGCGCCCATCAACGCATCGACGTCGAAATCGGCCAGCTCACCAATCCGCTCGATGCTTACATCGGCAGGCGGATTGCTTGCAATCTCCTTCGGATCGACAGCATAGTGCCCCTGGCGTGGAAAGACCGTTGTCAGCTTTCCGCCCCATGCCTTCTTCATGGCCGTGAGGATCCGCAGCTTGTCGTCGACCATCACGTAGTGGCGCGCCGGGTAGCATTCCATCACCTGATCGAGCATCAGTTCCTTGTGGATGTAAATCAGCACACGACCCTCGACTTCGTCCCACAAGCCCGAACGCGCAATCTTGCGCGGCTGGAACACCACGTCGCCGTCGGAGAGAATCACCGTGGGCCCGCGCGTGCCCAGATGCCGCAACGCATCCAGCGCGCCCGGATAGAGCCGGTTCGCGAACGGATACCCGATCAGGAACGACGCCATCAACAGCAGCCGCGTGTCGCGCGGATGCTCCACCCGGTAACGCTGCAGCGCACCCAGGTAATCGGCATAGCCCAGCTCCGCGCGCAGATCCTCGAAGATCTGCCAGTAGCGCGCGCTGTTCTCCGCGCCGAACTCCCGGGTCATGTGCGCGCGCAAGTCCGTGAGCACGTGATCGTTGTCGAGCAGGGTGTTGTCGCAGTCGAACAGAAACACGACGTCGTGCGGCGTGGAGGGAGTGTCTGGCATCGCGGGGTCCTTGGCTGAAAGTGGGTGCGCCTCGGTGAGGGTTGCAGTGAGCTCTTCGGTGGGCGCTCCGCTCAGCCCTTTGGCGCACTGCCCGGCTCGGCCGTTTTTTCGACGTGGCCGCCGAAATCATGCCGCATGGCCGATAGCACGCGGTTCGCGAAGTCCGCTTCGCCGCGCGAACTGAAGCGCGCGAACAACGCCGCGCTGAGCACCGGCGTGGGCACGCCTTCGTCGATCGCGGCGGCCACCGTCCAGCGGCCCTCGCCCGAATCGGAGACGCGGCCGGTGTAATTCTGCAGATCGGCGTCGCTGACGAGCGACCCCGCGATCAGGTCGAGCAGCCACGAGCCGATCACACTGCCGCGCCGCCAGACTTCGGTGACCTCGGCGAGATTCAGATCGTATTGGTACAGCTCGGGACGCCGCAGCGGCGAGGTTTCCGCATCGGCTTCGCGCGCGTGCTTGCCGGCATCGGCGTGGCGCAGAATGTTCAGGCCTTCCGCATAGGCGGCCATGATGCCGTATTCGATGCCGTTGTGGACCATCTTCACGAAGTGCCCCGCGCCTTGCGGTCCGCAATGCAGGAAGCCCTGGTCGGCAGTGCTCCCGCTCGTCGCGGTGCGGCCCGGGGTGGGCGGCGCCGCGGCGGCGCCCGGCGCGAGCGTCGCGAAAATCGGTTCGAGCCGCTTCACGACCTCAGGCTCGCCGCCGATCATCAGGCAGTAGCCCCGCTCGCGGCCCGCAACGCCGCCGCTCGTGCCGACGTCCACATAGTGAAGCTGGCGTGCGCCGAGTTCGTTGGCCCGGCGGATGTCGTCGTGATAGTAGGAGTTGCCGCCGTCGATCACGACGTCGCCGGGTTCCAGCAAGGGCACGAGCTTTTCGAGTGTCGCGTCGACGACGGCGGCCGGCACCATCAGCCACACGGCGCGCGGCTTCTCGAGTTGCGCGACGAGGTCCTGCAGCGACGCCGCGCCCGCCACGCCTTCCTGCTTCAGCCGGTCTACCGCGGCGGACTGCACGTCGTAGGCGATGCATTGCTGACCGCCTTTGGTCAGGCGTCGCACCATGTCGGCGCCCATGCGCCCTAATCCAATCATGCCTAGCTGCATATCTCGCTCCGGAAGGTGGCTCGTTGCGCTGCCCGATGTGGGTTCGGCGTGTTGCTGCGATGCGGTTGTTGCGCCGGGTGTTATGCCGGGTGTTATGCCGGTGGCAGCTCTGGTTGCGGCTCCGTCGTTGCCTGGTTTTTGCTCCGTCGTTGCCTGGCTGTTGCCTGGCTGTTGCCTGGCTGTTGCCTCGGCGATGAACTCAACGGTCGATTCAGCCGCAAATTCAGCGGTGAAGCAGGCGGCCTCGCCTCACCCACGCAAGCTACTTTAGTCGCGTGGAGGCAAGCATGCCGGACATGCCGTAGCCGTCTGGTTCATTCCGACATGCGCAGCGCGCATCGCCGCGCGCGTGAAAAGACGATACGCCTCTTTGCAGAGGCGTGGCGTAACGTAAAGTTCCTGGCGCGTGCGTTATTCACGCCTCTATGCCTGGCGGGCACGCATGCGGCTGCCGATGTGCCACATCGCGCTCGCGTGCGTCACCTCATTCGCCACGCCCCGTCACCCGTTGACGCCGCTTCGCCTGCAGCTTGGCATACTGTTCGCGTGCGAAGCGCTTCACCGCGCGCCACATCAGCGGATAACGATACCCGGGCACCGCGAACAGCACCCATGCACAGAGCGCCAGCAAGCCGCAGAACAGAAATGTGCCGCGATAGCTGAACGCCTGCACCAGCAGGCCCGACAACACGCCCGACAGAATCGAGCCGACCCGCGCCGCGTTGAAGAACAGCGCGGTGGCGCGGCCGGGCGAGTGCGGCATCAGGTCCTGCACGTAGGTCATGCCGAGACACGAAGTCACGGCGACCACGAACGCATTGAGCATCTGCATCGGGATCAGCACGTTGACGTTGCCCGCGAGCGACATCCCGACGAAATACACCGCATGCACCGCCGCGCACGCGGCCAGCCAGTTCGGCTTGTGCAGCGCCGACGACTTCGCGCCGAGCGCGAGCATCATCGGAATTTCCATTAGCGCGCCGAGGCCGAGCATCACCGAAACGTCCAGATGCGAGCCGTTCAAACCATGCACGATGTAGAGCGGCAGCACGATCATCGTCGCGTTCGCGGCGAGGCCGAGCAGCGTGAGCGCGGCCACCGCGCGGCCGATGTCGTTGGCCGACGCGACGCCGGGCAGGTCTTCGTGCGCGTCCTCGCCCGGCGCGGTCAGCGGCGGGACCGTGATCGACGCCGACGGTTCGGACGCGGTGTCCTGCACCGTGTGATCGCCCAGATGACCTTGCGGCTCGCGCATCCGCCAGACGATGAACGCGCAGGTCGCGAAGCTCGCCGCCGCGAACAGAAAGAGTCCATAAAAGCTGGTGGCCGCAAGCACCAAGGCGCCCACCGATGGCCCGAATACCCACGCCGCAGACAGGATGGTCCGCAACGTCGCGCTCGCGAACACGCGCTCGCCGGGGTCCGGCACCGGCAGCGCCGCGCGGCTGAACGCGAACACCATCGAGATGGCCGAGCCGCCCGCGCCGATGAAGACGATGCCGACCAGCAGCAGCAGCCGGTAATCGCGCACGACGCACAGGCACAGATAGCCAAGCGCGGCGGCCACCAGCGCAGCCAGCAGCAAAGGCCGATGCTGTCCACTCTTATCGGTCCACCGGCCGGCGAGCGTGCTGGCGAGCACCCCGCTCGCGGCGATCAGTGTCATGAAGACGCCGAGCCTGAACGGCGTCATGCCGGCGCGCTCGACGCCGAACAGCGATAGATACGGCGCGGTGAACGACATCGCCACACCGAGCATGAGAGTGGCGGCGGCCAGCGGCTTGAAGCCAGGGATACGCAGCAGGTCGAAAAAACGCGAAGTTTTCAACACGAGGGCGGTGGGTCAGATGGAGCGAGCCGGGTCGGCACAACGTGCGCCGTAAGTTCGGGGCCGGAACGACCGGGGCATTATCGACCTAGCTCGCGGGCGCGTAAACCCGCGCCGCGCCGTCCCACATGCATGTTGCACCGCGTCGTTAGAACGATAGCAGCGTGTTGACAACCAACTGAGTGCACGCTCGCCGCTACTTGCCGTCGGTTGCGCGCATATGCTGCGCTTGCGCCTTGTAGTCGTAGGTCGGATAAAACTCGGTGCGATAGCCGCCCCACGCGGTCGACTCGATCGCCCGGTTGACTTCGCGCAGCCGGCTCGCGGGCACGCGCAGCGTGACCACCTGGCCGATGCCCATCATCACGTACCACGACACGACTTCGATGCCCGGCGGTGGAAAGGTCTTGAAGAAGCCTTGCGCGCGAAGCTGGTCGTTGATCTTCGGCAGCGGTTTGGATTCGTCGTGGCGCAGGAAGATGGTGAGCAGGAAGGTATCGTCGGGAGCGGATGGCGACGGTGCCGCCGTGGGGCCTGGCGCGCCCGCTATGGCGGGCGTGTCAGATGAGCCGGCCACAGGCGCGGCGGCGGACTGCGCGCCGCACGCCAACGGCGCGGCGGCGAGCGACGCCGCCAACGCCATGCACAGCGCGCCCCGGCGACATCTCCCGACGCTTCCGATCGATCTGCCTACAACCGTTGAAAATGCAAAGTGCATGAAAAATCTCCCTGATGTCATCCGATGAAATTCTTTTGACGATTCGCTGCGCATCGCGAATTCATCGCCCCTTCGCCGCCTCATAGCACGACGTAGCCGCGCTTTTCGAGCGTCCAGCGATGCCACCGATTCCCGTAAGCGCCGCAAGCGACGCCGAACAGAATCGACAGCACGAGTCCGGCCAGGTCGGCCGTTTCGCCCCATAAGCCCATGCCGAACAGGATCAGACTGACCCCCAGCATGACAAAGGCGGCAAACCACATCTTCTTCGATAGCGCCCAGATGAAACCCAGCAGACACGCGCCCCAACTGAAGCCGGTCGCGACCGCGACGGTGTCGTCCGTGGCCGGATGTTGCAGATAGATCCTTGCTCCCATTTCCCTTCCCGAACGCGATGACTCGCCGTCTCGTGACGGCGCACGGACGATGTTTAACACGTCAACGCGCCACGCATGTGAATTCGCGTGCCAACCGCGCGATCAGCCTGGCCGTTGCGGCTCCTGCGCGGCAAGCCAGCCCCGATGACGACCCCAGGCATTGCTGCTACTCTTGGCGAATCTCCGCGCAGGGACCGCCGCACCGCTCAAAGCCCCTGCACTGAACAGCATTGGAGCTCGCATGGCAACCCAGACCGCCTATTCATCCCAAGCCCCTTCGCGCGCCGAACTCGACGCACTGCCGGGCGTCACCGTCGTCGAATTCGGCACCGACTGGTGCGGTTACTGCCAGGGCGCGCAGCCGTCGATCATCAAGGCGCTGGCGGCGCATGCAGGCCTTCGTCATTTGAAAATCGAAGATGGTCCCGGACGGCCGCTCGGCCGTTCGTTCAAGATCAAGCTGTGGCCGACGCTGATAGTCATGCGTGACGGCGCTGAAGTCGCGCGCGTGGTTCGGCCAACCGGCGCTGCGCAAATCGAGGATGTATTGACGTCGATCTGAAGCTGCGGGCCGCGCGTGACCGACGGTCGAGTTGGAGTTCGCGTCCGTGTCCGCTATTCCGATTCACGTATCTTCCGATTCACGCGCCCGTCACTGCACCGAAGCCATAGCGCCTCAAGCGCTTCGCGCCGGCACACCCACCCCCTCGCTCACCCATCATGCGACAAGCCATCCATCATCTGAGCATCAAGGCCCGCACGCGCGGTCTCACCGAGTTCACCGACGAAGCGCGCCGCTTTGTCTCCGGCACAGGCATCGAGACCGGCCTGCTGACGCTGTTTTGCCGCCATACGTCAGCCTCGCTGCTGATTCAGGAGAACGCCGACCCTTCGGTGCAGCGCGATCTGGAGCGCTACTTCGCGAGCCTCGCGCCCGAGGATGCCGAGCGTTACGAACACGACGCCGAAGGCCTCGACGACATGCCGGCGCATCTGCGCACGGCACTCACCCAGGTGCAACTGTCGGTGCCGGTCGAGCACGGACGCATGGCGCTCGGCACATGGCAAGGGCTGTATCTGTTCGAACATCGCCGGCACGCGCAGCCTCGTGATGTCGTGCTGCATCTGCTGGGTGAGTGAACGCCGGATTAATCGCAGGGCGAAGCGATCGCCGCGCCATCGTCCGCAATGAGCGGCAACGGCGAGTCGCCGCGTGAAAGGCAGAACGCCCTGCTGCTAGATCGGCGCCCCACCGAACGCCTGCCGCTGCGTCAGCGACACGAACGCCTGCGCGTCGCGCGCCGCCTGCACCACCGCCGCCATCCCGAAGAACTCATGCGTCGCGCCGCGATAGTTGCGGTGCTCGACCGCCACGCCCGCAATGTGCAGCTTCTGCGCTAGCTTCTCGCCATCGGAGCGCAGCGGATCGATGCCCGCGGTCACGATCGTCGTCGGCGGCAGCCCCGACAGATCGGTGCTGACCACATCGATCAGCGGACTCGTCAGATCGCTCTCGCTGTTGATCACGTTATGCATGAACCACAGCATCATCGGCTTGTTCAGCGGCCTTGCGTTGCGATTCTCCTCGTAGGAAATCGACACGATGTTGTTGCTCGCCACCGGATAGATCAGCGCCTGATGAAGCGGCATGCGCGTGCGCGTGTCGCGCGCGCGGATCGACACGTGGATCGCCAGATTGCCGCCCGCGCTCTCGCCCATGACCGCGATCCTGTCCGGCTCGCCGCCGAGACTCGCCGCATTGCCGACCAGCCAGCGCCACGCGGCGAACGCATCGTCGTGCGCGGCCGGCAAACGATGCTCGGGCGCCTGGCGATAATGCGCGGACACGACGATAGCCTTGCTCTGCGCGGCCATCGCGCGCGGCGTGGCATCGTAGGTATCGAGATCGGCGATCACCCAGCCACCGCCGTGAAAATAGAGAATCACCGGAAACGGTCCCTCGCCTTGCGGCGTGTACACGCGCGCCGGGTTCGTGCCGGCCGCGCCGGGAATCTCGATCTCCGTCGTGCGCACGGCTTCCAGTTCCAGCGACGGCCTCGCGCTATACGCGGGATCGGCCATCAGTTTGCGCACGGCGTCGGCGGGCGTGGGCTGCTGCCTTGCCTGCTCGACCGAACATTCTTCGATCGGCTTCGGTTTGAGGCTCTTGAGCGCGTCGAGCACGGCTTTCATGTCGGGATCGGCGTGGCCCGTGGGGTCCAGTCCGACCATACCTTTGATGGTGTCACCGAGTGTCATGGACAAGCTCCTGATGGATAGAACGCACGATCCCATCGGAGGCTTTGAAGGTTGCGCTCGACGCCGTGCATGCGAGCGGATTTGAGCAAGCGCTATACCCGTTCGTTACATGCCGCAGTGTCGCTGCAACGCCGGGTTCGTCACACCTGCACCCTGCAGGCAACGCGCAAAGGCGAAGAGCGCCTCGCACCACGAGCCACGATCAGCCGCAGCCGATCACTGCACCGCAGGTTGAGCCTCTTCGCCGCGCTGCCGGTTTTACTGCCCCTTCGTATCACTGCTGGCATCCGCGCCCGGCATGTTGGTCGAGTCGGTTGCCGGCTTGGTCGTCTTCGAATGCTTCATTTGATGCTTCTTCGAATGCGTGGTGGTGCCGGGCGCCTGCATGTCGCCACCTTCACGCGTGCTGCCGGCCGTGGTGCCGCCGCTCGGATCGTTGCCCGCCGGGCCGCCACCGCCAGCGCCACCGCCGCCTGCCTGGGCCATCGCGAGAGAGGAAGCGGCGAGCATCGTCGAAACGAGTAGTGCGTGTCTGAGCTTCATGACTGTTCTCCTGTCCAAAAAGTGAGTGGGCCGCGCCGGTTGCGCCAACCGGATCCGCAGGCCTCGACTTCTTTTTAGCAAGGGCTATGCCGCAACGCATGCGCCGTTTCGACCATTGCCGCGAGCGGCGCGGTGCGCGCAAGTGCTTACGGTTCGCAAGCCACCAGCGCGTGCAGTTCGTCGATATTGAACGGCTTCGCGAGAATCGCCACGCCGAGGCGTCGCGCGCGTTCGAGTTCGTCGGCGTAGCCGGTCATCAATGCAATCCTCTGCGACGGCCACGCGCTGCGGACTTTTTCCGCGAGATCGATGCCGTTCAGTCTGCCGGGCATCTGGATATCGGACAGCACGAGTTCAAAACGCGCGCCGCCGCTCAAGACATCGAGCGCCCGATCGGCAGTCGGCTCGTGGCGCACTTCGCAGCCGAAGGTCTCCAGCACCGCCGTCACGCCGGCCGCCACGTCCTCGTTGTCTTCCACCAGCAACACGACGCCGGACGGCGCCTGCGCCGGCTGCTGCAGCACCTCGTCCGCCGTCGCCTTGCGCTCGCGATGCCGCGGCAGATAAAGCCGCACCGTGGTGCCGCTGCCCGGCACGCTGTCGATCTTTGCTGTGCCGCCCGCCTGCTCGCACATCGACAGCACCTGGGCGAGACCGAGCCCCGTGCCCGAGCCGCGCAGCTTGGTGGTGAAAAGTGGTTCGAATGCGCGGCGCACGACGGCTTCGGGCATGCCCTCGCCGTCGTCGGAACAGGTGATCAGCACGTATTCGCCATCGGGCAGCAAGGTATCGCTGCCGACCAGCCGGTTATTCTGGCAGCGAATCACGAAGTGGCCGCCGTGCGGCATCGCGTCGCGCGCGTTGACGGCCAGGTTCATGATCGCGAATTCGAGGTCGGTCGGATCGGCCAGCACCGGCCATACGTTCTCGACCATGTTCAACGCGAGCTCGACGGTGTCGCCGAGCGCCGCGTCGATGAGCGGCGCAGCGGTAGGCAACCAGCGCGCGAGGTCGATCGCCTCCTGTTTGAGCGGCTGCTTGCGCGCGACGCTCAGCAGACGCCGCGTCAGCGCTTCGGCGGTGGCGGTGGCGCGCTCCACCGCGAGCACTTCCTTTTCAAGGTTGTTGTAGTGCTTGAGCCGTGCCAGCTCGATGTTGGCAGACACGACCATCAGCAGGTTGTTGAAGTCGTGCGCGACGTTGGCGACCAGATTGCCGAGTGCGCCCATGCGTTGCAGTTGACGGCTCGACGCCTCCGCGGACAGGCGCATCGCCACTTCGCCTTGCCAGCGTTCCCAGGCCCGCCGCTCGCCGGCGAGTTGCCGCAGCGAATAGAACACCAGCAGCCAGATTGCCAGGCAAGGCGCGGCCGTGAGCGCCGCGATCAGCAGGAAATGCCGGCGCCATGCGCTCGCGATTGACGAGATCGCATACGCGCTCACCACATAGAGCGGATAGTCGCCGACGCGGCGAAACGCAAGCAGCCGCTCGACGCCATCCACGGTCGAATGCAAACGGACATGTCCGAACAGTTGCTTGTCGCGCAGCGCCACACTGAACGCACTGCGCGGGGTCGGCTTCGCGCCCGGCGGCCACGGCGGATAGCGCACCAGCAGACTGCCGTCCTGGCGATACAGACCCAGCGCGAGCGACGGATCGCCCTCAGTCAGTTCGCGGTAGAAGCGCGAAAAGTACTCGTTACGTAGCGCCACCGACACCGCGCCGATGAACTGCCCGTCCGCGCCCGAGCGGCCGATCATCGTGGTGAACACGTTAGTCTTCGACACCGGCCCGAACATCGGCAGCGAGAAATACGGCTGCGGGCGCATCGCTTTCGCGGTCATGAAATCTTCGCGCTGACTGATCGACATGGCCGGCGCGGGATACGCGAGGCTCGACACCAGCAGGTCGCCCTGCGCGCCGAGCAGATAGATCGACGACACCTGCGGAAAGTCGCCACCGACTTCGCGCAGGCGTTCGTGCAATTCGGCTTCGCGCGCGCGCATCTGCGCATCGTCGGCGCTGCCCAGCAATTCGACGATACGCGAAGCCATTTGCCGGTTCAGGTCCATCACCTTGACGGCCTGCTCTTCGGTCACGCGCGCGAGCCGGTCGATCATGTTGTTCGAATCAGCAATGCGGCGCTGGTAGTCGAAGTAGCCGTAACCCGCGAGGCAGGCAAGCGGAAACACAATCGACACGGCCAGTACGATCAGCAGCATGCGCCGCGTCGCCGCGAAGTTGCGTGATGGCATCGGGAAATCGACTGCAACACGTTCCACACGCTGCACGGCACGATCTCCATGAAAATTGAAAAACAATCAAAAAAAACCTCATGCCCATGCGCGTCGTACAGGCGTCTTTGCACGCGACGGGCCGGGCACGTGATCGAGCACTATGTCCCTTTGTGTGGAATTTACCGCACTTCCTTGGTTCTTCCAAAGCGTGTTGAAGGCGCGGTGGGCGTCGCTACGCGAGCGTCGGCGCGGGCACATGGATTGCTGAGCCACCTGCATCCCACGCGTTCGAGGGGAGTTTGCAGCGCGGCGCGGCAGGCTCCGACCCGGCTTCGCCTCGCATGCAGACACTCGATGCCAGCACGTGGGCCCGACCTGTTCCGCGAGAGACCCGACCATGTCCCTGACTGCACGCCGCGTCGCCCAGTTATCGCAATTGCGCGCCGATCGAGCCGAGCGCGTCGAGGTGGATGGCGAGGCGATCCTGCTGGTGCGCGACGGCGACACGGTCCATGCGTACGCCGCCGATTGCCCGCATGCGGGTGGTCCGCTCGAACAAGGCGCGCTTTGCCGCGGGCGGATCATCTGTCCGTGGCACAAGGCAAGCTTCGATGCCGCCACCGGCGACTTGCTCGAACCGCCCGCGCTCGTCGCGCTCGATCGCTATCCGGTCGCGGTGAGCGGCGACGACGTGATGGTCACTCCGCAGAAGCTCTCGCAACCGCTGCAGCGCGCCGCCGCGCGCGAGCCGCACTACGCGGTAATTGGCGCGGGGGCCGCGGGTGCCGCAGCCTGCGCTGCATTGCGGGAGCGCGGCTTCGACGGCCGCATCACGCTGATCGGCGACGAGCCGCATGCGCCCTACGATCGCACCGCGCTGAGCAAGTTCGTGCCCTCGTCCGACATGGCGCCGGCCGATGTGCCGCCGCTTCTCGCACCCGACTGGCTGGCGCAGCACGGCATCGAGCGGATCGTCGCGAGCGTTGCGCGCCTCGATGTACCCGCGCGCACGATCTATTTCGAAACCGGCGGATCGCTCACCTACGACACCGCATTGCTCGCCACCGGCAGCGTGCCGAAGCTCCCCGCGATTTCCGGTTGCGAGTTGGGCGGCGTGCACGTGCTGCGCACTCTCGACGACGCCGCCGCATTGATCGACGCGCTCGGCGACGATGCCCAACACCCACAGGTGGCGATTCTCGGCAGCAGCTTCATCGGCCTGGAAACGGCGTCCGCGTTGCGCAAGCGCGGTACGCCGGTAACCGTGATTTCGCCCGACAAGGTGCCGTTCGCGAAACAGTTCGGCGAGCGCGCGGGCGCGATGTTCCGCGCGTTGCACGAACACAATGGCGTGGTGTTTCATCTCGATGCGAAGGTCGCGTCGCTCGAAGGCGATGAAGGCAACGTGCATCAGGTGATGCTCGAAAGCGGCGAACATGTCGCCGCCGACGTGGTGCTGCTGGGCACCGGCGTCTCACCGGCCACCGGCTTTGTCGAGGGCTTGTCGTTGCAGAAGGATGGCGGTGTAATCGTCAATGCGGGCATGCAGGCCGCGCCGGGTCTCTATGCGGCAGGCGATATCGCGGTCTTTTCGTTGCACGAGAATCAGGAGCCGTTGCGTGTCGAACACTGGCGCGTCGCGCAGCAGCACGCGCGGATCGCCGCCGAAAACATGTGCGGCGCGCGCAACCGCTATAAGGGCGTGCCGTATTTCTGGACCTATCACTACGGCAAGCGCTTCGAATATCTTGGCCATGCGAACGAGTGGGATGAGATCCTCGTCGACGGCGAAATGGAGCGTCAGCAATTCGTCGCGTTGTATCTGAAAGACAATAAGGTGGCCGCAGTACTCGCGTGCGAACGCGAAGCGCTTACCGCGCGTTTGATCGACGCGATGGGACGGGAGTTGTCGCGTGATGCCGCGCTTGCGATGATCGCGGCGGAGCATGCGTCGCGCGTCGATGACCGCGACGCTGCGCCACTTGCGGCATTGGATTGATTACCTGAAGGAGAAGCCGTTATGACAGCACATAAGGAAAAGCACCCGCACGCCGACAAGAGCGAAAAGCAGATCGACAAAGAGGTCGAGGACAGCTTTCCCGCGAGCGACCCGCCGTCCACCGGCGGCACCACCAAGATCGTTCCTGACAAGGAGGCGGCTGCAAAGGAGAAGGCGTCGGCTGAGAAACCAGCCCGCCATTGAAGCGTTGCGGGTCGAACTCGACGTAGCGCATCGTTATTGCCCGCCGCTTTCCATCGGCGGGCATTTTATTGCGTGTATGCATTTGCGGTTCAACCATCGGCCATCACCGCCTCTTCCTCCACCGCTTTTGCCGCATCGATTCGCCGGCAAGCCGCCAGTACTTCCTGCAACGATGTCGCGTAATACGCCGCGCCTATCGCGCTCTGCAGATCGGCGCTCCACTTCTCCGTATCCTCCGCCGCCCACAAACCGACCACGATCGACACCTTCGGCAAGCGCGCGCGGATGCGCCTCACCATATAGCGCAAATGCGAAGGAATGCCATCGATCTGTAAATAGAAAATGCAGACGATCCCCACATCGTCCGCGGCGAGCGTGTCGATCGACGCGCGCGATGCGGCCTCGTGCGGCAGCGAACGTGCTGCAAACCCATGCTTGCCCAGCAACTGCAACAGGATCGCCGTCGCCAGCGAATCGAGCGGCCCGCGTCCGGGAATGCACAAGACGCGGCTATTGACGGCGTGAAATGCCGCGGAAGGCTCGTTCGCGGTCCCGCTGTCCGGCGTCGTTCGCGCCGTCCCGACAGAAGCAGGCGTGCGCTGCGTTTCAAGCGTCGGCTGCGCCTGCCTGTCCGAGGGCGCCATCGGCCCCACCGCGCTCCAGTTGTCCTCCACCGCGAGCGGCATCGGCTCGCGGTCTTCGTAGCCGTCCAGACCATCGACCAGATCGTTGATCGTCGCTTCGATCCGCGCCAGTTGCGGCGCCGTCACGCTGCCGCGCATCACGTCGTTCGCCGCGAGCTGCAGGCCCTTGATCGCGACGTCGTCGTAATACGACGACAACGAGCAATCGCGCAGCAACGTTTCGGCTTGCTCGACCGCTTCATCCGGATCGCCGGCCAGCGCCCGCTGGTAGAAGTTTTCGATGGGCGTCAGCGCCGGCTGGTCGCCGAGCAATACGTCGAGAAACTCGAGACGCCGCACATGCCGGCCGAGCACGAGCAGACACAACGTCAACGGCGTCGAGAGAATCAGCCCTATCGGCCCCCAGATCCAGCTCCAGAAAATCGCGGCCACCACGACCGAGAATGGCGACAGCCCCGTGCTGCGTCCGTAGAGCAGCGGCTCGACCACCTGCCCCACCAGCAACTCCACCGTGACGAACAGCGCCAGCGACCAGATCGCCATCGCCCAGCCAGGACTCACGGCGGCGGCGAGCGCGGTGGCGAGCGTAGCCGAAATCCAGATGCCGACATATGGCACGAGCCGCAACAACGCGGCGAGAATGCCCCACAGGATCGGGCTCGGCACGCCGATCAGAAACAGCCCGCTGCCGATCACCACGCCCACGCCCGCGTTCAGCCCGAGT
>NZ_NPIH01000100.1 GCF_012275575.1 Paraburkholderia sp. SG-MS1 | reverse complement strand
TGCGGAAGCCGCGGGCGTCGCCGAAGCGGTAGCCGCTTCCGGTTCCTCCGCGAGCACCTCCGCCCCGAACGACGCCAGCGCCAGTTCGCGCTCGAGCGGCGTCAGATCGCTGGCGCGAATCTCTTCGAGGGTCGGCTTCACCACGTGCTCACCTTGCCGAGTGCGGCCGCGACACGTTCCCAGCGCGTATCGATGCCGGCATCCACTTCGCCGGTGCCGGCCTGGGCGCGGCAGCCGCCGCGTTCCACCGACGCATCCGTGCGCACCGTCCAGCCGCGCGTTTGCAACTCTTCCATCAGATAGGCCTCGACGACCGGCAGATCGGCGGGACTCACGATCAGGGCCGGCGCGCCGACCAGCGCAGGTTCGCTGGCCAGCACCTCCCGTGCGGCGGCGATCAACGCGGTCGGGTCGTGCTGCACGTGCTGGCGCACCACCTGCTGCGCGATGTCCAGCGCCAGCGCGACCAGCGTTTCGGAGATCGCGCCCTGGGCGCCGTCGAGCGCCGTCTTGAAGGTCGCCGCCAAGGCGGCGAGGCGCGCCGCTTCTTCGCGCGCTTCACTCTGGCCCTGCTCGAAACCCTGCGCATGGCCCTGGTCGTAACCGGCCTGGTAGCCGAGCGCCTGGCCGGCCACGTGGCCGGACGCGATGCCCTGCGCGTGCGCGGCGTCGCGCAGGCGTTCCAGTTCGGCTTCGAACGCGGTGCCGTCGTCGACTTCAGGCTCGGGCGGCGGCGCCGGTGGCACCGGATCGAACGAGGCCATCTCCCAGCGCTGGTAGGCCGAGAGGCTTTCCTTCGCCGAGGAGTTCTGATCAGACATATGCATCTTCCGCCTTGCCGCCTAGCACGATCTGACCGCTCTCGGCCAGATTGCGCACGATCTGCAGGATGCGGCGCTGTTGCGTTTCGACTTCGGAGACGCGCACCGGACCGCGTGCATCGAGGTCTTCGGCGAGCAGTTCGGCCGCGCGTTGCGACATGTTCGACAGAAACTTCTGGCGCAGCGCGGGCGGCGCGCCTTTCAGCGAGATGATCAGCGCCTCGGACTCGACTTCCTTCAGCAGCAGCTGGATCGCGCGGTCTTCCAGATCGAGCAGGTTCTCGAACACGAACATCTGATCGATGATCTTCTGCGCGAGTTCCGCGTCGTACTGGCGGACGTTCTCGATGACGCCTTCCTCATGGTTGCTCGACATGAAGTTGAGAATCTCGGCCGCCGTGCGGATGCCGCCCATCGGGCTGCGCTTGAGGTTGTCGCTGCCGGACAGCAGGCCCGTCAGCACGTCGTCGAGTTCGCGCAGCGCGGCCGGCTGGATGCCGTCGAGCGTCGCAATGCGCAGCAGCACGTCGTTGCGCAGCCGCTCGGTGAAGCAGGCGACGATTTCCGACGCCTGATCACGGTCCAGATGCACGAGGATGGTCGCGATGATCTGCGGATGCTCGTTCTTGATGAGTTCGGCGACCGCCGCGGAATCCATCCACTTCAGGCCTTCGATGCCGCTGGTATCGCTGCCTTGCAGGATGCGGTCGATGATCGCCCCGGCCTTGTCGTCGCCGAGCGCCTTGGTCAGCACCGAACGGATGTACTCGTTCGAATCGAGCGACATGCCGGTGTGCTGCTCCGCTTCCTTCACGAACTCCTGCAGGACTTCGTCAACCTGCTCGCGGGTCACGTTCTTCAGCGCGGCCATCGCGACGCCGATCTTCTGGACTTCGCGCGGCCCGAGGAACTTGAACACCTGCGCGGCTTCTTCCTCGCCGATCGACATCAGCAGCAGCGCGCTCTTCACTACGCCTTCAGCGCTCATCGGACACCCAATTTTTCACGACGGTTGCAACGATCTTCGGATCCTGGCGCGCGATGCTGCGCGCGAACTCCAGGTTCCGCTCATATTTGTGTTTCGCGTTTTCGAGCGCGAGCGTTTCGCTGTCGGTCTCGATTTCCACCACGGCGCCATCGCGCTCCGCGGCCGGAATGCCGTCCAGCAGGACCGGCTCGTCCGGCGACGCCAGCGCGGCCACCGCGACCGGTTCCGGGGGCGGGAAAGCGCGGCGCAGCGCCGGCTTCACCATCACGAAGTAGAGGAACAGGGCCACCGCGCCGATACCGAGATAGGTCGCGATCTGCTTGTAGAGCGCCAGCATGTCCGGCGTGCGCCACCAAGGCAGGTTCGCGTTCGGATCGATGTCGGCGGTGAACGCGCTGTTGACCACGTTGACCGAGTCGCCGCGTGCCGCGTCGAAGCCCATCGCGTCCTTCACCAGTTGCGTGACCTGCGCGAGCTTGTCGGCGGTGACCGGCTGCATGGTCACGTTGCCCTTCGCGTCGGCCACCCGCAGGTAGTTCACCACCACCGCCACCGACAGACGCCGGATGCCGCCCATCGGCCGGTCGACATGGCTCACGGTCTTGTCGAGCTCGTAGTTGGTGGTCGAATCCTTGCGGTCGCTGACCGGCGTGGTCGCGACGCCGCTCGCGCCGTTGCCCGCCGTGATCGGCGCGGAGGCCGGTTGCGGCGGCTGGTTCGACAGCGCGCCGGGCACGCCCGAGGCGCCGCCTTGCGACATTTCGGTGGCGCTGCTCGACTGCTGGCTGCGGATCGCCGCCTGCTGCGGGTTGCCGTTCGGGCCGTAGTTTTCCGAGGTCTGTTCGCTGTGCGAGAAGTCGATGTCGGCGCTGACCTGCGAGTGCGCGTTGCCTGCGCCGAACAACGGCGCAAGGATCGCGTTGATGCGCTGCTGCGTGTTGCGCTCGATCTGCTGGCGGTACTTCAGTTGCGTCGCGTCGAGTCCGCTGCCGGTGGTCGGCTGCGTCAGCAGGTTGCCGTCCTGGTCGAGGATCGTCACGCCATGCACCGGCATTTCCGGCACCGCCGACGACACCATGTGCGTGATCGCGACCACCTGGCCCTCGTCGAGCACGCGGCCCGGATAGAGGTTCACCAGCACGGCCGCCGACGGCGCTTCCTTGTCGCGCACGAATACCGAAGGCTTCGGAATCGCCAGATGCACGCGCGCGGACTTCACCGTCGAAATCGATTCGATCGTGCGTTCCAGTTCGCCCTCCAGCGCACGCTGATAGTTGATCTGCTCGTCGAACTGGCTGATGCCGAACTTCTGGTTGTCCATCAGTTCGAAGCCGACCGAGCCGCTCTTGGGCAGGCCTTGCGAGGCCAGCCGCAGCCGCATCTCGTGCACCTGCTCAGCCGGCACGAGGATCGCGCCACCGTTGTCGGAGATCTTGTACGGAATGTTGGCCTGCTGGAGCGCGGCGATGATCGAACCGCCGTCGCGGTCGGACAGATTGCTGAACAGCACCTTGTAGTCCGGCGCGCGCGACCACAGGAACAGGCCCGCCACGATCGCGACCAGCAGCGCGACCGCGAAGATCAGCGGGGCGCGCGGGTTGCCGCGCATCTGCGCGAGCCCCGACAGACGCTGGGTGAAGTTGCCGCCCATGCCGCCCAGGTTGCCGCCGAGCCCGCCGAGGTCGGCGCCGCCGGCCTGGCCGGCGCCGGCCGCGCCGGTGCCAGGCTGCGCGCCGGCCAGCCCCATGCGAGCGTCGGGGTTGATCAAAGAGTTGGCTGACGAATCCATGCGTCGGGTATCTCCGGGATGCCTTTGCGTTCTGCCGCCTGAGCGCGCCGAGGGTCGGCGGGCGTACGGACAGAGACTTTCACCCTTGAAATTATCCGCAGCGCCGCTCAACCCGATTGCTTGAATAGAGCGGGGTTTCCCCCCTACTTTCGGCGCTGTCGCGACGGGGGCGCTTGCTATGCTTCGGTTCAGATCGGTACGGCTGTGCAGTGCGGCTATAACCCGCCGGTCCTTCATTTAACGGAGAGAACATGACCATGCCCGTGAACGCGCTCTCGTCGGCGCTGCAACAGATGCAGGCGATGGCCGCGCAGGCGGCCGGCGGCACGAGCCCGGCGGCCGAGCAGTCCGGCGCGGCGACCACCGGCGGTTTCGCGTCGGCGCTGAAGGCGTCACTCGACAAAATCAGCAACGACCAGAAAACCGCGATCGGCGAATCGCAGGCGTTCGAACTGGGTTCGTCGAACGTGTCGCTGAACGACGTCATGGTCGACATGCAGAAGGCCAACGTCGGCTTCCAGTTCGGCCTGCAGGTGCGCAACAAGCTGGTTTCCGCCTACAACGACATCGCGCAGATGGCGGTCTGAGCGAGCCGCACGCGGCCTCGCTCGCCTGAACCTGCTTGAGCCTGCTTAAGCCTGCACAACGCCCGGCAGCGCCGCCCGCGACGGCGGCGCACTCGCGGGCGTGGCGCAGCCGCGGCGGCCCGCAGGGGCCCGCTGTGGCTCGCCGTGGAGACTGGCGAGCCCTGTCGGCAGGGTGCAGGCTCGCACGCGATGCGCTCCTTATTCCTCCTTACATCGGCCTAAAGCTTTGTCGTTGCGTATCCGATAACCCGGATACAGGGCAACTTCGGGCGCTGCGACGCTCCGAACGGCCATGCCACGACCAAACCGCAGTCTGTATGAGAAGAGGAGCGCCGATGTTTTCCCAAGGACACGCTGGAGCCAATGCGTATGCACGCGTCGGTGTCGAGACAAGTGTGATGGGCGCAAGTCCGCATCGTCTGATCGTGTTGCTGTACCAGGGTGCAAGGCAGGCGATCGCGCAGGCGCGGATGCATTTGCAGCAAGGCAATGTGGCCGAGCGTGGCATGGCCGTCAGCAAGGCGATTCGCATTATCGAAAGCGGGCTGCAGCAGTCGCTCAACCTTGAGGTGGGCGGCGAGATCGCGGAGCGGCTCAACGCGCTGTACAGCTACATGGCGCGCCGGCTGCTCGAAGCCAATATCAAACAGAGCGAGACGATGCTGGTCGAAGTCGACGGCCTGCTGGCGACGCTCGAAGAAGCATGGATCGGCATTGCCCCGGAGATCGCGCGGATGGCAGCCCAGCCGGCCGCGGAAAGCATGAGATGACATCGAACGCAGAATATTTTGCCCGCTACGAGGCGATCGCAGCGATTTCCTGCCGCATGCTGACGGCTGCCCGGCGCGCACTGTGGAGCGACCTGGTCCACTTGCAGGAGGAGTACCGGCATCTGGTGGAAGCGTTGAAGGAGGCCGACTCCGATGTGAAGCTCGACGAAGCCGAGCGCCTGCGCAAATACGCGCTGATCCGCCAGATTCTCGCGGACGACGCCGCCATCCGGGATCTGGCGAATCCGCGCATGGCCAACCTGTCGGCGCTGTTCGCCGGACGGCCGACGCGCGTGCTCAAGGAACTGTACGGCGCGCGCTGAGCCGGCGTGCGTGCGTCGCCCGTCCGCATCGCGGAGCCCGACCGGACTGATTTGAGATTGCGCGCGCTGCCGCCAATGTGACCAAGGAATCGGCATGAACGGAATCGACACGGCCATCGCTTCGGTGCTTACGAGCCGGGTCGACAGTCTGCTCAACATCGCGCCGGGCAGTACGGCCACCTCGCAGACCGGCGCGGCGGGTGTCGATGCCGCGCCGATTACGGTACCGCCGCCCGCTCCGTCTGCGCCACCGCCTTCCGCGCAAACTGCGCTCTCCGCCGTCGCGCTGACGCTCAATGCGATCGCGCACACGGGCGGCGAGGCGACCCTGGCGGTGCTCGGCCAGACGCCGATCTGGCCGGCCGCGCCGGCGCTCGATATCGAAGTCGGCGGCTTGCCGCTGTTCGACACCTCCGCTGAGTCCACCACGCTGAAGGGAAATCCGGCCACGGCCGGCACGACGACCACGGCTGCTGCGGCCACCGCCAGTATCGCCGCCGCCCAGCTGCCGGTCGCGGCGCTCGCGGCCGCCCTCGAACGGACGGTGAGTGATAGCGGTCTGTTCTACGAGGCCCATCTCGCGCAATGGCTGGCCGGTCAGCGCTCGCCGGCGGACCTCGCCGACGAGGCGCAAAACAGGCTGGTAGCGACCGCACAATTACCGCTCGACTGGGCCAACGAAGACGCCGACGCGCCGCTGCAAAACGGCTCGATGCGGCAGGGCACCGGCGCTACTTCCAATGGCGGCGTGCAGAGCGGCGCACCCGAGAACGCCGCCACGGCCCGCGCGATGCCGTCGATCCTGACTGCGCAGGCCGCACGTTTCGTCGCCGGTGAAGTGCTGGCCGATTCGCTGTCCGAACTGACCGGCCAACCCGCGCATGCCGGGCTGCACAGCGCGGCGGCGCAAACCGCCGACACCGGCGCGGGGCAGAATTCGCCTTCGATGGCCGCAGCGGTCCATCCCGCGACCGTGCCGCTGGTCCGGCAGCAACTGGATCTGCTCGCGACCGGGCAGTTTCGCTGGAGCGGCGAAGCGTGGCCGGGCGCGCGGCTCGACTGGACCATCGAACAGGACGGCGACGAATGGGACCGCAGCGGCGGCGGCATGACGAGCGAGGACGACCAGCCGTGGCGCACGCGCCTGACGCTGTCGCTTCCCACTCTCGGCACCGTCGACGCCGAATTGACGCTGACGGGCATGCGGCTCGTGGCGCGCGTGCAGGCGAGTCCGGGCGGCGCGGCGCGCCTCGCGATGCAGGGGGAGAGCTTCCGGCAGCGGCTCGCGGCGGCGGGCATCGAACTGAACGGCCTGACGATCCGCGAG
>NZ_NPIH01000010.1 GCF_012275575.1 Paraburkholderia sp. SG-MS1 | reverse complement strand
AAGCGTCGAGGCCTTGCTGGTCGTCGGCATCCTGTATGCGTGGTTGAAAAACGGCGACGACGATGCGCGCCGCGGCTTGCCGTATCTGTGGGGCGGCGTCGCGGCCGGTGTGGTCGCGGCGGTCGCGCTCGGCGCGGCGCTGGTGGGGTTCACCGAAGTGCTCTCCGGTGACGCGCAGGATTATTTCCAGACCGCGATGGTGCTGGTCGCCTGCGTGCTGATCGTACAGATGGTGCTGTGGATGAAGCAGCACGGCCGAACCTTGAAGCGCGACATGGAACAGTCGCTGCAAAAGAGTCAGCGCGATTCGAACTGGTGGGGTGTCGCGTTGCTGGTCGCACTGGCGATCGCGCGCGAAGGCAGCGAAACGGTGATCTTCCTGTACGGCCTCGGCTTCGGTCAGTCGGGCCACGTGGACGGCAGCCAGATGCTCGCGGTGGTGATCGGCCTCGGTCTCGCGTTCCTCACGTTCTACCTGCTGCAGCTGGGTGGCAAGATCTTCTCCTGGCGGCTCTTTTTCCGCGTCACCGAAATCATGCTGCTGTTCCTTGGCGCGGGTCTGTTCCAGACCGGCGTCGACAAGCTGATCGACAAGGAAATCCTCCCGACGCTCGTCGACCAGATGTGGAATTCCTCGGCGATCCTCGACGACTCGAGCACCTTCGGTTCGCTGGTTTCGACGCTGACCGGCTATCGAGCTCATCCGGCGCTGATGAATCTGCTCGCGTACGCGGTCTACTGGGCGGTCGTCTATCTGCTGGTGCGCCGGGCGAATCGCAAGCCGGCGCAGCAGACAGCGGGACGCACGGCATGAGTACCGTCATGACCCGCCCGGGGCGCCTTGCAGCGGCCGGACAATGGATGCAGCGTCACGGCGCAGTCATCCGCGGCATTCAGTGGGTCGTGGTGGCGGTCTACGCGTTCCTGATCATCGTGCCGGCGGTGATGCCGCTGCCGGACGACACCGCGCATCTGTGGAACAACCTCACGCTTGCCGCGCAGTTCGTGTTCTGGGGCATCTGGTGGCCGTTCGTGTTGCTGTCGATGGTGATGCTCGGCCGGGTCTGGTGCGGTGTGCTGTGTCCGGAGGGCGCGCTTGCCGAATTCGCCAGCAAGTTCGGTCGCGGCTGGACCATTCCGCACTGGATGCGCTGGGGCGGCTGGCCATTCGTCGCGTTCGGCATCACGACCATCTACGGTCAGATGGTGAGCGTGTACCAGTATCCGAAGGCCGTGCTGCTGGTGCTCGGCGGCTCGACCTTCGCGGCGATCATCATCGGCTTGCTATACGGACGAGAGAAGCGTGTCTGGTGCAAGTATCTGTGCCCCGTCAACGGGGTTTTTTCGCTTCTGGCGCGCCTCGCGCCGTTCCACTACAAGGTCGATGAAGACGCGTGGCGCCGTTCTTACAAGAACGGCGAGCATGGCCATCGCGTGATTCCGATCAATTGCGCACCGCTCGTGCCGTTGCGCAATATGAAAGGCGCGTCGGACTGCCATATGTGCGGCCGATGCAGCGGACACCGCGACGCGATCGCGCTGACGTGGCGCGCGCCGTCATCGGAAGTCGTGCACCTCGGCGACAAGCAGGCGAACCCGTGGGACACCGCGTTGATCCTGTACGGCCTGCTCGGCATCGCGATCGGCGCATTCCACTGGACCGCCTCGCGCTGGTTCATCGACCTGAAGATGTTCTTCGCGACGTGGCTGGTCGATCACGACATCACCTGGCCGCTCGACACGAATGCGCCGTGGTTCCTGTTCACGCATTACCCCGAGCAGAACGACGTGTTTTCGTGGCTCGACGGGACGATGGTGATCGGTTACATCCTTGCGACGGCGCTCGTGTACGGCACCGCGCTGCTCGCGTTGCTGACGGGCGCGACGCGCATGCTCGGACGCTTCAGCTCGGTGCGTCTGCACCATCTGACCCAGGCGCTGATCCCGATCGCCGGAGCGGGCGTGTTCCTTGGGCTGTCGGCTACGACGCTGTCGCTGCTGCGCGCTGAGCATGTGTCGCTATGGTGGGCGTCCGATTTGCGCATCACGATTCTGGCGATCGCCAATCTGTGGAGCGCATGGCTTGCCTGGCTCGTCACGCGCCGCTATAGCGAGCGCTTCGTGCAGCGCGGCCTCGCGATGCTGTGGTTCGTCGCGGCGCTGGCCGTGGTCGATAGCGCGTGGTGGCTGATGTTCTGGGGCTGGGCTTCGAAGTAGGCCGGAATCTCGGGTTCCGGGCTGCCGCACTGCCGCGTTTGCAGGAATACCACGGCGCCGCACAAACGAAAAGCCGTGGGATGAATGTCATCCCACGGCTTTTCCATTTTCTGCTGAGCGACACACGGCGTTGCCGTGCATCCGCGTTGGTGAGAACCAAAAAAGCGGCCTGGCTGGCTGCGACGGCTGGCTTGGTGTCTGCACGAAGGGGTCTAGTTCTCACGTGCAAGCCGTCGTGGCTGGCTAATGCCTAACACCTCTCGAGGAGGTGGTCCCCACAATACCCGGTACTTACCTCTGTTCTTTCCTACTTTGTCAGGATCAGCTTGCCTAAGCGCGTGGCACGCAGCTGGTAGGTTTCGCCGTTATGCACGATGCTGATGTGGCTATGTCCCTGCAGCAATGCGTCGCTGCGCACGACGCGATCCGATGTCTCGCCTGAACCGTTTGCACGCTCCGCCGCAGGCTTCGCGGAAGTGCTCGCCGTCGACGATTTCGGGCGGCTGGTCAGCGCGGCCGCCGGACGGCGCAGGCTGAGCGTGGAAGGGCGGTTGAGATCGTTCATTCGTTTGGCTTGTTCGTCGATTTGATGGTTTTATTCTAAATGATAACTATTCCCATTTACAAGAAAGAGAAATTCATCGGATTGCCGTTCCCGATAGCCGCGTGAACGAGCAGGCAAAAAGTGGCGCGAGGCCGCCTTCAGCGGGCGGCTCGCAAGACAAGCGCGGCGGCGCGGGTAGGGCGCGCACGCGCGCCATTCAATGCAGCGAGCCGGGCTCCTGTTTGGTCTGTACGTACTGACGGATCAGCCGAACGGTATCGATATCGTTCTCCCGATACGCCGACTTCACGATTTCCTGCGTCTGCACGGCGTCCTGGTCGGTGGAGACGGGCAGCGTGGTCGCGTACTCGAAGCGCAGGAACAGTTGCAGCTCGTCCGGCTGCTCGATGGTCATCGTCAGCGAGCCGCCGACGTAGTCCTTGGTCGGCAGGATGTCGTAGCGCACGCTCTGGCTCTCCTGCAGCGTGACGCGATCGCGCACGGTGGCCTGGCCGTAGTGCAGTTCCCGTTGGAGGACATTGCCTTCGCGCGACAGAATCGTGCAGCTGTCGAGCCCCATCACGAAGAGTTGCGGCTGCTCGGCGCGCAGCACGAGCCCCTCCCACAACTGCTCGCGGGTCATCGACTCGACAAAGGGATTCAACGGATCGTTGATCTGGATAAGGTGTTCGAAATTCAAGTCGACAGCTTCCTATGAAAGCGATGCGTTGCGTCAGATTGCATACTGCCCTGTCAGTGCGGGCGCGCCTCGCGGATCACCACCGCGTTACGCGACGGCAAGACCCGAGCGGATCGTGATCGAATGTGTAAGGATTTTGTGGACTGGGCACGCATTGGCGATTTGCAAGAGCCGTTCCCGCTGCTCGTCGGACAGGTCGCCTTCAAGCACGATTTTGCGGTCGATGGCCGTGCCCGCGTCGCCGGTTTCGATCGACAGGGTCACGCGCACATCCGCCAGCGGCCACTCCTTGCGCTGAGCGTACATCTTCAGCGTGATCGAGGTGCAGGCACCGAGGCTAGACAGCAGCAGTGAAACGGGCGTCGGCCCGCGATCGCCGCCGCCGAGCGACTCGGGTTCGTCGGCGAGCCACGTGTGCTTGCCGTCGTCGAAAATGACCTGGAAATTCGTCGAACCGATATGGGCGGTGACGGTGGGCTCTGCCATGCGTGCGGCTCCTGAACAGGACGGAAAATCGCCGCGCGCCGAGCCTCATTCGATGAAGCGCTGTGGCGCGCGGCATGAGACGCTATTGTGACCGAAATTACCGGCCTTCGCGCCTTGGGGGAGGTGTGTGCGGGTCGGATGCAACCGGCGCGGGGCCACACCGGCGGCTTTTCGCGCGGCGCTCGTGTTGCTGCTGGCAGCACTCATCGGCGAGGCGGCGGCAAACTATGGCCGCCATGTCGTCGCCGCGGGCCGCCAAAGCGGTCCACTCAGTGCGTGATCTCGCCCATGCGTCCGGCCTGATAGTCGATGACGGCCTGGCGGATCTCGTCCTCGGTATTCATCACGAACGGGCCATAGCGCACCATCGGCTCCTTTAGCGGCACGCCACCCAGCAGCAGGACTTCGAGCGGCTCTTCGCCGGCGCCCAGCGTGACGGTGTCGCCATCGTTCTGGAACACGACCATCTGCTGAGCGTCGATCACCCGGCGTGCTTCACCCTCGCCATAGAAGCCCTTGCCGGACAAGCCATAAGCGAACACGCGATAATCGGCCGGCACCGGTTGCCGGATCGTCGCGCCGGGCTGCAGAGAGAAATGCTGATACAGGATCGGCGTGCGCGTTTCGATTTTGGCCTTCGCGCCGAGCGCTTGGCCGGCGATCACCTTGACGCGCACCTTGCCGTCCGCGGACGTCGCGACCGGAATGCTCGCCGACGGTATTTCCTGGTAGCGCGGCGCGATCATCTTGTCGCGACGCGGCAGATTCACCCACAGCTGCAGGCCGTGTACGCGGCCGCCCGTGCGCACGAACGACGGGTCTGGCATTTCGCTGTGCACGACGCCCGCGCCGGCGGTCATCCATTGCACGTCGCCGGCATGCAGGGTGCCCGAATGTCCCGCCGAATCCTTGTGGCCGAATTGGCCCTCCAGCACGTAAGTGACCGTTTCGAAGCCGCGGTGCGGATGATCGGGCGCGCCTTTGGCCTCGCCCGGCGCATAGTCGATCGGACCCATTTCGTCGAGCAGCAGGAACGGATCGAAGTCCATCAGCAAGCGCGTGGGAAACGGGCGGTGGACGATAAAGCCGCCGCCCTCGGTCGTGCGAACGGCGGGAAACGTGCGTTCGATCGTGCGTGTCGTGCTCATCAATATCACCTCTGAAAAATGGGGAATAGCGTCATTTTTGAAACATGGGGCTATTATAGGGACCGTTTTAAGAGGTGCCAGCCAGCATCGCACAATGGATTGTTCTATTAATGGAACGATGAGATGAAGATCGATTCACACAACCTCAACGACCTGATGTACTTTTCGCAGGTTGTCGAGCATGGTGGGTTTTCCGCCGCCGAGCGGGTGCTGGGAATCTCGAAGTCGCGCCTGTCGCGCCGTTTGACGGAACTCGAAGCGTCGTTGGGCGTGCGCCTGCTGCAGCGCTCCACGCGCAAGCTGGCGCTGACCGAGGCCGGTCACCTCTTTTATCAGCACTGTCAGGCAATGCTGAGCGAGGCGGCAGCGGCGGTCAACGTGGTACAGCAACTGCGCTCGTCCCCGCGCGGCACCGTGCGTGTCAGCGTGCCGGTCACGATCTCGCAGACGATCCTGTCGACGATCCTGCCGGAATTCATGCACCGCTATCCCGAAGTAAAAGTGGTGATGCGGGTGACGAACCGCGTGGTCGACCTGTTCGAGGACTCGATCGACGTCGCGCTGCGCGTGCGTTCCGATCCGCCGGAAAACGCCAACATCGTGGTGCGGCCGCTGTGGCGCACGCAACAGATGCTGGTCGGTGCACCGAGCCTGCTGCAGCAGAATGCGCCGCCGCTCACGCCCGCCGATCTGAACCGTTTCGAAACGCTCGACGTACCGACCGGCGACGGCCGCCATGTCTACAACCTGATCTCGCCCGACGGCACGCGTCACGCGCACGAACATGAGCCGCGTCTCGTGACCGCCGATCTGATGACGATTCGTGAAGCGGTACTCGCCGGCGTCGGCATTGCTGCGCTGCCGGAGATGATGTTTGGCGCCGCATTGCGCGCGGGGCAGTTGTCGCCGGTGATGCCGGGCTGGACCTTTCCCACGCCGCAGTTGTACGCCGTATTCGTGTCGCGCCAGGGGATGGTGCCGGCCGTGCGCGCATTCGTCGATTATCTGGTCGAAATGCTCGACCCGGACGACGGCAAGCACATCATGGGTGAGTGTCCTGTACGCGAAGAGAAGGTCACGGCGCCGGCATCGCTCGCGGTCGTGTCGTAGGGCGTTGCGCGTTGCGACATCGCTTTTGGCATTTAAGCGTGGGCTGTCATGAGTACTTTCAATGGCCGTTTGCTTGAATGCGCGCGCTCGCAGGCCTATAGTGAAATCCCTTCGCTAAGGAGTCTCTTATGCGGAAACTCATGGCCGCTATCATAGCGAGCCTGATAGGGCTGAGCGCGCTGTCCGTGTCGATCACGGCTGTCGCATGCGGTGACCCAGGAAGCCGTCAATCTGCGACCGACGGCAAATGAGCCCGCCGCCCGAAGGCGCCGAGTGCGCACAAAAAAAGGCCTTCATCTGACGATGAAGGCCTTTTACTTTGGCCCTTGTTTCAAGCGCTTTTGCGTTTTTTTTGCAGTCGCCGGATAACGCAACCGGGTTCCAGGACAGCCTTGCTTGCCAGGTTTATCTGGCTTTGGGCTGCGTGACGAAACCGATCTTGGTGAGGCCGCCGGACTGAGCCGCCGACATCACCTGCGCCACTTTCTCGTACGGAACCTTGCGGTCCGCGTCCAGATGCAACTCCGGTTGTGGACTTGCCTGCGCGGCCTCTGCAATCTTCGCGCTCAAGGCTGCTTCGTCGACCTTCTGGTCGTTCCACAGGACGTTGCCGTCCGCGTCGATCGCGACCGTTACCTGCGCGGGTTTGGTCTCTTCTTTCTGACTGCTCGCGTGCGGCAGATCGATTTTGACCGCGTGACGAATCACCGGAATCGTCACCATGAAGACGATCAGGAGAACCAACATCACGTCGACGAGCGGCGTCATGTTGATCTCGTTCATCAGGCCGTCGTCATCGTCGCCAGCGAAGGGGCTCATTGCCATGGGAGTGCCTCGTCGATCAGTTCGCGCGGGTCGCGAGACGCAGGCCATCGCCGCGCTTGGACGACGACAGGCGTGCGCCCGTCACGAAGAACGCGTGCAAGCCATGCGCAAAGCGGCTCAGTTTGGCGACGATGCCCTTGTTGGCGCGCGTCAGTGCGTTGTAGCCGAGCACAGCGGGAATCGCGACGAACAAGCCGAAGGCGGTCATGATCAGCGCTTCGCCGACGGGGCCGGCGACCTGGTCGATCGACGACTGGCCGCTCGCACCGATAGCCAGCAGCGCGTGGTAGATGCCCCACACGGTGCCGAACAGACCGACGAACGGCGCCGTGCTGCCGATCGACGCGAGAATCGCGAGACCGCTCTGCATGCGCGCGACGCTTTCATCCATCGTGTCCTTGAGGCAACGCGTGACCCAGTCCGACACGTCCATGCGATCGTGCAGATGCGGCTGCGTTTGATGATGGTGATCGGCCGCTTCCTGGCCCGACAGCGCCAGCGCGAGGAATGGGTTGTCCTGCGGTGTCGACGAACCGGCGCCGAGTTTCTTCACGCCGTCGGCGAGATCGTCCGAATGCCAGAAGGCTTTTTCGGCATTCTTCGTGAGGCGATTCAGGCGCATCACATTCCAGCCTTTGATGACGATCACGCTCCACGACATCACCGACATGATCAACAGCGCGAGCGCGATGCCGCGCGTCACGAAATCCCCCTGCGCCCACACGTGCGCCAATCCGTAGTTTTGCATTGCAATTCCTTTTTTGAAATCTGCTTCAATCATTCAGATTGAAGTCGTAAGGCTGGGTGTACGCGGCCCGAATCGGCTGGCCGTTCTCAAGATACGGTTTGCAGGCGCTCGCGTGCACGGCGGCGAGCGCGGCATCGTCGAGACGGCTGAAGCCGCTGCTCTTCTTCAATTCGATGTTTTCAAGCCTGCCCGTCAGGCCGACCACGAACTTCACGTACGCGGTGCCGGTTTCGCCGCGCCGCTTCGAGAGCGTCGGGTACTCGGGTTTGGCGATGTTGCAGTCGAGGTGCGAGACGTTCTTGGGCGCGCTGATTTCCATCGTCTGACGGCCAATTGCCGGTGCGGCCTCAGCTGGAGGCGTCGCCGGTGCTGCGGGCACGGGCGGCGTAGGATCGGGCGCCGCGACAGGCGTCGGCGACGGTGCCGCTGCCTGAGGCAACGGCGTTGGCGTCGGTTTGGGCGTCGGAGTCGGCTTCGGCTGAACCTTGGGTTTCGTATGGACCGG
>NZ_NPIH01000001.1 GCF_012275575.1 Paraburkholderia sp. SG-MS1 | reverse complement strand
CCACGACGACAGTCGGCGCCGGCGCATCGTACCAGTGGTAAAGGGGAGGACTTGCGACGCGCGTCGGCGGCGCGTGTCGATACGCAGCGACGTGAAGGGGCACATGGCGGGGCGCCGCGATGCGTCCATTCACGCGCTTCGCCAGCACCCCGTCGCGTGAGCGGCCGGGTGTGGCGGGCGGATGTTACTTGAACAGCTTCATCGCCTGCGAGATCGTATTGACCACGCCCCATGCCAGCGGAAGCGTCACGTACAGCCAGAAGATGGCGAGCTTCGCCTTGCTGGTCTGAGGCACGGTTTGAGTGTGAGCGGTCGACATGCGGATCTCCTTAAGCGCCCTTGGCGAGTTGTGCGTCGGTCATGTGGTGCTTGTCGTCCACACGCTTGACCAGCAGGTTGCACACGAAGCCGATCACCAGCAGCACGGCCATGATATGAACGGTCATCGTGTAGGCATCGGCTTTCGCGACGCCATTCGCGACTTCATACGCCCGGATGTAGTTCACCAGCACAGGCCCAGCGACACCTGCGGCGGCCCACGCTGTCAGCAGACGGCCGTGAATGCCGCCGACGAAGGCCGTGCCGAACATGTCCGCGAGGTACGCGGGCACCGTCGCGAAGCCGCCGCCGTACATCGACAGGATCACGCAGTAGGCGAGCACGAACAGCGCGATCTGGCCGGACGCCGCAAAACCCGGCACGAGGTAGTACAGCACCGCGCCGAGCACGAAGAAGATGAAGTAGGTGTTCTTGCGGCCGATCCAGTCCGATGCCGAGGCCCACACGAAACGGCCGCCCATGTTGAACAGCGACAAAAGACCCACGAAGCCGGCTGCCGCAGCGGCTGTCACCGTGTTTTTGAAGCTTTCCTGGATCATCACCGAGGCTTGACCGAGAATGCCGATGCCCGCCGTCACGTTGAGGAACAGCACCAGCCAGATCAAATAAAACTGCGGCGTCTTCAATGCCTGGTCGATGTGCACGTGGTTACGCGAAATCATCTTGTTCTGGGCCGTCGCGGGCGGCGTCCAGCCGGCCGGTTTCCAGTCGGGGGCCGGCACGCGGATCGCGACTGCGCCGATGGACATGGAGATGAAGTACGCGATGCCGAGCACGACGAAGGTCTCGGCCACGCCGATGCTGGTCGCGCTGCGGAAGTGGTTCATCAACGCCACCGACAGCGGCGCGGCGATCATCGCGCCGCCGCCGAAGCCCATGATCGCCATCCCGGTCGCCATGCCGCGGCGGTCCGGGAACCAGCGGATCAACGTCGATACCGGCGATACATAGCCAAGCCCGAGCCCGATTCCGCCGATCACGCCATAGCCGAGATACAACAGCGCGATCTGATGCAGGTACACGCCGAGTGCGGAGACAAGGAAGCCGCCGCCGAAGCAGCATGCGGCGGTAAACATCGTGCGGCGCGGGCCGACGTGTTCTAGCCATTTGCCGGCGAACGCCGCCGACAAGCCGAGGAACACGATCGCCAGCGAAAAGATCCAGCCGAGCGCGGTCAGCGACCAGTCATCGGCGGCCGATTGCGTAATGCCGATGACTTTGGTCAGCGGGCCGTTGAACACGGAGAACGCATACGCCTGTCCGATACATAAATGCACGGCAAGGGCGGCGGGCGGAACCATCCAGCGCGAAAAACCCGGCTTCGCAATGGTGGCCTGTTTCGAAAAGAATGGGGCGGAGCCTGGCTGGCCGCCTGGCTCGGTCATGCTGCTCATCGTTGGTCTCCGGTGAGGAAAGCTTTGTTATCGGCGTTTCATACACAATGCTTGAGGCGGCGCAGTGTAAAGCTTGCCGGTTCTCGCGTCATCGATATATGCATTTAATTTTCATGTGACTCGGCCCCATTCATGAGGAATTTTGCTTTGCCGAACGATAGGGCGCGAAGTTGGCCTTTGCAATATGAGGTGCCAAGTCATAAGGTATTTTCCTGGTGAAATGCGACAGCAACCCGTGATGCGCGGTAGGATCCCGCGACACCGTGGCCGCGGGCGCAAAGCAAACGGGCCGGCGGTGGCAGCTGCGCCACGCCGGCCCGTCGGTTCTGGGGCGATGTCGGATTGCCGGGTATCAGGCGACGCCGCGCCCCGTCTTCATTCTGGCCGCCACGAGCACGGAGATCAGGCAGCCGATCGCCAGATACGCGGCGACCGGATGCCACGAGCCGCCAGCGAAGCCGACCAGCGCCACCGCGATGAACGGCGTGAAGCCGCCGCCGACCACGCTCGCCACCTGATACCCGACACCCGCGCCGCTATAGCGGTATTCGGTGCCGAACAGTTCGGTGAACATCGGTTGCTGCACGCTCACCACCATGTCGTGCGCAATGTTCGCGAGCATCACCGCGAAGACTACGATCCACACTGTCGAGCGCGCCTCGAGTGCGAGGAAGAACGGCACCGCGCTGAACATGCCGACCAGCGCGCCGATGATGTACACGCGGCGGCGGCCGAAGCGGTCCGCCAGCAGCGCAAAGCACGGAATCGTCACGCAGCTCACCGCGCCGACCAGCAGGCCGATCGTCAGGAAGAATTCTCGCGGCATGTGCAGATTCGCCGTCGAGTAGTTCAGTGCGAACGCCGTCACGATGTACATCGTGAACAGTTCGGCAAGACGCAGCGCAATGATCAGCAGGAACGCTTTCGGATGCCGCAGCAGCGCTTCGACTATCGGCAGCCGAGCGCGGCGCTCGCCGCGCTTACTTACTGTTTCGACGAACTCCTTCGACTCTTCCATGCTGGAGCGGATCCACAGCGCGATCAGCACGAGCACCACGCTGAAGAGAAACGGCAAACGCCAGCCCCAGCTCAGGAACGACGCGTTGTCCATCGAACGGCTGATCAGCGCGACGAGGCCGGTCGACAGCACGAGGCCCACGCCATAGCCGACCTGCACGCCGCTGCTGTAGAACGCCTTCTTCTTTTCCGGCGCGCTTTCGACTGCCATCAACGCCGCGCCGCCCCATTCGCCGCCCACCGCGAAGCCCTGAATCGCGCGCAAGCTCACGAGCAGCACGGGCGCCCACCAGCCGATCACCGAAAAGGCCGGCAGCAGCCCGATTGCCGCGGTCGACAGACCCATCATCATCACCGTGAGGACCAGCATGCGCTTGCGGCCGAGGCGGTCGCCGTAGTGGCCGAACACGAAGCCGCCGAGCGGCCGGAACAGGAAGCCGACGCCGAAGGTCGCGAACGCCGCGAGCGTGCCCATCGCCGGGCTGACTTTTGGGAAGAATTCGGCGTTGAACACCAGCGCCGCGACGATGCCGTACAGCAGAAAGTCGTACCAGTCGACCACGGCGCCGACGAAACTGCCGAGCGCCGCCTTGCGCGCCTGGTTGCGTGCTCGCTGATGGTCGGCCATCGCGGATGTCGGGAGGGTGGTGCTCATTGTCGTTGTCTCCTTGAAATGCTCGGATTGCCAGGTACGATCGGCGGGGCGGCAGGGCCGTGGACGTCGTCGATCCGTTCAGAATGTCCGGAAGGTTACTGATGCGAAGCGGATCTCACAATCCGCGCGGGGGTGCAATTGCGCGATTATCGGACGCGTCTGCGCGCATAGCGCGCGTTTTGAGCGTTTACACCGAGCGTGGGCGCCGGATGGCGCTCGGATCGGCGCGGCTAACGGGCAAATGAGCCAGGCCGGCGTGCTAACGCGAGGAATACGAGCGTTACGTGAAAACAACATATACTGATATACTACATACCGAATATTGATAAATGCGGCAATGCAGCATATGATTGAGTCATACGTTCACTCAATCGTTTGGAGTTACAAATGGAATTTGTGTCTCTTTTGCTGCTCGCCATTGCTGTTGTGGGTTTGGGCGCCTCCGCCACCGTTCTGCTGACCGACTGGCTTCCGCAGTCGGTCGCGCAGCTTGCATCGCAACATGGCCGGTTCATCGGTCTGGGCGAGCAACCGCGCGGGGCGACGTCGTATCGCGCGCATGTTCAATCCGAGGCGATGAATGTCGTCAGAACTTCAAACTGAAACAGTGGCAACACCGCTGACCCTGTCGTTGCAGCCGATCGGCGCGAGCGCGAGCTTGCGTGACCAGGCGTACGCGATGCTGCGCCAGGCGATCGCCGACGCGGATATATACCAGAATCGCGAAGAAATCCGCCTCGACGAACGCGTGCTGAGCGAATCGCTCGGCGTGAGCCGCACGCCGGTGCGCGAAGCGATGACGCTTCTCGAGCAGGAAGGCTTTCTGCGCATGGTGCCGCGGCGCGGCATTTATATCGTGCGCAAGAGCAAGCGCGAAATAGTCGAGATGATCCAGATGTGGGCGGCGCTCGAAAGCATGGCGGCGCGACTCGCCACGCTGCATGCCACGGACGCGGAAATCGCCCGTCTGCGCCATATGTTCGACAATTTCCGCGATGCGACGCCGGCCGAGCATATCGCCGAGTATTCGGACGCCAACATCGCGTTTCATCAGGCGATCGTCGAGTTGTCGAAGTCGCAGATCATTCTGGACACCATCAAGAACATCTTCATCCACGTGCGGGCGATCCGTCGCATGACGATTTCGCAGAGCGACCGCGCGTCGCGCTCAATCGTCGATCATCTGCGGATCATCGAGGCGCTGGAACAACGCGACACCGAGCTGGCCGAGCGGCTCGTGCGTCAGCACTCGCTGGATCTCGCCGCGTTCGTCGAGGCGAATTGCGATTTTCTGGATTGATGACCTGAGCGGTTGACCGGCGATGCCGACGAAAAGGTCTGCGGTGTTCAAGCACCGCAGACTTTTTTTTGAGCGTTGCTCGCGTGACAGGGATAACCCATGCTTGACGATCTAATAAATATGGTATGTGATATATCAACAGATCGTTTCAGCCGTGCGCCGCCGGTCAGTATTTTCCCGAGAGGTACTAGGTAGCTCTGCCGCTTTTTCACTGTAAAGCCTTGAGCAGCAAGCCGTACAGCCGGTGTGCCGACGCACACGCCTCGCGAAATTAGGCTTGATCGAAGTTGATATATCACATACCGTATGTGACAGAGGCGGTGTCGGCGTAAGCGCTATAGCAAAAGACACAGGGAGACAACCATGTCTGCAGCAGTTTCATCGCAGAACCCTACGATGCGTACCACGACGACCGACGACACGCTCACGCAGACGGCGCGCAATGCCGGCGTCATCGCTCGCGGACACCGGCTCGCCGACAGGCTCGGCGGCCATGGCGAGAAAGTGCGCGACCCCGCGCAGATCGCCGGCGCGTTGCAGCGCGCTCGCGAAGCGAACCATCGTACCGGCCGTTCGGCTGTCGTCAATGTCTGGGTTGACCCGCGCGAGTACCCGCCGGGCGCGAAGAACCGGACCATGCACAAGTAAAACCCAAGGCCTTCTGGAGACATGACATGGGCAAAGCACTCGACGGTGTACGCATTCTCGATTTCACGCATGTGCAATCGGGACCGACCTGCACGCAATTGCTGGCGTGGTTCGGCGCGGATGTGATCAAGGTGGAGCGGGCCGGCGCGGGCGACATCACGCGCGAGCAGTTGCGCGATATTCCCGACGTGGACAGCCTGTACTTCACGATGCTCAACCACAACAAGCGTTCGATCACGATCGATACGAAAAACCCTGAAGGCAAACTGGTGCTCGAAGCGCTGATCCAGAAATGCGACGTGCTGGTCGAGAACTTCGCGCCGGGCGCGCTGGATCGCATGGGCTTCACGTGGGAGCGGATCCAGGAACTGAATCCGCGCATGATCGTCGCGTCGGTAAAGGGCTTTGGTCCTGGACCTTATGAGGACTGCAAGGTCTACGAGAACGTCGCGCAGTGTGCGGGCGGTGCGGCGTCGACCACCGGCTTCGACGACGGGCCGCCGGTCGTGACCGGCGCGCAGATCGGCGACAGCGGTACGGGTTTGCATCTGGCGCTCGGCATCGTCACGGCGTTGTATCAGCGCACGCAAACCGGTCGCGGTCAGCGCGTGCTCGCCGCGATGCAGGACGGTGTACTCAACCTGTGCCGCGTGAAGCTGCGCGATCAGCAGCGGCTTGACCGCACCGGCACGATGAAAGAATATCCGCAATATCCGAACGGGTCGTTCGGGGAAGCGGTGCCGCGTGCGGGCAATGCGTCGGGTGGCGGTCAGCCGGGCTGGATCCTGAAGTGCAAGGGCTGGGAAACGGACCCGAATGCGTATATCTACTTCATCACGCAAGCGCCGGTGTGGGCGAAGATCTGCAATGTGATCGGCAAGGAAGAGTGGGCGACCGATCCCGACTATGCGACGCCTGCGGCGCGTCTGCCGCACCTGAAAGAGATCTTTGCCGAGATCGAGCGTTGGACCATGACCAAGACGAAATTCGAGGCCATGCAGATCCTCAACAAATACGATATTCCGTGCGGGCCGATCCTGTCGATGAAGGAAATCGCCGAGGAACCGTCGTTGCGCAAAACCGGCACGATCGTCGAAGTGGATCATCCGACGCGCGGCAAGTATCTGACCGTTGGCAATCCTATCAAGCTGTCCGACAGTCCGACCGACGTCAAACGTTCGCCATTGCTGGGTGAACATACCGACGAAGTGATGGCCGAACTCGGCTATTCGCCGCAGCAGATCAGCGCATTGCGCACGGCCGGCGCGATCTGAAGGCGCGGGAGTCGAAGTCAGTCAACCCAGGATTGTCCCCGAACGCTCAAGGAGCGACGTATGGATACGTGGATGCGGTTCATGTCGAACGACGGTGGTATCGTGTTCGGCCGTGTCGAAGGTGGTTATCTGCACGAGTACGAAAGTCTCGAGCAACCGGTGCCAACCGGCGCGGTATTGTCGACGCTCGCGCTGACGCCGCTCGCGCCGTGCGCGCCCGGCAAGGTCATCGCGCTATGGAACAACTTTCACGCGCTGGCGGCGAAGCTCGACAAACCCGTGCCCACGCATCCGCTTTTTTTGCTGAAACCGGCGGCCTCGGTAATCGGGGCAGGTGAGCCCATCCGGCGACCCTTAAGTTACGCGGGCAAGATCGCCTACGAAGGCGAGCTGGGCATCGTGATCGGTCGGCGTTGCCGCGACGCCAGCGTGGAGGAGGCCGCCGACGCGATCTTCGGCTACACGCTCGTCAATGACGTGACCGCAGCGGATCTGCTGAACGAGAATCCGCATTTTCCGCAATGGTGCCGCGCGAAAGGCTTCGATACGTTCTGTTGTATCGGTCCGGCGATTGTCTCCGGTTTCGCGTGGCAGCAGGCGCATCTCGTGACGAAACTCGACGACATCGAACGGCAGAACTATCCGCTTGCCGATATGGTTTTCTCGCCCGCGCAGCAGGTGAGCCTGATCTCGCAGGATCTCACGCTCGAACCCGGCGATGTGATCGCGTGCGGTACGTCGGTCGGCGTCGGATCGATCAAGGATGGCGCGACCGTGTCGATTACGATCGACGGAATCGGCACGCTGAGCAACAAATTGAGCGCCGCGCATGCGGAGCCGGTCGCACCGGTGCCGCCGGGCGTTGCGGCGGGCGTGGTCTGACGGTGAACTGAAACATCGGTCCAGCGTTTTTGCATCGCAACTCGAAGGAGTACGCATGCTGCAGGCGTCTGACAGTACTGCATGGATGGGCGTGTGCTTCTCGCTGGCCGCCGGTCTTGGTGCGGCGTTGATCTCTGTGTTGACGGTTGCGCTTGCCGCGGTCGGGCAACGACAGCTCGACATGCGGGCGACGCGCCGGCCATATTGGCATGCGGGCGCGTTGGCAGCCGTGTTCACGGGACTCTTCGCCGCGGGAATGGGAGCGAGCGGCGCGGTAGTCGACGCCGCGCTGCTGGGCGCCGTGTTCGGAGCATGGCTCGTACGCGGTTGCGATCTGACGCGACGGCCGCGTCTCGTCGCGCTCCTGGGCAGCGGTATGGGACTCGCTGTCATGTCCGGCGGCGTCGTGCGCTATTTATCGATGGATGCACGGGAAAGTGCCGAGCGTATCGAACTCTATGCAGCCGTCTTCATCGGCGCACTGATCTTCGCGACTTCCGCGATTGCGTTCTGCAAGTTACGCGGCGCATTGCAGTTGAATACGATCGCGCGTCCGGGCCACCGCATCGTCAATCTGTTCGCGATGCTGCTCTGCGGATGGCTCGGTTACGGTTTCGCGACCGAGCAGGCGCAGCCGTTCGGACTCGCGGCACTGCTTGCCATGAGCGCGCTGGCGTCCGCCATGGGCGCGCATCTGATGATCAGCCGCGAGTACTCCGCCGGCCACGAGGAAGGGCGCGTGTTGCACGCGCACGCTTTCGCCGCACGTTGCGATGGTGTGGACATGAGCAAGGGAGGGCTGCTCGCGCGCATCGAGTGGCATGGCGGAGAAGAACAGGCGTGGGCACTGCGCGACATGGCGCCGGGAACGATCCGTACGGTAGCGTATCGTCATCGCGCATGCCGGCATGACAGCGGGCGCGCGAACAGACGTCAACGCGAGTGCGTTCGCCATCGTGCGAGTCATTTCACGGCGCGGCATTGAAGATGAGTCACTGCATGAATGCGCAACCTCATCGAACCGCAGAGGCGACGTACGGCGGGACCATGATCCCCCCTGAGCCCTCAAGCGCCTGCGGCCGCGAACTCGCTGTAGTACCGGTCCTTCTTGTGCAGGATCATTTGCGCGAGAAAGTCGGCATCGTAGGCGCGGTGAAGATGACCGTGATACCGCTCGATGTAAGCAGTGATGCGCGCCATTTCGCCATTGAATTCCCTCAGCGGATCGAGCGTCGCATGATCCCAGCGAAATCGCAGGCCGAGGTCGCTGAACGCGGCGTTGTATGCGCTCAGATGGGCGTCGTCAGAAGCGTCCGCGGAAAGACGGACGGTGTACGTGCTGCTGGTATGAGACGCAACCGGAGCGTGGTTCATGATCGGCCTCCTGGGCTGACAAGTGAGAGAACTCGCTTGCAGCATAGAAGTACCGGACAATTTGAAATAGTTAAAGTTTTATTGGGTGTCCATAGCTTACTGCTTATACACGCTCAATTCCTTGACGCGCGTGATCTTTTCGATCAGGTTCGCGCCTTCCTCCATGAGGAAGCGTTTGAAGGCGACGGCCACGGGCGGCAGGCGCTTGTTTTTCCGGTGCACGACGTACCAGTTAAGCATGACGGGAAAGCTCTCGACATCGAGCACGACCAGATGGCCCAGCTGCAATTCGAGGCTGATCGTATGCGCGGACAGGAACGCGATGCCCATTCCGGCGATTACTGCCTGCTTGATCGTCTCGGTGCTCTTGATCTCCATGGCGATCTTCAGATTGGAGAGGCGTCCCGCAAAACCTTCTTCCATCGAATTCCATGTGTCCGAACCGCGCTCGCGCACGATAAAGGCTTCGTTCGCGAGCTGACTCATCCGGATGTTGCGTTTGTGCGCGAGCGGATGGGTGGGCGCCGCCACGATGACATACGGGTGCGGTGCAAACGGCTCGTTGGTCGCGTCGGTCTCGTGCGGCGGGCGCACCATCACGGCGAGATCGGTCTGGTTGGTCGCGAGTTGATGCAGCAGTTCTTCGCGATTGTGCACCGCCAGATTGAGAACGACGCCGGAATAGCGGCGCGTGAATTCGGCGAGCACACGCGGAAAGAAGTAGTCGCCCGCGCTGATTACCGCGACATTCAGCTTGCCGCCGGAGACGCCTTTGAGCTGCGACATCGCTTCGTCGACTTCGTGAAACTGCTGGATGATCGCGCGGCTGTAGTGAAGCATTTCGGTGCCGGCCGGTGTCAGATAGATCTTTTTACCAAGCTGTTCGAACAACGGCAGTCCCGCATGTTCTTCGAGCTGCCGGACCTGGGTAGAGACGGCGGGTTGCGTCAGATGCAATTCCTCCGCGGCGCGCGAGAAGCTCAGGTGGCGCGCCACCGTTTCAAAGACCTTCAGTTGCCGTAGAGTCGCATTGCGCATCGTCATGGCCGATGTATAAGCAAATGTGAATCCACATAATAACAAACTTTAATTATTAGTAATTCAGCAATGACCCTAGCATCGGTCTGTATAAGAAAAGCGAAATTGCCGCTACCGCATTCGGGTTAACGCTTGGATATCAGGCATGGTGGACGAAGCAGCCCGTCATGCATGCTTTGCCGGTTAATTGATCGGAATAAAGAAGTCCTGAAAAATGCGATGAATCAAATCGGCTGTTTTAAAGAAGTGGATTAAATAGCGGATATTAGATCTTCCCGAAAAGCAAGGCTTTTCGGGTTCTAACCATAAGTGGGACGCATACAGCGAGGCGCGTCCTCCGAAGGCACTGTCCTTCGGGCGTCGGCCGGCTGCACCAGACAAATAGCGGAGACAAGGCTCATGGACAATATCACCGAGGAAACAACGACCCGCAGGTTTTTGGGGAATCGTTGGTGGCAGCTCGTGATCGGCATCGCATGCATGGCGCTGGTGGCGAATCTGCAATACGCATGGACGTTGTTCGTCGCGCCCATGAACGCGAGGCATCACTGGGGCGAAGCGTCCATTCAGCTCGCCTTCACGATTTTCATCCTGACCGAAACGTGGCTCGTACCGCTCGAAGGTTTGCTGGTCGACAAGTTCGGGCCACGGCCGGTGGTCGCGGTGGGCGCCCTATGCGCGGGCTTGTCTTGGGTCATGAATTCGTATGCGACTACATTGGGCGTGCTGTACGCGTCCGCGGTGATTGGCGGCATCGGCGCGGGCGGCGTGTACGGCACGTGTGTCGGCAATGCGCTGAAATGGTTTCCCGACCGACGCGGTCTTGCAGCGGGTCTGACGGCAGCGGGCTTCGGCGCGGGCGCGGCGATTACGGTGATTCCGATTGCCAACATGATCACGCGCTCGGGTTTCGAGCACGCGTTCTTCTTCTTCGGCATTTTGCAAGGCGTCAGCATTTTCCTGCTCGCGATGCTACTGATCCGGCCGGTGCTGCGTCAGCAAGGTGTGCGCAAGAGCAAGTTTGCCGTGTCGAAGGCCGACTTCACGTCGCGCCAGATGATCAAGACGCCGGTGTTCTGGGTGATCTATGTGTCGTTCGTGGCGGTTGCCGCAGGCGGGCTGATGGCGACGGCGCAAATCGGCCCGATCGCGAGAGACTGGGGCCTCGCCCGCATTCCGATGTCGTTCCTCGGACTGACGTTGCCGCTGCTCACCGCCACCCTTTCGATCGACAACATCCTCAATGGCTTGACACGTCCGTTGTGCGGTTTCATCTCCGACAAGATCGGCCGCGAAAATACGATGTTCGTGATCTTCATCGGGGAGGGCCTCGCGCTGCTCGGCTTGATGCAGTTCGGCACCAATCCGTATGCGTTCATGGTTTTCGCCGGACTGATCTTCCTGTTCTGGGGTGAGATCTTCTCGATCTTTCCGGCAATTTGCGCCGATACTTTCGGCAGCAAGTACGCAACGGCGAATGCGGGTACCTTGTACACAGCGAAGGGCACGGCGGCTTTGCTCGTGCCGATCGCATCGGTACTGGCGGCCGCGGGCGGCTGGAATCTCGTCTTTATCGTTTCCGCGGTCATTACGATCGCCGCGGGCATCTCGGCGAAATTCGTCCTTGCACCGATGCGCTCGCGCTGGATCGAGTCGCACAACGAGCCTCAAGGCGCGCTGGCAATCGCGGGCAACGGCAATGCTTCGCGGCTCAGCCACTGGCCCGATCAGACCGGGGAATAGCATGAACTGCCCGCGCCTGGCGCAGACGTCATGAACGTTTCGTTGCAGCAGCTCAAGGTGTTCGTTGCCGTCGCACGTGAGCGGAGTTTCACGCGCGCGGCCCGCGAGTTCGATCTGACGCAATCGGCGGTGAGCCGCTGTGTGCGCGAACTGGAAGATGCCGTTGAATTGAAACTCTTCGATCGCACCACACGCCAGGTTGAATTGACCCATGCGGGCGCGAGCCTCGAACGTCGGATTGGCCGGCTGCTCGACGAGATTGAACTGACTTTGCTCGAAGAGCGCGCTGCGTACGACGGACACACCGGTGTCGTGGTGCTGGCAAGCAATCCCGTGCTGTCGTCGAGTTGCGTCGCGCAGGCGCTTGCACGTTGCGCATCGGCGTTTCCCGAGTTGATCGTATCGGTCAGGGATCAGCCGCAAAGCGCTGTGCTCGCGAGCGTGGAGCAAGGCGAAGTGGATTTCGGCCTCGTGTCGTTGGTCGAGCCGTTCGACAATGAATTGCTGCACGCGCAGGTGATCTTCAGGACGCCGCTGCATGCAGTGACTCCTTCCTCCCATCCATTAGCCCGGCATGACAGTGTTGCATGGCGCGCATTGCAGCAGTGCTCGCTCATCACGCTGAATGCCGACACGGGCGTGCGCGCGGCACTTGAACTCGCCTTCAGCGCAAATGAATTGAAGCGGCGCCCGCTGCAGGAACTCGGCCATGTGGCGGCTGTGTCGCGCATGGTCGAACTGGGCCTCGGCGTCGGCGTGTTGCCTGTCGACGCGCATTGGCCGGCACCGGGGGGCTCGCTGGTGAGCCGGCCCTTGGTGCCCGAAGTGACCGTGACTACCTTCCTCGTGCATCGCCGGAACCGCTCTTTACGACCTAACGCCGCGGCGGCCTGGACACAGTTCGCCGCGCCGGAGTCTATCGACGCACACGGCGGCGCGACATCCTCTCCCTCGCAAGCGCTCACAGGGCCGGCATTTGCGTCGCGCAGCGCCCTTTTGCACGAGCCTTAGCATCAGCCGCGATGGCGGGCATTCTCCCCAAGCGATTCGCCGCGCTCAGCCACACGACAATATCCATTCAAGGAGCTTCATGATGGAAACTGACACCGACCTCAGGCGCCATGATCTGCTGATCGACGGCAAGCGTTTGCCGCCGGGCACAGGCGAATATTCCGTCGACATCAATCCGGCCACCGAAGAGCCCGTTGCGCTGGTGGCGCAGGGCAGCGCCGCCGACGTCGATACAGCGGTGCATGCCGCGCGCGCCGCGCTGAAAGTATGGAATTCGATTCGTGCGGCCGAGCGTGGCCGCATTCTGACGCGTCTCGCCGGCCTGATGCGCGCCAACCTCGACGAGATCGCCGCGCTCGAAAGTCTCGACGCCGGCAAGCCGATTGCCTCGGTGATGCGCCAGGACATTCCGGCTGCGATCGATACGCTCGAATACTACGCGGGCTGGTGCGACAAGATCAACGGTCAGGTGGTGCCGACGCGGCCCGATGCGTTGACATACACGTTGCGCGAGCCGGTGGGCGTGGTCGCTGCGATCGTGCCGTGGAATTTCCCGCTGATGATCGGCATGTGGAAGATCGCGCCGGCGCTCGCGTGTGGTTGCACGCTGATCGTCAAGCCCGCGGAGATCACGCCGCTCACCGCGTTGCGCATCGGCGAGCTTGCGCTCGAAGCGGGCGTGCCGCCCGGCGTGCTGAACATCGTCACTGGCAAAGGACGGGTGGTCGGCGATGCGCTGGTGGCGCATCCGGGTGTCGACAAGGTGACCTTCACGGGCTCGCCGTCGGTCGGGCGGGGCATTCTGCAAGGCGCGGCCGGCAATTTCAAGCGCGTCACGCTCGAACTCGGCGGCAAGTCGGCGAACCTGATTTTCCCCGATGCAAATCTCGACAATGCGGTGCGCGCCGCAGCATCGGGGATTTTCTTCAATACCGGTCAGGTGTGTTCGGCGGGCTCGCGCATTCTCGCTCATCGCGACGTGTACGACGAGGTGGTCGAGCGTCTCAGCGCGCGTGCGAAGTCGATCAAGGTCGGTGATCCGTCGGCGCGCGAAACGTCGATGGGCCCGCTCATCTCCGCCGCGCAGATGAAGACCGTGTTGGGCTATGTCGACGCAGGGCAAGCCGAAGGTGCGTCGCTTGTGACTGGCGGCGCGAGAATCGGCGAGCGCGGTTTCTTCGTCGAACCGACGGTGTTCGCCAACGTCGAGCACGAAATGCGCATTTCGCAGGAGGAGATTTTCGGGCCGGTAGCCAGCGTGATTCGCTTCAATGACGAGGCCGATGCGATCAGGATTGCCAATGGTACGGCGTATAGCCTCGCGGCCGGTGTATGGAGCGCGGACATTGGCCGGGTGCATCGGGTGGCGCGGGACCTGAAAGCGGGCACCGTGTGGATCAATACCTACGGCTATACCGACGTGCGGCTACCGTGGGGCGGGTCCGGCGATTCAGGCTTCGGCCGCGAACACGGCGACGTCGCGATCGAGAACTTCACTGAACCGAAGGCGGTGTGGCTGGCGATCGATCAATAGAGCGATAGCGAGTAAAAAGAAGGATCGAACGCACGAGGCATTCGATCCTTCTCTTATTGCGGCGGCAACAGGAAGAGATGAAAAGACCGCGACGCTGCTCGATCAGTTGCCCTGCAATGCCATGCGCTCGCGCAGTTTGATCAGTGCCAGCACCACGTCGATAGTGGGCGTGGGTTCGGCGACGAGACGTCCCATTTCCTGCACGACCGTCAACAATGGATCGATCTCCATCGGACGGCGATTCTCCAGATCGACCAGCGTCGACGTCTTATGCGCGCCGACCGCGCCCGCACCGTCGATCCGCTTTTCCACGTCGACGCGAAAGTGCACGCCGAACTGATCGGCAATCCGCTTGGCTTCGAGCATCATCGTGCGGGATACCGCGCGTGTGCCCGGGTCGCTGGTGAGCACGTCGAGCGTGGCGTGCGTCAATGCGCTAATCGGATTGAAGCACAGATTGCCCCACAGCTTGAGCCAGATTTCGTCGCGGATGTTGTCGCGAATCGGCGCTTCGAAACCCGCAGCCTGCATGATGTCGTGCAGTTGCTGAATGCGCGGCGTGCGCTCGCCACTCGGCTCGCCGATAGGGAATTTCTTTCCGTACACATGTTTGATCACACCGGGTTCGACGATCTCCGCAGCGGGATACAGCACGCAACCGATCGCCCGTTCGGGGCCGAGCTTCGTCCACTGACCGCCGTCCGGGTCGACGCTTGCGAGGCGCGTGCCGGCGAAGCGCCCGCCATGCTGATAAAAGTACCAATAGGGAATGCCGTTGACGCCGGTGACGATCGCCGTGTGTTTGCCGAGCAGAGGCTGCATGGAGTCGACCACGCCAGGCAACGAATGGGCCTTTAGCGTGACGATCACGAAGTCTTGCACGCCGAGTTCGCGTGGGTCGGACGTACAGCGAACCGGTGCGCTGAATGTCTCGCCGTCCATGATCAAACGCGCGCCATGCTCGCGCATGGCCGCCAGATGTGCTCCGCGCGCGATGAAACTCACGTCCGCGCCTGCACGGGCGAGTTGCACGCCCATCAGGCCGCCAATCGCCCCCGCTCCAAAGATGCAGATCTTCATGATGCCGCTCCAGTGACTATGAGAAGTCGATCGCCCCTAGCGTAGCCAACGGGGCACTGTTTGAGAATAAGGGGGTGCGACGAATGCAGATAGTTAAAGTTTCTGGGCCGATACATTAGGTATCGGTTATGGAAGGACGACGCGATCGCTGCTATGGCGAATTCGCCATAGCAGGCCTTCGTGCGATGGCGACGTTCTACACGCACGGCGTGACAGAGCCGGGGCGTGCATGGTTCATCTTCACGCTCTCCTCACCAACAAAAAACTCGCCCCGATCGCCGCCAGAAACCCGGCGCAAAAGCGATTAAACCACCGCCTAACCCGCGACCGCACCAACCATTCCCCGAGATACATCCCGGCCCACGAATAGAGCGCAATCGCTACCCATTCGAGCACCAGAAAACTCGCGCCGAGCACCGCGAACTGCGGCACGATCGGCCTTGCAACGTCGAGGAACTGCGGCAGAAACGCCGTGAAGACCAGAATCGCCTTCGGATTGCCGGCCGCGACGAGAAACTCACGCCACGCAATTCGACCGAGCGACGCATCCTGCGGTTGCGACGTATCGATGGTGGGCGCATCGCTGCGCCACAGTTGAATGGCAAGCCAGATCAGATACGCTGCGCCAGCCAGTTTGATCGCAAGAAAGAACCACTCCGAGGCGTGCAGCACGACTGCAAGACCGGTTGCGGCGAGTACCAGCATCATCGCGAATGCAACCAGCCGGCCGGTGCCGCCGACGAACGCCTTCAGGAATCCATGACGCGCCGCTACATTGATCGACAACAGATTGTTGGGCCCGGGCGCGAGGTTGATAGCGAAGCAGGCGGGCAAAAAGAACAGCCAGGCGGTGATGGACATGATGGCTCGCGCGATGAACGGCAGATTGCAGGGAATCGCGCGGCGGGATGGCCATCACGGCCGGCGGGGCCGGCGCGCGACCCGTGGTTCATGAAATTGTAGCGAAACTCGCTCGCACCCCACACCGACGCGTTTAGTTCACCGCTTTGACAAATCCGGGATCGCTAATCAACGAGTCGACGCTCAGCTTGACGGTATCTTCGATCGCGACCGTACTACTCGTGAATTTCGGCGACTTCCGTTTGACCGTCTTGACGGTCGCGAACACGATTTGACGGGTAGCGGAGTCGGTGACCACGTAGCGCATCTTCAGCGTCCAGAACGCCGGCGAGCGCGCATCGTCGACGGTGAACATCTCGATGCTGCCACTCAGCACCCGCTTGCGATCGTTGAGACGAAACCCCGCGACCTGCAAACTGTTCGCCACCCCGTTGCGCACGGTTTCGTTAATGTCGTCCTTGAGTACGATGCCGGTCATGGCGGTGTTCTCGATGCGGTTCGGCGAAACGCGTCCGCTGCGAGCAGGCACGTAGGCGAACTCGCGGGCAGGGGCGACGCTGAGCGATCCGGTGGAATGCGCGGCCGCGCGCGGCGCACTGCTATTCAGGCCGAACCACGACCATGAGCACGCCGATAGCACCAACGGCAGCGCAACGATGCCGCAGCCCCTGAGCAGAGTCGTGCGCAACGTTGAACCCATGGAACTGGCCAGGCGCGGCAGGGACGGGCTCCGTCGCGGCAATTCAGGCGCTGTGCTGGAAAAAGCGGCGGTCGAGGTCAGAGGCGTTGCCCTTTTTAATGGAGACATCCCGGTAGAGAACAGCATGGTAACAGTGAGCCGACCGCTGGGCCCTTCTGGATGACACGGTTCACGTTCCCTGTCGTATTGGCAGGAATCTGTTCATCATACAGAGCCGTTTTTTTAATAGACACCGCGTCATTAAAGCATTGTCATATTTTTACCTTTATGTACCGTGCAATCCTGTTCTCGTGCTTTCGCTGTTTGCGTTTTCGCAAAGGAGAGCTGGACGGTTGGACTATCAAAAGAAACCTGCTTTTCCCTGAGTCATATCCACCAGCACTCGCTGAGCTTCTTCGAGCTTATTGACGGGTAAGCGGATCGTCATCTTCACCAGCATGCCATATGCGCTGTCTACAAGCGTATATGCCTCGGCTTCGATCCACCGGCGAACTTTGGCTTCATCGGCATAACTCACTTCGACGATTAACGAAACCTGAGCAATCCTCTCGATTCGCGGCGCATCCAGCAGGGCGGACGCGATTGCATCGGTGTAGGCGCGCACAAGACCGCCGGCGCCGAGTTTCACGCCGCCGTAGTAGCGCACGACGGCCGCCAGCACGCCGTCCAGATCGTGATGCCGCAGTACTTCGAGAATCGGCCTTCCAGCGGTCCCGGACGGTTCGCCGTCGTCGGACATGCCGGACTGGCCGCCGGCCAGCAACGCCCAGCACACATGCGTCGCGGCCGGATGTTCGTGGCGCAGCCGCCGTAGCTCGGCCATTGCGGCATCGCGGTCGGCAACCGGTATTGCATGGGCAATGAATCGGCTCTTTCGAATCTCGAGTTCCGCGCTCAGCGCTGCAGGCAAGGTATAGGTCGGCAAGGCAAAGACTTCAGTATGAACAGGTGCGAGCCGCACGCGGCTCGGTGCTCGCCATGGTAACGGATCGGCGGCGTATTACCCACGAGGACCTTGGGCTGGGCCGCGACACAGCACGTCCGCGCCGCAAAAGAGCGACATCGCGCATTCGTCTACAATTGCCTGCTGAACGCGCGCCAGTTCGCTGAATCCAGCGCGTCGACAAGGAGACAATATGCTTGACCTATCCACGTTGGGGACTTTCGTTGCAGTCGTGCTCGGGCTCTTCCTCATTCCGGGCCCGGCGGTGCTGCTGGTGTTGACGCGCACCGTGCATGGCGGGCGCAAGGCCGGCATTCTCACCGGTCTCGGTATCGCGGCTGGCGATTTCATTCACACGCTAGGCGCTGCAGTCGGCCTCTCCGCATTGCTGATGACTTCCGCGCTCGCGTTCAATGCGGTGAAATACGTCGGCGCGGCCTATCTCGTCTATCTGGGCATTCGCGCGCTGCGCGAGAAGCAGGCGTGCGCGCAATTGCCGGTGGTCGCGCCGGTATCGGGATCGAAAGCGTTCTTTCAGGCGATTCCCGCCGAAGTATTGAATCCCAAGACTGCGCTGTTTTTTCTAGCGTTTCTGCCGCAGTTCGTGCGCCCCGAACACGGTTCTACCTTTCTCCAGTTCACCACGCTGGGACTGATCTTCGTCGGCATGAGCGCGCTGTATACAACGCTGATCGTGTTGACCATTCGGCCGCTGGGCAAGTTCGTCAAGCGGTTGACGTGGCTGACACGCTGGCAGAACAAAATTATCGGCGTGCTGTTCATTTCGCTCGGCCTGCGCGTGGCCGCGCAGACGCGCTGATCGAGCCGCGCGTCTGTTTAGTTTCGTCATGTACGAAGGGCGTTTGGGCTAGATGTTGCGGCGCTGCCGTCGCAGGCGGCCTTCGCGCGAGTATTCCATCTGACTTTGCGTGCGAACGGCGACCTTGTCCCGTTCGGCGCGGCTTGCTTGCCGCGTATCGTCGATGTCGCCGACCCGCAGCACTTCCTGCGCGACCCTGATGCGTAGCGTCATCAACGGTTCGCCGCGTTCGACCAATGTGCGATCCGTGGCGCGCGCCTGATGAACGCCGCTATCGATCAGGTAACGCAACTCCAGCAGCGTGAGCCGCTGCCGCTGAATTTCGAGGATTAGCCGCTGGACGGCCCGCTCGTCGCGCGTGCGCCACCAGGTGCGCAACTCGGCGAGCGTGGGAGGTTCGAAAGGTGGAAGATGCATTGCTCAGACGAAAAATACTGTATATATGTACAGTATAACGCGTCTTTTTTCGAGGCCACACGGCGTGCGGCAGCGGCTTCACGCCAAGCCATGCGAGTAGCTTTAGTGAGGCCAGGACAACGCGAGCAGAATCGACGGCAACACGGCAATGATGAAGAGACAGGCGGCGGTGAGCATGTCGTACGGATAGGTCATGACGGACCGTCAACGTGACATGAGTGGGGAGGTTCATCATAGGCAGAACCGTCACTCGCGACTTTCAAGCATTGCACGGACGTAGTCCATCGGCGGCAATGAGTGGGCATGCTGGATACCGGAGGCAACATGAATGACGCTACGTCTTCTTCGACAACTTCCCTCGCCCCGGAGATCGAGTTCTGGTTCGACTTCGGCAGCAATTACAGTTACCTGAGCGTTATGCGCATCGAGGCGCTGGCAGCCGCGCACGGCGTGCGGATTCGTTGGCGGCCGTTCTTGCTGGGGCCCGTGTTTCGCGACCTCGGCTTCGCGAACTCGCCATTCGTGCTGCAGAAGGAGAAGGGCGCGTACGTCTGGAAGGACATGGAACGGCAATGCCGTAAATACGGCATCCCGTTCGTGCGGCCAGGCGCCTTCCCGCGTGCGGCGCTGCTGGCGATGCGCGTGGCCCTACTGGGCGCGGACCGGCAATGGATGGCCGCCTATTGCCGTAGGATCATGCAACTTAATTTCGCCGATGACCGCGACATCGGCTCAGCAGAGGTAGTGCGCGAAGCACTCGACGAACTCGGCTTGCCAGCTCAGCAGATCATCGCCGACTCGCAAAGCGACGCCAACAAACTGCGCCTGCGCAAACAGACCGAAATGGCCGTGGCCAAGGGGATATTCGGTGCCCCGACGTTTTTCGTCGGCGATGAAATGTTCTGGGGCAACGACAGGCTGGAAGACGCGCTGGAGTACTGCGATTCGACGGGTACAGCGCAATGAGGGAGAGCGCGCGGCAGCGCTTATTCGTTGCCTTGCTGGCAGAAGCGGCGACCCGGGACGTGTGAGACAACGGCCTGAGCGATTTCGAACGGTGTGCTTTCAGCGGGCACGACCCGGCGGCTCGATTCGGGCGTGTGCTTCATGGTCCATTCGACGAGGCGGTACGAACGTCCCCAAGGCGGCTGCAACGGGTCGGAGACTTTGCAGGTGTGGATCTGGCTGACCCATTCAATGCCGGGCATGGCGCGCAAATGCTCGAATACTGTTTTTTCAACCATGATTTGACTCCTTCTGCGCGGGCATGCAGCCCGTCTTTTGGCGCGTCGTCGACACCCTTAAGAAAAAAGACCGCCGATATTCTGGCGGCTTAACAGGGGATGGTGTGCGCATGGTTGCAGGGAAGAATTAAGCGAAACTTAAGAGGCGCATCGACACCCGCGCCGTGATCTCATCGTCAAGACCTCGCCAGATCGGCCGTTATTAGAGCGGTTAAGGCTGCCATCCCCGCTTCGCCTTCGGGCTCGCATCCTGATACCGTGACGAATCTCGCCCAAACGCCGCTCTCCGACCGCCTTCGCTCGCTAGTCGATACCGTGCAACACAACGAGCGCACGTTGCGCCGCTTTCAGAACGTCGAGTTGCGGTTGATCGACGCGCAGGATTTCGCCTCGTTTCTCGACACCCTGTTCAGCCATTTGCCGCAGGAATTCTCGCTAGCGAGTGTGACGCTATGGCTCGATGACCGCGCGCCGATGCTGCTCGACCTGATCGAGCC